>DATAVC010000055.1:0-5794 GCA_036267935.1 Occallatibacter sp. | reverse complement strand
CTGAATGCGAAAGAGCAGAGCCGACGGCAGCAGCACAAGCAAAGCAAAGGCAATCAAGGCGATATATAACGTGAGCAGCAGCTTGCCTAGATTTACCAGCACGCCGAGTCCCATCTGTCCCACAGTGAACGCCATCGCCGCTCCCACGCCGACAGGAGCGAAGTACATCACAAGATTGGTGAATTTGAACATCGCCTCGCTGAGACTGGTGAAGAAACTTAGCAACGGGGCGCGTTTTTCGCGGCTCAGGCCCGCCAGTGCGATGCCGAAGAAGATCGCAAAGACAGCAACCTGCAGGATCTGGTCTTCGGATATTGATTTGGCGATGTTTTCCGGGAATACATGGAGAAGAAAGTCCTGCCAGTGGATCGCGGTCGAAGCAGGGGCGCTCCGGTCGGCGGGTACTGAGACAGGCAGGGATAGGCCGACGCCTGCGTGGCTGAGATTGATCGCGACCAGGCCGATGACGAGCGCCAGAGTGGTGGCGACCTCGAAGTAAATGAGGCTCTTGATGCCCATGCGGCCTACGCTCTTGAGGTCGCCGTGTCCGGCAATGCCGGTGATCAGTGTCGCAAGGATCAGAGGCGCAACGATGGTCTTAATCAGCCGTAGGAAGATATCGCTGAAGACACGAGTGTTAACTGCGACTGCCGGGGCATCGAAACCCAGTTCGGCGCCAGCGACCATGGCAACAAAGATCCATGCGGTGAGCGACCTGCGTTTCCAGGCAAACACGGATAGCAGCCCGATTGACGCGCAACGCAGTGCGATTCCGATGTGATGGAAAAGCATTGCGTGAGTCAGGCCCAACGCCATTCCGGCACCCAGGAAAAGAACTGCCAAAAGCAACAATAACGGTTCCGGTTTCGTCTTAACCATCAGGTGCGAAGGATATCAGTCTTCCACGGAAACCACTCCGGTTCCTCGTCGATTTCAGCGCTGATAGCATAACCAACATGCCACGCCACACTACCCTTCGCCTGTTCTTCTGCGCCTTGGTTGCCTTTCCTCTGGCCGCCCAGACCATTCCCACTTCTGGTACCGGCGCGCCCGGTTATGACGCACTTGCGCAGTCTCCAACCATCATCTCCAATCCGCTAGCGCAACCAACTCTAAGCCCCGGTGTTCTTCTCCTGATGGAACTTGAGGGTCGTTTTGAGAAGGCGGTCGCCGAGGGGGGCGGCAAGGCCTTCAGCAGCTGGTTCGCCGACGACGCGGTAACCCTGAACAATGGCAAGCCTGCGGTTCTGGGCCGCACAGCCATCGCGGCGCAAGCCCAGTGGGACCCGAAAACCTACCAGCTAACCTGGCAGCCTCAGGGGGCGCAGATGGGACCCTCGAACGACATGGGCTTCACGTGGGGGCACTATGAGGGTCATTCCAAGGACAAGAAGGGGGGTGCCGTGGTGATCTCCGGCCGCTACTTCACCGTATGGAAAAAACTTCCCAACGGGACCTGGAAAGTGGCTCTCGACGCGAGCGCCGACGAGCCCCCGCCAACGGGAGAGTGCTGCGCGCTGCCAAAGCCGTAACCTGTTGATGCCACGAAAGTAGGAGTGCGCAAATTCTTGCATATCCCCTACCATTGATTTAGCTGAATGAATGCTCTGATGGTCAAAGACGAAGCTTTGCGGATTGAAGCCCTCCATCAGTACGAGGTCCTCAATTCGGTCCCCGATCCGGTCTTGGACGACCTGACGCAGCTTGCTGCGCAGATCTGCGAAACCCCGGTCGCCGCAGTGTCGTTCGTCGGCTCTGACCGCATCTGGATTCGCGCGCGCGTCGGTATGGAATCGCTGGAACTTTCGCTTGGAAGCCTGCCCTGTGAGACCACTATTCTGGGCGATACGGTTTACGAGATACAGGACACGCGTAACGATCGCGATTATGCACCGGACGGAATTCTGCTTGAAGATCGCGCCTATCGCTTCTACGCCGGGGCTCCGCTGACTACTCCCAGCGGCGTCAACATCGGCGCGCTCCTGGTGCTCGACCGTCCGGCCCGTGCGCTGAATCCTGCGCAATCGTCGGCGCTCAGCATTCTCAGCCGTCAAGTGATCAATCGGCTTGAATTGAACGGCCGTATTCTGCAGATGGACCGCGCGGCGCGTTCGCGGCAACGGGTTGAGTCGGCGTTAACGGTGGAGCGCAACTTCGTCTCCACTGTACTCGACACGGTAGGCGCGCTCGTCGCCGTCTTCGATCCGGCAGGACGCATTGTCCGCTTCAACCGTGCCTGCGAGATGATCTCCGGATATGACTTCCCCACGCTGCAAGGACGCTATGCATGGGACAAGCTGATACCCCGGCCCGAGATTCCCGAGGCGATCGAAACCTTCGAACGTCTGCGCTCCGGCCACTTCCCTGCTGCCTTTGAAAACCAGTGGCTCAGCCGGGACGGCCGCGTGCATCGCATCGCCTGGTCCGCCACCGCACTCGCCGACTCCCAGGGCCAGATTGCCTTCATCATCGCGACCGGCATCGACGTTACAACTCAGCGCGCCGCCGAGGCCACGCTGCGCGAGAGCGAGGCACGCTACCGGCAGCTTGTTGAAGGTTCACTCGGTATGGTCTGCACCCACGATCTGCGAGGCAATCTGCTCACCATCAACACCCACGGCGCAGACACAGTGGGACGCTCTGTGGAAGAGATGGCGGGGCACAATCTGACTGAGTTCATCGTGCCGGAGAAACGCGACCAGCTGCCCGCGTACCTGAAAAAAATCGGCGAGACCGGCGAAGCTCAGGGCATGCTCCATCTCTCGCACAAGGATGGCGAGGTCCGCGCTGTTGCGTACAGGAACAAGCTGATCGTCGTTCCCGGCCGCGCGCCGTATGTTTTGGGTTTCGGTGTCGACATCACCGAACAGGTACGCGCGGAGGGCCGTTTGCGTACGCTGACGCGCCAATCGGATTCCATCCTTGCCTCGGTAGGCGACGGCATCTTCGGCATCGACCTCGATGGCAGGGTCACGTTTGTCAATGCTGCGGCAACCCAGATGCTCGGCTACAAGCAGGAAGAGATGCTCGGCCACGTCATGCACAATCTGATTCACCACACGCGAGTGGATGGAACGCCATATGACTCGGTAGACTCGCCGATTCGCAAGAGCCTCACCAACTTCGACACGGTTCGCGTCTCGAACGAGATCTTCTGGCGCAAGGATGGAACGAGTTTTCCGGTCGAATACGTTGCCCGTCCGCAGATCGATTCGCAGTCGTCGGATTCAGAAGGACTCAGGCCCCTGGGCGTCGTCGTTGCGTTCACCGACACGACGGAGCGCCGCGCGCTCGACCGCATGAAGGACGAGTTCATCTCGACAGTCTCGCACGAGCTGCGCACGCCGCTTACTTCGCTGCGCGGCGCGCTGGGTCTGCTCGCGGGCGGCGCGCTCGCCAATCGTCCCGAGAAGACGCAGCAGATGCTTGAGATCGCGATCAGCAACTCCGACCGGCTGGTGCGGCTGGTCAACGACATTCTCGATCTTGAACGCATCTCGAGCGGCAAAACGGAACTGCACTCCACCATGTGTAGCGCGGAAGACCTTCTGCGTCGCGCCGCGGGTGTACAGCAGGCACGCACGCCACGGCCGAACATCCGCATCTTCTTTGCCGCTCATGGCGTCAACGTATGGGCCGACGCCGACCGCATTCTGCAGACGCTCAACAACCTGCTCTCAAACGCAATCAAGTTTTCACCGCCAGGCAGCGAGGTTCATCTCACCGCGCGCAATCTGGACGATAGCGAAGCGATCATCGAAGTTCGCGATCAGGGACGAGGCATTCCTGCCGATAAGCTCGAGCACATCTTCGATCGATTCCAGCAAGGGGATGCCTCGGACTCGCGCGCATTGGGTGGAACCGGACTGGGGCTTGCGATCTGTCGCAGTATCGTCAACCAGCACGGCGGCCGCATTTGGGCCACCAGCATGGAAGGCCAGGGCACGACGTTCCACTTCACCTTGCCTACCAAACCCATCACAAACCTGCGCTAGCGTTACTCTTCCCCTTCTCGCAATTTTGCAATCACGGAGAAGTCTTCGAGCGTCGTAGTGTCGCCTTTCACTTCGCCGGTGGTCGCTAATTCGCGGAGCAGGCGGCGCATGATCTTGCCGCTTCGTGTCTTGGGCAGAGCCTGGGCAAATGTCAGATCATCCGGACGAGCCAGTGCGCCAATCTCTTTGGCGACCCATTCGCGCAGCTCCTTCCGCAGCTCCTCGCTCGGTTCATGTCCGACTTCGAGCGTGACGAAGACAGCAATGGCTTGCCCCTTCATCTCATGCGGACGCCCCACCGCCGCGGCTTCAGCAACCTTGGGATGAGCGACCAGCGCGGACTCGACCTCCATCGTGCCCAGGCGGTGTCCACTGACATTGATGACGTCGTCGACGCGTCCCATCAGCCAGAAATATCCATCTTTATCGCGGCGCGCGCCATCGCCGGTGAAGTAGCTGCCGGGAACCTCGCTCCAGTAAGTCTCTTCGTAGCGCTTCTGATCGCCATAGATCGTTCGCGCCATCGAAGGCCACGGCTTGCGGATAACCAGCAGACCGCCCTGTCCGTCCGGAACCGGCTCGCCCGCTCTTGTAACCACTTCAGGCACAACTCCGAAGAACGGCTTCGTCGCCGATCCAGGTTTGGTCGCGATCGCACCGGGAATCGGCGAAATGATGATCGAACCAGTCTCCGTCTGCCAGTAGGTGTCGACGATGGGACAGCGTTCTTTTCCGATCATGCGGTGATACCACATCCACGACTCCGGATTGATCGGCTCGCCCACTGTGCCGATAAGGCGCAGCGAGGCAAGCGAATGCCGGGTGACCCACGAATCGCCCCATTTGATGAAGGCGCGGATCGCAGTGGGTGCGGTGTAGAAGATTGTGATCTTGTGCTTGTCGATGATCTTCCAGAAGCGGTCGTTCTCCGGCCAGTTCGGCGCACCCTCGTACATCATCACGGTCGCACCGTTCTGCAGCGGCCCGTACACGACGTAACTGTGCCCCGTCACCCATCCAACATCGGCGGTACACCAGTAAATATCGTCTTCGCGAAGATCGAAGACGAACTTCATGGTGAGATACGTCTGCACCGAGTAGCCGCCGGTCGTGTGAACGAGTCCCTTCGGCTTTCCTGTCGTTCCAGAGGTGTAGAGCAGATAGAGCGGGTCTTCCGCGTCCATCCACTCCGGATCGCATTTGGTGCCAGCCTTCTCCATCGCCTCATGCCACCACACATCACGTCCCGCCTGCATCGTCACTGGCGAACCCGAACGCCGCCATACGATAACGTGTTTCACCGTCGGGCACTTCTCCATCGCCTCATCGACGATCGCTTTCAACTGCACTTCCGAGCCCCGGCGATAGCTCGTGTCCTGCGTGATCACCGCGACGCAGCTTGAGTCATTCACCCGGTCCGAGATAGCATGTGCGGCAAATCCGCCGAAGATCACCGAGTGCACCGCACCAATCCGCGTACAGGCCAGCATCGCAATCGCCAATTCGGGAGACATACCCATGTAAATCGCCACGCGGTCGCCGCGTTTGATTGCGAGCCCCTTCAGCACATTGGCAAATTTTTGAACCTGCTCATGCAACTCGCCGTACGTGAGCGTGCGGACCTCGCCGGGCTCACCCTCCCAGATCAACGCAACCTTGTCTTTGCACGCGCCCGCCGCATGGCGGTCCACGCAGTTAAGCGACAAGTTTAATTTTCCGTTAATAAACCACTTCGCGTGCTGCGCCTCACCCGCGAGCACCTTCGACCATGGAGCGAACCAATCGAGTTCCCTCGCCGC
>DATAVC010000054.1:0-4817 GCA_036267935.1 Occallatibacter sp. | reverse complement strand
GGACCAGGCCCTGCCCAAAGCCAGGCTCCTGGCCGCTGACTACCAGACCGGCGGCGAACTCCAGGGCAAGCAGCGCGCTCGCATCGTTCACTAGGCTTTCGCCTTCAAGGATGTCCACGAGGGCGCGAGGAAGTCCGACCCGAGCGGCGATTGAGGTGGCCGCGATCGCGTCCGTGCTGCAAACAACCGCTCCCAGCACCAGGCCCAGCCGCCAGTCGAAGCTGTCCGGCAGCAGGAATTCACTGGCCGCCGCAACCCCAAGCACGGTGAAGCCGACTAGGCCGAAGGCCAGCAGCAGCACGCTCACCAGGTGAAAACGGAAGTCATGCCAGGACGTGTTGAAAGCTGCCGCAAACAGCAGCGGCGGCAGCAGGACCAGGAAGACAATGTCCGGATTCAGCGAGATTTGAGGCAGGTTGGGGATAAAACTCAACAACAGGCCGCCTATCACCAGCACGATGGGATAGGGCGTCTGAAAGCGCCGCGAAAGGGTCGTGAGTGCACCCACCAGAAAGAGCAGCAGCAACAGGATCAGCTCTGCATGATGGATACCGCCTGCGCGCATGCTCTCTCCTTGCGGCTCCAGTCTAGCGTCTGACCAGAGGTAGCGCGACGGACATATGCCATGAAATCGCGGGAATAGAATCAGCAGTGATATGCAACTCGATGCGATCCAGGCAGCTCTGCGCGAAGCCCAGCTCGACGGCTGGCTCTTTTACGACCATCACCATCGCGACCCCATCGCCTACCGTATTCTCGGGCTGAGCGACGGGATGCTCATCACGCGGCGTTGGTACTATTTCGTGCCCGCAACCGGGGAACCGCGCAAGCTGGTGCACCGCATTGAGAGCGGGCGGCTCGATCCGCTGCCCGGCAGGGCAAGCGCCTACAGCTCCTGGCAGGAACTGGAGGCTGGTCTGGGGCACCTGCTGAGCGACGCAAAGCGCATCGCCATGCAGTACTCCCCACGCAACGCCATCATGTATGTGTCCATGGTGGACGCCGGCACCATCGAGGTGCTGCGCGAACTGGGTAAGACCATCGTGAGTTCTGCGGATCTGGTGAGCAGTTTCGAAGCGGTCCTGACGCCGGAGCAGGAGAAGAGCCACTACGAGGCCCAGGAAAAGATCGACGGGATCCTTGAGGCCGGTTTTCGCGAAATTGGCCGTCGCATCCGTTCTGGAAGCGGCACAACCGAATACGAAATGGTCCAATGGCTGCAAAATGCCATGGCCGATGCCAGCCTGGTGTGGGAGCATGGCCCGAATGTCTCGGTAAATGCCAACAGCGCCGATTCGCACTACGAGCCCACGGCACAGGCGCATGCGCCGATTCGCTCCGGCGACTTTTTGCTGATAGACATCTGGGCGCGCCCTGACCGCGCAGCTACCGTCTTCTACGACATCACGTGGACGGGTGTCGTCGATCGGGATGCATCGCCGCAGGAACAGGCGGTCTTCAACACCGTTCGCAACGCGCGCGATGCAGCGATTGAAAAGGTCAAGCAGGCCTTCGCGGCAGGAAAGCCGATCGCCGGTTGGGAGGCGGATGATGCCGCCCGCGCCGTCATCCGGGATGCCGGCTACGCCGAGTACTTCACCCACCGTACCGGCCACAACATCGGTGCTGAACTGCACGGCAGCGGCGCCCACCTCGACAATCTCGAGACACACGATGAGCGCCTCCTGCTGCCACACACCTGCTTCTCTGTCGAGCCCGGGATCTACCTCAAGGAATTTGGTGTTCGCAGCGAAGTCGACATGATGACCGGCGACCACAAAGCCCGGGTCACCGGCCGCGTGCAGACGGAACTGGTCAGGGTATAGGCCGCCGCACGGCAGCCTTGCGAAGACGGGGTAAGCCCTGCGGTATATTTGGTGGAGACCCTCCATGGCAACCACCCCGCCGGCCAAGGCCGCGACCACCAACAAAAAGATCGAGAAGGCGTCGGAACCCAAGAGTCCGCTGTTTTCTACGGCGCTTCTCGCAGGCTGGCTGGTTCCCGGCGCGGGTCATCTGCTCAATCGCCGCTGGATGCGCGGCGGTCTGCTCTTTGCCGCCATCGGCCTGATGTTCATCCTGGGTCTGCTCATGCAGGGCAAGCTTTACACCGCGAATCCCTCTGATCCGCTCGATTTTCTGGGCTTTGTGGGCGATCTTGGTTCGGGCCTGATGTACATCGGCGGACGCCTCTTCGGCGTCGGACAGACGCCGGTCCAGGTGGTGACAGCCGACTACGGCACCAAGTTCATCGTCGTAGCCGGCCTGCTGAATGTTGTCGCCGCGGTCGATGCGCATAACATCCGCATCGGGAGGAAATCGTGACTTTGGCTCCCTCCCACTTCACGGCGGTCCTGCTCTTCGCGCTCTTCGCATCCACCGTCTTCGGCATCACCCAGCGCAGCGAACCGCGCGCGATGATGCGCTACGGGATCTATTGCTTTGTGCTCTTCGCAGGCTCCGTCATCGTGGCAAGCTGGTTGATGTACTTCATCCATCGCTAAGGACACGCAGTCGGCTTGTCCTTTGCCGACCCTCTCCATCGTCATTCCGATCGAAGAACGCAATGGAGAACCTGCGGCTAGCTCCGCTGCCACACCATGGCATCGAACGTGTGCCGCGACTTGAATCCCATGCGCCGGTAAAGAAGCAGCGCTTCCTGGTTGCCTTCTGTCACAGTGAGCGATATGTAGTTGAGTCCCGACACGGAAAGCGCCTGTATGCATTGCGTCAGCAGAAGCCGTCCCAAGCCGGCGTGGCGCAGGGCCGGCTCGACGCAAAGTTGCGTGACGTGACCCGTATCGATGTTGACACGCGAACACAAGACGATGCCCGCCAGCTCCTCGCTGTCGCGGTGCGCCAGCACCAGCGAGGTCGCCGGATCGAATTGGCCACAGCCAGGAAAGCGCACGATGTTGTGCAGAAAGCGCAGGGAGCCGGCGGTGGTGCGGTACTGATCGTTGATCACACTGTCCAGGTGCCCACGATAGGCGAGCGCGATCAGCCGGCCGGCGGCAGCGAAGTCGCCATCCCGCCAGGGCCGCAGATGCAGGGATGCAGGCACCGCAGAGGACGCGGGTGGGAGCTCGCGGCGCAATTGCCGTTCCATAAAGACGCGCGGATAGGATTCGAAACCATGGCGCGCGAATACCTCGCGGAACTGTCCCTTGGGATGCAGCAGAAGCTGGGTCTCTATCCGTCCAGTGCCAGGAGTGCTCTGCAGCAGCTCCAGCGTGTGCTCCAGCAGCCTCGCCTCGATGCGGTTCGCACGCTCCCGCGCGTGTGCGGTGGCAAATACATCTCCGATCACGGCCTTGTGCTGCTCATACACGCAGAAAACGTAACCGGCAGGCCGGCCATCTTCTGTCGCAACAAAGCCGGGCAGGATGCGCGAATCCAGATAATCGAGCAGGAGCTGTGCCGATGTCCGGTAGTCCCAGCGCAGGCGCCGCTGCCACACCTCAGTCTCCTCGGTAAGCAGTTCACGCAACGACGAAGCGGCAAAATGGCGCAGGTCGAGCACATCCTGGCGAACCATCGCGCTTCTGGACAATGACGCGGCCAAACGGTGCTCTCCCGCCATGCTCTGTTACCTGCGAGTGTAAGCGTGGCCTTCCGGGGCATGCAAAGAGAGAAGCGAGACCTGCGCGTTACTTGTGTGATGACGCAGGTGTATCGTCGGTGCCGAGAGCGTCGACCTGGTACACAGAAACGTGTTGCGCAGGATAGGCAAAGAGTGGGTGATAGGCGCGGTTTGCCAGCAGCGTCTTAAGCTGCGGCAACGCAATATCGCGCACCACCAGAATGTGCGCCTGTGCCGGGATGCCGTCCTTGTTGTAGTCCAGCACCCTTTTATCGCGATAGAACGAGAGCCCGAACTCCAGATCCCGCCTGACGCGCAGCACAGCGACGGGTTCCTCGTGCGGGGTCACCAGCGTAAGCTCGCGGGCGAGCGGTCGGGCAGAATACGCAAGGTCCACCAGTTGGATCGTGCGTTTGGTCCGCTGAATGGCGGGCAGACCGAAGAACGGCCCGACTCCGAAGAGGAAGAAAAGCAGCACCACCAGGGGCACCATGGTGGCAATCCGCAGACGCTTCACCCCAAATTTACCCACCACCACGAGGATGAGCATGATGGTGGCGATGCCGGTGACGATCGCCGAGACCATCACCCGCGTTGGAGGCAGACCCCCTTCCGCATGAAAGATCAACCACGGCAGCAGCAACACCAGTGTCACCGTGACGCCGGCCAGCAACGCATGCAGCACCAGCAGCCATGGGCGGATACCCTTCTCCTCCTGACGCAGGCGGTTGAGATAGTCGCCCGTCAGGATGGTGAGAGGCGGAATCGAGGGCAGGATGTAGCCGGGTAGCTTCGAGCGGGACATTGAAAAGAAGACGATCGGGAAGAGCGTCCACAGGACGAGGAACTCCGGGAAGGCGTCTCCCCAGCGCGCGTGGCTCACATAACGGTTCTTTGCCAGCCGCGTTCGCCACTCATTCACGGATTCGATGGCCGCATCCACCAGTGCGCGCATCGCAATCACCGTCCATGGCATGAGCGCGACCATCATGACCGCGAGATAGAACCAGCCAGGCTGCTGGTGCTCGTACAAATTGGTAGCAAATCGCTCCAGGTTGTGCTCAAGGAAGAAGACGCGCAGGAACTGCGGATTTCGTCGCGTTACCGCGATATACCAGGGCAGCACCATCGCCAGATAGAGGAGAATGCCGGGAATCCAAATGGTCCGCCGCAGCAGCGACCACTCGCGCCGCAA
Source organism: Occallatibacter sp. (assembly GCA_036267935.1). Taxonomy (GTDB): domain Bacteria; phylum Acidobacteriota; class Terriglobia; order Terriglobales; family Acidobacteriaceae; genus Telmatobacter. Next base: position 39 of record DATAVC010000054.1, on the reverse strand, counting down.
GGCGATGAAGGCAAAGATGATGGCCAGCGCAAGAAAGGG
>DATAVC010000053.1:0-188085 GCA_036267935.1 Occallatibacter sp. | reverse complement strand
CTCGCTTACTGCGGTAAGTCAGAGCCTTCCCACATATGGAAACGGAAACTGCTGGAACGTGATTACGCCGAATGGCAAGTGGGTTTATGTCGATAATGCTGGTACCTTCACGGTCGCTGGGTTCTCGATTTCGTCAAACGGAACTCTCTCTCCAATTGCATCCACGATCGTCAGCACTCTCCCAGAGGGTGTGAACAACCTCGACATTACGACGAGCGGTGATGGAAAGTATCTGTTCAGTATTCTATCCGGCACCGGCACCGTCGGTGTATTCACGATCAACTCTGACGGCACACTCAAACAACTCGGAGATATCGAAGGCCTCCCCAAAACAGTAGGCTTCAACGGGATCGCAGCCCTCTAGTTGCCATACTGGGATCGAGCCCCGTGCTGCAGGTCACATCGCACGGGGCATTATCCGTTGATGCGGTCATGGAGATTACAACGAACCGTGCAGGTGATGGTGAATTGCGCATTCAATGACGACCAGCACAAGTGTGAGGACGGAGAGAACGAACTGAAACCTCTCGGACCGAAGCTGTTGGGCGGTCGGAGGTTGAATTCTCCACTGCGACGATGGCCGGGACCGCAACGAAAGAATTCTCCACAGGACATACAACTTTAAAAGAGACCCGGCAGCGGCAACGATCAGCATGGGAATGCGGATGCGGTCGGTATGGATCGTAAAGATGAAGCCGGGAATGAGCGAAGCCGCGGTCAGAGACGTCGGGCCAATCAACAATCGCAGTCGGCTGATGGCTGTAACTGCGGTACAAGCGCTCTGCAACAGCACAAAGCAAAAACTGCCAGCCGCAACGATCCAGGAACGACCAGTCCATGCGCCAATGTTTAACTCTCAATGGGGTGCAAATCCATTACATCCTTTCCGTGCAGCCTCATGTTTCAAGAGGTTGCCGATGTCGCTGCCCCTTGACCTCGACTTGGCTGGCCCGATCGAACTGCAGCTGGATGCGGCCTACACGGCTCCAGATACCGCCTTCATCGCAATCCTGCAGGACGTGGACGAAGTGGAAAACGCCGTCAACATCACCGCAGGCTATCTTCGCGCCGGATTGCGCGAGGTAGACGAAGTTGCGAGCAGAGCTGGCGCCTCCGTGCTTCCGTGCGTCTCCTTCCAGCCTGTGCCAATCGGCGAGCGAGTGATCTACCGTATTTCTCTCGTGCCCAATGCTCGACGCTTCCGCGCTGGTCACAAACTGCGGCTGTGTCTCACGACAGACGACCAGAACAAAGATATGCCCGCGCCCCTTGACTTCAGACACTCGAACATCGGCACCAGCTCGTTCAACACTGTCTTCTTCTCATCGCGTCTTTTGCTTCCATTGCTGTAATGAGGCGGGAACAGTTCGGACCCATGATCTCAGAGACTCATTCGGATTAGTACCGACAAATGCCGATTGCGTCGGCGATCACGAATCCCATGCTTGGTCACGAAATTCCATGACCGTGGGCGACATTTCGGGAGCTATCCGCGTTCAGGCTAGGCCTCGGCGATTGACTGGCACAATAAGAGCTAGCGCACCGCACTGGAACTGCCCAAGAGCGAGGCACCCGTCGCAACGATAGTATTCTCACCGCTTCACTCACCGACTTGCTAGCTCTGCGTCTGTTAGAGAAAAGGGGAGATTACCCCGCTGGCACACCATTGGAGGAACCATGACCACACGCACTTTACTCAAGTTCAGCCTAACTGCGGCCTTCATGGGCATGTCAGGCCTCAGTTTTGCTACCCAGGATCACCCGCAGCCGCGACAGGGCAATGACCTCTCCGGCCTCCATGCCTTCGACCTGCGCGCCGGATGCTGGATCTTCCACAACCACGTGCTCAAGGAGCGCCTGGCGAACAACCACGACTGGTTCGATTACGACAGCATCCAGCATTTGTGGATCACCATGGGTGGGTACGGCAACATGGACGACAACGAGATGCGCACGCCGACAGGCACCTATTACGGTGTAACGGTGCGCACCTACGATCCCAAGACCGGCACCTGGTCCATCTGGTGGTATGACGGCCGCAATCCTTCAGACCTTGACCCGCCGGTGAAGGGCCGCTTCAAGGACGGCGTGGGCACCTTCTATTCCGATGACACCGTGCGCGGCAAACCCATCAAGGTGCGCTTCACCTGGTCGGGCATCACCGCCAGCGCCGCCCACTGGGAGCAGGCTTTCTCCGGCGACGGCGGCAAGACCTGGGAGAACAACTGGATCGCCGAGTTTAGCAAGATCGATTGCACAGCCAACTGAGAGAGTCGCCCGCGGCGGATGCAAGGTAGATACTGGAAAACGTCCTTGTGATGAGTAAAGCGCCGCGGGCAGCAAGGGGGAAGGTGCAGGAGGAGGAACTCGACTCCTGCCGCGCAGAACCGGCGAGCGGGGGCTGGCAGCGGGATGAGGGTGCAGGGAGAAACCAGCACGGGTTCTCCCTGCGCGATTTTCGACCGGAGTGAGCGCGCTGGAGCGGTTATAGCGATCGAGATCGATCGGCCAGACCCAAGGTCCGTCATCGGCCTTCTTCGGTTCCTGCTTCTCCGGTCCCCACTGTGCGCGCGCCGCACGCTGAAAGAGCTCTGCACGCTTCTCGGCTGGCAACTTCTCGAGCCATGGGCCAATGTTGTTAGGCCAGGGCTTGCCGTTCTTCCTGGCTCCCCGCTTCCTCTTGATCTTCATATGTTCATCTCCGCAAGCATCTGTATGCGACGCGCGTGTATCTGGGACATGCTTCCTGCGAGCTTCGCAGACAGGTCCCTGCCGCTCAGGTGGATATAAAGCAGTGTTGTCTGAATGCTGCAATGGCCGGCGAATGCAGCAATCTCATGAATGTCCCAGCCTGCGCGAGCGAGGTCTGTCAGACAGAGATGGCGCAAGGTGTGGGTGCTGAACCGTTCGATATGAGCACGCCGCGCGAGTCCGAGCACCACCTTCGACCAACTCCAGATGGAGATAGGCTCGGTGTAGTTACGGCGGGACTCAGAGAGAAAGAGCGATCCGCGCTTCTGCCCTAATGTGCGACGATGCTGGAGATAACAATGAAGTAGTTCGCTGCTGGAAGCTGAATACGGAACCACACGCTCGCGGCGCCCCTTGGTGGTCTCCGCACGAACCCTGAGCGTGCGCCGCGAAGGATCGATGTCATCACTCCGGAGGCTACACAGTTCTTCTCGCCGTAATCCCGCGTCGCAAGCAAAGGCCAGCATCACGCGGTTGCGGATCGTCTCCTGCCGGGCCGCGGCAAAGGATCGAGTGCCAGTCTTCGTCGTTCGGAATCCACGGCAACTTGTGATGCCGCGTAATCAATGGTCTGCCTGCGTGGCTAGTTGCTGCCGGGTTGTTGGCGCGCACTCCCTCCTCCATCAGATATGCATGGAACAGGCGCACCACTGTTAAAAGCTGTTGCATCGTAGCATTCGAGAGTCCGGACACCCTTGGCCTGCAAACTGGCCAGGTAGAGCCCAATCTCCGCGCGTGTGATCGATGTGCAGGAGAAGTGAAGCTCTGCCAGGAAGCGGAAGTAGCGCTCTAGAGCGCGCGAATAGGCATCGAGGGTGTTATGGGTCAGGCCGCGATGGGCCTGGAGAGTGAGCCAAGCACAGGAATGGAGATCGGCTGCGGCGAACGGGCAGCGATCCCAGCGGATAGGGTGGACGACAAAATCAGAAGACAAATGAACCTCCCGTTGGAGGTTCCAGAAGAACAGACGACTAGATGGCCGCACCTCACGCAGGGATCGCGCGGACACGGAGCCAACAGGAAAGACTTGCGGTTGCCCAGATTCCACATAACTTACAGCGGTCACCGTCCGGCCTCTGCACGGTAACGAGGTTTTCTTTCGGATCTGTCCGGACGACCTGTGCATAGCTTGACGATTATCGCTGTGGCGGCCAGCGCGATTCCCGCGGCACGCGCAGCTGGCGTCGATCCAATTCAGGTTCTCAGAGAGGAATGAGCATTTATCAGTTGTCCGCAAAGCGGTGAGACAGAGGAACCGATTAGTATCCAAATGTCGCCTGTGGGGCGAGTTCGGCGACTATCCCGGCAGATCCGGTTGCCAGCCCGGCGCGAACAGGAAGAGTTGGCGAGAAGAATGCTGCCGCGATCGGGGCATTGAAATCGATTCAGCTTTTCCCGCGCCACGCCCCGTGAACCCGAGCGTATCGCCCGCAGGCTCGATTCCGGTCCCCATTAGCCTGGACAATAACTTCCGGACCTTCAAATCATTCAACCCGTGGGGAATCCCAAGCGCTTTTATCTTCGATAGAAAGGGCAGCCTGGCAGAGGTCGTATATCCAGAAGACGTGAGCTGGGCTCTGATCCGGACAGTGTTGAACGGAGGGACGCCAAAGGTTAGAACAGGAAGAGGTTTGGGATGATCCGAAAGGGGCAGATGCCTCTTTCCGCGATCTGCGTGAGAAACCAGTCAAGATTGAGCAACAGCAATATGCATCCCAACTTCCATCCAGCAGCCCGGTCACACACCGACATTCCCCTCCCAATCACCGCGAAGACCAAAACCCACAGGTTAATCACGAAGTTAGTGAGGAGAGCGCTACACTTAATGCCACCGCGCCGGAGGAGTCCTCGGACGCAGCTCAGCCAGCGCGAATCTAGATTTCTGAAGGGGGATTTATGTCCACGACGGAAGAGGAACTCCAACAATGCGCCGCGCGACTTCGTTCGATCGAAGATCAAATGGAACAAGACGGTTTCACGCGAAAGCAGGTCGACCTTCTCCGGGAATACCTTCAGGCCGGGATGGAAATGGGTATGTGGGCGCACCATCGGGGCGCTGAGATGGTCTTGAAGGCGAAGACCTAGTCGCGGGCTGCCAGCCTCTCGATCAGCGCGGTGTGGAGTTTTGCGGGTTGCGGGTCATTTTTCGGGTCACTGCGCTCAGATTTTTCGAGGAATCCAGCTCATCAACCGCGCGCCATCGAGTCGAGAGATGGTCGGGCTATGGAACTCTCCGTCGTGTGTCGCGCGACAAACCCCTCGGGCACAGTCTTGTCGACTGTCGGCGATATCACGGCAGTATTAGTACAGTAGGGTTGCCGGCATTCACCCCCGGAAGGGGTAGCTGCAGCAGAGCGATGCCTTTCTTTTGCTCATTTCTAAGCGTCGCGAAGTTACTCATCACGGCCTCGCGAAAGCTCCCGCTTATCACCTTGTGTTCGAATGTTAAGCGTGAAGCGCCCTCCACACGAAGAGCGCAAAGACGAGAGAAATCGCGCTAGCAAGAAAGGCGAATGGTCCTTCGGTCGCTTAGTGGGTGATCGGGGCCATGAATGCAAATGGTGCCGCATTATTCCTCAGCACTCTGTGCGGGGCGTAGAAAAGTTCGACACCGCTACCGGAACTCCCGCCTCGGCCTGCTTCAAGACATGGATCATCTGCTCCACATTGAATCGCTTCTTCTTCGTCAGACCCTCCGCCATCGCAGGCTCGGTTCTGTCCGAAGGCTAGCATTCAGGCTGGCTTAGAAATACAAAGGCAAGTCATGATCACGCAACACCTCTGCACACTCCACAAGTGCCACCTTCCTGAGCGCAGTGCCTGCAGTACTTGCAATTCTTGCAAGCGTTACAAGGGCTCGCACCGATGCAGGTCGCAAATGACGCTTCGCAGGCAACCGTACTTAGCAGCACCCACAGGACCGCTCTGGGCCATGTAAGGTTCGTGTTCCTAAACATATCGGACCTCCAGACTTTGACGAAAGGATTCTACCCGCACAAACCGCAAACGCACGGGAAAATCCTTTTGCGCTACAATTGGCCACCCAACCATGGACGAGTTCGACCGAGTCCGGCTCCTGCTTCGCATGGATACCCTCAAGGCCTTGCTGGTCGTGAGCGAGATGGAGCGGGCCGCATTGAATTTCGAGATCGGCTCTCCTCAGATCACGCCAGAGCGGAAGTCCGAGGCCATCACGCGTCGGGATGCTGTAGTGATTGAGTGGGGAAGACGCATGACGGAACTTCATGAGCTGGAGACTTCCACTTATTTTCGCGATTGAACTGCACCCCTCAAGGGGTCTGCTTTTTGAAGTCCATCAATACTAGAGAAATCTCTTCAATGCGTAAACGTCGCTCCTCGTATGCCCCTGCTTCTTTCTTCGACATGCGGAGATAGGGAGACAGTCGCAGGGCTTCATGCTGGTGCCTTGTGAGCACCCCAAGCTCCTCTGACAGCCGTGCAGCTTTTTCAATTGCGAGTTTCACCAGCGACCTTCTGGAGAGCTTCTAGCAGCGCGGCTTCGCCCTTCCACTTGGACACGAACGCGTCAACGTGGAACAGAGCACACAACTCTCGATTGTGATTTCCCAGACCGCTCCAAACGACCATTCGCATCGCCGAGTCGAGGGTGGGTCAGTCTTCCGACCGGCCAGCCCACCGGCGCATGAAAAACGGAACCACAACAAACAAAACAATCCCAACCGCCGCTCCGCAAATCAAGCTGATCCAAATGTTGCTAGAAAGCATATGTGGATTATCGCAGGCCGGCTCAATTCCCTATCAACTCTTCGATCTTTTGCAACAGCTCGTCGGGATGAACGGGCTTCGGCAACACATCGAACTTGTATCCCCGAGCCTTGACAGCCAAGAACAAATCCCCCGTTGCAGTCTGCCCGGAGACCATCAGGGCTTTGCAACTCGGATGCAATGTGGTCACGTGGATCGCGAGATCGAATCCGTTCATCTCCGGCATCATCACATCTGAGATCAAGATGTGCGGTGCCACAGACTGCGCAACCTGTAGGGCGTCGATGGGATTGACGAACGACCGTGCGTCGAAACCTTTGGCCCGCAAGATCAATTCCAATGTGCTGGCGATGATCGGTTCGTCATCGACGACGAAGACGATCAATCTGTCTCCTGCTGGTGACAATGCTAGCCCGCTCTCATGCACCCGTTTGAATGGCGTGCTTAAAAGTCTACCGGCGATGGCTCAGGTCGAACAATTTGGTCTGCTCAACGCGCAACCACTCCTGGATGACGTGAAGGCGATGATCCATCTCTATGACGGTTTCAGGATCGAGTCGCACCGTCGCGACGGTTGCGAGCAGTAGCCGTCGTTCACTTCTCAGTTCGGCGATGCGGCTCTTCAAGACTTCTATCCTCGTGGCCTTAGCGCTCTGAGTTAGGCTGTCCATGTCTGCCGTAAATCCTATGTTCCCCAATCGACCCGGACAATGAACTGTTCGGGTGTCGTTGCGTAACTTCCGTGGTATCGAATCGCTTGGGCTACCTCGCGGTAAGAGACTGATAAAAAGGTGGATAGAGGGTTGCTGAGACTAAGGGGCTTCGCTCGCTCAGGAACGCCTGATGCTTGCTTGCACATGCTCTCTGACTCTGAAATCGAGGCGCAACTCTGCCACGTCTTGCGAACATGTTTGGAGGGCGCCTCGTGCTGTGCGAAATGCGACCAGCGAACCTAACCGGCTTGATCGACTCATCAGATCAAAAGGTGGAAGTATTCGCGGACCGCAATCAACTAATTCTTGATTGGGGTGGAGTTATGACCGCGTTGAGGGGAGCTTGACGACCTTGAAATTTTGCTCTCAGACGGCTATTAAAAATACCCAAGGGCGAAGGAATCTCCGCTTAAATTACGTTCAAGTAGATGGCGGTCCGTTTTCGGTCCGCAGAGGCCGCGCATGGTTTCATTCCGGGCAAGACTAACGAAGTTTGAAACCGCTAAAGCCGAGGTAGAAACATTAGAGGCGGCGGGAGTGGACCTGAACTCCGAAGCCGCGTCTTCGGCGGTCCTGGAGTTCATGTACGCGCTTGACGATCTTGCGCAAGAGTTTGGATACAGAGTTCTCAAACCGGCCGATTGAATGGCCCGCCATCGCACAGAGAGGCCCGCTGGCGTGTCCACGAAAATTGAGGCTGGGGTACCCCGCCTGGATTCTAGAAGACGGATTTTGTGACCTTGGCGACGCCCTTCAATAGGTCTTGTACCTCTTCGGAGGTAGGCTGCTTTTTTGCTGTGGCGTACTTATTGCGGATATCTCCCAAGTGCTGAATGAAGCACCACTGCGCCGTATCGATCACAAGAGCGGCCTTCACGTCATGAATCAGTTGCCGATCGCGGTCGCGATTGATTGCTCTGCCAACGGCTTCTACTGAGCGCGATTGAGGCTGCGAAACCTCCGCACGGTCCCCACAATGTCCCCACAATATCAATTTCCCAAAATACCTCATCATTTCTTTTCAACATTTTAGACTGCCAGCCGTTCCGCGTAAGTCGTTGATTGTACGTTGTTTGTTGCTCTCTTAACCGACAGGTTGTAGGTTCGATTCCTACCGCGTCCACCAAATCGAATCATCGGTCTATACGGCTTCTCAACTCCCCGATCAACCTCAAAATCACAAGACTGCAATGCCTTTTGTCGGCTCCCTTCAGAATGCCCGCGCGTCTGTGAGAGCTCCTGAGCAGAGACTCTCTGCGTTGTTCGCTGCCGAAACCTTCTCTGTCGCTTCTGTCTCGACTCTTCCGCCTGATCGGTGCGTGCTGTCCTCTTTGCGATCTTCGAAGCAAGGAAGGACCTGGCAATTGTGCTGTTGCTGTTCCGATCTAAGACCACCAGAGATCGCCGCGGCGAAAAAGGCTCATACGTCTTCCTTCATTGCCCGAATCAGCTCTGCCGCGTTCGCAGGCGTGGAGCCTTGACACCGGTCTCCCAGCCTCGGCCTTCTCCAGGAAGGTCAGAATGTGTTCACGGCGGTGTAGAACTCCTGTTGATCCATGAATCCGATGCCACACCAGTAAACCGGCCAATTCATCCCGGTGATGGGATTGGAGGTGTTGTTGCCGGAATGGAATGCGCTCTGGTATTGCTTCTGTGCCGCGTTCGATGCAATCAGCGTGGGAAACAGTCCGGCCAGCGAAGCAGCGAGAGGACCTTCGATGTCATAGGCTTGAGAGAATGTGTAGTAATTGTTGAACTGAGAAGGCGTGACCAGCAGATCGCAATTCACAGTGGAATAATCGGTGGGGGCAAGGCTCAGACCATTCAACGCGAAGATTTTGTAGGCGGGGTTATTGCCGAAGACCGGGCTGATGCCCGCAGTAACGACCAGTGCATTCCCCACTGACATGATCCGGAATTCATCCATGTGCGTATGACCGGCGAGAGACATCGCAATGACACCGGGATACTTTGCAAGGATGCCCCTAAACGTTGTCTGATGTGCGTCCGTCCACATCATCGTAGCTGCCGCAATCTGGCCGTTGTCATTGGCGGGCGCGCCGGTCGTGGCCTCATCCGCGCCGGGAGGCGCGTGCATCAGCAGCCAAACCTTCTTACCGGCCGCGCTGGCTTCTGCAAGTCTTTCATCAAACCACGCAAATTGAGTCGCTGTCATGGTCGGATCCGCAGTAACAAGCGGGGAAAGTGCAATGGTGTTGAGTCCGATGATCATCAGATTCATTCCCGCGGGCTCAGCCGCGTAATATCCGCCATTGGTAATACTGTCGATAACACCCTGCTGACTTCCCGCGGCATTCAATGCGAGCGTGCATAACTGCTGCGCGTTATTGGCAAGAAAATGACTGTCTGGCCCATAGCCAGTGTAGGAATCGCAGTTGCCCAGCGCGAAGTAGACAGGGATCGTGCCGACAACTTCTCGAATCTGCTGCAAAACAAATGTGAGTGTCTTGTCGACAAATGCAGCGGCTTCCTCAGGTGCCGTGTTCACCGAATACTTCGAGTAGAGTTGAGCCAGGCCGTGTCCAAGAAAGTCGCCGGTAAAAAGGATCGCAGGACTCGTTCCCAGGTTCTGCTTGATGCTGCCGAGCGCCAGGGTCAGCAATGCGTAGTTGGTATCCGCACCCGGCGCGACAGGCGCGCGATTCGCCGCATTCGCCATTCCCTGAAAAATGGCCGGCCAGGCAGAGGTATCCGCTGCATCAAGCTGCGCTACCAGCGCCCTGTTTGCTGCCAGCGTTGTCGTATTTGGAAGAAGCGGCGGGATAAATGGCTGGAAATGCACATCGGAGAAAACCAGCACGGAGAAGTTGTCTGTGCCGCCAATGGAAGCAGTTCCTCCACATCCGCCGAGGAGGCCGGCGCCGGCCAAGCTCGCTAACTCAAGAAATGTACGACGCGATAATTGTTGCATTCGAATCTCTCCTGTTTGCGGCTGCTGTGCGCTACCCTATGCCACGACCGGTCAAAACTGCGGCGCTGTTGCCGGCAGTGCGGCTGAGTTGATTCCTTCGCAGGTTAAGTTATCTACCGTCAGGTTGCCGGCGGAATCCAGCTTTACGGTCCAGATGGAGTCATAGTCAGCCGATGCCCAGGCTGGCACCGTTGCAGAGCTGCCATAACTCTTCAGCAACTCATTCACCAAAGGTGGAAAATGTTCGTGTTCCCAGGCCAGGAGTATCTTGTGATTTGAAAACTGGGGATCGTTGAAGAAGAAGTCAATCGTATCCGCCGTGACCGCAGAAAGATCGTCGAGTTCGAAGTCCGACACCAGATGATAGGGGAGATTGTTCGCGATGGCGTACGGTTCAACGGTCAACGAGGGCCGCACATACGACCACGCTGCATCCCCCGATGGAGCAGTCTGCGCGGGATCGATGGAATAGATCTGATCTGGATTGATTTTTCCGCGCAGGGCGTTAGGAAGAGCGAGTGCGCGCCACTGCCCCGCAGCGACGTAGTTGCCGTCTTCCCATCCGGGCGTCGGATGAGCCTCTGCGTGCCGCATCAGGTAGACGGTTTCATTTGTGTTGGCAACCGGAGGCATCGACGAAGGTACGGAAAGATTGAATGCGGGCAGCGCACAGGGAACGCTTGTCAGCGCTGGAGGCGGAAGGGCCGGATAAGTCGATGCCGGTTGCAGATTGCTGTCGTACGTCATCAGGCGCGCACCGCCGGAGGGATCGATAGAAATGGCGTAAACGAAATTAGGTCCCTGGTAAGTGGACGGAAGTGCCAGCCCGTAGGAGTGTGAGGTATTCGCAGCGGCCAGCAAAGCCTGCGTCGTTTCCCATGGCGCAGAGAAAACGAAGTAGCCGGATACGCCGTAGTCGATTACCGTGTGGATCAAAGACTCGTTGTCACCGTTCTGATCGGTGAAATCAATCCCCTGGCAACTCTCACAGGCGACGAGAGGAGCGGCAACGTCTGGAATCACCTGCCCCGGCGCATAGCCGACATTGATTGGAAAACTATTGCCTGTATAAAGGGCGGGACCCGATGGCGATTCATCGAGCGTCGTTACATTAAGAAGCGCAAGTTGTTGAACGGTTTCGAGAGCCACCATATCCGGATAAAGATTTGTCGTCTGCGGATGGGTCATAGGTTCGAGCGCATAGATCCCGGTTACATTCTGATTTCCAAGGACCGAATGTTGGAGATACGAACCCATCAGCAGAGTGCGCTGCAGTCCCTGACTGGTGAGGTTCGCGGTGTCGGCATCGATGTCGCCGCTCTGCTTGTTGGTCAGGTCCTCGCTGACGACGAAGATCAGATTGATGTTGCCGGCTGATAGAGGCGCGTGCGCGACTTGGCCAGGTGGTACAGGAGTCGATGTGCCTCCGCATCCCATGAGCGCAAGTGCAAAGGATAGGAGAACCGGGAGTCGAACTGAAGCTTTCATAGCGTGCCCTTACTCGACCTCGAAATACCTTCCATGAATCATTGGATCGAGTACCCTATCGGCATTTCTCAGAAAGCGCATCAGGTGGTCCGGCTTTCCTTAAGAGAGACCAAAGCGCTCAGAGAAAACACCCACGCATTCTTGGAGTTCATCAATTCCCGAAAGCGGAATCGCGTTCCATCGCGGCATTCATCAGATGGCGAGAGCGACGGAACCCGCACTTCGCATGAACGCTGCGCCCGCGCTGTGCAATGCTGATTGTCGAGTCCGATGGTAACGACCTATCGCCAGTTGGTCGTAAGGCCAGCTGCAGATCAATGCAGGGCGCGCGACTGCGTTGGGAGTTAAATCACATGCAGTTGTGAAGTTACAGCGTACTGTTGCATGTGCTTTCGCATTTGGCGCCAAGCGGATCGGCCGCCAGCCACCCTGACTCGAGGAGACATTCATGAATTCCAGGCGTTGGCTTGGCGTATCTTTGTGCGCGACATTGCTTTTGCTTTGTAGCTGCGGCAGCAACGGCGGTAGCGCAAAGACTCCGATAACTCTCAGCTACACGGCCAGCACCGCAGTTTTCACAAAGGGCGTGCTCATCACGCCGGACACACCGACGAGCAGCGGGGGAACAGTAACCGGCTATAGCGTAAGCCCGATGCTTCCGGTTGGACTTGCCTTGAGCAGCAGCACCGGGATCATTAGCGGAACGCCCACAGTCGTCGCGGCCGCAGCCACATACACAGTTACGGCTTCCAGTTCTAGAGGCAGTACGACCACGACGTTGACCATTACGGTAGACGACCAGCCGCCTTCCTCGTTTAGTTATGCTGCGGGAAAGGCGACCTATGTTGTGAACACGCCGATCACCGAAAACGACCCATCCAACAAAGGTGGCGCGGTGACCTCGTACAGTGTCAGTCCAGCGCTTCCGGCAGGCTTGAGCCTGAGCACCACGACTGGCGTCATCAGCGGAACTCCCACGGCTCTGTCGCCCTCAACGAAGTACACGGTGACCGCGGTCAACACCGGAGGCAATGCGACCGCCGTGGTGTCGATTGCCGTCATCTCGGCTATCCCCGTCGCCCTGGCTGCCCCGGCGGGACTTGCCTACCAGCCTGGCAACGCGACCTACACAGTCGGCGTGGCGATTCCGGGCAATGTGCCCAGCAGCACAGGCGGAGTGCCGCTTCCGTATACGGCTCCCAACGGAACTCCAATCCCCGCCTACAGCGTCTCTCCAACTCTTCCCGCGGGGCTGACCATTGATGGATACGCGGCCACTCTTGGCGACCTGCCCACAGGAATTATCCGCGGAACCCCCACGACACCTTCGGCGACAACCACATACACGGTGACGGCCAATAACCCGGCGGGAAGCACGACCGCGACGCTGACGATTGAAGTGGATACAGATAATGTGGCACCGGCCGGCTTTTCGTACACGACTTCGGCGCCGGTGTATGCAGCGGGGATCGCAATTGCGTGGGACCAACCCAATCCCTTCAGTTCTCTGGGAGGAGCTCCGACCAATTACAGCGTGACCCCCGACGTCAGCTCGATTGGATTGACGCTCGATCCGTCGACCGGCGTGCTGAAAGGGATCCCGTCGGCCCTGTCTTCGACGACCGCACCACCGCTCACGCTGACGTATACCGTGACAGCTTCCAACTCCGCCGGCGCGGTGACAGCCCCGCTCACGATCACGATCTACAATCTGCACCAGGCCGTACCCAACATGGCCCAGGCTATCGATCCGCTGGCAGCTCCCGGCTCCAGTTTTCAATTTCTGGATACAGGCATGACGGTGACAGATACCTATAAGCCGCAAGTTGCGCCCGTGGAATGGATGGCAGGGCAGGCGGTCAGCACTGCGGTCAATACGAATCTGAATCTCCTGGCGGTATTGACAAGCGGGTACAACCGCGTTTTTCACGAAGCCTTCCCGTTTTTTGATCCGCTCTATTCCAGCGAGTATGTTTTCCTCTACGACATCAGCTCGGGCACTCCAGTCTTCAGGCAGGCCATCCCGATCCCCAACGCGTATCACGGGCTTGCGTGGGATCCGGTCGCGGGCAATAACGCGCTGTATGTCTCCGGTGGAATGGGCGATGCTCCTTTCGGTACCGATCCTGTTCCGTATACGGTCAACGGCGTTCCGGCGACCAACAATGGAGATAATGTCCACATCATCACCAAGCAGCCGAACGGAAGCTGGGCGCTCTCTGCAGAGTTGGACCTGGGGCAACCTGGCGCAGGCCAGGCAGTGGTCAATGGGCATCCCTCAGGCAACGGCTTGCCAGTGCCCGATAACCAATTCGCTTCGGTCAACAGCGCGGTCTTCGTGGCTCCCATGGCCGCTGGAGTGGCGGTTTCGAACGACGGCCTGACACTGGTGGTGGCCAACTATTACAACGACTCGATCACGGTGTTTATAGGAGGACTGAGCATCTGGCTGGATCAATGGGTGCCCGATCCGGCTTCTCCGCAAGGGTTCCAGGGGACGCTGCCCGGAACCGAACTCGATCTGCGCCCAGGCAAGGCCGCCAGTTCGCCGGAGCCAGGAACGCCCGGCGGAGAGTATCCGTTCTGGGTTGTGCTTACAGGCAAGAGCGGACCGGGAGCAACGGCTTACGTGTCGAGCCTGCGCGATCGCGAGATCGATGTGGTGGACCTGGGAGAAACTTGCGCGCACGGCACTACTGGATCTGGTTGTTTCTTGCAGGCCTCACCGGTCGTTAAGGCCCGCATTCCGGTCAAAGGTCAGCCAAACAAAATGACAGTGAACGCAGCCGGGACGCTTCTCTACGTGGCCGAAGACGAGTCGGACACGGTGGATGTGATCGATCTCAATGCTCGCGACGCTGGTGTACCCAGCCAGAACCAGCCTGCAACATTCAATACGGTGATCGAGACGATTCCGGTTATCGCTCCGCCGTCCGTCCTGTCCGGCTCGCCGCTGGCGCAGTATACGGGCGCCAATACCAACAGCGTGACGCTGTCTGCAGACGAACAGTATCTCTACGTCACCAATGGCAATTTGAACAACATCGCGGTGGTGAAGTTGACCGGAACCAATGCCGGCGACCAGGTGATCGGCCTGATTCCTACCGGCTGGTATCCGAACTCAGTGGCTCTCAGCGCCGATGGCACGCTGGCTTACGTAGTCAATTCGAAGTCACCGACAGGCGCGAATCCGAACTGGTGCTATGTCTACGGGCCAGCGGGATACCCGACCTGCATGCCTGCCAATGAATACAATCCCCAGTTGACGAAAGCCGGATTGCAAACCATTCCGTTGACCAGAGCCCTGGTCCAGCCGGAACTCAAGACGCTGACCAGCGAGGTAACTACCGATAATCATTTTGGCAGCGTTGAAACCGCGGATGAGGCAGCGACCATGGCGGCGGTACGCAGCGGAGTACAGCACGTCATCTATATTCTGAAGGAGAATCGAACCTACGACCAGATCCTAGGCGACCTGGGTCGTGGCAATGGCGATCCAGCGTTGGCTATGTTTGGACAGGCGATTACTCCCAACCAACACAACCTCGCGCAGCAATTCGTCACTCTCGACAACTTTCTCGCCACCGCCGAAGTAAGCAACGACGGTTGGCCGTGGAGCACATCGGCCCGCGCTCCGGATGTGGTCGAGCATCAATACCCGATCAACTATGCGCAACGCGGATTGAGCCTTGACACTGAGGGCATGAACCGCAACGTCAATGTGGCCATTCCGACTCTCGCCCAGCGCCTGGCGTCCGATCCGCTGATGCCGGGCGGCGCACTCTCGCCCAACGTCACTGGTGGCGAGGATCTGTTGCCCGGACAGGCTGATGTGGACGCACCGGATGGCCCCAACGACGAAGTGAATACCGGCTATCTGTGGAACGATGCGTTGCGCGCCGGTCTCACGGTTCGGGATTATGGCTTCTTTGTCGATACCAACTGCTACAACGAACCGAAATGTCAGACTCCGCTGGCGCATGACCCGTTCGCAACTAAAACGATCGTTGCTCCGCCCACCAATGTCGCGCTCGCGCCTTTCACCGACCCATACTTCCGCGGCTTCGATCCTTCCTTTCCGGACTTCTACCGCTTCAAGGAGTGGGAGCGCGACTTCGATGCCAACTACGCGGCGGGCGGTTTGCCGAATCTCACTCTCGTTCGATTCATGCACGACCACACAGGAAACTTCGGCACCGCGATCGATAAAGTAAATACGCCGGAGCGCGACGTGGCCGACAACGACTATGCAGTCGGCCTTCTGGTACAGAAGATTGCCAACAGCCCGATCTACAAAAACAACACGTTGATCTTTATAGTGGAAGACGACGCGCAGGATGGCGGCGACCACATAGACTCGCATCGCACCACGGCATACGTGGCGGGCGCCTACGTGAACAATGCGGTCATCAGCACTCCGTACACGACCCTCAATTTCATGCGCACCATGGAAGAGGTCCTCGGCCTGCCGCCCATGAACCTGAACGATGCGCTGGCCGCGCCTATGAGCGACATATTCAGCCCCACTCCCAGCGCCTGGACGTTTACCGCGACTCCGGCTACGATTCTCTATTGTTCGCAACTTCCTCTTCCCGGGCCCTTCCTGCCTTGCAATGACCCCACGCCTGACGCGAAGTACTGGTCGCGCGTGACCAGGGGAATGGACTTTGATGACGCAGATCTGGTGGACGGAGCGGCGTTCAACCGCATCCTCTGGAAGGGAATGATGGGGAACAGGCCATATCCAGGCCGACCAACCGGGAAAGATCTCAGACAGAATCGCGACAAGCTGTTGGTGGAGTATCGGCACTCTCTTCAACCAAAGACAGCTCGGACGCCCAAGCCTTCCAGCGACTGAGGGCATCAGAAATTGACTGCCGCCGGCGGGCATGTGCTTGTAGAGCAGGTGCCCGCGCCTCGCAGGTCACTTCTTGCAATTAGCAACGAAAGGGACTCACCCGTGAGACATCGCCCCGCAATCCGGCTCCTGTGTATTGTCTTTCTGCTATTGGCCCAAACTTGGGGCTTTGCGCAGATCGACCGTGCCAGCTTGAATGGAACCGTTAGCGATGCCGCCGGAGATCGGGTTGCCGGGGCGCATTTCATTGTTGTGCAGTCCTCGACCGGTCTCGGCCGAGAAACCGTCTCTTCCACGAGCGGGATCTACGACATTCCCGAATTGCCCGTCGGCATGTATCGGGTTACCTGCTCCGCTCCAGGATTCGAAGAGGTCGTTTTCGAAGGCGTTGAGTTGACGGTAGGCCGTGCCGTCGAGCTGAATGTGACGCTTGAAGTGGGAAGCATCAAGCAGCAAGTGAATGTCTCCAGCCAGAGCTCGCACTTAGATGAGACCTCGGCCACGCTGGGCGCACAAACGGAGCAGCGGCAGGTGAATGATTTGCCGCTCAATGGAAGAAATTGGTCTACATTGACAGCGCTTGCACCCGGGGCGGTGGACACCGGCGGCAGCAATCAGCGAAGTATCCGTTTCGCCGGACGAGGGCTCGATGACAACAACTTTACCTACGATGGGGTTGACGCGACCAACATCGTGAACCAGGCTCAACAACCATTTGTGAGGCTGGCCATTCCCACCCAGGCGATTGCGGAATTTCGTATCAGCACTATGCTGTTCACGGCCGAGAACGGAAGCACGCCGGGAGGGCAAATGGCGGTGGTTTCGAAGTCCGGCGCGAACGAGTTGCATGGCAGCCTGTTCGAATTCCTCCGCAACGATTTATTCGACGCGCGCGAGCCGATTCTTTCCACCAGGCTTCCATTTCGCTTGAACCAGTTCGGCGGCGATCTGGGCGGGCCGATGCGCCGTGATCGCAGCTTCTTCTTCCTCGCATACGAAGGATTGCGCCAGAGTTATCGCCAGCCACTGCTGGGGTATGTGCCTTCTCCTGCTTTTAGAGCCCAGGTAGCCACGGCCAATTCTGCCCTGGCATCGGTCATGAATGCCTATCCCAGCACCGGGTTAACGCCAGTCCCGGGAAATCCGGACGAAGAAGAGTTCGCTGGCTCAGGACGACAGCTTGACCATGAAGACTCGGCGATGCTGCGGCTCGACCACCGCTTTTCAGCAGCCGACGAGGTTTACCTTCGCTTCAACTTCGATGCGGCCTATAGCGACGCGCCGCTCGCACAGGGCGGTAGCTATCTGGCCGACAGGCAACTCGTAACCTCCCGACCGGTCAACGGCGAATTGGAAGCGATGCATATCTTCTCGCCGCGGCTTGTCAACGAATTGAAGTTCGGTTTCAATCGAGGCAATGTCTACACCACGAACCAGGGACTCAGCGATATTCCATACACTCTTGCAGTCTCCGGATTTACCACCCTGGCCAACAACGAGTTCAAGACAGGCGTGGGTAACTCCTACTCCTATATCGACAACTTCACCCTGGTGCGGGGCGAGCAAACGTTGAAGCTTGGCGTGGAAGTTCGCGCGATTCAGCTGAATCAGGGAAACACATCCAACGGAACTGTGACCTATTCTTCCGCCGCCAGCTTACTCACCAACTCGGTCAGTTCCGCGACGTATGCCCAGCAACTCCCGGTCAATGGCTTGCGCAAGGTCGAGGCTTACTCGTATGTGGAAGACGAATGGAAGTTGGAATCGAATCTGACGCTCAACCTCGGGGTCCGCTACACGTTTTACAACCTCTTTCACGAGGTTCACGGTAAGGCCATCCCATTTGATTTTGCGACCTGCGGGCCGGCGGGCTTTTGCGGCGCGGGCGCCAGTTTCGGCCAGGCCAACACGCTCGATGTGGATCCTCGCGTTTCGATTGCCTGGTCGCCGAAGGCTTTGCGTGGCGCGACGGTGCTGCGCGGCGGATTCGGTCTCTACCATGGCGATGGCCAGCTCGACGACCAAAACCTGCCCATCAGCAGTGAGATCGGCCAGTACTCGCTCAGCGCGAAGACCATCCCTACGCTCTCGTTTCCAATTTCGCCTTACTTGAACGGTCCCGGGACAGTCTCGGCGCGCGACGATGATCGCAACCGCAAAGACATGTATGTTGCCCAATGGGGAGTCTCCGTTCAGCAGGCTCTCGCGCATGAGGTTGTCGGCACGCTCTCCTATGTGGGGAGCAAAGGCACCAATCTGCTGACGACCTCCTACACAAATCTCATCAACCCCGCCACCGGATTGCGTGCCTACCCAGCCTTTGGCCAGGTGCAGTGGCGCGGAGATATCAATAACAGCGCCTATGAGGGGTTTGTCGCCAGCTTGCAACGCAGATTTACAGGCG
This sequence comes from Occallatibacter sp., assembly GCA_036267935.1. Taxonomy (GTDB): domain Bacteria; phylum Acidobacteriota; class Terriglobia; order Terriglobales; family Acidobacteriaceae; genus Telmatobacter. The sequence goes on along the minus strand of DATAVC010000053.1, from coordinate 169,192 downwards.
GGCTCCTGCTCGCCGCCAACTATACCTACGCCCACGAGATCGACCAGGACGCAGCCGGCGGCGGCGATTCGGACTATCCTCAGAACCCGGCCTGCCTTCCATGCGAGCGTGCATCGGGCGACTTCGATGTGCGCCACGCACTCAATGCCAACAGTGAATACGACCTCCCGTTCGGTTCCGGTCGAAGATTCTTGTCTGGGCCTGGAGTGGCGAGCGCGATTGTGAGCGGTTGGAGCCTGACTGCCATCGGTACCGCGCGCTCCGGCCTCCCGGTCAACGTGACGGAGGACCGCTCCAGCAAGACGGTTGCCACCGGCTACGCCACCAGCCAGCGTCCCGACCGTGTGCCGGGCGTCTCCTCCATACCACCGGGCGGTCGCCAGATTCAAGGCTGGATCAATCCAGCCGCCTTTGCGTTGGTCACCAGTTCGGGATACGGCAATGCGCCGAGGAACATTGCCCACGGACCGAACCTGTCGCAGGCCGATCTAGGCGTTACGAAACGCATCCCGCTGACTGAAAGAGCCCATCTTCAATGCAGGGGAGAAATTTTTAACGTCTTCAATCGCGCTCAGTATGGCCAGCCTCTTTCTGACCTGTCAGCCCCCACTTTCGGACAGATCATCACCACGGTCAATACGGGCCCTATAGGTACCGGGACGCCCAGGCAAATGCAGTTTGCACTGAAGGTCGAGTTTTGAACTAGCTTAGACAGATTTGCTTGGTATCGAGCGGCGACTCCTTCATGAGCGTCAGACAGGTCCAAGTCCCCAACAACCGCCACGGTGTCGAGGTAGACGGCTCTCGGCCGTTGATGTTGGTCATGACCCGTGAACTGCCCTGCTTGCTATGGAGACCGACTAGTTACGGACGGCATGGAATCGATCGCGAATTGAAACGTCGCCGCGCTCAGAGATTCGGGCAGGTTTTGTGGTAGGTCTGCGAGCCGAAAAAAGTGGTCCACTCCTGCGGAGTTAGATTCCGATTGGCGAGCTGGCAGGCCTGGCTGACCCAACGATCGAAATCGACATTCCACACGATCACAGAATTGTCGTCGCCCACGGACGCCAGAATCCCTTTTTGCGACTCGAATGCGATCGCATTGACGGCCTCAGGCGGCACACCAAGGCTTCCAATCAGCTCGTGCGTCGACACATCCCAGAGACGAATCTCTCCGTCGGCACTTCCCGAAGCCAGAACCTTGCCATCGGCACGAAAGGCCACGCTCGAGACAGCCTGGGTATGGCCGTACAGCGCGGGCGGGATCGGGCGCCAACCCTTCACGTCCCAGAGAACGATGGAATGCCCTGGTGCGCTGGCGGCTAACATCCTGCCGTCGGCACGAAAGGCCACGCCTGCCGGCATCACTTCAAAATCGCGACCTTGCGGCGGGTTTCCCAGAGATTGGACGAGTTGGCCTGGTTCCGCACTTTTCCAAATCTTGACGACTAAGCTGTTCCCCGCAGATGCCAACAGATCTCCGTCGCGATTGAAAGCAAGCTTCCAAATCCGATCCTTCTGCGATGTGACGGGGGAACCGATCTGTTTGCGGGTCGCAAGATTAAAAAAAGCAAATTCCGCATCTCCGCCCACCACGACGGTTTTGCCGTCGGGGCTGCAAACGATACTCCAAACCGGCGATCGAAGCGCCTTGATCTGTGGTCCTAACGCAGTCCGAGAAGATAAATCCCAAAAAATAATGCTTCCGTCCATGCTTCCAGAAACCAGGATCTTGCCATCGGGTGCGAAATCCACGCTGCTCACGGCGCGTTCATGGCCATCAAGCGGAGCGCCGCTCGGTTGACCTGTCTCAACATTCCAGAGTGCAACATTGCCGAACTCGCCCGCCGTGGCGAGCAGGTGACCATCGGGACTGAAGGCCACGTTGGACGATCTGCTCTCCGTAGCATTGATGCGATGGCCAAGAGGTGGGTCATTATTTAGGTCCAGGACGATGACCCTCTCTTTGTCGAGGGCTAAAGAGCGCAGACGACCATCGCCGCTTGAGGAGATGGATGAGATCGAAGCGCCGAAGCCCCTGACCAACGTTGCCAATGGCTGCATGTTCTCCAGATCCCAGCGCATGATCGTGCCGCCAAGGCTTCCTGACAGCAAAGTTTCGCCGTCGTGCTCAAAAAGAAGCCTCGACACTATCTCGGAATTCCCTGTCAGCGTGCCCAGGGAGCGTCCGCTTTCGACATCCCAAACGATAATCGTTTTGTCTTCTACACCCGCAGCGAGGGTGCCTCCATCTGGACTGAAGGCGATCGACGAGATGTTCTTGTCGTGACCCGTCAGCGGCTTTTTCAAGACGCGCTGTCTTTGAACATCGAAGAGGGCGATATCGCCGTATTGAGCAACCGCGAGGAGAGAGTCATCGGGACTGAAAGCGAAGTTCGCTCCAGGAATTGGAACTCCAACCGGTTGATGATCCGAGAGTCGCCATAAGTAGACGACCGAGGGGTGATTGCCGTAGGCTGCAGTGCTCGCCGCGAGCAAGTCGCCTTTTGAGGAAAAGGCAACATGCACGAAAGCCTCTTTTGCGCGGAGAGGTGTGCCTATTGGCTGGTAGGACTTTGCGTCCCAAAGAATAATTGACCCGCTTGATGCGCTCGCGAATTGAGAGCCATCGGGGCTATATGCAATGCCAACGAGGCCTTTCGGAGCCGCGATCGGTTGGCTGATCGGTTGATGGGTTGCGGCGTTCCATAAGAGGATGCGATCGTCCCAGCCGGCAGACAGGACAGTTTGTCCATCAGGACTCAAGACTGCTTTCGTGACTGCATCCGTATGGCCCCAGAGAAATGCCTCGGCTTTCGGCAAACGCTGTATCGAAGTCAGCAGCGACCGTTTCGATTCGACCGTATCGGCAATCTCGCGCGATTCGATACTCAAAAGCAGCGCCAGCGATCGGTCGTCTACATGAGAGATAGCTTCGGATGCCAGGGCGCGCGAAGCAGCAATCTTCTGACGTTGATGTGCCGTCGTTAAGCCGATTCCCGCAAGGATAGCGAGGACAACGATGAACAATCCTGCCGCCCAGGCAATTTGCTCCGCTTTGCGATGAAGACGAATGTCTTCTCCATCCAAGTCATCTTTGGGCCGTCCCAGCAGAGGTGCAGCGATGTCGAGGAGCGCATCTCGGAAAATGGGATCGGTTTTTGAATACTTGCTCGCTGATTTGGAAGGTTGAAAGTCAGCGTAGAGCGGCTCTGAGGCAAATCTACCCTTCAGGCTAACCGGGATCGCATTGGTCTTTTCCCAGTCGAAGTCTCCGACCTTGTTGTCCCAAAGTATGACTCCATCTGTCAGGCAAAGGATGAGCTTTTCCGCGGTCCTGTTCTGCAACCACCAATCAACCTCTTGCTGAACCCAACGCGAGTTCGCCGACGTGGGACACGCTAAGAGCATAAAGTACTCAGACTGGCCGAGAGCTTCTTCGATCGTCGGCCACAGGGCCGGATTTGCCGAGAGGCTGGTTTTATCAAGAAAAATGCGCATCGTGCGGATCCGATACCACGGTTTCGCAAACCGACTCAGCGACGTTTGCAGCGACGCAGCCAGTTTCGCATCCGAGGAATGGCTGTACGACATGAACGCCTTATATCTTAAGTCGGTCAATTCGCCTCCGCAGGATGCCAGAATCTAAGAACATGGATTGCGGTTGTGCCGCGGCACCCGCGCGAGCGAGCAACCTCGTCATCATTGGGGAACCGACACGAGACCAGGCTTGCCGCTTTGCACTGCCTGGAGAGTAAAGCCAATCGTAAATTGGTGATCGACCAACGTGAACAGGGGAGGCAGTTCTCCATATTCATACTTCGCGTTGAGCGACAAGTACTTGAATCCCCACGGAGCATAGTTCACATTCGCTTGGATCCAGTTGCGCGGTTTTGCGGTAAGGGAGACTGTGGTGACCTGGTGCAGCGTTTCAACAATCGGTTCGTCAAAGGCGGGCAGGCGAACGCGATAGCTGCCACTCACAGAAAATACGTCGGATGAACGCTCCGCAGAAGCCACGGCGAACACCGCATCTGAACCCACGACGCCGCGGAAGATAGCGTTGTAGCGGCTCAAATCAATTGGGATCGAAGAGATCGTATGCGGCTTGTTTAAGTTCTTGCCCGCTTCGATTGCCACGACGGGATAGATCGTTCCATAAAGCGATGGATGCTTTCGTGAAGAAAGTGAAGCAAATCCGAAGAGCAAACTGGATCGAAAAATGATATTGCTCGATGGATCGGTTCTTGAGAACTCTCCGCCGGGGAGCGCCTCATCGAATTGAAGGCCGTATATTCCTGCTCTGTGCTTCGCGAGCGGAACGAGACGCTGAAGAGCGAGCGCCGCAGTAATCGAATCGGGATCGACGGTGGTTCGGTTGTTGGGCGGCTGAGCATCTTGATTGACCTCGACCGTGCCAGTAACACCCGGGTGAAACCCGAGCAAGTTCGACACGTCCTCCCGCTTATAGAGCCCGCCTTTCAGCTCGAATGTATAGATAGGTTTTGTCCCTCCGCCGGCCAGTAAGCTTCCACTCAGACTTACGTCTGCCGGAGAACCTCCACTCGGCGCGCAGAAATACGGCGTGGGAGCGGGAGGAGCGTTGTCGCATCGCGGTTTCGCGGCCGACTTGCCTTGCGATTTGGCCGGCTCAATCGCCACATTGACTGTGGAATCGAACGAAAGGCCTTCAATTCCCGATGCCTTGGATGGGTTGAATAACGCGTGCCAGGAAGAAGCCACAATGTCATTGCCGGCCGGCACATCTCCCGATAGTTCGAGCCGCAATTTATTGATCGTGAACTTCGCGCTCACGATCCTTTCGACGGCCGTCACCTCAACTTCTTTGGGATTCACCTCGTTCGGTGTTCGAACCCAGACTCGCCAAGCGTCTTTGCTCAGATAGGCGGATGGATCGTCTGGAAATGTACCTGCGTAGTTTACGTCTAATGCGGTTCGACCACCCGCTTCGGGCACGATGCCGGTCAAGGTGAAATCGGTTTGACCGCCTGCAAGCGTAGACGCGACAAGCAGTAAGGCAACAGAGGAGCCCCTATGCATCATGTGTCTTGTCTGAGAGCGCGCCGGTCTGCAACGAATCTGCCGCTTGCTGCACAGTCGCGCTTCGGGAACTGAGAAGGCTCGAGTCGGCGATATGCCACGGCACAATGCGTTTCTTCACGTTCTGCACAAACAATGCTGAGCTGAGCGCATCGACGACACCGAGATCGAACAGCTTCTTCGAGGTTGGATCGTCCGTCTTCGAGAAACGATCAGGATGCGGAGTAGCTCCGACGACGACCTCGAGACAGAAATCCGCCGTCAAAAGAATGGGAGGGGAGACCATGTTCCTTCCGAAAACCAGAATCGGCTGTCGGCATCATACCATCGGACTTATAGGTTGATCGCCGCAATCGTTGAGGGAAGGATTCGATAGTTCACCCTCTGCACGCGATCCCTCCCTACAAATTCAAGTTAGTTCAAGGAGCCCGGAAGATGGCCGCTTACACGGGTTATAGCGATGGGTTCCGTGGTCGTCTTTGCAGATTCAGATGTTCATTCTTGTGCTAAGATCGCTGCGAGTTTGAAGACACCGGCAAGGGTCGCAGAACGCACTGTGATTCAACGTTGCCGGCTCATTACGAGGCTTTTCTGATGCCTGAAACTGCAATTCAACCGGTGATCCCGGTCCCCGATCCGAAATTGGACCCGATCTACGCTCGCCTTGAAGATCAGATCGATTGGTACGACAAGAAGAGCCGGTCCGCGCAACGCATCTTCAAACGGGTCAAAGTCGTTGAAATATTGGGAGCCGCTGCCATCCCATTTCTCGCCGGCTTAAACTATCCCGGCGATAAATTGGTGACCGGCGGACTCGGCGTGCTGATCACGATTCTTGAAGGCTTGCTCCACCTCAACCAATACCAGCAAAACTGGACCAATTATCGCTCGACCTGTGAAGCTCTGAAGCATGAGAAGTTCGTCTATCTTGCCAAAGCCGGCCCTTACGCCACCGCTCCAGATCCGCGCGCACTTCTCGCAGAGCGCGTCGAATCCACCGTCTCGCAGGAGCACGCACAGTGGGCATCGGTGCAGCAGCAATCGTCAAAAGAGCAGGGGAACACTGCGCCGCCTGTTGTTTCGTGACATTCCCCACCGGAAGAATGTAATTCCTTCCTTTGAGATCTGGCGCTGGGGCTAGGAACGGGACCTTTTGGGGTCACTGGGGAAGCTGCTGTTACTTTTTACTCGCAGAGTGCTATAACTATGCGGGACTTCCCACTTTCCAGAATCTGTCTCCATTGAGATTGAAAGGGCATGCATGAAGCTTCTCGCCAAGTTCAATCTGATCTTCCTGGTTGTTTTTGGAGCGGGCGGGTTCCTCATTTCTCAGGTCGCTCGATCTTATTTGATTGGGAATGCGAGCGAGGTGGTGCAGGCGCAAGAGCGGCTCATGATGGCCAGCGCACAATCCGTGCGCGACTATACTTCCGACGAAGTCTCGCCATTACTCCAGCAGAATCCGCGGCACAAGGTGCGCTTCCTTCCAGAAACCGTCCCGTCCTACGGAGCGACCACCACTTTCGCCAAGCTGCGGAAATACTATCCTGACTACGCCTATAAAGAAGCCGCGCTCAACCCTACGAACCCTGAAGACCGGGCCACAGGTTGGGAGACCGACATTATCGACTGGTTGCGCGATCATCGCGACGACCGGGAGAGGACAGGCCAGCGAAATACGCCGATGGGCCCCGCGCTCTATCTTGCCAAGCCAATCGTGGCCGCGAAGGCCTGCCTGGAATGTCATAGCACGCCGGCTGCAGCGCCCAAAGCACTTCTCACTGTCTACGGGTCAGCGAACGGTTTCGGTTGGAAGGAAAACGCGATCATAGGAGCGCAGATTGTGTCGGTGCCTCTTTCGGTGCCGATGGCCGATGCGGATCGAGCGTATCATCAACTGCTCCTTTTTCTTGCCATCACGATGATTGCGGCGTTGGTGGCGCTTGATGCCGGCGTGTACTGGTTCGTGATTCGCCCGCTACGGATCGTTTCAGATACAGCGGACCGCGTGAGCCGAGGCGAGAAAAATGTGCCTCCGGTCCGGGTTCAGGGCAAAGACGAGATCGCAACCGTTGCGTCCTCTTTCAACCGGATGCAGGTGAGCCTGGCCAAGGCGCTCAAGATGTTTGAAGAAGAGTAAGAACTCGTTAGCTTCCGCAGGATCGTAAGAACTTCACACGGTTCGACTCGACTTCGATCTCCTGTGCGACGGTCGCGCAAAGGTCCTCTGCCGAGGAGCAACGCCGGGCGGCCCGCTTGACGACAACTTCCGCGATCGGACCGATATAGGCTGCCAATTCTCTGCTGATCCGTTCTAGAGTGTGCGTATCGATTGACGAAACTGTAGTCGCGGTATTGCCCGGCTCCGTGGACCCGGGCGTCGCGACAGTCCCAAGCCTCGGGTCCGCTGCCAATTTGCTTATCTCGGCGTTCCTTGCCGGCGTCTCGCCCATGAAGGGGCGCAAAGCTTGGATCAGCACCTGGACATCTGATTTCCAACGCGCATGTGTCAATTCCACTGCGTTTCGGTAAGCCAGTTCCTTCAAGTCGTCGGGTAACTGCTCAGCACGCGGCATCTTCGCTCCACGCACGAGCACCGGTACAACGGGAATATCCCGCCTTAAAGCTGACGCGAGTTCGACTCGAACAAAATCATTCGCGTCATCCAGACGACGCGTACCTGCCGCATCCTTTGCCTCGAGCCATTCCAACCCAAGAACTGCCAGCAGGACACTGCAATTGGCTACGCTCTGATCGATTGCTTTCCTGAAGTCGCGTCCAGGCTCGATCGCCGCGACATCCATAAACACAGATTCGTCGCTGAAGTTGAGCGCCAGGTCGTCGAATAGTCGACCCGCCTCTCCCTCCGAATCGCTCCTGCGATAGTTGATGAAAATGGAGCGCAGAGCGACCTCCTCAAGCGAGAGCAAGCCAGCAGGAATCTCAGCTTCTGGCCCCGTAAATAATCTATGTCTGGCTGAGGGATCCTAGTTTACTCTGGCGTCTCTTCCGAATCAACGACAGCGTTGGGAGCGAACTCAATTGGTACTCACAAAGCTACTACCGCTTCTGTGCCGTGGACACGGCTGTCTACCGGCCAACGGTGAGCTGCGGGTTCAAGCGTTGAAGAGCCTTTCCATTGGGCGCGAAGAACGTGTCAATGATGAACGAAATGAACCGTTGCGTGAAGATCGTGCTATGGTCAGGCACCACGTCAGGGTCGATCTCCATCAACCAGTAGGGCGTGCCGTTGCAACGATCCGGACGGACCTGAACCGCGAAACAGGCCTGGGTATCCGCAAGCCTGAAGGTGCTGACCACGTTTAGCTTTTGCTTGTTGAAGAGATCTCGATCGCACTTGGCAATGGCTTCTGGATCTTCAATTGATATTGTTTGCCCCGTGGATGAAACGCGCATCTGGTTCGCTCCGACAGACTTTAACATCACATGGCTTTGCAGAATCTGCATGTGTGGCGCGCTACTCAGATAGTACGAACCTTGCGAAACGGCACCCTGCGCTTTCGTGGTCAACGTCCATGTTTGATGTTCTGAGTTGTGGGGGTCAAAGCAGGCCAGGTTATATTTCTTATTCGGCTCTTCGCTCAATTCGCGGAAGCTGCCGTTCGATTTAAATCCAAGGTAGGGCAACCCGTGACCAATCGGAAGTGCGACCTTCGTAGCTAAATCGGCAGTCGAGGTGAGCGAGACAAACAAAGGGCGCTCCGGATCCTCGTCGGTTTGGCCATCCACACCGAAATCATGGAGCGGATGGTAGGTATACCGGTTAAATGTGAGGAAATCGAGCATTTGCCTGGCTTCAGTGGCCGCGCCAGCCGGATTGATATAGATGACGAGATCGGCGCGCGAATCAACCGCGAGCTTCGCTGCCAGCGTCTTTTCGCTACCTTCTTTTGCGTCTTGAGTACCCTTGGCTTCCTGGGTATAAATCGATGCCTCCGCGATTTGACTGGCTGTGGTTTCACTCAACGTGCGCTCAAGCAGTAGTCCGCCAAAGGAGTGACCAATAAAGATCGCAAGGGCCCTGGGGTTTTCGTGGGTCCTCGTAGCAATCTCCGTAAGCGTGCTCGATAACATGGCTCCGGGTATACGAATCGCCGTCGCCTCGCGGTTGAAGTAAGAGAACTGCTGCGCGACTGGGAAGTAACTGTGAACGAGATTGCCGCGCCAGCCAATATAGATTCCCAACACGCGATGGGATCCTTTGAAGCGTGCATACACTTCTTGCAATGCGGCTTGAAATCCCTTGACGTTGTCGTTTTCCATGCTGGCATTGTTCTTCCATCCGTGGATAAACGTGATCACGATAGGATCGGACTGCCCGGGCTCGCTCTTGGCCACGTCATTGGCCTGTCGAATCATTCTGAGCGCAGTATCCAACTCGCTCTTATCAAAGAGTTCGCCCATGTCATCGACTTCGATAAAGGCGAGACAGATGGGCGACTTTGCATCGACGCAATCTTTTGCCGGCGCATTTGTCGCCGCGGATGCAGTGAGAGAGCTCGGCGGTGGCGGGACCTCGATAGCAGAATGTTGTAACCGGTATGGCTGCAAGGCCACGTGGCATCCCGCAAGACACGGCAGCAGAAGTCCTGCCAGCAAAATCAACTTCATCCGTTTCATGGATTGTTTCCCGCATTGGATTTCGCCTGTCTGCCGCGCCGAAAGACGGCTCCCAGCAGGTTGGTGATTTCCGGTTTGTATTCGGTGTAAAAGCTTGACAGCACGGCGGTACCAAATGCGCCGGCTGCGCGCTGGCCCACTTGCGAGAAGGTGTTCTCCTGTCCTGGATACCAGGGATAGCCTGCGTAGGCTCCGGCGGCCTCGCCGGCAAAACGTGAGATCGCAGGAATGCGACGGCCATTTCCCTCTGTGGTAGAACGGCGCACCGTGATTACGTCGTACCATGCGTGGCCGAAGCGCTGCCAACCGTCATGCGAGAGCGCATCAAGACTCTTCACTGGCGGGCCCGAGGCTGCCGAAGTGGCGCTTGAAACACTACGCGCCGTCAGCGCCGAAACAGCCGTTCTCCGCCGAGCAAGGACCGACGGATCATTCTGGTAGGCCAGGAAACGCGGATCGTCGTTGAGCATCAATCCGAAAAGATATTGTGCGGCGCCCTTGCCCAGCGCTTGCGTGTAGCGCGAACCGACACGTCTCCCATAGCCTCCCCAGGTGCGCTTCCACTCAGAAGGGGACTGAATCACTTGGGCGCCGAGCCCAAATACAACTGCTCCCAACGCAGCCTGATCGGTAACCGAACCGGAGACAAAATCGAGAGCCCGCTGCGACGGCGTATACCTGCAATCTGTCGCTTCGAGGTCCGTTGGAAATGCACCCGGACAGACTCTGATCGAGATCAGCGGAGAAGATGCCACAACAGCCTGTGCGTTGATCTGCTGTAGCAGCGCCAAGGCCGCAGCAAGCACAAGCACCCAACTCAGTGCCCGGATCACACCGGTTCGTCTGGTCCGCTTACGAGAGCAACGCGCGAAAATAGTCATTCAGCAACCTGTCTTGCGGGTCATACTTTTGGCGAGTTGTTTGAAGAATCTTTAACCGATTTCCGTAGGCACCTTGCATCATTGCGGCGGTCAGGCCGGGAGTCTGATTGGGCAGCGGCTTGCCATGCAGGTCCACGCAGAACTGGTTATAAGTTGTGAGAAAGTCTTCCCACCCGGCATTAGCAGTCGAGACTGGATCGAGCGTCATCACCGTGCTGTCATAGGAATAGGAGAGAAGCGCTTTCTGATCCTGTGCGATCCGATATCCCACATAAAGCAGGTTGGATCGATATCCATTCTTTGCGTAATAGTCTTTGCAGAATTTGCAGAAACTGGTGAGTGCCGCAGGAAAGTCGTCTTCGGCAAAGGCGAAGAGACTGAAGGTGTAGCGGCTGTCATTCGAAACCGGTGGATATTGAATGATCTGGGCGGGAGGCAGCGTGTAATCGCTTGAGACGATCGTTTCTAATTGCAGCCGCCAAGCCGCATTGAAGGCATCAATGATCCCGTAACGAATCGAAGGGACGGAGACATTCTGCTCCGTATCGTGGCCGAACTTGGGCCCCGATGTACCCCAGATGTAGTTCCTTAACGCCCATGCCGCATGGTTTGGTTCTCCGGTGGCCCCAGGATTGTATTTGCGGAACTCAACTGTGATCTTGTCTTCAAACGGGAAAATGTAATACATCATGGAATAGCCGAGCGCTTTAAGATCGGGTAGCGCTGCAACAAAGTCCGCGATGCTGTAGGTTGTGTGGTGGACGTGCATCGGGGTCAATGGCTTGATTTTGTATGTGACCTCGTAGACGATTCCAAACAGGCCATAACTCGATCGCACTTGCTGCATCAGATCCGGCTGGGCGTCTTCGGTGACTTCGAGAAGATCTCCGCTGGGCAGCACCATCTTGACGCCGGTGACATACGATCCAACTTGGCCGTACTCTCCGGCAAACGATGCGTCTTTTGTTCCCGCGCACGATGCACTCCCTGCGGATAAGCTCCCTATCTCTGTGTTGACGTAGAACTGCAGATTCTTCGCCTGGAGTAATTTCGCCATATCACTGTGCAGAGCGTCAGCCTGGACGGTGAGCGTGTCCTGCCCAATGCTGAGGATCTGGTTCATTTTCATTCGAATCAGTGTGCCCCCCTCGGCGACTCCGCATGGTGCCGTGGAGTGATTGGATCCGACGGCTCGAACCGGCGAGGGATATTTCGCGGGGTCTTTCAGGACCGCAACAATGTCATCCACCGATTGTGCATCGACGATCACGGCGGGATGCGAAACAATGTTGCCGAACCAGTTCGTCACAGTGTTTGTGCTCATGAAGTCTCCTCAGGTTCAAAGTACGTGTCAAATCCGTTCAGAGCCTGCGTCAGCAAGACTCGGGCGTCGATAGCGAGCTTCCCCAATGATCATGCAGGCAGACGCCGTTCCCCTGCCTCACAGGAGCAGCCTCAGACCAATGGTGTAACGAACTGGCTAAACGTTTCACGATTCATCTCCGTCCCCCGTTTTTTATTGCTTCGCGAAAGAATCGTCTGATTCGGCTCCAGGTCGCGGCTTCCACGCAAGGCTGTAGTATTGGCCGCGATCGCGCGCCCACGGATCGAACGCGTTCACGACGCTATCGAGCTCTGGGGTGAGTTCTGGGATATTGCGCATGAGCATGCGTTTCATCGGAGAGATAGGTTGTTTGTGCCCGTTGGGTGTGCCCTTTTCCATCCTGGCCGGGCCTGGGCCATTGTTGTTGACCCATTCGATGCCGAGCGTTGTGTAGAACTCTGGACGAAAGCATGAGGTGAAGAACCGATCGCTGAAAAGTCTTCGAGAGGCGTTGAGAATGAAGACCACAAATTGTGTCTCAGAAATTGCATATCCATGCGGGCGCCTGTATTCGGCGAGGTAGCCTACGGCCGTGTCAACATCTTCGATGTTATCGATCAGCGTTCCGTTGGGATGGCCGAGGCAGTCGTTGATGGGCGACTTATCGTCATTGATCTGCGCATCAGTAATCACTTTCGACGCATCGCAGACATGTTGCCCATACACCTCGCGAACCGTTTGCACCGTGGCTTGCTGTTCCAATTGGTCGGGTGAACCCGGCGTTACCCCGGGATCCATGAAGTCATCGAAACTCGTGAGCTGGCGCAATCCGTACTGGCGTCGGAATTCGTTGAACCGTGGAACACCGCGTTCCCGGTCGCGAATGATGTCGAGCGCAGCAACGTCAATCTGTTGCGTCTTGCTATCGAGCCGGCCAATCTTCAGGTTTTGCAGGAAGAGCGGCGAATTATGAAGGGTGAGAAGCCCCAAACGCTGGCGGCCGAGCGTCAATCCCCAGTTTGCGAGACCCATGGAGTGGGTGTAGGCGGTCGCCTTGCCTTGGAATGTTTCCACCACCGAAATCCGCTTCGCGATCTTGTTGGGATCGGCTGTCAAATCTCGATACTCGAGCAAATCTGGTACGAGTGGATGCAGCCGGTACACCGAAACGAATTCTTCAGGAAAATTGAAAGGCGCTCCGAAATGGTTGACTCCTCCGTTGGTGTATTTCGGATTGGTAATGTTGTATCCGGGGACTTTGCTGCCCAATCCAAAGATTCCGGGGCCGGACGCGAACACTGAATACCATTCCGTCGCCTTTGCTGCGTCAGTGGATGTGCCGAAGTTCGCGACCACAACACTGCTCAAGGCTTTCGACAGCAATCCGCCATTCGCACCGAGAAGCCCGTTCCAGTTCCCATTCATCCCCAGGTAGAGCGGCTCGTTATAGAGCAACTGGGGCGTCCATTCGATCGTGTGGATCTTGGCGATCTCAGCAGCAACAACCAGCCGAGCGATTTCGAAAAGCTGATCGGGGGTAACATCACGATAGCGGATGACCTGTTTGGGTTTGGCCGGATCGCGAAGTCCACAATCAGCGTTGGGCTTCTGCGCCGCGATGCGACGGAATTCCGTAACAAACGAATCGTGTTCCCTGGCAAACAAGTTGTGCAGGAAGCTGAGACCAACGGTCCAATTGTCTGGAAAGCCAGCTGCTTCTTGTCCAGCCCATTCGGGATTAATGGGGTCACTCGCGCCAAAAACTGGTAAATACCCAGGGCCGGCTTGACCGGGCACGGAGACCAAAAGCAGTCGAGCCGGATCGACAGGATCGCGTTTCACCCGCTGACGCGATGTGCCATCGAATCCGTAGAGTTGCGAAGCATCCCACCAGGCCGTGCTGGTGTTGCTCATGGTCTTCGGCGCTCGCACGAGATAGGTCTTGCCGCCGAGACTGAAGGTATTGGGCGCTGAATCCTGGGCTACATAGCCCTTATCAATCCTGTCGTCAGGACGGCAACCTAACTGCTCAATGTCTTCGGGGGTAAGCGGCTGCTCAACGTTGTTGACGAGTTTTGTCTCGCAACCCACCTTCATATATTGCTGTTGATTGTGCCCCTCTTCTAGATGCGAGAACCAATCATGAGTCATGAATTGGATCCAATATGCGGCGAGCACATTGAAGAACGGCGCCTTCTTGTAGTCGCAGTGCGCGTCTTTCGAATCCTGCGGCAAACCATACCCGTCCTGGCATTTTGCGGAGTCAGACTGGACACGCGTAAAAAGACGGCGGCTGATGACTTGAGGATCGGGCTCCAGAAGCGAAAGCCTGTTTCCATGTCGATTCCGCGTTAACTCGTTCAATCCAAGATCTGGAAAAGATGCATCGAGTTCTACGTTACGCGCGAACAACATGCCAGAGGAGCCCATGGCGGGATTCAATATGTCGTTGCAAATCCCGGTGACGGTACGCCAGCGAATCAAATCCCCTTTGCACTCCTGCGGCCCATCGCCGCCGACGTCACCGTAGGAGGGATTGGTGGGCGCAAGTCTCATCTCCGGCCAGACCTTCAGAGCAGAACCGCTGACGCCGTCGCGCCCCTGAACGTATGCAGAATATGTTCCCTGGTTGTCGAAAAGATTGAACTTGATCAACTCGACCCGCTGCAGTTCCAGGTCCAGGAGCGCCCCCACAACGCCGCGCTGAGCCGGCGCCTTGGACGAGAGAAAACCGGTCGGTAGCGATGCCATATCTCCAGTGCCCCAATAGTTGGACCAATCGACCCACGGGGTTCCGCGGAATTGGAGCGCCTGTTCACCCCCACGACACAGGGCCGCTGCTTCGGATACTTTGCCTTGGAATCGCAAACTGCGGTCAGTTGGGATCTTCAATAGAGCGAATTGACCAGCGACCGCCTGAGCGCAGGCCTCAAGCGATTTGACCTCCAGCTGCTTGCCTGACGGTGCCGGAGAAGTGCTTTGACCGAATGCGCAAAAGGATTGTGCAATAAGAATGCAACTTGCAGCGATGAGCACGATAGGGGGCGAAAAGCGAGACATTCTAAATCCTCCGAGAATCGGCGAAACCCGTCCCACAACCTGCATGGCTCCGACACAAAGAAGTGGGAATGGTGAATCCGCCTTTGACCTGGTTTTGCGTCTTGGATCGATTCACCCGTTCGACGACCGAGTCAACGATCGGGCAACGCGCGAAGAAAGAGTTCTCCTGGATCTCCTACCGGATCTCTGGGAAAGTTCCTTCTGCACGGCCCTTCCGTTTCACTTCAACGCCAACGGCAGACTCAGAAGGCCAAAGTGGAATGTCGACCCCAATCGACTTTGCTCGGCCCAATAGTGAACAGCGCGAGATCAGTCGCCCCGCGCATCGTTCGACACGCAAGCGCATTTCCGTATTCTTACGGATCCTGTTTTCCAGCGAATGATCTGGACCTTGGCAATTGAAACGCATGGGCCGACGAAATGGAGCAACGAGGGAGAAGCCGGCTGCCTGGGAATTTTGAACGGCATCTAAGAATCTGTCAAGGCCAATCAACATTGTCAAGGGCTATTTCCATCGATCGAATCGTGGGTAATCTCGTTTCGCAAGCAGATTCGTGCTGTCGATTCGCGAGGATTTGCGACGGCAATTCTGAGCTTCGTAGATTCTCAGTCGTTGCCCCCGGCAGAATGGGTAGAGCTTTCCCCCTGTGCCTGCAAATTGCAAGCCCGAGTCCAGATTCCCTTCAGGAGCGATGGAACCCACTGTTCTGCTGGGCACTGACTCCAGGTGTTGCGCAAAAATGCTAAATCCGGATTGGGGGCTTTTGCGTTCGCCGCCTGGAGGTTGAGCAACACGAGCGTTCCAGCTTGAAGGTCGCCACTGGCTGAAGAATAGGTTTCAGTCGGCTGTCGGAGCAAGGTTGTTGGAGCAAAAAGGCATCGAGTACCAGCCGCTTCAGGCGAGAGGGCGGCTCGACTTGAGGGATTTGCGTAGAGCTGGCGCATCAAGACGACGCCGCTCACGATATTGTGGAGCGCAACGCCAATCGCATGTACAGAAGCTGGATCCCCGCCGACCATGTCCGACAAAAGCTGTTTTGCGCGATCCACCTTCTTTGTCAACGACCACCATGCAAGCTGCGGAAGATTCAACGTGCGTGTTGCTTGATCGAGTACCAGCGCGGCATTCCAGCTCTGTTGAGTGGCAGTGAAGGTGGGTGCAAACAGCCTGCCCACCACTTGTTGAACGAGCGGGCCGCACGCGTCGGCCGATCCTTCGCCGCGCACAAAAGCAGCGAGATTTTCGAGTTCGTCTGGCCCCGTCGAGTAAGCGGATGCGAGCGCGTTGAGGCGCTTCCAGAGGGCGTCCTGCGCGGCCGCACGACCTTCGGCGCATCGAGGCGCGACGGTTGGAAACGGCTTGCCATTGATTTGCAATGTGCCCAGTACACGCTGGATAACTTGTCCGTTCAGTGAAATGGAGTGGTCTGCATACGCGCGATCGAGTTTTGGATCGCGCGCCAGGGCCTCGATCTCCGCGGCATCCTCTGAACTGGCAATATCCACGATTCCGGGAATACGAATTCTTTTCATCTGCGCTCTTGTTGATTCCTTCTATGCTCTTCGTTCGAATGCATTGTACCCGCCCGTCGCGTCAATCCGGCCAGCAGCGCACGATCCACGCGGAGGAAACCTCGCTTCGCCCTGGGACACGCTCCGACTGTTCTCTCCGCGCACACTTGGTTCAATTGCGAATGTCAGAACGTTTTCACTTGGCAGTGACAACGCCGTGCATTAGACTTTTCGTCACTTCCTCCAGTCGGAGAAGGCGCCTTCCGCTTTCCGCCGCAGTTCGCGCGATGGATCATAAGGCGCCGCACGTTAAATCCATTTCGCGAATCTCTTGTCGACCCGAGAAAAGCGATGGAGTCCATTCAAGGATTGTTCTTCTCTCTCGAACGGGCATTGCATCGAATCAAGGAGGTCCAGTATGGGCATCAACAATCTGACCTACAGCGCCAACGGCCTGTCACTGACGGAGAAGTTTGAAGGATTCCGTTCCGCCGCCTATCGAGATCAAGTTGGCGTTTGGACGATCGGCTACGGTCACACAGGGCCGGACGTCGTTTCGGGGCGAACCATCACTCCGGCGCAGGCACAAGCACTGCTCGCGAAGGATGTTGGAATCGCCGTGGTCTGTGTCAACACCCTGGTGACGGTGAAGATCTCCCAGCAGGAGTTCGATGCGCTCGTCGATTTTGTGTTCAACCTCGGCATAGGAGCTTTCAAGGGATCGACGATGCTGCGCAATCTAAATGCGGGAGACTTTACGAGCGCTGCAGCTCAATTTGATCTTTGGGATCGCGCCGGCGGCGCAGTCGTAGCCGGGCTTCTGCGAAGACGGCAGACCGAAGAGTCTCTGTTTCAAGCAGACGATGGATCCACGGAGTCTGCCTGAAGGTAGCCATTTGAGCACTGCAATGACTGTCGGAGACGGTCACGGTAATCTGACCCCGTTTTGGTCGACAGAGAAAGCAGAGGTGAGCGTATAGCGGCTCTGCGAGGGATTCAAACGAATGCGAGGCCAATCACCCAATCCAAAATTAAGTGCTTGGATCGTTGCCATGATGCTCGCGGTCGTCGCGATTCCGGTCGGGATCACCTTGCACACCGTACGAATTCCGGCAACCATCAAGATCTCAACCTCGAATCCAACGCCATTCGGCTACACCTGGAGCCTGCTGCTGTTCATCCTTCCGGTCCTCGTTATCGGAGCGTGGTTTCTTCTAAACGAGCACATCAGAGTTCCACGACGTGCATTCTGGCGAACGATCTGGGTTCTCGTGCCGATTGGGTTCGGGCTCGACTTTTTCTTTGCCCACCGCTTCTTTGAATTCAACAATCCCGGTGCAACTATCGGATTGGGTGCACCGGCGATTGGTGGTCCTGTGCCCGTCGAAGAGTATGTCTTCTACTTCACAGGATTCCTAGCCGTTCTTCTTTTGTATGTATGGCTCGACGAATACTGGCTGGCCGCTTATACCGTCCAGAGACAGGCAGGCGAAGCGCAGCCACTTGAACGGCTGCTCAGGTTCCATCCAACATCGCTGTTCGTCGGGATCGTTTTGATCGCGATGGGAATGCTGTACAAGAGTCTGCATTCCTCCTCGCCAAAAGGGCTTCCCGGCTACTTCATCGTACTGGTTCTGGGTGGTATGGTTCCTTCGGCAAGCCTGTTTCATGCGGCGCGACGACTGATCAACTGGCGCGCATTTAGTCTGACAATTTTCATGATTTTGCTGATCAGTCTATTTTGGGAGGCGACGCTCGCCGTGCCCTATCAATGGTGGGGTTACCAGCAGCCGCAAATGATGGGAATCTTTATCGGCGCATGGGCAGGGCTGCCCATCGAGGCAGTCATGGTCTGGATTGCCGTGACCTACGGGACGACGATCGTTTACGAAATAATGAAAGCGTGGCAGGCATCAGGGCAATCGGCCCGGGCCGCCTTTCTCGGTAGATTCTGACTGAAGCAGCGATCGGAGCACGATCAAAGTTCGTTGTCCGGGATCACTTTGAACGGTTGGTAGCCGTCGGCGGACTGCCCGTTGAGATTTCCTGGCCGATATTGCGGCATGCCAGCGACCCGCAGCTTCACTGTATTCGACATGACCGCGTTCGCAGGTACGGTGCGGTGCTCTGGCAGACCCCAGGGAATCAACTTCCATTCATCGTGCGCCACACCCAGCGGGTTGAATGGTTTGGGGCTTAAGCAAGCAGCGAGCGCGGTTTCATCAAACGTGAGGCCGCAAGCTTTGCCGTTGTCCACCATCCAGCGCAACGTGATATTGGAAAGCTGATTCTCGGCGTAGCCGCCGCCCACATCGCAATGCACCCCAGGGAACCATACCTGCTGCAATTGGGCGTCATTGGCACGTGGAGCGCCATCTGGTCCGGTCCATAAGGTCGGAAGAAAAGATGCGCGGCGTTCATCGATTGAGATCGCGTGGTAAGCGTTCTCAATACAAGGGTTCAATGTCGTATCGAGGAATCCGTATTTTGCCTGGTCGAAGTTGCTAAATAAATGGCCAGGTACGCCGAGCGCTCCCACCGTGTCCCACACACCCACCATGCGAACGCGTGCATCCATCAAGCCGTATTGTGCGGCCAGTGCGGTCTTGGCGGCAATGCGCTGCGCATGGTCTGTCAAACGGTAGGCGCAGAAAATGTTGTGAACAGTCTGATTGTCGAGATTCTTGTTGGGCACACCGAAAAAGGCGATCATGCCCGCGAGACTGCGCGCCGTATAAGCACCGCGGCTGAATCCGAAAATAAAGATCTCGTCACCCGGATCCCACACATACGACAGAAACTCGTAGCCGTCCTGGACCTTCTCGAACAGGCCATCCCCCATTGCGCCACCGAAGAAGTGCTCGAACGGAGTGCCATCCGTGCCGACACCGCTGTCATAGTATTTCAACTGCGATGGATCGTCGGACAAGAGTAGATAGATTTTGCGAACATTCGTGTCTTGAGGCAATTCGGATGGGCCGTGTGGAGTATTCCAGGTACCGTCTGCACACAAGATAATTTTCTTGCTCATCTAGTTTTCTCCTGTGATGTCGCTTTTCGAAGCTTTGATCTCGTCTGTAAGGGCCCCGAGTCTATCGCGTGGATCAGTGCTTTCGCAACTTTTACCCTCATCGTTTGGAACTCTTGCGCGGTCCTTCGGTGCAATCATCGCAATTCATTGTTGCGCCGCCTATGAGAATTTCGAACCGAATTTCGCGTCCGCGTTCATCGAATGACAGCACCATAGTTCTCTTGATTCGCGTACGCCGAATTCATTTGACAACATCCCATTGATGCCGGATACTTTCGACTCGATAGCGGCTTCACTTCCCCGTATTTTTTCTCCACTGCAAGACCGCCGATCAAGACAACTCCATCCTTCAGTGCCGTCCCAATTGTTGTCCTTGAGCTTCGACCCAGTTGACCTCAGAATCGGCGGATTTGTCCGGGACGCAACGGCGGTTTCATCCCTTTCCAACTTGATATTGGGATGAGCGGCGATCAGACGTGCGGGGACCATGAGAGTACAGGACAATCTATCCCGACCGCGATTAGGATGAGCTGCTAAAAATCAGGAAGAGGTTGGCAATGGCAAGATCGATTCGCACGAAGAGAGCTTCGTTGAAGACTCCAAAAATTGCTGAGCAACCGAGGGCGATCCTCGCCGGAAGCGAAAAGGCGCCACCTCCCGCAGCGGTGCACGTGAAGGCAACTCCCGCTCAATCGAAAGTGACCGTGTCGGTCATCGTGAAGCGGAGCGAGCCGCTGAAAATCAACCGGCGCGCCGGAAAGACAAGCGGTCCTGTGCGCGTGACCCCGGCTGAATTCAAGAGGCACCATGCCGCAGATCTTGACGCGGTGAAGCGTGTACGTGCTTTTGCGCGGGAGTTCAATCTCAAAGCCGAAGCCGATAAGAATTCTCTGTTACGCAGAACCATCCGGTTAACCGGAACAGCAGCAGACATGCAAAAGGCATTTGGCGTCGAGCTGAATCAAAAGACAGTCGCTGGGTGCGAATACCGGGTGCGCGAGGGCGGAATCCATCTGCCATTGTCGTTGACGGGAGTGGTTGAGGCTGTACTCGGGCTTGATAACCGTCCTCAGGCCAAGCCACACCTTCGTATTAGCCAGAATCGGGTTGCCACCCCTTCCAGCTACACACCTCCGCAAGTCGCGGCCGCATACCGATGGCCCGCAAAGGCGAGCGGGGCCGGTCAAACTATCGGGATCCTCGAACTCGGGGGAGGGTATAGGCAAGCCGATCTCACAGCCTATTTCAAGACCCTGGGCCTGGCCGCGCCTGTAATCTCATCCGTTCTCGTCGATGGCGGAAAGAATAAACCATCTAAGGCAAGCAGTTCTGACGGCGAAGTAATGCTCGATATTGAGGTTGCTGCCTCTGTCGCGCCGGGAGCGGCGGTTGTCGTGTATTTCGCTCCGAACACAGACCAGGGTTTCATCGATGCGATTACGACAGCGGTACACGACACAACAAACAAGCCCAGCGTGCTTTCGATTAGTTGGGGTGGACCGGAGTCGAGTTGGACCCAACAGTCGCTGATGGCATTGGATGCTGCGTGCCAATCGGCAGCAGCGCTCGGAGTCACGATCACGGCTGCAGCAGGTGATGACGGAGCGACGGACGGAGGCAAAGGCAACAACGTTGACTTTCCTGCATCGAGTCCTCACGTCCTGGCTTGCGGAGGAACAAAACTGGACGCCAATGCAACGACGATTGTTTCAGAAGTTGTATGGAACGAACTGGCCAACCAGGAGGGAGCGACGGGCGGGGGAGTGAGCAATGTTTTTGCTTTGCCGCCTTGGCAGGCCAATGCGAAGGTTCCAGGACCGAGCGGAAAAACAGGCGGGCGTGGCGTGCCGGATGTATGCGGGGATGCGGATCCGACAACCGGGTACACGATTCGTGTCGACGGTCAGACATCCGTGATTGGAGGCACCAGCGCCGTAGCTCCGTTGTGGGCCGGCCTCGTGGCAGTCGCTAACCAGCAGCTCGGTACGAGGGTTGGCTTCATCCAACCAGCTATCTATGCAGCAAAGGCTGCTTCGACCTTCAACGACGTGACGCAAGGCAACAATGGAGGCTTTTCGGCGGGACCAGGATGGGACGCCTGCACTGGCCTTGGTTCCCCTATCGCCGACAAGCTGATCCCGCTGTTGGAGCCTCTTAAAGCCGGAGTCAAGGCGTCCTCCAAATCCCGCGGCAAGAAAGTCAGAAAGGCTGCAAAGCGGACGCACGCAGGGAAAAGGCGGTCGGCAAAGAGGCTGCGGTAGGCCGTGCTCGGCGATTGGGCTTCCCGATCCGGGTGCAGTCCGGCGAGACTTGTTGCGCGGCCAGTGGTTCCAACTGAGCTGCAAAGTTGCCGCGCAACTTCACAATGTCTCCACAATACCGATTTCCGAAATCTCTCATCGAAAGCACGTGCCGCTGGTCAACTCCCGCGACCTCCCAGCCAACCCTATCGTCCCCGAGAAGGAGAGTGCTGATGCTGGCTGCCAGCGTTCGGGGTTGTGTCCGTTGAGTCGCAATGCTCCAATTCAAGAGGCTCGTTACCTTCGGAAGTAAAACGTCGCGAAGACAAGGTCGACAAGAGGGCTCTCTCTTTGATTCGATTGCCGCCGCCTCAGGTCCGATGTGCAGCACTTCGCCCTGGTTTGCACATGCACCTCGCAGCGGATAACTTTTGTCTACGTCGACAATAAACTTGGGAGCTTGAATCTTGCCGGAATCCGCAGAGGGAACTCCACTCGCCGCACCTTACCTCCTGCTGCTTGAAGCTCCTCAAGCAGAGCTCGGGCCAGTGAAGGCCTGGGAGCAGGATGTCGAGATCCTGACCTATGCACCTGGCGCACCAGAGCGGAATCCGATGTTCCTTGAAAGGCGCGTCTACCAGGGTAGCAGCGGCAGGGTCTATCCGCTACCTTTCATTGATCACATCGCGACGGAGCCGGCCCCGCAGGTGTGGAAAGCACTTCATATTGAAAACGAATACATCCGGCTCATGATCCTGCCTGAGATCGGAGGGCGCATCCACGTCGGCTTCGATAAGACCACCGGCTACGATTTCTTTTACCGCCAAAATGTCATCAAGCCGGCGCTCGTAGGACTAGCCGGACCTTGGATCTCCGGCGGTGTCGAATTCAACTGGCCGCAACACCACAGACCGGCGACGTTTATGCCGGTTACAACGGAGATCGAGAGAGCCGAGGATGGGTCGGTCACCATCTGGTGCAGTGATCACGATCCGATGCAGCGCATGAAGGGAATGCACGGCGTCTGCCTGCGTCCTGGGCGGGCGGTCTTCGAGTTGAAAGTCCGCCTCTACAATCGCAGCCCGTTTACTCAAACGTTTCTCTGGTGGGCCAATGCGGCCACGCGAGTGCACGAGAAGTATCAGTCCTTCTTTCCCACCGACGTCAGGTACGTCGCGGACCACGCAAAGCGCGCGATGACCTCCTTTCCGCGGAGTGATGGCCGTTATTACGGTGTGGACTACGGCGAGCGCGCACAAAACGGCGTGCCTGCGGATGAGATGCCAAGCCAGTTTGTGCCCGACGGCAGTTATCCGCCCAACGACCTGAGTTGGTACGCGAATATCCCCGTCCCGACCAGCTACATGGTCAACGGCACAGAGCAGGATTTCTTTGGAGGCTACGATCACAAGGCGGACGCCGGTGTGGTTCACGTTGCAAATCACCACATCTCTCCGGGTAAGAAGCAGTGGACCTGGGGTAATCATGAGTTTGGCTATGCGTGGGATAGGAATCTGACCGACCACGATGGACCCTATATCGAGTTGATGGCAGGCGTGTACACCGACAATCAGCCGGACTTCTCGTATCTGGCTCCGTGGGAGACCAAGACGTTCACGCAGAACTGGTACCCGATTCGTGTAATCGGGACGCCCGTCGCGGCGAATACAGATGCGGCCCTGAGTGTGAGGATGGAGCGCGATACGCTGCGAATCGGGCTATGCGTCACCGCTCCCCTCAATAACGCAACAATCGTTCTCAAACTTGGCGGCGTTGAAGCTGCGCGCTGGAATCGGAGCGTTGACGTTGCAAGCCCGGTTCAGATCGAATCAGCCCTTGCTCCCGGTGTCGATTCATCGGCAATAGGTGTTCTGGTGTACGAAGCGGAGCGAGTCGTGATTGACTACGATGCTGCGCGGATCGAGCCCGCGACTGCGCCGCTAGTGGCGAAGGAGCCAAAGCTGCCTGAAGAAATTGAAAGCGTCGAGGAACTGTATCTGACGGGATTGCATCTTGAGCAGTATCGTCATGCGAGCCGGATGCCGGAGTCGTACTGGGCAGAGGGTCTCCGTCGCGATCCCAACGAATCGCGCTTACACAATGCCTTGGGACTCTGGCATCTTCGCCGTGGTGAATTCGCGCCGGCAATCGACCATTTCCAGGCCGCGATCGCCCGCCTGTCCGCACTTAATCCGAATCCGCGGGACGGCGAGGCGTTCTACAACCTGGGGCTCGCGTGCAGGTATCTGGGCCGGGAGATAGAGGCGTACGATGCTTTCTACAAGGCCATATGGAACGCAGCTTGGCGAGCGCCGGCATTTGTTGCGCTTGCCGAAGTCGATGCCACCAGGCAGAACTGGCGCACCGCTGCCGACCACCTCCAACGCAGCTTGAGGTCGGATGCGGACAACCTGAACGCCCGCAATCTTCTCAGCATCGTCTCGCGCAAACTGGGCGATTCTGCCGGCGCGGATCGGGTCCTCGCAGAAATCCTCGCGATGGATCCACTGGATATCGGCGCACGATGGCAGAAAGGCATCGTTCCCGCCAATGGCCAGGAGTGTCTCGACCTTGGATTTGACCTGATGCGAGCTGGACTATACGAAGAGGCGCGCAAGGTGCTTCGGATCGCGGATGTGAACGCGCGCGATGGATCGGTACCCATGATCTTGTTCACGCTTGCTTTCGTCGAAGAAAAGCTCATGGACCCGACCGCTGCGCAGACTCTCGACCAAGCGGCAAGATCTTGCGTGGACTATTGCTTCCCGAGCAGGCTCGAAGAGATTGTCGTTCTCGAATGGGCCATCACGAAAGTGCCGTCTATGTGGATGCCGCCATACCTGCTTGGGAACCTGCTGTATGACAAGCGGCGTTACGAGACTGCCATTCTGCAGTGGGAGAACGCGGCCAGATTGAATTCCTCGTTTGCGACGGTCCATCGCAATCTAGGCATTGCTTACTTCAATGTGCGTCACGATCCGGACCGCGCCTTGAACAGCTTCGAAGCTGCGTTCGCCGCGAACAGGCACGACGCGCGCGTGCTCTATGAGCGTGATCAGCTGTGGAAGCGGACAGGGCGGTCTCCGCAGGAACGCCTGAGCGAGCTGTTGCAATATTCAATGCTGGTCGAGTCGCGCGATGACTTGTCCGTGGAAGTCGCGACGCTACTGAATCATGTCGACAAACCGGATGAGGCACTGCGCCTTCTGCTGAACCGGCGCTTCCAACCCTGGGAAGGCGGTGAGGGCCTCGTGCTCGGGCAGTATGTACGCGCGCGGCTATTGCTGGGCCGTCGAGCTCTCGATCTTGGTGACCCGGTTGAAGCGCGAGACCAATTTGTGGCCGCACTTCGGCCGCCCCAGAGCCTCAGTGAGGCAAAGCACCTGTTCACAAATCAGAGCGACATCCAATACTGGATTGGCGAGTCGTTTCACCGCAGCGGTGACGATCAAAGTGCGCGTCTATGGTGGCTCCATGCGGCACAAGAGAAGCGCGATCTGCAGCAGATGTCGGTGCGTGATTTGTCTGACATGACGTTCTGGACGGGTCTTGCACTTCAGCGCTTGGGCAGACTGGACGAGGCTGCGGCTCTTTTCAACCGCATTTACGATTACTCGATCGAACTCGAAAAGACACAGCCCAAGATCGACTACTTCGCTACATCGCTGCCTGCGCTGCTTCTCTTCAACGAAGACCTTGTCCGGCGCAACAGAATAGAGACCCTTTTTCTCCGCGCGCAGGCTTTAGCTGGGTTGAGTCGCGGAGCAGAGGCTCAGAGGCTTCTTCAACAGGTGCTGGAACTCGATCGCAGCCACGCGGGAGCGTCCGATCTTCTGGAGCAGCTTGGTAAGTTCGACGGTAGGTTGGTGCGGTAAGCATGCAAACACAATCGCCCGCACCGCTGCCACACTCTTCCGCACACCCCGACCTTCACCTCAGCTATATCTGGACCATCGCATTTATCGCCGCCATGGGCGGTCTGCTGTTTGGCTACGACTGGGTCGTCATTGGAGGAGCCAAGCCCTTCTACGAGGTGTATTTTCATCTCGCCTCTGAAGCGCAGATCGGATGGGCAAACAGCTGCGCTCTTCTGGGTTGCTTCGCTGGATCGCTTCTTGCCGGTTCTGCCGCCGACAAGCTAGGCCGAAAGAAACCGCTCATTCTTTCTGCGTTGTTGTTCGCGGTCTCTTCCATCCTCACTGGATGGGCGTACAGCTTCAGCGCGTTCATTTTCTGGCGCATCGTGGGAGGAGTGGCCATTGGATTGGCATCCAACGTCTCGCCAATGTACATTGCCGAAATCAGCCCGGCCCAATGGCGAGGGCGTCTGGTCAGTCTCAATCAACTCGCCATCGTGATCGGAATCCTGACTGCACAGATTGTCAATTGGCGCATTGCCGAAAAGACTCCGACCGGGCCCCTTCAACTGGTGCTCGCAACCTCATGGAACGCGCAGTATGGCTGGCGCTGGATGTTCACAGCCGTCGCCGTTCCCGCCGTCCTGTTCCTCTGCTCCGCGCCCTTCATTCCCGAGAGTCCGCGCTGGCTCGTTGCCCATGCGCATCCGCAAACTGCGCTCGACGTTTTGCGTAGAATTGGCGGCCACAGCTACGCGCAATCCGAGCTGTCGGTGATGCAGAAGTCGTTGGCAGCCCCCCATGGGCACATCGGCTGGAGCGAACTGCTTTCCTCGCCCGGTCGTAAGTTGCTTTTGGTGGGTGCTGGCTTGGCTATTCTGCAACAGTGGAGTGGGATCAATATCCTGTTCAACTATGCACAAGAGGTCTACCGCGGCGCGGGGTATGGCGTGAGCGAGATCCTCTTCAACATCGTCATCACGGGCGCTATCAATCTCATTTTCACCATCATCGCCATGGCGCTGGTGGATCGTTTCGGCCGGAGAAGTCTGATGATCTTCGGATGCATCGCCATTTCCGCATCTCATCTCGCGGCCAGCATGGCGTATCGCCTCCATGCGCGAGGTGCCTGGGTTCTCGTTCTTACGTTGTGCGCGATTGCCTGTTATGCAATGTCTCTGGCGCCCGTCACCTGGGTTCTCATCACTGAAATTTTTCCCAACCGCATGCGTGCATCGGCTGTCTCTGTTTCGGTCGCGACCTTATGGGTCGCATCGTTCGTGCTCACCTACACGTTCCCTCTCATCAACCGTT
Organism: Occallatibacter sp.; assembly: GCA_036267935.1. Classification (GTDB taxonomy): domain Bacteria; phylum Acidobacteriota; class Terriglobia; order Terriglobales; family Acidobacteriaceae; genus Telmatobacter. The sequence goes on along the minus strand of DATAVC010000053.1, from coordinate 142,271 downwards.
CGCTCGGGACATCGGGTGCATTCCTCATCTATGCAGGAATCTGTTGCGCCGGCGCTGTGTTTGTGTCCACTACCGTGCGCGAGACGAAGGGGCGCTCCCTTGAAGGCTTGGAAGAGTCCGCGACGCATCGATGATTTGGCAGTATGCCTTCCTGTGTGCACAGCAAGTGCGTTAAGCCGCGAACGTCGTGATTCCTGCAGAAGCGTAAAGCTTGGGCCAGAGTGTGGCTGCAAGTTACAATTCCCCGTGATGAACAGGCTTGTAGTTGCTCTCCTTCTAATCGCGGTCGGTGCGCACTTAGGCCTAGCCGCCGAAAACGATGCTGCGTCGTATGTGAATCCATTGATTGGCACCCAACGCAGCGCCATCGGGTACGGTGGCACCATGCCTTTTGTGACCACGCCGTTCGGCATGACAAGTTGGACGCCGCAAACGCGACAGAACAAGATCAGCATCACCTCGTATAACTACGATGACACGACGATCTCCGGCTTCATCGGCACCCATCAACCCGCGATCTGGATGGGAGACTACGGTTACGTGGCGGTCATCCCGCAGATTGGCCAACTGCGAGTCACGCCAGAATCACGCAAACTTCCATTCAGCCACAGCTCTGAGAAAGCGCGGCCGGACTACTACGGTGTTTCGCTGGATGGTGGAGCAGATGGAACGATACAAGCGGAAATGACGGCTACTGCGCGCTGCTCGCTCTTGCGGTTCACTTTTCCGAAGACCACAGTGGCCCGCGTCATCATCGAGGCGTCGCGCCCTGGAATCGAAGGAATGGCGTCGGTCAATCCTGAAATGCGGGAGATTACCGGCTACAACCCACATCGAATGGATGCGCATCTGGGCCCATTGAAGCTTCCTAAATTCGAAGGCTACTTTGTCGCCCAGTTCCAGCAGGCGCCGGTAAACATGAAAACCTATGGCATGGACGACGCGAAAGCGGCCGTGAGCCGCGGAGCATACGCGGAGTTCACACCTGGACAGACGATCCAGGTGCGCGTGGGGACGTCATTCATCAGCATCGAGCAGGCCCGCGCGAATCTCCAGCGCGAACTACCGGGATGGAATTTCCGAGCCGTGCAGAAAAATCTCCGCGCGCAGTGGAACGAGAAGTTATCGCGGATGCAGGTAGCCGGTGCAACAGACGAGGACAAGACGCGCCTCTACACGGCGATGTATCACACCCTTCTATATCCGCGAATCTTCTCTGAGTACGGGCACTACTACAGCGCTTTTGACGATGCGATTCACCTCGGAGAGAGTTATACCGCCTACTCCATCTGGGACACCTTCCGAGCCGAGAACAGCATGCTGACGCTTCTGGCTCCAGAGCGTATCGACGGCATGATCACAGCCCTCCTGCAGAACTTCAAAGAGGGCGGCTGGATGCCCAAGTGGCCAAATCCGAGCTATACCAACATCATGATCGCAACGCACGCGGACGCGCTCGTCGCAGAAGCCATCAGGAAAGGCTTCAAGGGCTTCGATCGGCAGGTAGCGTGGCAGGCCGTATACAAAGACGCCGTGACGCCGCCCGATGGAGATACGACTCGGCGATGGCTCGATCGCGAAGAGCATACGCCCTACGAAGCACGTGGTGGGCTCACCTACGACAAGCGGCTTGGCTTCATTCCGACCGACAAGACGGACGAGGCGGCTTCGCGCACCCTGGAGGATAGCTATGACGATTGGTGCGTCGCACAGGTCGCGAAGGCTCTCGGACGTACAGAGGATTACAACTTCTTCCTGAAGCGATCACTGAATGATCGCAATCTCTACAACCCTGCCATCGGCCTGATGAATGGGAAAACATCCGATGGCAATTGGGCTCCCCTCGGCAGCTCCGACGACAGCAACGGGAACCGGTCTCTTGCGGGATGGACGGAAGGCGATGCATGGGTCTATACGTGGTCGCCGCTGCACGACCAGGCAGGATTATTGCAGTTGATGGGCGGAGCAGAAGCCTATGACGCCAAGCTTGACCAGCACTTCAGCGGCGGCCACAACGTCCACAACAATGAACCGAGTCATCACTATGGGTATTTGTACGACTTCGGCGGACAGCCGTGGAAGACGCAGGCAATGGTCCGCAAGATTGCCGCGCAGGAATACCAGGCGAGTCCGGGGGGCCTGGATGGGGATGACGATTGCGGCCAGATGTCGGCGTGGCTTTTGTTTACCGCGATGGGTTTCTATCCCGTGAACCCGGCGAGCGGTGAGTACATGATCGGGAGTCCAATCTACGAACAAATCTCACTCGCCCTGGCGAACGGAAATACTTTCCGCGTGGAGGCGAGCAACAATTCAGCGGAGAATGTCTACATTCAGTCGGCGACGCTGAATGGAAAGGCACTCGACATTCCAGTTCTCACATGGGAGCAAATCCAGGCTGGAGGAACCCTCCGCTTCGTCATGGGTCAAAAGCCATCGGAATGGGGCAGCAAGTGGAGACCCACTTTAATCTCGCATGATTAGAGAGGCTCGGGCCGAGTAGCAGAATTGCGACGCCGCACCGTTCCGCGGCTTGGCCTTACGAGTCTGGTATCTTCGTCGGCTAAATTTCCCGAGGGAGAAGACTCCCGGGTATCCATGCTAGATAAGTTCACGCACCCGATCGTGCGCATTCGTGAGCGCGATCTCCCTGCGGTTGGGTTCACCACGGACCAGGGCCTCGGCAAGTTTGAGAGCCTGCGGTGCCTTGATCTTTGCCGGCATGGGGGGTGTGAACTGATCGACAACTGCTTCGATCAGGACGGGCCCAGGAACATTCACGACGCTGTCCAGTAGCTGGCCGCAGGTTGCGGGATCTTCAATTTGAATCGCATGGATCCCGGCACCTCGAGCAATGGCGACGAAATCAGCCGGATAAAGATCGCAGCCAAACTCGGGATTGCCGAGAAAGACCATCTGCTCCCACTTGATCTGGCCGAGGGTGTTGTTCTTGATCACAAGAATTTTTATATTGAGCTTGTATGTCGCAACCGTGATGAGTTCGCCGAGCAACATGCTCAGACCGCCGTCGCCGAGGATGCAATAGACGGGTCGATCAGGATAAGCGACTGCGGCCGCAATGGCATAAGGCAGCGCGCACGCCATGGTCGCGAGATTTCCTGAGCAGCTGTGCTTCTGGCCGCGTCGAGCAGGAACGTAACGGGCCCACCAGGTGGTAATCGTTCCTGAATCGGATGTCACGATGGCGTTCGCGGGAATGCGCTTGCCCAGCTCCCAGCCGATCACCTGGGGCTTCATCGGTTTATCGGGAAGAGTTCCTCGCTCTTCCATCAGCTTTTGCCACTTGGCCTTCGCCTTCTGGGCCTTCTCAAGAAAACTCTTGCCGTGCTTCTCGATCAGGGGCAACAGCGCGCGCAGCGTATTCCTGGCGTCGCCAACAAGTCCGACATCTGCCGGGTGTCGCAAACTGATTCTCTGAGGGTCAATATCGACCTGCACACACTTGATCGTGCCGGGTTCGGGCAGAAACTCGATGTATGGGAACGATGTTCCAACCATCAATAGCGTGTCACACTGCTCGATGGCATCCTGCGAGGGCTCGGTCCCCAGAAGCCCGATGCCCCCGGTCGTATACGGACTATCGTCTGGTACTGCGGCCTTTCCGAGGAGAGCCTTGATGATCGGCGCGCCGAGTCTCTCCGCCAACTGCTCCAGTTCCTCAGTGGCATGCAAGGCGCCTTGCCCGGCCAGGATCGCAATCTTTTTTCCTCGATTCAGGATGTCGGCGGCGTGATCCAATTCCACACGCGCCGGAACCTGGTCGAAGTAGGTTGAGACGGCCGAAGTATGGTGAACCGGATTTCTCTCGGAGCGGCCTTTCTTCACCTGCTGAACCTGCACATCGACGGGAATCGTAATGTGAGCGACTCCGCGCGCGGCAAGAGCGCTTCGAATCGCCAGGTCGGCCACACTCTCCATGTGTGCGCCACTCATGACGCGCTCGTTGTAGACGGTGACATCGATAAAGAGCTTATCCAAAGCGACGTCTTGCTGCGTGAAGGTGCCAATCAGGTCGCTGTGCTGCAGCCCGGTGATCGCCAGAACGGGAGCGCGATCCATCTTTGCGTCATACAGACCATTCAAAAGGTGAATGCCGCCGGGCCCTGACGTCGCAATGCATACTCCCAATCTCCCTGTGAACTTGGCATAAGCGCAGGCCATAAGAGCCGCCGACTCTTCGTGCCGCACATGAATAAACCGGAATTTGTCCTTTTGCTTGCGCAGGGCTTCGAAGACTCCGTTGATGCCGTCTCCAGGCAGGCCAAAAATCGTATCCACTCCCCACGCAAGCAGGCGCTCGACGAGCACATCGGATGCATCCATCATTCAAATCTCTCCAGACTCGGAACATATGCTTTGACGCTCCCGGCCTCGTTCGGGTTTCTTGGGCCCAAAACGATTGGGCCGGCTAGCTTTGGCGCCGAAATGTCCGTTTGATGGGGCCGTGAGCCGGTCCCGTCTGGAGGGGACTCGGCGCACCTACGATGCGTGATTCATGCGGAGAGGCGTGACCTCTGATATCCGTGAACGCGACTGCCGCGTCTTGAACTCTTGCCTGATCTATTCCGACCAGAGTCCCACGCGTCCGGCCCGGCTGCGCATCAACAAATAGACAAGCAGGCCAACCGCAATCCATGCCGCGCCGAGTATCTGTGCCATGTGCGCCAGGTTCAGCCAGATAAATGCGCACACCACCAGCCCCAGCAGCGGAATAAGGCCGGGAAGGAAAACCTTCTCCGCCGACCTGAATCGGTAGTGCAGCAACGCAGCAAGATTCACGCCCATGAAGGCTATGAAGGCGCCGAAGTTCAGCAGTTCGGCGCCACGATCGAAGCTCAGCACAAAACAGCCGGCCAGGGTGATGGCACCGAGCAGCAAAACATTGTTCTGCGGAATCGCCGCACGACGGCTCGTGACGCCGAAGAAACGACGTGGCAGTGCGTTCTCGCGGCCCATGCCATACAGCAAGCGCGCCGCGCCAAACTGTGCCGCGATGCCGGAGCCCATGTTGGCCACCAGCAGTGTTCCGTTCAACAGCAGGAACAGGAACCGTCCGCCGACCCGCAGCGCGATGTGGACATACGCGGTATCGAGAATCTCCGGCGCAAAGGGCGCGCGATCCGGCCAGGCCAACTGGGCCGCATACGCTTCCACGGCCGACAGCAAACCGATGGCCAGGCACGTCAGCACCGTGCCCAGCATGATGTTGCGCTGAGGATTCTCCACCTCTTCCGACATCGTCGAGATTCCGTCAAAGCCGATGTACGTCAGCACAGCGATCGAAGTCCCGTGCAACAGCAGCTTCGTCGAAAACGTGTCAGGATCGTAGAACGGACGCAGCCACGCACCCCCCACGGGACGCATCACGGTGGCAATATAGTAGAAAGCATAGCCGAGAAAAACGACCACCACGAGGCTCATGCCCAAGGCGAGAAATGCATTCACGCGCGCGGATGCTTGTACGCCATTGAGGTTCAATCCCGTAAACACCACCACAACGGCAAGTGCCCACGCCGCATATGGAATCCTGGGAAAAATGTCGTGCAGCGCCACGCTGCACCAGATGGCGCAGATGATCGGATTGAGCATGTAGTCCATCAGCATCGACCAACCCACAATGTATCCGCCGAGTGGATGAACTTCGCGCGCCACGTAGGTGAACGCCGATCCTGCGCTCGGATACACCCGCGCCATGCGTCCGTAGCTGACCGCGGTGAACAACATCGCAACCATCGCGATGAGAATAGTTGTCACCACGTGACCGCGCGCGGCGTTGCTGACAACGCCATAGATGCTCATCGGAGCCGTCGGCTGGATGATGATGATGCCGTAGAGAATCAGGTGCCAGAGACGAAGCGACCGTCGCAGGCCAGGTGCGGCTGTCGTGGATTCGTTCTCCGAAGACAATTCAGCAGGTTCCACGATCGACCCTTCAGTGGGATAGCAAACTTAAAGTGCTACGAAATATTCCGTATTCTTACCAGTTCTATCGGTTATGGGCAAGCGGAAATCGCATCCCCGTGGGTTCGTCCCCAAATATTCGACCGAACCATTTTTAAAGAAGTCATTTTAATTCAAGCATTAGTAGCACTTAAGAGGGCGCTTGACAGCGCCCTTCCGTTCTTTTAGCCTTCGCAATCAAAGGGTAATAAAACGAAACATTCAAGGGGGACGCATGGGCCACTCAAAGCGGAACGGATGGGCTGTCTGGCGAATCATGATCGCGGTCCTGGCCTGCGGCTGCACCGTAAAGGCGCAACAGACGCCCATGGTGGTTTCCGTCGATGCACACGGCGACTATGTCCTCGGAGTGCCCGACCATCCCACTCTCGCCTCCGGTGTTGCCGCAAAAATCAATGGGCTATGGATCCACTCTTCAGGCTATCCAACGCACGCTGTCGAGCAGTCGACGGTGGAGGGTTACACCGGATCTGCGGTGCAATGGCGCGTGACCTTCTCAGGTCTTCCTGGCAAACCCGACCTGATCTATCGCCTGCGTGCCTACACCAACGAGCCGCTCGCCGACCTGCAGGTCACGGTGCACAACACTACCGGATCGGCCGTTACGGTCGAGAGCATTCGCTCCGTCGAAGCTGCCGATAGCTCTGTGGCCCAGCTTGAGGGGCCCGCCTCCGCTGTGCGCGTTCTGTCAGACAGTTTCAGCGAAGACCGTCCCGCCATGAAGATTCACGATCTCGCCGATGCCGATCACCAGGTGCATCGCGCGGTGGGCAGCCAGCTGATTTACAACCGCGTGTCGCACCAAAGCCTCTTCATCGGCGCTCTCACGTCAGATCGCTTCCTCACCATCCTTCGCCTCCATGTCGAAGGACCCCGTGCCACGCATTATGAAGTCGACTCCACCGGTACGACGGAGATGGAACTCGACAATTCACTCGAAGAATCAGCACCGGCAGATCGCGTGGAGTTGAGTCTTCCCGTCCAGCCGGGCGCGGAACTGTCCTCCGAGGCCCTGGCCCTGAGCGTGTCTACCGACAATCACCATCAGTTGGAGACGTATGGAGCGCTCATCCGCCGACTGCATCACGCCCGGGTATCCGCTCCTTCGTTGATGGGATGGTGGAGCTGGACTGCGTTTTACTTCGGCCTCAACGAAGCCTCGGCACTCACCAATGCAGCATGGGAGGCGCAGCATCTAAAGTCGTTCGGCTATAACGTCTTTCATATCGATGAGGGCTACCAGTACGCGCGCGGCGAATACACCACGCCCGATGCGCAGCTGTTCCCCCACGGACTTGTGCCTCTGGAGGAAAAGGCGCGGAGCCTCGGCCTCACACCGGGGCTCTGGACCGCTCCCTTCGAAGCTTCTGAACGTTCGGCAATTTTTCAACAGCACCCCGATTGGCTCGTGAAGAATGCGCAGGGCCAGCCCATCCATATAGGATTTCTGGTCGACGGCAAAGATCCGCTCTATGCCCTCGACACGACGAACCCGCAAGCGCAGGACTATTTGCGCGCCACCTATCGCGAGCTCGTCCAGCAGTGGGGCATTCGCTACATCAAGCTTGACTTCATGGACGACAGCGCCATCGAAGGCTACTACTACAAACCGCACACCAGCGCGATGGAAGCCCAGCGGATCGGCCTGCAGATCATTCGCGACGCCGTCGGCGATCATGTATTTCTCGACAAGGATGGCAGCGCGATGTTGAACCCGGTCGGATATGTCGACTTCGGCCGCATCTCGCAGGACACAGGCCACAACTTTGTCGAGAGCCGCGATGCCGCAATCGGCATGGCCGCGCGCTACTACATGCAGCGCAACTTCTACGTCTCCGATCCCGACGCCTTCACCGTGTCGGACCAGAGAATTGAAGATCAGCCATGGCCAGACGGGAAGGGAAGCATCAGCGTGGCCGAAGCGCAGGTATCGATTGCATTGGCTGCCGTCTCCGGAGGTATGTTCGAAATCGGCGACAATCTCACGTCTCTCGAGGGCTCAGCCGATCGCCTCGCGCTGATCGAGAATCGCGACCTGATCAACATGGCGCGGCTCGGCAAGGCGTCCGTTCCTCTCGACCTGATGGACTACGAACCAACCGATCAGCAGCCGAGCATCTTTTATCTGCGCGAGTCTAATCGCCAAAGCATCCTCACCGTCTTCAACTGGACAGACAAGCCTCTCTCCAAGACGATTCCTCTCGCCAGTCTTGGGCTGGCATCCGCAGGCCAGTACACCATCACCGATGTGCTCTCGCAGAAGCAGTTGAATTCATCCGCGGGTTCGATTTCGATCGATCGCCCGATGCACTCGGTGCGAGTGCTGAAGATCATCAACAACAGCGTCCTGGCCGATCCGCCGATAATCGAGTCCGATTGTCCTCGATCCGCAGTTGCAGGAGAAGATGTGAGTCTATCTGCAACCGCCCGCAGCGCAGCGCCGGCGCTTTCCTGGCACTGGGACTTTGGCGATGGAGTACAGGCCGACGGACCTCAAGTTGCGCACGCCTGGACCGAGTCGGGTGACTATGAAGTGCGCCTGAAAGCTGACGGAATCGATCGGCCCGCAGAAAAAATCTGCCGAGTTCATATCACCGGGCATCTGAACACCGTCTTCACGCCGTCGGCCAAGACGCGCTATCAGCCGAATTAGCCGCGTTATACGAGGAAGACTTCGATATTCTGCGCGCGCAGCGCTTCGGCCGTTTCGTTGGGAAGATTGCGGTCGGTAATGACCGTGTGCACGGCGGACGGCGGCACAATGCGCGAGAGACTGCGTCGATTGAACTTCGTCGAATCGCAGACCGCCACAACACGGCGTGCGGCCCGCACCATGGCACGGTTGACGCGTGACTCGAGAAAGTTCGGCGTCGTGAGCCCAACCTCGGGATCGAAACCATCCACGCCGAGAAAAAGAATATCGGCGTGCATCTCCTGAAGCACGTCTTCGGCGAGCGGCCCAACCAGCGAAAAGGAATTCTTCCGCAGGCTGCCGCCAATCAGAATCACTTCGAGATTTGTGCTGGCCAGCTCGGCGGCAATGTTCACTGCGTTGGTGATCACCGTGAGCTGAGAGAATCTCCGCAGCTCATGCGCAATCGCCGCGGTCGTCGTACCCGAATCGAGCATCACGCACTGGCTCTCTTCCACCATCTTCGCGGCCGCTTCGGCAATCCTCTGCTTTTCGTGCGAGTGCTGCTTTTGCTTTTCCTGCAGAGAAGGGTCAAACAGTGCGCTCGACTGAATGCGGAGGGCTCCGCCATGGGTGCGCTGCACCAGCCCCTTCGACTGCAGATATTCCAGGTCCTTGCGAATCGTAATCTGCGAGATCCCGAGATCTCTCGAAAGGTCCCCGACCAGAACACGACCTTCGTTCTGGATTAGACCAAGAATGTGCTGCCGCCGCTCTTCAATCAACAGCTGGCCGGTCTCAACGACCGCCTCATGCATTCGCGCCATCAGGTTTCGCCTGCTTTCCGCTGGAAGGTTACACCAAACCCGCAAACAAGTCACGCGTTCCAGGACTTTCGACCTTAAAGAATAGATTGTTAAGGCATTAATTCGGAGCGGTGAGGAGTGAGCGCCGCTCGAAATGGGGCCATCGGCTCCGATTTTAGAAATGAAGTGGAAGGATACGGAAGCTCAAATCGATCTGCCGGAATCGATCGCATAGCCTGTCGAGCGCGAAGAGTCCGATTCGTGCCGCCCATTCCAGCTTCGGCCTTCGACGCAAAAATTGAGGCGTGGCCCCGAAGAGCGCAAGTTGTTTTATTTACGAAATAGATCGTTTGTGTTTCGTTTGCGATAGAATCTGGAGGATCGCAGAACACGCAGGCAGCCCTCGCAGCACGGTTGGCCCTGCATGACAGCCGTGTGCTTGGGTATCTTGGGCAAGAGGAGAAGCATGGGAAAACGCTTCGATGTGACCATCGCCGGTGAGACCAATCTGGACCTGATTCTTTATGGCCTTCCGGAACAAATGGCCGTCGAACGGGAGCTCCTCGCCGACGATTTTCGCATGACCCTGGGCAGCTCTTCAGCCATCGTCGCCCATAATCTGGCGGCACTCGGCGTCTCGGTAGGATTCATTACGCGGCTTGGGGACGATGCGCTGGGCAAACTGGCCTTGGAGCGTCTCGCCGAAAAAGGAGTCGACCTCAGTCACGTCAAAAAAGTTGAGCGCGGCACTTCGACCGGCGTCACCATCCTGTTGCACCACGGGGCACGGCGGCACATTCTTACCTATCCCGGCACCATGTTCGAAATGAATGCCGGCGATCTAGACATGGACTACCTGGCATCCGGCCGCCATTTTCATCTTTCCTCGCTCTTTCTTCACAAGGCTCTGCAGCCCGATCTGCCGCGCATTTTCCGGACACTCAAGTCTGCCGGCTTGACCCTGTCGCTCGACACAAACGACGATCCGGAAGATCGCTGGCAGGCTGGACTGGATGAGCTGCTCGACCTGGTCCACATCTTCTTGCCCAATGAAGACGAGGCGCTCCGCATCACCGGTGCAGCAGACGTCGAGACCGCGGCAAGCACTTTGGCACGCCGCGTGCCCATTGTCGTCATCAAGTGTGGAAAGCGCGGGGCACTGGTGCGCACCTCCGAGCAGCAGTGGATGGTTCCGGCCGAACTGGTCACTCCGGTGGATACCATCGGCGCCGGGGATAGCTTTAATGCCGGGTTCCTGTCGGCCTGGCTGCGCGGCGAGCCGCTGGAATCCTGTGCCGCGTTTGGCAATCGCACCGCAGCTCTGTCGACGCTGCGCTCAGGTGGAACTGAATCTTTCCGCGATCCTGATCTGCTCGGGACCCTGTCTGCCCAGCGATCGTGACGTCCGGCGAAGTCTGTCCCGCCGCTCTTCAGCCGCCGAGACAAATCAGACCCTCTGGGCCCTGCAGGCTTCTGCATAGGTCGCAAGCACCTGCCGGATCCGGTGCTTGACCAGCGCCTCGGGATCTGGCTCCAAAGTTCCCGCACGCACGGCGCGGTATTGGTCGGGAAGAAACGTCGCCAGCACGGTCTCCGGAATCTTCGTCGCGCGCAAGTTCAGAATCAGCGTATGCACCGCGCGCTTGGCGTCGGGATCGTTCCAGTAATAGCGCACGCGATCGCTGTAGCTGTAGCGGCGCAACAAGCGCTGTGTCGCCTCGTCGCCTGCATAGTGATGCTCCCAGTCGCGGCGATCCTTCAGCATCACCCGCTCCATCACGTCCATCAAGCGTGCGCGCTTGTCCGCCGGCACCAACTCCGACTCAATTAGCGATAATGCCTCAAGTGCCTCGCGCATCGCGAAAGTCAGCGCCGGGCCGACTTTTAGAATCGCAAATCCATCGTGCACCAGCGCTCGATACGCTTCGGCCTTCTGATAATCGGTGGAGTGGGCTTCGAACACCATGCCCTTGGCCTCATCGAGCAGAGTAGCCAGCTGCGCTGCGCGCTCCGGCACGTAATCGACGACGCTGTCGTGATTGAATTCGACACCGGGTTGCACGACAAGGGCGATCACCCTGGGCCATGCCTCGGCCAGTCCTGCTTCAGCAAAAACGCGCCGATGCACTTCGAGAGTCTCTGCGGCTGCTTCGCGCGTGGTGGGTCTCAATTCATGAAGACTTTCTGTTGCTCCGCCCGGAATCGGAACTTCGGTTCCAATCACGTAGACGGGCTTTCTGTCGCCGGCAACTTTCTCTGCAGCCGAGCACAGTGCTGCTGCACGCCGCGCCACCGTCTCGTTGGGCAGGGGATGCGGATCACCTGCGCACGACATGCTCGCATCCAGATGAATCTTTTCGAACCCGGCCTTCACGTAGGCCTGCACCATTTGGATGGCTTCATCCATCGCTTCGGCTACCGGCTGCCTCTGCCAGGGATTCGGTCCCAGGTGGTCACCGCCAAGGAGGATGCGCGACGGATCGAGGCCTTTCCCTTCGGCAATGCCCAGCACCAACTGGCGAAAATCTTCGGGCTGCATCCCCGTATAGCCGCCCCGATGGTTTACCTGGTTCGACGTGGCCTCAATCAAAATTTCCGAACCATCGTCGATCGCCTGTTCGATCGCCGCTTCCAGAACCCACGGATGCGCGGAGCACACCGAGTAAATTCCCAGGGGATTCTTCGATTGCCGCGCCACGGCAAGTTGTTGAAGGGTATTCGACACAGGAGAGAACTCCTCTTTCATCCATTTGCCAGCGCTCTAGCAGTCAATCCGAAACATGCGAGCGCCCGACGAAGTAAAGTCTACACTATGTGAAAGTAAACGAAATCTAAAAATACGGCGGGAATGAATCCATTGGGCACCTGCCCAGCGATTCATCGACGATCATCCACCAGCCTATCAGCCGCCAATACCACCATTTACGCGATGAGTTACCCTTGTCAAGGCGTACGGAAGCAAGTCCGCCCCCACTTCCCACTTGACATTTGCGCTCCCAAGACGGAGAAATAGGAAAGTATTCGGTAGGGATAGAAACCACGCCGAACACCTCGGGCGGTTGCAGGGCGTTGATTGCACGTACTGAGCAAGTGCCGCTCTTTCTACAGACATAAAGATCTTTTTTTTGATCGACGAATTCTCAGACGTGAGGTCGGGCATGAGCGCCACAACCGTCGCCGAAGTGACAACGTTGCATACCGGAGTGGGTGCCGATCCACCAGCCCCAACCTCCGACAAGAACATCGAGAAGCCCATCCAGCGCAACGTCGCCGTAGATGCGTATCGCGGCTTGGTCATGCTGCTGATGATGGGCGAAGTGATGCAATTCGCCGCTGTCTACCGTGCCTATCCCGCCAGCTTGTTCTGGCGAGTGCTTGCCTTCAACCAGACCCACGTCGAGTGGGCCGGCATGGGCCTGCACGACATGATTCAGCCGTCGTTCACATTTCTGGTTGGCGTGGCCCTGCCGTACTCCATCGCATCACGCATGCGCAAAGGCGAGACGTTCGCCCACCAGCTTGGACACGCCCTCTGGCGTTCGCTCTTGTTGATCGCTCTGGGCGTGCTGCTTCGCTCCATCGGCAAGCCGATCACCTATTTCACCTTTGAAGACACGCTCTCGCAGATCGGCTTAGGCTACACTTTCGCGTTTCTGCTTTATTTCTGTCGCCCGCGCTGGCAGTGGATCGCGTTCGCTTCAATCCTGTTTGGCTATTGGCTCGCATGGGCTGCCTATCCGGCTCCCGGACCCGGGTTCGATTACTCCGCGGTTGGCGTGCCGTCGAACTGGCATCACAACTTCACCGGCTTTGCCTCCCACTGGAACAAGAACAGCAACCTCGGCCAGGCCTTTGATGTGTGGTTCCTCAACCTGTTCCCGCGGACCTCGCCCTTCATCGACAACGAAGGCGGTTATCTCACGCTCAGTTTCATCCCCACTCTTGGCACCATGCTGCTCGGCCTGTTCGCCGGGCGCTGGTACCGCGAATCACCCGGACAGACCCCGCTCAAAAAATTCATCCTCGCCGGCGTCGCCCTCGTCGCTGTGGCTGTGGTGCTTCACTACACTGGCATCTGCCCGATCGTGAAACGTATCTGGACGCCGAGCTGGACTCTCTTCTCCGGCGGCATCTGTTTCTTCTTCCTCTCCGCCTTTGCCTGGATCATCGACATCAAGGGCCATCGCCGCTGGGCCTTCCCCCTCGTCGTCGTTGGACTCAACTCCATGGCTGCTTATCTCATCGCGCATCTGTGCGAGGACTTCATCATTGGTACGCTGCATACCAACCTCCGCTATGCGCCGTTTCAGATTCTTGGACCAGGGCTTGAACCGTTTCTGCTCGGCGTCACGGTCATGCTCATCTACTGGCTGATGCTGTACTGGATGTACAACAAGAAAATCTTCCTCAAGATCTGAGCTTTCAGGAATGGTATCCAGCAAAAAGCCTGCCGTGAATATCCCGCGGCAGGCTCTGCTTTTTTCTGAACGCTACTGCAGCGTTTGCTGTCTTTAGCTGATGGTCGCAATCGCCGAAGCGGTTCGCTTGTTCCAATCTCCGCGCGTGAAATCAGGAAACTCGATCGGCGCGCTGCCGCTCTTCACCGACTGCTCACTCAGCGGCCCAACCGAGGACCAAGCTGCAGCGTCATAGACGTCCATATCCGGCGCCAGTCCTTCGCGCACACATTGCAGCAGCCGATAGATCATGATGTAGTCCATGCCGCCGTGCCCGCCGTTTTTCTTCGCCGCCTCGCCTTCGCGCGTCCACAGCGGATACTCATATTGCTTCCACTTGCTCTCGCCCTCTTCTACCGGTTCCCACGATTCATCCGCATTCTGTCCGTCGATATAAATGCGTGGCGGATAATCCTGAAAAATTCCCTTCGTTCCCGCAATCTGGTTGATGCGGTCATAAGGGTGCGGCGTCGACACCGTGTGCTTTACCGTAATCGTCAGTCCATTGGCGGTCCGGATGAGCGATGTATTCATGTCGCCAGTCACGTACCGCTCGCGCATGCGGGGGTCGCTTGGATCCAAATGGGTGCTGCGATACACATCGAGGCCGCGTTCCTTGGTGCTCATCGAGACGATGTACCCAAAACGGTCTCCCCGTTGAATGCCCATGTAATTGGCCACCGGGCCGAGGCCATGCGACGGATAAAGGTTGCCAGTGTGCAAAGTGTGTACCGTCCTGCGCCATAGGCCTTCGCCTTTATTCGAGAACAGCTCCTCGCGCAGGTCATGCAGATACGCCCCTTCGCCGTAGAGCAGATCGCCAAGGACGCCCGCATGTGTCATACGCAGCAGCAGCGTTTCGTTGTAGCCGTAGCAGCAGTTCTCGAGCATCATGCAATGTTTGCCCGTCTGCTCCGACGTCTTCACAATGTTCCAGCAATCGTCGATCGTCGTGACACCTGGAACTTCAATGGCCACATCTTTGCCATGTTGCATGGCATCAAGCGCCATGGGCGCATGCCACGACCACGGGGTTGCCACGATCACCAAATCGATATCGTTGCTCTCGAGCATCTTTTCGTACGCATGATCGCCTTCCGTGAAGAGATCGGGCTGTTTCTGTCCTTTCTTCACGACCATGGCTCCGGCCGCTTCAGCCTTCGAGCGTACGATGTCGCACAAGGCCACAACCTGGCCGTCTGCCGCCAGAACCTCACCCAGCAGAGAGGTGCCGCGCCCGCCCGTCCCGATGATGGCGATGCGTGGTTCACGCTTTTCGAACGCAACCTCCATCATCGAGCGATGCGGCTCCTTCGATTGTTCCTCGGCATGCGCCATCGACGTAGCCACAACGGCTGCCCCCGCGCTCACCTGCATAAATCTGCGTCGACTCCACAGTTCCGTCTCGAACTCGTTCATGGTCCCTCCGGCTCGTTGTGTAGATCTGTTCTAGACAGCGATCGACAGCAACTTCAGCGCATTTTCACGGTACACCTTGCGCAAAACATCTTCGGGAAGAAAAATTCCATAGATGTTCCAGCGCCCCTGCCGCGAAGCGTGCGAAGGATACTCGAAATACTCATCGGCTGTCTCAAGAAAGCGATAGTACAGCTGGTACATTGCGACCTCGGGCAGCAGGTCGGTTCCAAACACGATCCGATCAGCGTATTTCAAGAAGAACGATCGTGCCGAATACGGTTGCCGTCCCAGTTCCGAGATGCGCGCACTGATGTCGACAGAAAGATTGGGTAGCGCGTCGAGCTGCCCGGCAAGCGAAGCCAGGTCTTCGCTGCTCTCCGCACAGTGGGCACCGACAAATGTAGTTCTTGGGTGCCGACGAATCACCCCGTTGCGCTGCTCAAGCAGCATCGCTTTCGAAACCGGGGAGGACGAAAAACCCCAGTCCGGATGCGCGGCCAGCTCTTCAAAACGTTCATTGGCCGCATCGATCGGCTCAAAAAAAGCGGACGGGTCGGCCGTGTGAAACATCACCGGCAGTCCCTGCTTTCCGCACTCCTCAAAGATCGGCGCGAAGCGCTCATCATCGATGCGCAGCAGACTTCCGTCCGCATCTCGCACCGTCAGGCCGAAATCCTTCCAGAACTTGATCCCGCACACGCCGTGCTCTACCATGCGGTGGATCCGATCCAGCGTTACCTGCACAAAGTCGGTGCGCTCGACACCGCTCCAGTCCATCCAACCGATTGCCGAAAAACGGTCCGGGGCCGCTGCACGGTAGCTGTCAATAATCTCCAGTGCCCGCTCCCCGACCTGCATGGTGATGTTGACCACGCGCTCCACCCCGCATTGGTCCATCACGGCTAAAACGTCCTGGGGCTGCATCGAGTCCAGATGATTGTGATAGTCGATCACGGGGAAGCGTGGCTGTCTCATCGGATGAACCGGAGTGCGCAACGCAGAACGAGGACGAAAATCGCTCAAGCGGAGGTCGACCTGGGCCGTTGCGCTCACCAGGTCGACAAATCGGTCACGCGTCTCGCTCACAGATCCCCCAATACATTGTTTGTCATCGACTCGCGATGCCTCAGAGGCAGATCAAAACGGCTTGGAACAGATGCGCGGCGTTACGAATGAATCTTTACTCCGCTCACCACCCGGTTGATGATGCCATCCGGGCTTGGATTGTCAGGATTCAGGCCGATGCGCAGGCTCAGGTGAAATCCGAGCAACTGCGGCCCCACAATCTCATAGGTGGTCCGCAGCGCGTCATCCTCGTGCGGCGCAATCGCAGAAATTCTTTCATCGAACAGCGAATCGGATTCGTCGCCGTCTGTGATGCCCACCAGGTAGCCGATCTTCTTTGAACGAAGCTCGTCCACAAGATCGAGCTCATACGAGCGGCGCACCGGATCACTTGACAGGAGGCAGAGAACGAAAGTGTCCGGCTTAACGAAGGACATAGGACCGTGGCGCAGCCCGAGAAATGTCTCCGTCTCCACTGAAAAGTGTCCCGCGGTCATCTCCAGCATCTTTAAACCAGCTTCACGGGCCCAGCCTAGCAGCGGCGATGACGACAAAACGACAATCCGGTCGTGGACCCGCCCAGCCATATGTCGGCACGCCAAATCTATTTCAGGAAGCAATGCGGCTGCGTGTGCGCTCTGGGCTTCGAGCCGCGCCAACACAGCGTCAGGCTGTGCGAGGATCGTTCCAGCCAATACCAGGCTCGAGAATGAGCTTGTCATCACCAGGCTGCGATCGTTCGTGCGCGGATCGAGCGCAATCAGCTCATCCACTTCCGCGCGCGAAAGGGCGCTGTCGGGATTGCACACAATGGCGATCTGCCGAATTTCCGGACGCAGCGCACGAATCCGCTCCACTACTGCGGCGCTCTCCGGGCTCTCACCGGAGCGTGCCAGCGAGATCACCGCATCGATATCGGTCAGAGAGCGTTCCGTATCCAGAAGCAGGTCAGTCGTCGGAACGGCCATCGCACCGCGCCAGGCCCCCGCCACCGCACTCGCTGCGTAGGCTGAGCTACCCGCTCCCGTGATGAGCACCTTCTTATTGCGGAGCTTCTGCTCTAACTGCAGGCGCTCAACTTCAGAGCGAAAAGCTTTGCCCACGATAGGCCAAAGTTCAGGCTGCCGGGCGATCTCTTCTGCGGTGAGCCGCCCCGCCGCAGCGACATTCAGATCCTGTTGCATGGAGACTCCGTACACATTGTTATCCCCGTTTGTGTTGGGGGGGGTGAATCTCTCAGATATGAAACCATTCGTAAGTTTATAGAGACATAACGTAATCGTCAATCGATAGAATTGGGGGCTTTTTCACACCTCTCCTGCCTGTCGCGGACGCTCTGAAACGACCGGAAGCGTCTATTTTGGTCGAAAACAGCCCATCCTTGTGGGATTATTCCGCTCTGAATGTTTAAAAAATAGAAATTGACAAATCTGTTAACTATCGTAATAATTCGAAGTCAAACGACGGTTTCTTTTTCTTACTTGGAGTTGTTCCAACTTTTCTTTGCAGTGTGGCCCTTTACTTCTCCCAGACCGCAACGGGAGCAAGGCTCGCAGGGTTTTTGAGGTTTCGATTGTCCTTCAGCAGCCAAAGCAAGTGCATTGAGGAGGCCTTCCAGATGTCTATCGATTTCAATAAACGGCGATTTCACTGTCTGTCGCTGCTTGCCTTGTCCATCTTCTGTTGTTCCCCCCTTCTGGCCCAACGCGATGCCGCCTCGCTCGAAGGACGCGTCATTGACTCATCCGGCGCCGTGGTCTCCAACGCCTCGGTCGCAGCCGTCAACAAGGCGACCAACTTCGCCTACCACGTGCAAAGCGATGCATCGGGGGAGTGGACCATCAGCCCTGTCCGCATCGGCACCTACACGATCACAGTCTCGGCCACTGGCTTCAAACAGGCGGTCGTCGGTCCTCTGACACTCGATGTGCAGCAGCGGCAGCGCGCCGACGTGACCCTGCAACTGGGCGCGGTGAGCGAACGCGTCGAAGTACAAGGGACATCGCCCCTGCTTGAGACCGACTCCTCAGAAACCGGCCAGGTCATCGACAGCGTATCCATGGTTGGCTTCCCGCTGAACGGCCGCAACCCGGTGCAGCTGGCTCAGCTCAGCGTAGGCGTCACTACCAGTGAACCCGGCGCCCGCGATTCAGGTGGCTTCGGCTTTAGCGCCAGCGGTTCGCGCTCGCTCGACAACAACTTCCTGCTCGATGGAGTCGATAACAACTCCAACCTTCCCGATCTGCTCAACGAAGCGAACTATGTCGTCATGCCTCCTCCCGACGCGCTGCAGGAGTTCAAGGTCGAAACGGGCAACTACGACGCGGAGTTCGGCCGTTCAACCGGCGCAGTGGTCAACGCAACCACAAAAGGCGGCGCCAACAGCTTCCATGGCACGTTGTACGAGTTCTTCCGCAACCAGAATATGGATGCAATGAACTTCTTCGACACAGCCCGGCAGCCCTACCACCAGAATCAGTTCGGCGCGACACTCGGCGGAAGAATCATTCGCGACAAACTGCTCTTCTTCGTCGACTATCAGGGATTGCGCCAGAGCCAGGCCCAGACAACGACATCCGTCGTTCCGACCGCGACACAAAGAGCCGGCGATTTCTCCGACATCCTAGACCTCACCTCTCCCACCGGCGTCGCGGATTGCAATGGCGTTCCGACATACCAGGGCGAGATTTTCGATACCACCAAGACACAGGCAACAACCGGCGGCAACTTCTGCGGCGTCCCCTTTGGGTATGCCGGCGGCGCGCCAAGCAACGTCATCCCCTCAGGGAAGATTGACCCCCTGGGAAACGCCCTTATCAATTTGTTCCCGGCGGAGAATGCCAACGGCGTGGGCTACAACTATCTGTCTGATCCGGTGACCATTCAAACATCCAACCAGGGCGACGTGCGCGTGGACCAGGTCTGGTCGCAGCACGACACATCGTTCTATCGCTTCAGCACCAGCAACACACCCGAAAATATCGGCTCGCCCTTTCCCGGCCTGGCAGATGGCGGAGGCTTCTTCGACGGCATCCAGCAGATTACGACCTATGCGGGCGCAGCCGACGAAGTGCATGTCTTTTCCGCACACAAGGTCAACGAGGCACGCGTGGGCTTCAACCGAATCAAGACCAGCCGCGTGCAAGAAAACTTCGATCAGGATGTCTCCGCGACCATTGGGTTCCCCGGCGTCCCCTATGTACCCGGCACCAGCAACGGCGGCCTGCCCCAGCTCACCTTCAGCGACGCTTCCACGCTCGGCAGCCCGACGTTTCTTCCCGCGATCGAAAGACAAACCACGTTCCAGGTCTCCGACACGTTCACTCTGATCGCCGGCCATCACACCTTGAAACTCGGCGGCGAAATTCGTCCCGAGCGCTTCTCGATCTATGAACCGGCCGATCCCCGCGGCACCATGAACTTTACGCACGACTACACCGACAACGCGGGCGATCCGGGAACCGGCGGCAATAGCCTTGCCGCGCTGCTCACCGGACAGTCCAGCGGCGGCGATATCAACAACCTGAATAACATCGACTACTATCGCCACACGTATGCGCTGTTTGGGCAAGACGACTGGCGCGTGCTGCCACAGCTGACGTTGAACATCGGCCTGCGCTATGAGTTCTTCTCGCCGGTCTACTCCAAGAACAACGCGCAGGCGAATTTCAACCCGGTCACCGGCAACCTCGACATCCCGGCCGACAGCAATGTGACTCTCACGCCGACGCTGGCTGCAACCCTGCCGGTGAATCACACCGCGTCGAACGCCCTCATTTCGAGCGACTACAAAGACTTTGGCCCGCGCTTTGGATTGGCCTACAACGCAACCAAACGCCTCGCCATTCAAAGCGCATTCGGCGTCTTCTTCAATGGAGATGAAGCGGGACCCTACAGCAACCCCAGCCCCGGGTTCAATCCGCCCTACTTCATCAGCCAGTCGTTCGCCGCACCGTGCGGCCTGCCCGCCTACACAGGCTCCGCACTGGATTGCTCGGTTCCGGGCATCAGCGTCCTCTCGCAGGGTTTTCCCGCAAACTCGCTCACTGACCCCAACACGCCGACCTTGTTTGCTCTTCAGCCCAATCTCCGCATGCCCTACGTACTGCAGTGGCACTTGTCGAATCAATATCAGCTGACCGACAAAACCATGGTCGAGGTGGCTTACGTGGGATCGAAGAGCGATCGCTCGTACATCTACCTCAACGGCAACCAGGCGCAACCCACTGCAGATCCTTCGGCGCCCACAGCACCCCGCCGCCCGTTCCCCTACGTCGACGCGGCCATCGGCTACCTGCGCTCCTCGGGCTCCTCGAACTACAACGGCCTGCAAACTTCGTTCCAGCAACGGCTCGACCATGGTCTGGAATTCATCGTGAACTACACCTACAGCAAAGCGTTGGGCAACGCGAGCAGCGCCGATCTGGGGTCGCAGAACAACGACGGATTTCGCAACAGTCTCTATCCGAACCAGGAGTACGGGCCGCTCGATTTCGACGTACGCAATCGCTTCGTGGCCAGCTATCTCTACGATCTCCCTTTCGGCACGGGGCACGCCTTGGCGACGCACAACTCCATCATCGACCACATCATCGGAGACTGGAACTGGTCAGGCATTCTCACCCTGTCATCAGGCACCTGGTTCACGGTCACCGACGGCAATGCGGACTTTGCCAACTCCGACGGCCAACAACGGCCTGATTCAGTTCCCGGCGTCAAGGCCAACTCCACACCCTGCGTTCCAGGCACGTTCTTCAATACCTGCGCATTCCAGAATCCGGCTCTCGGATCGACCGGCAATGTCAGCCTGAATAGCCTTGAAGGACCCAACGAGAAGAACGTCGACTTCGCTCTGCTCAAGAAGATTCCGCTCGGCGAAGAACGGCACATCGAGTTGCGCGCAGAAGCATTCAACGCATTCAACCACCCCAATTTCCAATTCGCCGCGCCGGGACCGCAAAACTCCATCAACTCCACCATCATGGGCACACCCACCTTTGGTTATCTCACCGGAGCCTTGCCCCCCCGGCTGTTGCAACTTGCTGTAAAGATCTACTACTGAGGAATGGTGCAACATCGGCGACGAGGGGATTCACTCGTCCCCTCGTTGTTGCTTTCGGTAGAATCGCTGAGATGGATCAATTACAGAAAGATGCTCTGAACAGCCGATTCGCTATCCCCAACCTTCTTGAAGTTGTTTCTGGGAACGGTGGACTCCCCAAAATACAAGTGACCGCCCCCTGGGCCTCGGCGGACATTTATCTCTATGGCGCCCAGGTCACCGCATGGCGCCCCGCGAACGCCGAAGAGGTTCTCTTCCTGAGCGAGAAATCGCATTGGCAAGACGGCCGTGCGATTCGAGGCGGAATTCCAGTTTGCTTTCCCTGGTTTCGATCCAAAGTAGACAATTCCTCCGCGCCATCCCATGGATTCGTGCGCACCAGAGAATGGCAACTCGAGTCCGTCCAAGTCGAAGATCCGTCCATCACCGTGGTCTGCGCAACCGAGAGCGATGAATCGACGCGCCGCTGGTGGCCACACGACTTTCGCTTGCAGCACATCATTTCCATCGGTCAGTCGTTGCGCCTTCAACTCGTGGTCACAAATACGGGAGAAACCCCCTTCAGCTTCGAAGAGGCTCTGCACACCTATTTCCGCGTCGGCGAAGCAGCAGATGTGCGCGTGGTGGGTCTCGACTCGGTCACGTATTTAGATAACGTCGATGCCAATCGCGAAAAGATTCAAGCGGGCGACGTGATCTTTAACGGAAAGACGGACAATGCCTACATCAATGTGTCGGGTTCCGCAGATTTGATGGATCGAACCTGGCGTCGAATCGTCCGGACCGACAAAGACAACTCTGCAACGACGGTCGTCTGGAACCCCGGCCACGAAGGTGCTGCATCGCTGGCCGATCTTGGCGACGATGAATGGCAGCGATTCGCATGTGTCGAAGCGTGCAATATCCTCGGCTCCGCAATCCATCTCGCGCCCGGCCAGAAACACACCATGCAGGCCGCCCTACGCGTCGTGCCGATCAAGGCGTGATGATTTCCCCGGCATTCTTCGGCCGACTTCATCGATACGCTTCCGGATGAACGTCGATCGACGCCGGAGGAAATGTATGCGGCTCCGCTCCGAGCTGCTTGTTTGGTGTATCGCCCATCGTGAGTTCCAGGGTTCCTCCCTGCGCGAGGTCGGAGTGGCGAAACCAGACGTGGTCCAACGGTTTGCCGTTCAACACAATCTTCTGCACATACTTGTTCTGCCTGGATGCGTGCGGTGCCGAGATCACGAAGTCTCTGCCATTGCGCAAACGAATCGTGATCTTCTCAAAGACCGGGCTGACAATGTCGTACGTCGGTAGCGTCGGAGTCACTGGGTAGAAACCCATCATCGAAAACACGACGAAAGCACTCATGCCGCCCCCGTCCTCATCCCCTGGAATTCCCTGTAGTGTGTCCGTAAAGAACGCATCCAGAAGCATCCGAACCCGTTCCTGCGATTTCCAGGGCGCCCCCAGCCGATCGTAGATGTAAGGAATCGCGAAGCTTGGTTCGTTGCCCATTGAGAATTGGCCGACCATCGAAGTGGAGTCAGGAAACTTCGCCTGAAACTCGTATTTCGATCGATCCAGCGGCTCGCGGAAAAGGTGATCAAGATTGGCTTCCGCTTTCTGCGCCCCGCCCATCAGGGCAATCAAGCCCGCATAGTCGTGGGCCACATCCCAGGTGTAGGTGTAGCCATTGTTTTCGTCGTAGTAGTCGCGCCCTCCCATGCCGCCGCCGAACTTTGGATCCAACGGCTCAATCCAGTTGCCGGAGTCATCTTTGGGCCACATCAGCGATTTGTCTGCGCGATAAAGATTTCTGTAATTGGTGGCACGCTTGAGAAAAAGCTTCTCGTCATCCGGCTTCTGCAGCGCACGCGCCAACTGCGCAATCGACCAGTCGTCAAAACTGTTGCCCAGCGTGACGGGCACAGGCTGTCGTTTCTCGAACGGATGAACCTGCGCGACGGTCTCCTGCCCGCCGGGCCGCAGCGCGGGCATATAACCATGGGCCGCATAGAAGTCATCAAGAGAAGTCTTCGGTCCCAGGCGCCAGGGCAACAGCGTGCTGTCGAGCGAACGCTTGCGGACACCCTCGTAGGCTGTCGGTAGATCGAAATTCCGAATCCCCTTGAACCATGCATCGGCAAACCAGGGAGCCGCATGGTTGCCGTTCATGCACGCATACGGCCCGGTGACGATCGCGAACGTGGGCATGATGCCGCTCTGCTCGTACATCCGCACATAGGATTGAAGCTTGTCCGATTCCATTTCTGGATTCAGAATCGTCTGCAGCGGTTCGAGTGCCCGAAAGGTATCCCACAACCAGTTGTCGACATAGAAGGGCCGGCCGTCCGTGTGCACCTTGTGATCGAAGGCGCTGTAATACTGCCCGTCTTCAGTGATGTTGACCATGCGCTCCGAACTGCGATACAGAGCCGTATAGAACACCTTGCGCTGGGCCTCCGTGCCGCCTTCCACCGCGATCTGCCCCAGCGTCTCATTCCAGCGTTTCTTTGCGGCGGTCTTTACGGCCTCGAATGACGACGAAGCAAGCTCGCGCTCCAGGTTCTTTTGGGCCTGCGTAGTGCTGATAAAAGAAATGCCGTAGCGAAACTCCAGCGTTCCCGTCTTAGCGGTGATCGAGAGAGATTGCTTGCCGTCGGTCAAGGAAGACGCTGCGGTCACCGGCGCACTGAATTCGCCGTAGACGAATGCCTTCATATTGTCGAATCGCTCTTCTCCTGTGACTTTCTTTCCGTCCGAGACCTCGAGCGTGCCGGCGATTCGATTGCCGAGCACCAGGCCGGCAGTCCCTCCGGAAAACGTGAACCGAAAATACCCGCATCGTTCGGTCGCCGTGAACTCCGTAACGATTCCCGAGTCCCGGAAGCGCGTGGCGTAGTAGTACGGCGTCGTCGTCTCCTGCTCATACGCAGCAGGATTTCCATCGCCCGGCATGATACTGAATAGCTCGCTGATGCGATGGGAGCTGATCGTGAGAGGGAAACCATGGATCTGGTCGTCAAGCGCATCGGCGCGAAGGGGATACATCCTCACCATGCTGTTCGGCAGATACACCGCAGGGCGCGTCGGAACAAGCAGGATGCCGACATTCCCAATCGTCGGATCGACGTACTCCACCTGCGCCTGCATGTGTGGAGCAGCGATGAGACAGGTCCAGAGCATCGTGATGCCCAGGATGCGTTGACGAGACAGGCCTTGCTTGGCCGCAATCGGTTGTGCCACGGGAAACCTCAGGATAGCTGAAGCCAGACCATCATACAGTTCGCTGCATAACCAATATCCGGCTTTGCTCGCGCTCAGGTCAGTCTGCCCCAGAACAACCGCCTGCCCCCCCACGCGCATCGGCAATCCCGCGAGCGTCCGTCCCCAGTACGGATCAGCACTTTGATACAATCCGCTTTTGGTTGAGAGCCTGGAGTGCGGAGCCTACTCGAACCTCTTTTTGTATATGTTCTTTCGGGAGAGTGGATGAAAACGACGGTTCGATTCTTGATCACCTGTGCAATTCTCTGCCTCGGCATGCCCTTCGCTTGCTCAGCTCAGCGGGCTCCGGCAACTCCCCTCATTACGCACGACCCTTACTTCAGCATCTGGTCCACAACCGACCAACTCACCGGATCGGATACTACACACTGGACCGGCGCACCGCAGCCGATCGTAAGCATCGCGCGCATCGATGGAAAGCCCTTCCGCTTGATGGGACTTCACCCCGACAGTGTGCCCGCCATGGAGCAAATCAGCAGCGTCATATCCGCAACGCATACGCGCTATCAGTTTCGCCAGGGCGGTGTGAACATGGAGCTCGCATTCTTCACTCCGGCACGGATGAACGATCTCGACGTGCTCTCGCGGCCGGTCACCTACCTCACCTGGAAAGTATGGTCGACCGACGGCTCATCCCATCGCGTTGAAATCCTGATCGACGTGGATCCGTTGATCGCGGTCAATGATCGAGGCCAGCAGGTTGTGGCTTTCCGAAACCAGACTGCGTCACTCAACGTGCTCTCCGTAGGTTCGCGCGATCAGAACATACTCAATCGTTCCGGCGATGATCTTCGCATTGATTGGGGCTACTTTCATCTCGCTGTACCCAAAGACGAAAGCGCGACAACGGCTATCTCATCGGACGGAGTGAAGTCGTTCGCCGAAAAGGGAGAATTGCCTGTCAGCGATTCGATGGGCATGCCCCAGCCCGCGCGCCGCAATGGGCCGCATCTCGCGGCACAACTCGACTTCGGATCAGTCGGCGCCGAGCCCGTTGCACATCACGTCCTCGTTTCTTACACCGAAGGCTACGCCATCCAATACTTCGAGCGGAACCTCCGTCCCTATTGGCAGCGCAATGGGATGCCGGTGGACACCATGCTCGATGCTGCCGAAACACAATATTCTTCTCTCGATCAGCGGTCGGATGCATTCGACAGGGAACTCGCCGCCGATTTGACTCGTGTCGGTGGAGAGCACTATGCCGCCCTCGCGATCCTCGCCTATCGACAGACCCTCGCGGCTCACAAACTGGTTGCTGATGTAAATGGCGATCCCATGCTTTTTGCCAAGGAGAATTTTTCCAACGGCTGTATTGCAACCGTGGATGTACTGTATCCATCCGCGCCATTTTTTCTCTTCTTTCAGCCGAAGCTGCTTGAAGCACAACTCCTTCCCGTGCTCGAATACTCCGCCCTGGCTCGCTGGAAGTTTCCCTTCGCACCCCACGACCTCGGCCAGTATCCGCTCGCCAACGGTCAAGTGTACGGTGGCGGAGAAAAAACAGAAGAGGATCAGATGCCCGTTGAAGAAAGCGGCAACATGCTGATCCTTATCGATGCCCTGGCGCAGGCAGAGGGCGACGCGCATCTCGCCGAGCGCTACTGGCCGCAGTTGACGCGCTGGGCGCAGTACTTGAAAGACAAGGGACTCGATCCTGAAAATCAGCTCACTACCGATGACTTCGCGGGCCATGTCGCCCACAACGCCAATCTCTCCATCAAAGCCATCGAGGCGCTCGCTGCCTATGCCAGCCTCGCGCATCGTCTCGGGCACGAAGACGTTTCTAGGGAGTATGACACCACAGCGAAGTCGATGGCAGAGAAGTGGATCACGATGGCGCGCGAAGGCAATCACTACAAGCTTGCCTTCAACAGCCCCGGCACCTGGAGTCAGAAATATAACTTGGTATGGGACGAGCTCCTCGGCTATCATCTCTTTCCTAAATCTGTGCGTGAGACCGAGCTCGCCTACTACACCGGCAAGATCAACCGCGATGGCCTTCCACTCGACAATCGCGCCGATTACACCAAGCTCGACTGGTCGATCTGGACGGCGACCCTTGCCTCCAATCCACAGCAGTTCAATGCCATCATCGATCCCATCTATCGCTGGATGAACGAAACGCCAAGTCGCGTTCCTCTCACCGACTGGTATGACACGAAAACCGGCAAGCAGGTCGGCTTTCAGGCCCGCAGTGTCGTGGGCGGCGTCTTCATCAAGGCTTTGTCTGATAAGCAGCTCACGACCAAGTGGAATGCACTCGATCGTACGTCCACTCCGGATGCGAAGCCACCCGCTCCTCGGCCGGAATAACGAGCCTTCGCCCTGCGCCCCGGCAATCTCCCGTATGGGATCGCTTCCATCAGAAGGCCCCGATTCGCGGCTATCGAGATCCGCACGCAGAGCGCCCCGCATTGCGCGAACACTCTCTCTTCTGAGAAACTCTCCGGGGAACGCAGGAGCTTGCATGCACACAGTAGGAAACACAAATCTCACGCGCCGCCACTTTCTCTCTGTCGTGGTTGGCGGATGCGCGGCTACAGCTTGGCCCATCCGCACCTGGTCAGAAGTCGAGCCGATAGCGACAGGGATTCAGCTCTACACCGTCGGCGCCGATTTGACCCGCGACCCCGCGGCGACCCTCAAGCAGATCGCCAAAATCGGCTACACCGAGGTTGAGACGGCGGGCTTCGCCAAACTCTCAGCCTCCCAATTCCGCGCGCTCCTCAACGATGCCGGGCTGCACGCGCCAAGCGCACACCTGATGTTCGGGATGGCCGACACAAACAAATTGCTTGACGATGCAAAAACCATCGGCGCTGACTACGTGGTCAGCTCGGTTCTTCTCCCCCATCCACCCGAACCGGGCAATGGCGCTCAAGGATTTCTCAAGACGCTGAATGCGCTGACGGAAGATGATTTCAAGCAGATCGCCGGCAAAGCCAACGAGATCGGCCGGCAAGCCAAGGCCGCAGGTCTCCAATATGCGTACCACAACCACAATTTCGAGTTTCGTGATCTCGGCGGCGGCGTGAAGGGTACGACATCCTGTTGCGTGAAACCGACCCTGCCCTCGTGAAGTTTGAAGCCGATTGTGGTTGGATGCGCGTCGCGGGACAGAATCCCCTGGCTTACCTGAAACGCGAGCCGGGCCGCTTCGTCATGCTCCATATCAAAGACTTCAAGAATGTAACCAAACCCGTGACCGCGTTGATGGCGCCGGATACCCCAACCCCCACTGAGCTTGGCCGCGGCGACATCGACCTGAAGCCCGTGATCGAAGCAGGCCGCATTGCCGGCATCAAGCACGTCTTCGTTGAACAGGAACCGCCGTTCACTGAAATGACCCCGCTACAGGCGGCCGAAGTCGACTTTAAATATCTGCATCCGTTGTTGACGTAGTCCTGCGCATGTCGAGCTTGCTGCACTCAAACACAACAAAGCCGGAAGCATGTACTTCCGGCTTTGCCAATCGTCACAACCGCCCGCTCATGCGCGGCGAGAGCGCCGGGAATAAGCCTAAGGGAGAATTCCTCTGGCCGGAGATATGCTTCGCGACGAACACCGAGAGCCTAATCAATATCTGTTTGTTTGCGAGCCAATCTAATCGGGAGCGGTTGCATGACGAGTGATTGCGCCGTCAACTGTTCGGAATCAGTCGTCCTGCTCCGAAACTCGCTTCGATCTGGCTGAAGATTGTGGGCAGGGTATACCCTCCAACGCCGCATGAGGAAGCCGCCGAGCCGTCGGAGAAAAAATGTGAAGTGTCGGTTGGGTAATTCGACGACATATATTTCATTGTGGTGCAGGGCGAAAGGTGGGCCATCGAACCGGAGCTATCCGAACCACACCCGCTCGAGGGGGACTGGTAGGCAATCGTGTAAACGGTTGTTCCCAGGCTCGTCGCGTTCTGCGCCGCAGCGATCGCCTGCTGGCACTGATCGATAGAGGAGCCGTAGTTCGTTCCGTTGCTGCTCACGTACGCAGAGCACTGCGTCGGATTGGAGGTGCTCCACGTCTTGCAAATTTTGGTGCTGTCAGCATCGCCATCGCTCATGATGATCATCACCATCTTTGACGTAGTTCCGGAAGCTGCGGTCATCAATGCTTCTTGTGCTGAGTCGATGGCGCCCGCATAGTAGGTCCCATCTCCGCCCGGAGTTTGTATCCCGGTGCAAGGGGTACCAGAGGTTCCTCCGGTCGCGATCACAATGTTCGACGAACTGCTGAGGTTGTTTTGCTTGGTGGTGGAATTGTACGAACCGTAGTAATCGTCGCTGAAAGAGGAGATCTGATAGGTTCCCGATGTTCCAGTTGGGGCCGAATAACCGTTATAGCCCGTCCAGCTTGAGGGTGAGGGCCAGGTATAGGGCACGATGGTTGGTTGGCCGCTGCCGCTGCCGGTACATTTGGTCAGATTCGTTACTGAACTGGCCTCGACATTAGGAAACGTAAACAGGCTGACTTGGTTGTAAGCGATGCAGGAGCCGGTCGTGGGACTGACTTCAGCGCACTGGGGCAATTCTGCCAGCAGAGCCTGCACCCCAAGGAACGCACACTGGACCTTGCTCACCGTGTAGGACACGGTGCCGCCGCACTTGGTCGGGTCATTCGACCCCATCGAGGAGGTCGTATCGACCAGGATCGCCACGTCGAGAGGCTCCATCGACCCGTTGAGCGTGGCCGAAGAGGTCGCATTCATCGTGAGCGTATGGCCCGTGTTGATTCCGAACGCCTTCAGCCCCTGAATGAAAAAAGTAGGAATCGTCGTATTTTCCACCACTTGAATGACGTTGTAGCCAGTGGCCGACGCATTACAAGCGGTCGGGACGTAGGCCTTGCCTGTCACGCAACTCAGGGTCGCTGTCGTTGAAACCGTGTAAAGACCGCGGGCGGTATTGATTCCAGCCTTCGTGATGGTTGTGGTCGTCCCACCTGTCCCTGTCGTGACGATTGTGCAGTTGTTGCTCGTGCTTCCGTTGGCGCTGAAGTTGCAGACAGTGCTCTGCACCGCACTGACAGAATTGCTACTGTTCGCCATGGCGCTCACGCCGGCAAGGGCGGCCGCATCGGCTGCCGATTGCAGCTGGCGATAGGCCACCCATCCGCGCCCCAGATCGATCGTCAATCCCGCGGCGCCGATAAACACGACCATGAGCATGGCCATCCATGGCAGAAGCTGCCCGTTCTCATCCTTCAGAAATGAGGTTTTCGCAAAACTCTTCATTGGACGATCTCCGAAATCTGCGAACCAAGATAGAAAGTTTTGAATGCACTGCCGTAGACCGCAAGACCGCTCGTGGAGACGACGGAAACATTGACCGTTGCGCCCTGGATAAGGTACGAGGTGTTTGTCGTGGTGTTATACGGGCAGGTCGTCGGCATCGTCGTTCCGTTCTGAGTGATCGCAATCGTCGGATTGACGCCCAAGCCCGGCGAGTTTTGGATCGCGCTGTAAACGCTCGCGCATGGATCCGCAGCCGCACGCGCTACTGCGAGATAGCGGCCGCCGTTACAGACGGTCTCGGTGAGTTGTATCTGCCGAAACAGCAGCAGTGAGAACGAAAAGATCCCCGTCATGATGAGCATCACGAGCGGTAGCACGACCGCCATCTCCACCAGGGCGCTGCCTTCATCGGCGTGCGACAAACGAACTCGAATCCGCACGAGCAGGTTTTGAAGTGTCGAAAGCTCGTTGCCGCCAATAGCCTGTGAACGGCCTGTGGAATCGTTGCAGGGATAATCCATACGTACTCTCCATACCTCAGAAGTCCGATTCCCATGGGCATCCAACAGCGGATGCGATTGAAAGATCGCCATTCCCATGGCCATCTCACCCTGAGAGGAACCGGGCTTGCTCCAAAGCGCACTGCGGCGCACAGCAGCAATAAATTTGGATAACCGCAGACCTGGATCGTAACGCTTTTGATGTTACCAATCAATCCTAAAGTAGGGTGACTTAGGGAATCGAAGGTAATGTAGGTTGTCGTTCTATTCAGGCCAACCAGCCTAATTTCAGCAATATATCGGATTTGCTGAAATTGGCCGGCTTTTCGCTTAGCCCGTCGTACGCCTTAGAACAGCGCCCAAAAAGAAACAGCCGGGAGAAATCTCCCGGCTGCACCTATGCTTCAATATGCCTCTGTAGAGCCGTCAACTGTTCGGAATCAGCCTGCCCTTCGAAAAGCTCGACACGATGCCACTGAAGATTTGAGGAAGGGTCGCTGCCGTTTTACCGCACAACGCTGCGGATCCGGCTTCGGCATAGAAGTCGCCGGGAGTACTCGCCATCTGCTGCATGGTTTGGCACGGGGCAATATTTGGCTGCGATCCCGACTTATCGGTAGTACAACCCGTAGCCGCTGAACCATAGGCAATCGTGTAGACCCTGGTTCCCATCTTTGTCACGTTTTGCGCAGCCGCGATCGCCTGTTGGCACTCATTCACCGTCGATCCGTAGTCGAATATGTTTGGGTCGCCGGGCTTGGCCGGGTTCGTGATGCTCGAGCTGTTTGCCGCGCCGTCACTCAGGATGATCATGACTTTTTGGTAGCTGCTATCGCCGTTGACCTGCGCCTGCAGCGCGGCTTCGGCCATTTCAATGGCACCGGCGTAGTAGGTTTCCTCTCCGCCCTTCGCCTGCATGCCTGCGCAACTGCCGCCACCCGTTGCACCCACGACTGGTGAAGACGAATTCAGACCATATCCCGTTCCCGAACTGGTCGTTACTCCCGTGTTGAACACGTCGCTGAACCCGGCAATCTGATAGGTGGCGCCGCTGATCGGAGCGGTCCAGGTATTCCATTGGGTCGGTCCATCCGTCGACAAGGGCTCCGGGCTGTAGGTGTACGGCACAATCGTCGGCGCCTTCGGTGTCCCCTTCGCGGTGGAGCAGGTATCAGCCCCTGTGGTGGTGGCATCCACAGCCGGGAACGTAAACAGACCCACATAGTTGTGCTTCGTGCAGATATTCGTGATGGGATCCGTTTGCGCGCAGGTGGGAACCTGGCCCAGCAGCGTCTGCGCCCCTTGCATGGCGCAGTCGATGGGGGCCGCGCCGCAAGTTTGCGTATTGCCTTTCCCAAAGCCAGTGCCCATCGACGCCGTCGTGTCGATCAGCATCGCAACGGCAACCGGGGGCGTAGAGCCCGAGATCGTTGCCGAAGACTTTGCGCTGAGGGTGATCGATGTGGCCGTCTTCAAACCGAAGGCGGAGAGCGCCTGGATGAAGTAGGTGGGCACGGTCGCCGTTTGCACAACCTGGATGACATTCATGCCGCCGAGCGGCGCGGAAGGGCACGTCACAGTGACGAAACCGTTCGCCTCGCAATGGAACGTTGTCGTTACAGAATCGCCCGGCAGATTCGGCGTTCGATTATTTCCCAGAACGCCGCACTGGGAACCCTTTTTCGTGTCCGTATCCGTATTGGAACTGTAGGTGCAAGTCACGGTATCGACCGAGGCCTGGGTCGCTCCATTCAAACCCATAGCGTACGCGCCGGCCAGTGCGGCCGCATCCGTCGATCCCTGCAACTCGCGATAAGCCACGTACGCGTGACCCAGGTCGATGGTCAAACCGGCCATGCCCAGAAACAGGACGACCAGGAGCGCCATCCACGGCAGGATCTGGCCATCCTCTCTTTGGAACTGGCGCAACAATTGAGCTCGATTCCTCATTGCACCACCTCCGACACTTGAGACGCGAGGGTGATTCTTCCGAAACTGGAACCGCCGCCCCAGATATTTGCAACGTTCACTGTGATCGGGTAGGTCACAGTGATTTGAGCGTTGTCTCCTGCGCTCACAACGGTGCTCGCACCCGTGGCCCCAGGACCCGGGCACGACCCGGAAGCTGTGGCGGTCCCATTGATCTTGATCACGATGTGCGCGTTGAGTGTGCTCGCGTTGAGTCCAGGCGCGCCATTGTCAATCGCGTTTTGAACGTCGAGGCAAGGGTCGTGGGCGCCCCGATCAATCGCCAGCTGCCGTCCCGCAGCGGAAACCGCCTCGGCCAACTGCAGCTTCTGGTAAAGAGCCATCGAAAACGAAAAGATGCCAGTCATGATCAGCATGATCAGCGGAAGTGTCACCGCCATCTCGACAAGGGCCCCGCCCTCGGAGTCGGAATGAATAAAACGGCGTACACGCGAAACCAAGGAATTCTTCATTCGTAAACCTCCATCCTCTACCGAAGAGGCATCACTGCTCGTTGTTCCAACTCCACGTCCACATTTCGAATCTAGTTTCTTGTCCATCTAAATAACCTCCCGAACCACAACGCGAGACACATCATCCCTGAACCGGTACACGCAACTGTCCGGCCCTACCTCACACTCGCTGGGGGGATGACGAGAGGGTTTCAGAGTAGTCCAGACTTATCCCACCCTCAATGGCTTTTTGGTTTGTTTTTAAAGGGTTTGTGGTAACTCGGCATTGATTACTAGGTAGTAGTACTAACTCCTTTATTATCCTGAGCATCGAGAACAGTGACTCTTCAGTGAATGGACCCTCCATCCGAAATGCCTCTGCACTTGGCGCGGTGCACATCCAATTCACTCGTTTTCCAGGCTCATCGCTTTTCCGCAGGCCACTTGCCAGAAGGATTGCGGCCCGTGCCAGACGTATTGCCGCCCGTGTATGATGCGGGCGCCCGCGTTCTCAAGGCGCAAATACGCGGCAACGCTCTCTCGACGTCGGACCCCTGCGATTCGAATCGGTTCAACCCACGTGTGCGCCTCTGGCGCAGCGCATGGCCGGCCGGGATTGCCCACCCTGGAGGATCTCCCTATGGCAACATTGACCGCAACACATCCCGGAAAGCTCAGCGATCAGATGAGCTTCCGCTCCCGCTATGGCAACTACATCGGCGGCAAGTGGGTTGAGCCCGCTTCCGGCCAATACTTCGAAAACGTCACCCCCGTGACCGGCAAAACATTCTGCGAAATCCCCCGCTCCAACGCACAGGACATCGAGCGAGCTCTCGACGCAGCCCATGCCGCGCGCGAGGCATGGGGTCATACCAGCCCGACCCACCGCGCCGTCATTCTCAATCAGATCGCGCAGCGCATGGAAGACAGTCTCGACATCCTCGCGCTGGCCGAAACCTGGGACAACGGCAAACCCATTCGCGAAACCACCGCAGCCGATCTGCCTCTCGCCATCGATCATTGGCGCTACTTTGCCGGCTGCATCCGCGCACAAGAAGGCACCCTCTCCGAAATCGACCGCGACACCGTCGCCTATCACTTCCATGAGCCGCTGGGCGTCGTCGGCCAGATCATCCCGTGGAACTTCCCCATCCTCATGGCCACGTGGAAACTCGCGCCCGCTCTGGCCGCAGGAAATTGCGTAGTCCTCAAGCCCGCCGAGCAAACCCCCGCCAGCATCCTGGTCTGGGCCGAACTCGTCGGCGACCTGCTGCCCCCCGGCGTCCTCAATATCGTGAACGGTTTTGGTCTCGAGGCCGGCAAGCCCCTCGCATCGAGCTCGCGCGTCGCCAAGATCGCCTTCACTGGCGAAACTACCACTGGCCGCCTCATCATGCAGTACGCCAGCCAGAACCTCATCCCCGTCACGTTGGAACTCGGCGGCAAATCGCCCAACATATTCTTTGCCGACGTTTGCCAGGAAGACGACGACTTCTTCGATAAGGCGATCGAAGGCTTCGTCATGTTTGCGCTGAACCAGGGCGAAGTCTGCACCTGCCCCAGCCGCGCCCTCATTCAAGAGAGCATCTACGACAAGTTCATGGAACGCGCTCTCAAGCGCGTGGCCGCCATCAAACAGGCCAACCCGCTCGAATCCGACACCATGATCGGTGCCCAGGTTTCGAGCGAACAGCTCGAAAAAATCCTCAGCTACATCGACATCGGACACAAAGAAGGCGCCGAGCTCCTGACCGGCGGCAAACGCGCCCAGTTAGGCGGCGAACTGGACGGCGGCTACTACGTCGAGCCGACAGTCTTCAAGGGCCACAACCGCATGCGCATCTTCCAGGAAGAGATCTTCGGACCCGTCGTCTCCGTCACCACGTTCAAAAACGAATCCGATGCCCTCGAAATCGCCAACGACACCCTCTACGGTTTGGGCGCCGGTTTGTGGAGTCGCGATGCCAATCGCTGCTACCACCTCGGCCGCGGCATTCAGGCGGGCCGCGTCTGGGTCAACTGCTACCACGCCTATCCGGCACACGCTGCCTTCGGCGGATACAAACAATCCGGCATCGGCCGCGAAACCCACAGCATGATGCTCGATCACTATCAGCAGACCAAGAACCTGCTGGTTAGCTACAGCCCCAAGAAGCTCGGCTTCTTCTAACCAAATGCTGCTGGCTCCAACCACGACCTTGGGTGCCCCATCCTTGGCGCTTCTGTCGTACGCCAAGGGTGGGAACGCTCGGACTCTGAACCACGACGAACTCGCTGAAGACTCACCCAAAGGTCCAAGAAAATGTCGGAACTCCCCAAGCAGGTTCTCGCCACCGATGTTGCCATTCACCTCATTCGCCTTCTGCGCGAAAAACATGGGCCCCTCATGTTTCATCAGTCCGGCGGCTGCTGCGACGGCAGCTCACCCATGTGCTATCCGCGCGGCGAATTCATCATCGGCGACGCCGATATCCAGCTCGGCGAAGTCGATGGCGAACCGTTCTACATGAGTCGCAGCCAGTTCGAATATTGGAAGCACACCCAGCTCACCCTCGATGTCGTCCCCGGCCGCGGAGGCATGTTCTCGCTCGACGGACCCGAAGGCCTCCGCTTTCTCATCCGCTCGCGTGTCTTCGAGAATGCCGAGATCGATGAACTGCGCGCCGCTGGCCGTATCTAGGCCACGATTCCCGCCGCCGCATCATCTATCCTTCTCACGGGAGCATACCCAGTGAGAGAAGTCGTCATCGTTTCCGCAGTCCGTACCGCTGTCGGCAAATTTCAGGGCGCATTGCAGTCATTTTCTTCGCCACGGCTCGGCTCTCTCGTCGTTCGCGAAGCACTGCGCCGCGCCGGCTTCGAAGCCACATCGGCCGCGGCAGAAGACAAAGCCGTCAGTCGCCTCGCTGAAGTCAACGAGTGCATCATGGGCTGCGTTCTGCAGGCCGGTCTTGGCCAGGCCCCAGCTCGTCAGGCTGCCATCTATGCCGGACTTCCTCCCGAAGGCAGCGCACTCACCGTCAATCAGGTGTGCGGCTCGGGCTTGAGAGCCGTCGCACTCGCGGCGCAGGCCATCCAGTCCGGCGATGCCGAAATCATTGTGGCGGGTGGCATGGAGTCCATGACCAACGCACCGTACCTGCTGCCGCAGGCCCGCACCGGCTATCGCATGGGGAATGGCAGTCTCATCGACGAGATGATCTACGACGGCCTCTGGGATCCCTACAACAATTTCCATATGGGATCTGCCGCCGAAATGGTTGCCGCCAAGTACGGCATCACGCGCGACGAACAGGACGCTTTTGCGGTTGAATCGCACAGCCGTGCCGCTGCAGCTGCTGCGCAAGGTGTCTTTCGCGATGAGATTTTGCCGATTGAGATTCCCGCGCCCAAGAAAAATGCGCCCCCGGCGCTCTTCGATGCCGACGAATCCATCCGCCCCGGCACCAGCGTCGAAGTCCTCTCCCGCCTCAAGCCCGCTTTCAACGAAGCAGGCACGGTCACGGCAGGCAACGCTCCGGGCGTCAGCGATGGCGCAGCGGCTGTCCTCGTCATGACTGCCGACCGGGCAAGAGAATTGAACCTCGCTCCCCTCGCCGTCGTGCGCGCGCAGGCTGTCGCTGGCCGCGAGCCCGCATGGTTCTCGCTTGCTCCCATCGATGCCGTCCGCAAAGTCGCCCTCAAAGCCGGCTGGGCACTTCCCGATGTAGACCTCTTCGAACTCAACGAAGCCTTCGCCGTGCAAGCCCTCGCCGTTAATCGCGAACTAGGCCTCGACCCGGCCAAGGTCAATGTCCACGGCGGCGCTATCGCCCTCGGTCACCCCATCGGCGCCAGTGGAGCACGCGTGCTCGTCACCTTGCTCCATGCCATGCGCCGCTACGACAAAGACCGCGGCATCGCCGCCCTTTGTCTCGGCGGAGGCAATGCGGTCGCCCTTGCAGTCGAACGGGCCTAATGCGCGCATGACCCGGTCCCTTGAACTGTCCGATTCCGGACAGTAGGCCGTGCAACCGGTCAATTTCCGTTGTGCAATGCCGCCGCGCTATCTCCAATAACTTCTTTCTTTTCTGGCCGAACGCCCGCACGCCTTTTGGCACGGCAAGTGCTCCCTTCATTGCCGACATGGATATCGCACGGCCAGATCTGAAACAGAAAAAGAAGCGCCAGATGTTCGTTTGGGCTGGCATTGCGCTCGTCGTCATTGCCATCGCTGTTGTCGTCGTCTCCCGGCTCAAACCGGCCGCTCCGCCTGTCGACCGGTCCGCCATCTGGACCGACACCGTCAAGCGTGGGCCGATGATCCGCCAGGTCCGTGGCTCGACAGGCACCCTGGTGCCACGCGAAGACAGCATCCTGCTCATCCCCGCGCTCACCGAAGCCACCGTGGTCCACATTCGCGCCTTGCCTGGCGCTATCGTGACCCCCGACACAATCTTGATGGATCTCTCCGATCCGCAGCTCGAACAGCAATTGCTCAGCGCCAGACTTGCCCAGAAGCAAGCCGAGGCCGACTACAAATCGTTGCAATCCTCGCTGCAAAGCACGCTGATGGACAAGCGCGCGACCGCTGCGCAGATCGACGCCGATTATTCCACCGACCAGCGGCAGGCCGATACCGACGCTCAGCTCTGCAAGCTCGGCGTGATCTCCGGCCTGACCTGCGGAGCCTCCAAAAACAAATTCGATCAGCTCGCCGCGCAGAAGAAGATCTCGGGCGAACAGCTCGACGTCAACCAGAGAGCGATTGAGATCCAGCTGGCGTCCGCGCAGTCCAAGATTGATCAGGCCAAGACTCTCGTCGACTTGTATGAGAAGCAGACTGCTGCTCTCGAAGTGAAGGCCGGTATCGCCGGGCAGGTCGCCCAACTTCCCGTCGGGCCTTCGGGACCAATCCAGGTGGGCACCCACGTGGCCGCCGGAACACCGGTAGCGGAAGTGACACAGCTCAACAAGCTGAAAGCGGCCCTGCAGATCGCCGAGACCCAGGCGCACGACATCCAGATCGGCCAGCCCTCTTCTGTCGACACCCACAACGGCATTGTCCAGGGACATGTCTCGCGCATCGATCCCAACGTCTCCAATGGCACCCGCACTGTCGACGTCCAGCTCGACGGCGCACTGCCGCCGGGCGCTGTTCCCGGGCTCAGCGTCGACGGAACCATCGATCTCGAACGCATGGCGGACGTGCTTCAGGTCGGGCGTCCCGCTCTCGGCAACGAGAATTCAACGCTCAGCCTGTTCAAAGTGGATGCGGACGGCAAATATGCCGTGCGCGTGCCTGTGAAGGTTGGCCGGGCTTCGGTCAACACCATTCAGGTGATCGAAGGACTTAAGGAAGGCGACACCGTCATTCTTTCCGACATGTCGCGCTACGACAACGTCGATCGCGTCCGCCTCGAATAGCCGCAGCTTGCGGCTGAGAGCCGGCGGCAGTAGCGATTCTGTTCACCGTGACTGCAAACTGTGAACCACGAACTACTCACTGTGACCTGCGAACTTCTGTGAACTATGAACTGCGAACGACGTAGTACCTACTAAGAACTACGAACTGACATAGGGGGATTGGATGGCAAACGACAAGCTGATCGAAATCGAAGACCTCATCAAGGTCTTCTATACCGACGAAGTGGAGACGCATGCGCTCTCCGGCATTCACCTCACCATCTCGCGCGGCGAGTACGTGGCCATGTCCGGCCCTTCCGGCTGCGGCAAGTCCACGCTGCTCTCCATTCTCGGCCTGCTCGACACGCCGACGGGCGGTCGTTATCTGCTCAACAACAAGCCGGTAGAAAACCTGAGCTTCAGTGAACGCTCGCGTATTCGCAATCAGGAAATCGGTTTCATCTTCCAGAGCTTCAATCTCATCGGCGACCTCACTGTCGAAGAGAATGTCGAACTGCCGCTTACCTATCGCGCCGGCATGCCATCAGCTGAGCGCAAGAAGCGCGTCAAAGAAGCCCTCGAACGCGTCAACATGGCGCACCGCATGCGGCACTATCCCGCCCAGCTCTCCGGCGGTCAGCAGCAGCGCGTCGCCGTCGCCCGAGCCTTGGCAGGTTCGCCCTCCATCCTCCTGGCCGACGAGCCCACCGGAAACCTCGACTCGAAAAACGGCGAGGCCGTCATGCATCTGCTCGCTGACCTCCATCGCGAAGGTTCCACCATCTGCATGGTGACCCACGATCCGCGCTTCGCCAAGCACGCCGAGCGCGAAGTGCATCTGTTCGACGGCAAGGTGGTCTCCGAGGACGAGTTGAAGAAGCTGACCGAAGAAGTCGAGGCCTAACACACTCGATCCAGCGCCGCGAACGTCGACGATTCTGCACCGCGAGTCACCGCCCGCGGCGCGCTGCTGTATCCATGGGCGCTCCGCCGCCCTCTAACCTCTCGTGCCTACCGTGGGAGAAGACACGCGATGACCCATCTGTTCCAGGACATTCGCTACGCATTGCGTCAATTGCGCAAGTCGCCCGGCTTTACCATCACCGCGGTGATTACGCTGGCCCTTGGCATCGGTGCGACGACAGCAATCTTTACGCTCGTGCAGGCGGTCCTGCTCAAGTCCCTCCCTGTTTCGCGCCCCGAACAACTCTGGCGCATCGGCAAAAAGGTTCACTGCTGCAACTGGGGCGGATACACACAGTGGGAAGAGTTCTCTCTCTTTAACAACGAGCTGTATCACCGCTTCAAAGACAACACCCCGGCCTTCGAAGAGCTCGCCGCCTTCCAGGGCGGCGACACCGGCCTCGGTGTCCGGCGGGCCGGTTCCACTCAGCCGGCAGAAACGCGCAATGGCCAGTTCATTTCCGGCAATTTCTTTTCGACTTTCGGAATCGGCCCCTGGATGGGGCGCGTGATTAATCCCTCCGATGATCGAGCCGGCGCTCCCCCCGTCGCCGTTCTCAGCTATCACGCATGGAAAGAGAAGTTCAACTCCGACCCATCCGTCGTCGGATCAGTCTTGCTCCTCAACAACAACCCATTCACCGTTGTGGGTGTGGCTGCTCCTGGGTTCTTCGGCGCCGACCTCCGCGGCTGGGCTATGCCCGAAATCTGGATGCCCCTCTCCACAGAGGTCATCATTGACGGCAAAGCCGCGCGCCTCCCGGAACCTCGATCCAACTGGCTCGACATCATCGGCCGCGTGAAACCCGGCACCGATCCCAAAGCGCTTGAAGCGCAGTTGCGCACCGAACTGCGCCAATGGCAGATGAGCCACTATTCAGACCTCACCATGCAGGACAAGGAATACCTGCCCAAGCAGCAGATGTTTCTCTCGCCTGGTGGGGCCGGCGTCACCGACATGCGCGAACAATACGAAGATGCGCTCAAGGTACTCTTTATCGCGGCGGGATGTGTTCTTCTCATTGCCTGCGCCAACCTTGCCAATCTCCTCCTGGCGCGGGGCCTGCGGAGCCGCCAGCAGACTTCACTCCGTATTGCTCTTGGTGCTTCCCGCGGTCGCCTGGTGAGCAAAGCGCTTGTGCAAAGCCTTCTGCTGGGGATCATCGGCGGCCTAGGGGGACTCTCCGTCGCCTATTTCGGCACCGCGCTCATCCTGCGCCTCGCCTTCACCGGTCCCAACTTCTACGTGCCCATCGAGGCCTCACCCTCCACGCCCGTGTTGTTGTTTGCGCTCGGAATCTCGCTGCTCACGGGCATCCTCTTCGGAATTGTTCCGGCGTGGATGACCTCCCATGCAGAGCCCGTCGAAGCACTGCGCGGCTCGAACCGTTCCGTCCGCCAGGGCGCCGGCTGGCCGCAGAAGGTGTTGGTCATTCTGCAGGCAGCGGTTTCGCTCGTCCTCCTTAGCGCGGCGGTTATGCTCTCGCAAAGCCTCCGCAACCTGCAACATCAGAACTTCGGCTTCGCGACCGACGACCGCTACCTGGCTTCCATCGATGTTCGTCAGGCCGGATATCTACCGGATCAATTCGACCTGCTCAACCGCCGCATCCTCGAGCG
Source organism: Occallatibacter sp. (assembly GCA_036267935.1). GTDB lineage: Bacteria > Acidobacteriota > Terriglobia > Terriglobales > Acidobacteriaceae > Telmatobacter. The sequence continues at coordinate 101,451 of DATAVC010000053.1, read as the reverse complement.
TCTCCAGCAAATCCCAGGCTTGAGGGGCGTCACCGGCATGACCTACGCTCCGATGAGCGGCGACAGCTGGAACGACGGCGTTCGCATTCAGGGCAAGCCCGAGCCTCACTCCGGTCAAGACGACGGCGCCACCTGGACCCGCGTGACCCCGGGCTTCTTCTCCACTCTGGGCAATCGCGTCACTATGGGCCGCGCCATCGACCAGCGCGACACCGCCGATGCGCCCCAGGTTGCCGTCGTCAATCAAGCCTTCGCCGACAAGTTTCTCAAGGGTGAGAACCCCATCGGAAAACACTTCGGCGCGGACGAGATGATCCATGCCGGCGACTACGAGATCGTCGGAGTTGCCGCCGACATGCGTTATCTCAACTACGGCTACAAGGATCCCGACCGGCCTATGTACTTCCTGTCGATGGCCCAGCACACGAAATACACCAAGCCCATCGAAATCGAAGGCGAGAAGCAGGCTCATTCCATGGAGAACTTCGTCGTCTGGATTCCGGGTCAGCCCGAAGGTCTCGAGAAGCAGGTCCGCAAGGCGCTGGCCGACATCAACCCGAATCTCACTCTGCTCGATTTCGCCGGCTATCACGAGATTCTCGATCGCGACTTTGGCCAGCAGGACATGATCGCCAAGCTGACCCTGATCTTTGGTTTCCTGGCGCTGGGTCTCGCCGCAATCGGCCTGTATGGCGTCACTGCGTACAACGTCGAACAGCGCACCAATGAGATCGGCATCCGCATGGCACTTGGGGCCAATCGGAGTTCAGTACTCTCCATGGTGCTGCGCGGTGCGTTCCTGCAGGTTCTTATCGGATTGGCCATCGGCGTTCCTGCGGCCATCGCGGCAGGTCACGGCATCAAAGATCAGCTCTATGCCATCCAGCCTTACGATCCCGTGATGCTCGCTGCGGCCGCGATCGTGCTGGGTCTTGCTGCGCTTCTTGCTTCTGTGATCCCGGCCCAAAGGGCGGCGAGTGTGAATCCTACCGAAGCGCTGCGTGCCGAGTAGGGGAGAGGGATACGACCATGTCGACGCTCGTGCAGGACATTCGCTACGCGTTGCGCCAGTTGCGCAAGTCACCGGGATTCACCCTCACGGCGGTGATCACGCTCGCTCTCGGCATCGGCGCCAACACTGCGATCTTCACGCTTGTCAATGGCGTTCTGCTCCGCTCGCTGCCCGTTTCCGACCCTTCCCAGCTCTACCGCATCGGCGATAAGGACGACTGCTGCGTCAACGGCGGCTTCAACGATCCCAACGGCGACTTCAGCATCTTTTCCTACGACCTCTATCAGGCCTTGCGTGTCGCTGCGCCGGAATTCGAGCAGCTCGCCGCGGTACAAGCCGGACAAAACACCTACTACGTGCGGCGGGGTGAAACCGAGCCGCGCAACCTGCGCATCGAGTACGTCACTGGAAATTACTTTTCCACTCTCGCCATCGGTCCCTACCTCGGCCGCGCCCTGACCGCCAACGACGACAAACCCGGCGCTGCTCCCGCCGTCGAAATCAGCTACGCGTCGTGGCAAAGCGACTTTGCCGGCGATCCCTCCATCGTCGGATCCACCATCTTCATTCAGACCCATCCCTTCACGGTCGCAGGCATCGCGCCCCCTGGCTTCTTCGGCGATCGCGTCACCGATCGCCCGGCCGCTGTCTGGATTCCCCTCAACAACGAGCCCACGATAGAAGGACCCAACTCGATCCTGCATCACGCCGACACCAACTGGCTCTATCCCATCGGCAGGGTGCAACCCGGTTCCAGCATCGCGACCCTCAACTCGAAGCTCTCGGCTGCCCTGCGCCAGTTCCTGCTCACGCGTCCGGCCTACGTTGAGTTCGGCATTCAATCCGAAATCCCCAAGCAGCATGTCGTGCTCTCCCCCGGAGGAGGCGGCATTCAGAATCTGCAACAGGAGACCCATCAGGGGCTGAACATGCTCATGATTCTTTCCTCTGTGGTTCTTCTCATTGCCTGCGCCAATATCGCCAACCTGCTCCTCGCTCGCGGAACCGGACGCCGCGCCGACGTGGCCGTCCGCATGGCCCTGGGCGCTGCGCGCAGGCGTCTCATCCGCCAGATGTTTACTGAGAGCGTCATCCTCGCCTTCATCGGTGGACTCGTCGGCCTGGTCGTAGCCTATGGCGGCTCACAGGCAATTCTCGCCTTGGCTTTTCCCGATGCGCGCAATATCCCCATCCACGCCAGTCCGTCCCTGCCCATCCTCGGCTTCGCATTTCTTGTCTCCCTGGTCACCGGAGTTCTGTTCGGCATCGCCCCCGCCTGGCTCTCATCTCATGCTCAGCCGGCTGAAGTTCTGCGCGGCCAGAATCGCTCCGTACGCGATCGTTCGTCGCTGCCGCAAAAAGTTCTGGTCGTCTTTCAGGCCGCACTCTCCATCGTGCTCATTGCCGGCGCGATTCTCATGACCCGCTCCCTGAGCAATCTGCAGAACCAGAACTTCGGTCTTCAAACCGCCAACCGCTACGTCTTCCATCTCGATCCTGCCGGTGCTGGATACTCCAATGACCGGCTCGCCCCGCTTTACCGCCAGATCGAAGATCGATTCTCCGCGCTGCCCGGACTCAAGTCGGTCGCACTCTCTATGTACAGCCCTCTTGAAGGTGACAACTGGAGCGAAGGTGTCTTTATCCAGGGACATCCGGCCCCCACCGTGAACAACCAAAGCTGGGCCACCTGGGATCGCGTGACCCCGAGCTTTCTCGACACCATCGGTGTGCCGGTTCTCCGCGGCCGCGGCATCACCGCACAGGACACGGCAACCACGCAGCCAGTGGCCGTCGTCAATCAGTCCTTCGTCAAGCGCTTCTTCCCCAACGAAGATCCCATCGGCAAGCACTTTGGCGTCGGAGGCATGAAGTTCGCCGGAGCTTTCGAGATCGTCGGCATGATTGCCGACTTCAAAATGAACGATCCACGCGAAGAAGCACACCGCGTCTTCCTTCGCCCCCTGACCCAGCAGTTCAAAGGCTTCGACGATGAGGCAGACATCACCGGCGAAAGCCGCTCCATGTTCATCGATGCCGTGATCCTCCACTTCAACGGCCCGCAGCAGGAAGTGGAACAGACCGTGCGCCGGACGCTGGCCTCCATCGACCCGAATCTCACCATCACCAATCTGCGTGCGTATGACGAACAGGTCGCCGGCAACTTCAATCAGGAACGCCTGATCGCCCGCTTGAGCAGTCTCTTCGGAGCGCTGGCACTCATTCTTGCCTGTATCGGTCTCTACGGCGTCATGTCCTACTTCGTGGCGCGCCGCACCGGCGAAATCGGCATTCGTATGGCCTTGGGCGCATCGCGATCGAGCGTGGTGATGATGGTTCTGTGCGGCGAAGTCTGGCAGATTTTCCTCGGACTCGCCCTCGGCATTCCCGCTTCGCTCTACGCTGGCTACTTGATGAAGAGCCTGCTCTATGGCGTCAGCAGCTTCGACGTCACCGCCCTTATCGGGGCACCCTTGATGCTGGTCCTCTGCGCGTCGGCAGCGGCCATTGTCCCCGCTCGTCGCGCGGCTTCCATCGAGCCCATGCGGGCACTGCGTACGGAGTAAGGGAGGAAAACGAATGACCATCTTCGTTCAGGATCTACGCTTCGCGTTGCGCCAGCTGCGCAAAGCTCCCGGCTTCGCTTTGACGGCGATTCTTACCCTGGCCCTCGGCATCGGCGCTCTTACCACCGTTGCCACCTGGACCAACGCCGTTCTGTTCAATCCGTGGCCGCAGGTGCACGACGCGCGCAGCCTCCGCTTCGTCGATGCCACCGTGCTCGGCAGCGAGGGCTATTCAGTTCATTACGACCAGTTCCAGTCGCTCCGCCATCAGACGAAATCGTTCAGCGACGCCGCCGTCTTCACCCTCACTACACTGAATCTCAAGTCGCCCGGCGCGCAGCCCATCGCCTTCACCGCGGGCACGGTCTCGGCAAACTACTTCGCGCTGCTCGGCATGCAGCCGCAGCTCGGCCAGTTCTTTCAGGCCGATGCAGACGATCGCGCCTTCGGAGCGCACGATGAAATCATCCTCTCCGACGGCCTCTGGCGCGAACGCTTTGCTGCCGACCCCGCCGTCATCGGCAAGACCGCTTCTATCAATGGACACACCTTCACCGTCCTCGGCGTAGCTCCCGCCGGCTTCGCAGGAATCTTCGGAGGCATCGCCGAAGCTGCCTGGGTCCCGCTCTCCTCGTTGCGCGACCTATCCGCCGACACTCCTCCTGATCCGCTCGCGCGCTATGGCTTGCAAGAGGCAGTGCGCCTCCGCCCCGGTGTCCAGGACTCCGCCGCTGCCGCTGAACTCCATACCCTGGCACATAACCTCGACCTCCAGAAGAACGGTCATTCCTCGGGCTGGGATCTGAACCTCCGCGACTCCGCGCACTTCGAACGTGGCTTCTTCTATGCGGTAGGGGAGCAGCTCCCCGTCTTGCTCGGCGCTTCGGTCTTGTTGATGATCCTGGTCTGCATCAACATCGCTTCGCTGCTGGGCCAGCACGCAGCACGGCGTCGTCGCGAAATCGCAATCCGCACCGCCCTTGGCGCAAGGCCGGTCCGAATCGCTTCTCAAGTGCTGATCGAAACCAGTCTCCTCGCCCTCCTCGGAGCCCTCGCAGGCTGGGGTGCCAGCACCTTGCTCTCTCGATCGCTCTACGTCTTGCTGCCTGACTTCGGCATGCCCCTGGTCTTCAACCTGCACACCGATCCGCTCATCCTCCTCTTCGTTGTTGCCATCGCAACCGCCGTTACTCTTGTCTGCGGCATGGTTCCCGTACGCCAATCGCTGCGGGTTTCGCAACAGGAAGCGCTGCACGAAGGCGGCGCCGCGGTGGCCGGAGGCTCCCGCAATCGGATGGGACAGCGGATCCTGCTCGGCCTGCAGCTGGGCATTTGTTTCGTCGTGCTGGTCTGCTGCGGTCTGCTTACCCGCACCGCACTCGCCGTCTTTCATCACGACCTCGGCTTCGATCGAACTAATACCCTCACCGCGATGATCGATCTCTCGCGCGCCGGATACAACGAAGGGCGCTCGCTGGCTTTCCATGCCCAGTTGCTCGATCGCCTCCGTTCAGCACCGGGCGTCGTCTCTGCAACCCTCACCACCCACCTTCCGCTGGGCGACTGGGGCTCGGGCAATACACAGGACTTCGCCATTCCCGGCTATGTCCCCGCCAGGGATGAGCAGATGTCTGTTGTGACCGACTTCGACGGTCCTGACTTCTTCCGCACCATGGGCATTCCCCTCCAGCAGGGGCGCGACTTCAGCATGCACGACAACACCAACGCCCCGGATGTCGCCATCGTCAACCAGGCCATGGTGCAGCGCTACTGGCCAAAGGCCAACCCCCTCGGCTCTACCGTCATCGTCAATCAGCGCCCGCGTCGCATCGTCGGCATCGTGCCCAACTACGCCTACCACAATCCTGCCGACGCCGATCCTCCCTCGCCGGTGCTCTATCTGCCCTTGGCGCAAGGGACATCAGGCTACGGCTACGCCATCCTCGCGGTTCGCTCGCGCACCACCGCCACCGCTGTCGTTCCGCAGTTGAGACAGGCCGTGCGTAGCCTCGACCCCGCCCTGCCCATTGAAACTGTGCGCAGCCTCGAAGACGTGACCAACCAGCAGTACCAGGGCTCGCGCATTCCCGCGGAGTTGCTTGGCGTCTATGCCTTCTGCAGCGTCTTCGTCGCCATGATGGGGCTCTATGCCGTCATGGCCTATTCAGTTCTCGAGCGCCATCGCGAATTCGCTTTGCGCATGGCTTTAGGTTCCACCCGCGAGGGCATCTTCGCTCTGGTCCTGCGTGGCGCCATCAGCGTCGTCCTCATCGGCTTGATCACCGGCGGCCTCGGATCCATTGCTGCCGTTCGTCTGGTGCGGTCCATGCTCTTCGGCATCGCGCCCTTCGATCCCCTCAGCTACGCCGTGGCTGCCTTGCTGCTGTTCCTTACCGTCTTCGTTTCGGGACTCGTTCCCGCGCGCCGTGCCTCCACCATTCAACCCATGCAAGCGTTACGTACCGAGTAGGACTGGAGAAAGAAAAATGAGCTCCGCAACGAACGATCTTCGCTTTGCCTTGCGCCAGTTGCGCAAAGCACGCGGTTTCACGTTCACCGCGGTTTTCACGCTCGCCCTGGGCATCGGCGCCAGCTCGGCCATTTTCTGCCTGATGGACGGCCTCTGGCTCCATCCCATGCCCGTACCTCATTCCGATCGCCTCGTCCGGATCTTTGCAACGACGCCGCAAGATCAGCATGGCCTCTTCAGCTATCCCGAGTACCAGACCTTTACCGCACGCGCGACCGCGTTTCAAGGCAGCTCTTCGGGCCTGATGGCCATGGGCGGGCGCGGAACCTTGATGCCCAATCCCGACGGCACCTCCGTGTTGCTGCTCAACAATGTCGTGTCCGACAACTTCTTCACCGTCCTTGGAGTGCATCCGCTCGTAGGTCGCCTCTTCTCGCCAGCTGATGCGCAACAGCTGCACACGCGCCCAGCGCTGGTCCTCGGCTATCTTTGCTGGCAGCGTTATTTCGCCGGAGATCCCCACATCGTCGGCCGCCAGATTGCTCTCCGCCATGGCAAGGGTGAGATCATCCACTTCGACATCCTTGGCGTGCTGCCCCGTCAATTCCGTAATGTCGATCCCAACAGCGATCGCGACATCTGGATCCCCGCCGAAGCGTGGGCCGCCCTGAACGGCGACTCCGAGCTCACCACAAAGGACTTCCGCTGGTTTCAAATCCTTGGTCGTCTCGCCCCGAGTTCTACCGTCGCGCAGGCAAACCAGCAGGTCGCAGCCATTGCCGGAGCACTCGCCGCTGCCGACGCGGCCGGCAATCATCGCCAGGGCGCCCGGGCTCTCTCCGATCTGAACTATCGCTTGCAGTACGCCGGCACTACGGGACTCTTGCTCTTCGCCGTCGTCGCCGGCGTGGTCCTGCTGTGCACCGTCAACGTTGCCCACCTGCTGTTGGCCCGTGCCTTCACACGTGGGCCTGAAGTCGCCTTGCGCATCTCCCTCGGAGCGACGCGCTGGGTCGTCGCCCGCCAGCTCCTCGTCGAAAATTTCCTTCTCTGTGCTCTTGGATGGATCGGTGGCCTAGGTGCAGCCGCAGGCATCGCAGTGGTTCTGCCCCGCTTGCTCGTCGGCGCGCCCGACATGCTGGTCTCCCACGATGTGCCCCTCCACTTCCAGCTCGATTGGCGCGTCTTCTGCATCGCCGGCTTGCTCGCCCTTGCCACCATGCTGCTGCTGGCCTTGGTTCCACTCCTGCAGGTCGCAAGACCGCAACTCGTTCCAGCATTGCGTTCCGCATCGTCGCAGCGCACCAGTGGCCGGACCCCCGTTGTCCGCCGCATCGCCGTCTGGCTGCAGATCGGTGTCTCCTTCGCCCTGCTGGTGTCCACCGGCGCCCTCGTGCAAAGCTTCCTCAATACCCGCACGCAATCCATCGGAATCACCCGCGATCAGGTCCTGGTGCTCTTCACGCAAGATCCTGATCCGGCCATGCGGGACGATATTCTCGCCAAGTTCCGGGCACTACCTGGAGTTCAGCACGCCGCGTATGCGATCCGTTCTCCGCTCATGCCCTCTGAAGGTGGAATGGCTGCCCAAGTCCTGCTGCCAAATCATCCCGAACTGCACGATCCGATCGAGATCAAATACAACGCGGTCAGCCCGGACTACCTCAGCCTCATCGGAACCCGCATCCTCCGCGGGCGCGGCTTCGCTCCAGCCGACAACCTGAATGGACCAGCCGCCATCATCGTCAGTCAGGCCATGGCGCAAAAGTATTGGCCGTCGCAGGACCCCATCGGCAAAACCGTCCGCCTCCCCGGCTTCAACAACGGCGCGCCCGGCAGCACCAGCGCCGATCTCGAAGCGCGCATCATCGGTGTTGCTGAAAATGCGCCGATCAATGACGTTGGTGAAATTTCCGAGCCCTACATGTACATCCCCTTCCGCTTCTCGCAGGAAGGTGAAGTGACCTTCGTCGTCCAGACCAGCCGCAACGCCATGTCCATGGCACAGGAGGCTCGCGAGGTTCTGATCCACACCAACCCGTTGCTCGACCCGATGTTCGACACGTCGCTCCCAGAACTCATTCGCTCGTCCACCGGCAGCTATCAGATGATGGCCGAGCTCGTCACTGCGCTGGGAGTGATCGGGCTGTTCCTCACCATCATCGGACTCTACGGTTTCCTTGCCTTCACGGTTGCCCAGCGGCGTCGCGAGATCGGCATCCGCATGGCGCTTGGCGCATCGCGGCAAGGCACAGCCCTCTTGGTCCTGGGCGACACGGCAAAGATCGCGCTCATCGGTTTTGCCATCGGCCTGCTTTTGGCCGCCGTAGCCACCCGGCTCGAAACATCGATGCTGTTTGGTGTGCACGCCCTCAATCCCGTTTCACTCGTCGCAGCATGCGCCTTGTTGATCGCTGCCTCGCTCGGCGCGGCTTGGTTGCCCGCGCGCCGCGCTGCTTCTGTCGAACCCATGCAAGCTCTCCGTACCGAATAGACCCTGGAGACCCGGATGAACGCGATCGCACAAGACCTTCTCTACGCAACCCGCCAGTTACGCAAGTCGCCCGGCTTTACCATCACGGTCGTCTTGACCCTGGCCCTCGGCATCGGTGCCAACGCGGCCGTCTTCACCCTCTTCGATCAGGTACTCCTGCGTTTGCTCCCCGTCGAGCGGCCCAAAGAATTGGTGCGCTTCCAGTGGTCGGGAAGCTTCTCCGGCTCCATGAGCAGCTTCGGAGGAGACAGCGACAACTACTTCTCCTATCCGATGTACAAAGACCTGCGCGATCGCAATCAGGTCTTCGAAGGCATTTTGGCCGCGGAGAAAGCTCAGATCGCAGTCTCATGGCACAACCAGGCCGACAATACCGACGCCGAAGTCGTCAGCGGCAACTACTTCCAGCTGCTCGGACTGCGGCCCACTCTCGGCCGGCTCTTCACCCAGCAGGATGATTCCGCGAAGAACGCCAATCCAGTGGCCGTGCTCAGCTATAACTACTGGCGTACGCGCTTCGGCGGCTCGCCCGATATCCTCGGACAATCGGTTCTCATCAACGGACATCCGTTCACGATTCTGGGCATCGCGCCACAGCACTTTGACTCAGCCATCGGCGGCTATCGTCCCGGCGTCTTCGTGCCCACCAGCATGGTTGCCATTGCCATCCCGTGGCGCGCGACGGTCGATGACCTCACCAATCATCGTTCGGTCTGGCTCACCCTCGTCGCACGGCTCAAGCCCGGTATCACGATCCCTCAGTCCGAGGCGAGTCTCGCCCCCCTGTGGCATTCCCTGCGCGCGACTGAACTCACGCTCTACCAAAATCCAAGCCAGCACTTCGCGCATCGCTTTGTCGATGAATCGCACCTCAAAGTCATCGACGACTCCAAGGGCTTCGCGCCCAATCGCAGCGATCTCGCCAAGCCGCTCATCATCCTCATGAGCATGGCCGGGCTGCTGGTCATTCTCTGCGCAGTCAACGTCGCAACGCTCCTGCTGCTCCGAGCGACCGCTCGCATCCGCGAGATGTCGATGCGCTATGCTCTCGGTGCGCGCCGCAGCCGCATCGTTTCGCAGCTGCTCGTCGAGGGTGGAGTGCTCGGCGTGTCCGGCGCCATCGCGGGCCTTGTCCTCGCGCCTATCGTCGCCACAACTCTGGTCCGCCTCATGACCAGCTCTGATCCGGGCAGCGAGCCCTACTCCGCGTCGGTCGATGCACGGGTCCTGCTCTTTACCCTCCTGCTGTCGCTCCTTGCCACCCTCCTCTTTAGTGTGGCGCCCGTCTTCCACTTCCTTCGCCCCGATCTCGCCGACTCGCTGCGCCAGAATGCAGGCACAGCGTCCAAAAGCTCGCAACTGTTCCGCAAGTTCGCCGTCGGCCTCCAGATTGCGCTCAGCGTCCTCCTCCTCGGCGGTGCGGGCCTCTTTGTGCGCACCCTCGATAATCTGCGCACCCAGCAAGTCGGCTTTCAGACCGCGCACCTCGACACCTTCAGTCTCGATCCCGCCAGCTCCGGCTACGGCGAAGATCGCACTCCGCGCATCGTGCAGGACGCCCTGGTTACGCTCGCCCGTCTTCCCGGCGTCGTCTCGGTCTCTGCAACCACCGACCCCGAACTGCAGGGCAATAATGAGACTTCCAACTTCTCCGTGCAAGGCTACAAAGCGGGCGAAGACGAGAACCTCAACTTCGAACAGCCCCGCATCATGCCGGGTTATTTCGCCACGCTGCTGCAGCCGGTCCTTGCCGGCAGGGAATTCACTCCCATCGACGCCCAGGGCCAATCGCAGGTCGCTGTCGTCAACCTCGCCTTCGCCAAGCGCTTCTATGGTTCGCCTCAGAACGCCATCGGCCGCCAAATCACTGAAGGCTCCGGGAAAGACGGCAAGTACGACGTGACAATCGTCGGCGTCGTCGGCGACATCAAGCACACCGACATGCGCACACAGCTCGGAGGGGCCGTCTATCAGCCCTATCTGCAGATGAAACATCCCCCAGGTGTCACCATCTACCTCCAGTCGGTCGGCGATCCCGCCCTGCTTGTGGCAGCCATTCGTCGCTCCATCCATCAGCTCGATTCAACGCTCGTTGTCGACGGTCTCCGTACCATGGACCAGCAGATCGATCGAAGCGTCTCCGAAGAGCGCGCCCTGGCTTTTCTCGCCATCGGGTTCTCGGTCCTCGCGGCCATCCTTGCTGCAGTCGGCCTCTACGGCGTCCTCGCTTACTCCACTGAGCAGCGGACACGCGAGATCGGCGTGCGCCTCGCGCTGGGCTCCCCGCGTTCCAGCGTGGTCTTCCTCGTCTCGCGCGAGATGATCCTCATCGCCTCCGTGGCTATCCTCATTGCCTTGCCGTCCACGGTTGCTCTGGCCCGCCTGTTCGCCAGTCAGCTCTACGGTGTGACCGCATTCGATCCCCTGGCACTCGCCGGGGCGGCGCTTCTCACCGCGATCTTGGTCGTATGCGCGGCAGCTCTGCCTGCACGCCGCGCCGCTTCTGTGCAACCCATGCAGGCCCTGCGAACTGAATAGGAAACGGAAAGGATCGGACAACGATGGCTACGACACTTCTGAACTTACAGGCTCGACACCAGCCGCCGGTCTTTACCATCACTGTTGATCCCATCCGCGCACCTGGTACGAATAAATTGGATTTAGGACTGGAGTCGTCATGATCGATCTGAAGAATGTAGAACGCAGTTATCGCACCGGCCACACCGAGACCTGGGTACTGCGCCGTATTAACCTCACCATTAAAGAGGGCGAATTTGTCACCATCATGGGCCCGTCCGGGGCGGGGAAGTCCTCGCTCCTGAATGTGCTCGCCCTGCTCGACGACGGCTGGCTCGGTGAATTCTGGTTCGGCGAAACGCCAGCCCATAAGCTCAACAGAAAGCAGCGAGCCGACCTCGCCCGCCAGCGCATCGGCATGGTCTTTCAGAGCTATCACCTGCTCGATGACCTGACCGTAGCCGAGAACATCGACCTGCCGCTCTCCTACAAGAACCTGCCATCCAAGGAACGCGGGGGCATGGTGGCCGACATCCTCGATCGCTTTCAGATCGTCGCCAAAAAAGACTTGTTTCCCAATCAGCTTTCCGGTGGCCAGCAGCAATTGGTCGGCATCGCCCGCGCCGTCGTGCACGCGCCCTCCCTGCTGCTTGCCGATGAGCCCACCGGCAATCTTCACTCCACCCAGGCCCGCGAAATCATGGAACTGTTTCGCGAGCTCAACCGCCAAGGCACCACAATCGTTCAAGTCACGCACTCTGAAGAGAACGCGCGCTATGGATCGCGCATCCTCGAGCTGCGCGATGGATGGCTCACCCGCGACGAGTCTCTCCAACCCAATTCCACTGAGGTCGCCGCAAAGTGAACCATCCCTGGGGGAAATATTCGATGATCGCTTCTTCTTCTTTTCGTACGCGCGCGCAGACGGTTGCCGCGATTCTCTTGCTGCAGGTCAGCCTCGCGCTTGCCACCGCGCCCGCATACGCGCAGGATGCGCCCGCAACACCGCGAACCACGCAGTCCGCTCCTGAGGCACCGGCGGCCCCCAATGGCGCGCTGTCTCCCGCTCCAAGCTTGGCGCAAACGATGCAGCAGCAGCAACAGCAGGCGATTGATCCGCAGCATGTGTTTTACGTGCCGCTGCCGCATTCGCGAAATCCGCTCGCACCGTACAGGCCAAGTACCGTGCCTCAGCTTGATCTCGCCAATTCGCCGCGCCTCCAGAACCTCATTCGCGATGGGAAACTCTACATTTCTTTGCGAGACGCGATCGCGCTGGCTATTGAGGACAACCTCGACTTGGCCTCGTTCCGTTACAACCTGCCCACTGCACTCACCGATCTCGCGCGCACCAAGGCCGGTTACTCAGCCCTCGGCGTCAACACCAGCGTGACCAGCCCGCAGGGCGCGTCCTCAGGGTCCGGGCTTGCCGGCGGCGGGGGAGTATCTTCCTCCGGAGCCGGGGCAGCCGGCGCTGGTGGTCTGGTGACATCCACCCTGGGTGAGGGAACCTTTGTGAATCCCTTTGACCCCGTCCTCACGGTCAAAGGCTATGTCGATCACACCAAAACCCAGGAATTGAATACGGTTCTTGTCGGCGTTCCTCTTCTCGAGAACAACACAATCGGCTACACCACGCAGTTCACCGAATATTTTCCCACCGGTACAGGCATTCAGTGGGCCATCAATGGGCTGCGTCAAACGTCAAACAGCCCACTCAATATCGTGGACCCGCAGATTCAGCTGTTCTGGCAGGCTGTGGTCACCCAGCCCCTGCTGGCCGGCTTTGGTTTCGGCACCAACCAGAGATATATTCGCATCGCAAAGAGGAACCTCCAGATCACTGACTACGCCTTCAAGGCGCAGGTCATTGCTACGGTAACTGGAGTCGAGGACATCTATTGGGATCTGGTGAACGCATATGAGGACGAACAGATTAAGCAGCGTACACTCGGCTTCGCCAATCAGACCCTCAGCGACGATCAGAAACAGCTCCAGCTGCAGGCCATTCCTGAAATGCAGGTTATGACCGATCAGGCTGCCGTGGCCACGGCTGAAGGCAATCTCACCGTTTCGCGTGCGAATCTGCGCGCTGCGGAATTGAACCTGAAGAACGCGCTCACCAAGGCCGATGATCCGGCCATCGACGAAATGCCCGTGGTTCCCCTGGATACCAAAGGCGCGTCGGATCCAAACGAAACCAAGTCCATCGCGGATCTCATTGCCGAAGCCGAGAAGAATCGCCCCGACGTTGCGCAGGACCAGATCGGCATGCAAGTTGCTCAGGAGAATCTGAAAGCCATCAATAACTCCTTGTTACCTTCGCTGAACGCCTACGGCTCGTTTAGCGGAACTGGGCTAGGCGGACCCCTGAATCCGAATTGCAGCCAAAACGAGGGCCCTGGCTACTGCTCCACCACTCTTCCCAGCGACACACCGGGTGTCCTGAAGGATGCCTTCAACTACTCAGCACCCGAATACCAGGTCGGCTTCACTCTCAACATCACGATTCGCAACCGCCAGGCCAAGGCCGATCAGTTCCGCGCCATGCTCGCGTTCCGCCAAAGCCAGATCGCCTACGAGCAGCAAAAGAAGAACATTCTTTTCGATGTCCGGGACTCGAAATTTGCCCTTGAGCAGGCGCAAGCCAGTGTCGACGCCGCGTTGAAGGCCCGCGATCTGGCGCAGAAAACCTTCGACATCGTCAAGCAAGAACAGTTGCTCGGCGCAAAATCCAGCGTAGACACATTGAATGCTGAAAGCGCCCTCGCCGTGGCTGAGTCCGCTCTCGACGTTGCAGCAACCAACTATGAAAAGAAAAAGGTCGACATCGACCGCGCCATCGGAGAAACGCTGGAGCGGACGGGCGTCTCTATCGACGATGCAAAAACGGGCGTGGTCACCCGCACACCGTAGAATCACTCGAGAGAGTTCACTTCGACTGCGGCAGAACCGATGGCATCTGGATCTCGGATGCTCACCAGGTGGGTTGGAGGACACATTACAACAGCCACGAGACCGGATGGAAAAATCATGACAGACCTTCGCAAGCAAGCTCGAATCCGCGTTCTCGTCGCCGATGATCAGCCGTCCATCCTCGAAGCAGTCGAACTGCTGCTGCAACCGCAAGGCATTCATGTCGACACGGTGCGCTCGCCACAGCTTCTGCTCGAGGCCCTCGGCCAAAGCGACTACGACGTCCTGCTCATCGATCTGAACTACACTCGCGACACCACCTCCGGTCAGGAAGGCCTCGACCTCCTCGCACGGCTGCAGGAGATTGACCCGCGCCTCCCCGTCATCGTCATGACCGCATGGGGCAACATCGATCTCGCCGTCGAAAGCATCAAGCGCGGTGCCCGCGACTTTATCCAGAAGCCGTGGGAAAACGAACGCCTCATTTCGATTATTCGCGTCCACGCGGAGCTGCATCAGGCCCTTCGCCGGGCACGCCAGCTCGAACTTGAAAATCGTCTCCTCCGCGCCGAAGGCATGCCCGAGTTCATTGCCGGTTCGCCGAATATGCACCCGGTCCTCGAACTGATAGCCCAGGTCGGCCCCTCCGACGCCAACGTGCTCATCACCGGCGAACACGGTACGGGTAAAGAAATCGTCGCCAAGCTTCTCCACGCCGCCTCGCCGCGCGCTCGCATGCCTCTGGTGGCAGTCAACGCGGGCGGATTGCCTGAAGGCACCTTTGAGAGCGAAATCTTCGGCCACGTGAAAGGCGCATTCACCGACGCGCGCACCGATCGTGTCGGCCGTTTCGAGCTCGCCAATGGCGGCACGCTCTTCCTCGACGAAATCGCCAATGTTCCCGTGCGGCAACAGGCAAAGCTGCTCCGTGTTCTCGAGACCGGGGAACTCGAACGGGTTGGATCCTCCCAGACGCGCCGCGTCGACGTGCGCGTACTCTCCGCCACCAACGCCATCCTGCACGAAGAAGCCGCGGCAGGCAACTTCCGCGAAGACCTCCTCTTTCGTATCAACACCGTCGAAATTCACCTTCCGCCCTTGCGCGATCGTCGCGAAGATATTCCCCTGCTGGCCGTGCATTTTCTCGAACGCAATCGCACCCGCTATCGCAAGCAGGTTACCGGTTTCTCCGCCGCAGCGATGCAGCAGATGTTGCAATATCCCTGGCCCGGCAATGTGCGCGAGCTCGAACATGCCGTTGAACGCGCTGTCCTGCTCTGCCGCGGCGAAGAAATTGAGCCCGCAAACCTCGCCGTGACCTCCGCTCGGCCCAACGCTCCATCCTTCGACAACATGAGCATCGACGAGGTGGAGTCGCTCCTCATTCGCAAGGTGCTGCGCCGTTGCGATGGCAACATCTCCCAGGCCTCCGAAGCTCTCGGACTCAGCCGCGCCGCCCTCTATCGCCGCATCGAAAAATATGGTCTATGAGCGTCACGTGCGCAGGCGGCGGTCCTCGGCCGTGCGCCGGGCCTGGCTTTACTGTTTGCTGCTCGCCCTGCCCACGCTGATCTTTACGGGCATCCTTCTTTACCAGCACGAGGTTTCAGCGGCTCCTGCAATTCTCGTCGTCGGTTGCCTTGTCATCTATCTGCTGTTTATCGCGGCAACCATGATCGAAAGCCTGATCCGCCCTCTGCAGACGCTCTCCAATGTGGTTTCCTCCTTGCGAGAAGGTGATTACTCCTTCCGCGCACGCGGTGCTGGAACGCCCGATGCGCTCGGAGAACTGGCTGCCGAAGTCAACGCCTTGGCCGACCTTCTGCAACGCCAGCGTGTCCGCTCTCTCGAAGCCACTGCGCTGCTGGCGCGCATTCTCGAGGTCATGCACTCTCCCCTCTACGCCTTCGATCGCGAAAACGTCCTCCAGCTGGTGAACGAAGCAGGCGTCCAACTGCTCGGCATTCCTCATGCCCGCGCCTTTGGCCGCACCGCCCGCGACCTCGGCCTCGAGAACCTCCTCGGCGCGCCCGATCAGAGCATCCACTCCTTCGGCTCCAAGCCCAACCGCTGGCTCATGCGCAAAGCCGCGTTCCGTCAGGACGGCGCACCTCACACCCTCCTGCTCCTCGCCGACGTCAGCCAGCCCTTGCGCGAAGAAGAGCAGGCTGCCTGGAAGCGCCTCATCCGCGTGCTCGGCCACGAACTCTCCAATTCGCTTGCCCCCATCAAGTCCATCGCCGGCAGTCTTCTCGCCCGCGCCGACCAGATCCAGGGAGACAACGATACCGTGCGCGATTTCCGCCGCGGCCTCGGCGTGGTCGAAAGCCGTGCCGATTCTCTGCATCGCTTCGTGCAGTCCTACCGCATCCTTGCGCAACTGCCGCCCCCGCATCTGCGCTTGGTCCCCGTCGGTCCTCTGGTCGAACGCGTCGCCCTGCTCGAACAGCGCGTCACGGTGCAACTCGATCCCGGGCCGCCCGCCACATTGAACGCGGATCCAGATCAGCTCGAACAGATGCTCATCAATTTGCTGAAAAATGCCGTCGATGCCTCGCTGGCCAACGGCGCAAACCCCGTGCATATTGGTTGGCATCTGGTGGAATCGGCCGTCGAGGTCACCATCGAAGACAGCGGTCTGGGCATCGCCAACAGCGAAAACCTCTTCGTGCCGTTCTACACCACCAAGCCCACGGGCAGTGGTGTCGGCCTCGCCCTCGCGCAACAGATCGCACGCGCGCACGGTGGCGAAATTCGTTTGGTGAATAGGGATGAGAGTGAGGGAGCGCGCGCTACTGTGCGCCTGCCCGTTGCCTGAGCGAGTGCTTTAGCCCACGCGCGGCATAGCATCGCGGCGCGCGTCGATCTCCATGGCCACAACGCGATTCCGTCCGGTGCCCTTTGCCTTGTAAAGCGCCTCGTCTGCTTCGCGAATCAGCTCTTCGTGACCCGAAGGGAAGCCGGACGCTACGCCGAAGCTTGCTGTCAAAGGAATCGTCGTTCCGCCGTCTTTCACGCAAGCTTCCTGAATCGCCATGCGCAGTTCTTCCGCGCGCTGCCGCGCATGCACAAAGCCCGAGCCGGGCAGAATCAAAAGAAATTCTTCGCCGCCGTATCGACCTACCCAGTCGTACGTGCGCACCATGCGCTGGAAGATCGCACTGGCTTCTTTCAACACCTGGTCGCCCGCCGGGTGCCCGTAGGTATCGTTGATGCGCTTGAAATAGTCCAGATCGGCGAGGATGACGCTCACCGGCAATCCCTCGCGCCGCGAGCGGTCCACTTCAATCCGCAGTCGCTCCACGATGATGCGATGGTTCCACAGTCCAGTCAGATCGTCGTGCTCGGCGTAATGCCGCATTTGTTCGCGCGTTCGCATCAGCTCGCCTTTCTCTTTTTCCAGGTCGCTGGTGCGTAACTTCACTGCCGCTTCTAGATGCTTCTTCTGCTTCATCAGCGCGCCCATGCGCCGCCGCCACGTCATGATCAACACCGCGAGCGCAATCAGCGCCAGGCTGATCTGCAGGTCGCGCCGCTGCCACCAGCGCGGAGTGATCTTGAACGAGTAGGTTGCCGTCGGCGAGATCAGGTGCCCCATCTGGTCCACCTCCGCCACCTGGAACTCGTAGTTGCCCGGCGAAAGATGCTCGTAGTTCACTTCCAGGTCCCGCGTCTCTTCCCACTCCGAAGCCTGCCCGCCCACCAGCCGGTACCGAATCCCAGCATCCTGCGTGCTTCCAAACGAAAGCAGCGCCATCGAGATCTCCAGCGAACTCGACTTCCACGGCACCGAAGAACCATTCCCCAACAGTTTCGACCCGTACATCACCTGCGAGAACCCCGGAGCCTGCGGTGCGCCTGTCGGAGCGTCCTGCGGCGTAAGCAGGTGGCTCAATCCACCTGACGTTCCCACCCACACGCTGTGATCCGCATCCTCGGCAAGAGCAAAGCTGTCCGTGTCGTTCCACAACAAGCCATCGTCTTGCGTGTAGCTCCGCCAGTTGTTGCCGTCAAATACGCTTAGGCCAGCATCCTGGCCAACCCACAGCCATCCCCGGTGATCCACCATCAACGAAACCACTTGCTGCGACAACAGGGGCGGCCTGCCGATGTGCCTCACGTCGCTCACCCGATAGCCGTCCACCTTCAGACGCGCCAGGTCCTGCGATGCGCCCGCGGCCCACACATATCCTTCCTTGTCGATCGCAATCACATCGTAGTAATTCCCGGTCGATCCAAGATCGATCTTGTGCCATCCGCTTGCATCGCGCTCAAAGAGCCCTTGCTCAGCCGTCGCCCAGATGCGTCCCGATGTATCCACGCATACATCAGAGAACCGTTGGCGCGCATTGCCCAGCACCGGGTCTTCCACCAGGGTGGGCACGCTGTGCTTCCAATTCGAACCGAACCGGTACAGGCCGTTCTCCGTCGCCATCCAGACATTCAGCTGATGGTCGACTTGGAGGTTGTAAATCTCTGGCACCTTCCACTGCGTGCCGTGCAACGTTTGCGCGTCGATGCGCACCAGCACGCCGGCTGCACTGCCCAGCCACACTGCACCGTCGCCGCCCTCTGCCAGGCCGCCCGCGCGCGCCGTCATAATGCCGTCCTGGCGCCACGGCTTCGGTTGCGTCTGGCCTTCTGGAATCCAGTCCAGCCCCGACTCGGTTCCGATCCACATTCTTCCCTTGTGATCGCGAATCGCAGCCCAGACCAGGTCGTCGCTCAAACCATCCGCGGCCGTGTAGCCTTCCCAGCGATCCTGACCCACCCAGCGCTTCAATCCGTGACCCACGACGCTGATCCACACCGATCCAACACGATCGACAAACAGGTCCTGAATCTCAAAGCGCGAGAGCCCGTTCCGCTCTGTCACCATCCGCCAGCGGTCCTTCTCCCACATCGCCAGCAGTGACCCCTGCGGAGTCAGAATGCGACCTTGCTTGTCTTCCGCCAGTGTTGGGTACGCCTCTGAAACTGCAGCCCCCGGCAGGTCGTGAAGCTTGAAGCGCAGCGTCCGCGGATCGATCTCTCCTGTATGTAGAGCGCCGCGAATCCAGATCTGCCCGTTGCGCGCCTGCAACAGGTTGGTCCATTCCTCTGCGGGCAGGTCGAGCGCCGCGCGCATCCGCGTCATCTTGCCGTTGAACAGGCGGCACAGGTCTGAATCGCATCCGTACCACAGCGCGCCATCTGGACCGTACAACACGCTTTGAATGTTGCCGCCGTCCAGATGCAACCGCTCCGCTACCCAATGGTCTTCGCCCGTCTTGCGCAAAAGAATCGCGCCGTCCTTCACTACCGCAACAACTTCGTTCGCCTTGTTCGACGCGAACATCGTGGCACTGCGCGGAGAGAACTGGCCCCCGGTCATTCCCGGATCAATCTGCGCAAACCGGCCGTTCTTCTGCTCAAAGAAAATGTTGGTTGAGCTCGCCACCCACAGCGTGCCATCGGGACTCAGAAACAGGGTTTGGATCGTTCGATCCGGCATCCCTTGCGCTTCGCTATAACTCTGAAATTGGTTTCCGTCGTAGCGGTAGAGACCGTTCTGCGTTCCTACCCAGAGGAAGCCGGTCTTGTCCTGCGTCAAGCTGGGAATGTTCAGATTGCCCAATCCCTGCGTGTATTCACGGAAACTGTAGCGTTGCGCGGGGCAGCAAATTGAGACGAGGAGGAGCAGGATGAGCGCGCCGAACGGCAGCCCGAGCGGTCCCCGTGGATGGAGTAATCTACGCAATCAGCTTCCCTCTGGCGGTCATGCTCCCGCGACAGCCATCGTGCAGGGTTCAAACTCCTGGCCGCTCGGAGGGATAATCCTCAACGTGGGAACACAGCCCCCAGAACGGTCACGCAATACAATTACTGTGGACTAACTATAGAGGTTACTACTAGCCCGAGAAATGACACTAAAGTCGAAAGTCATGCCTAATCAGTGCAACGGGTTGTGGGGAATCCGGGAGGGTGGTTACCAGGGAGTTTTTCGGGTGGGAAAGGAACCCTAATCGCAGACGAAAGCGCCCTCGGGGTAGGAGGACTCACCGGCCGTGACAGCCTCTTCGGCCGCGTCGCCGGCAGGGTCTCGGGGAGCCGAAAAGAAGGCATCGACCTGGGCCAGCACGTCTGCCCCGGTCCGCGCGTGATAAATGGCGGCGCGCAGTTTCGCCCCGCCCGCCACGCCATGCGTAAACCACGAGGCAAACTGCTTCATCTTGCCCGCCGTCTCGCCCATGCGAGCGTCTTTGGGCAGAGATTGGCTCGCATCTGCCTCGTTCAGAAGCATTTGAAAGTACAGGCGGATCAACCGGTACCGATCCTCGGCGGTCGGCTGTTCGTAGTTCCCATGGGCCGTATATTGTGCAATTTGCCTGAAGATCCATGGGTTGGCCGGTGCCGCCCGCCCGATCATCACCGCGTCGCACCCCGTCTGCGCTACCATCGCAGCCGCATCCTCCGGCGTACGAATATCCCCATTCCCGATCACCGGGATCCGGACCGCCTGCTTCACCGCTGCAATCCACTCCCAGCGCGCCTGACCGGTATAGCCCTGCTCCCGCGTCCGGGCATGCAGAGCCACTGCGTTCAGCCCCTCGGCTTCGGCCATCCGCGCCAATTCCACGCACACAATCTGCGCATCGCTCCAGCCCATCCGGAACTTCACGGTGAACGGAATCGTCACCGCCCGCCGAACCGCGCCAAAGATCTCGCCAATCTTCGGCAGATCGCGCAATAAGCCCGATCCGCCATTGCACCCCACCACCCTCTTGGCCGGGCAGCCAAGATTCAGATCGATCAAGTCAAAGCCTGTATCCTGCACAATCCGCGCAGCTTCTGCCAACGTCTCGGAATTCGATCCGAAAATCTGCGCCCCGATCGGGTGCTCGTCGTCATAAAACGTCAGGTACCGCTTCCGCTTCGACTCACGCATCCGCGATAGCCCATCCGCCGAAGTGAACTCGGTCATCAGCAGGCCGCACCCCGACTGCGCATTCGTCACCGGCGCATCAATGCCCAGGTACGCTTCTTGATCGCTCACTCCTGGGCCCTGATCCCCGAGCCCTGATTCCTGTTCCTTCGTGAACAGGCTCGCGTGTCGGATGAAGCGCCGGAACACCGTGTCGGTGACGCCCGCCATCGGCGCCAGCACCGTTGCCGGGCTTACAGCCACCGAGCCGATCCGCAACTCGGCCGGCACCCGCACGCCCTCGGGCATCGCGTTTTCGCGCGGATTGTCCCAGTTCTTCTTCACCGTGAATCCTCGGCGCGGCATCTCGTTGCGAATCCGATCAGTACGGCTTGACTACAGCCCCGGACAAACGTGGGCCCCCGCCGTGGCGGAGGCCCACTCTACCGTACATTGCAGCGACCCTACTTGGCCGCCACTGCTTCGCTCGACTTGGCATACTTCCGGCGGAACCGCTCCACGCGTCCTGCCGTGTCCACAAGCCGCTGCTTGCCCGTAAAGAACGGGTGGCAGGCCGAGCAGATTTCTACGTGAATCTCGCCCTTGTGGGTCGAACGAGTCTCAAAGTTGTTTCCGCAGGCGCAAAGAACGCGCACTGCCGCATAATTTGGATGGATTTTTTCCTTTGGCATTTCTCTCGAAGACAAACCTTTCCTGCGATATTCCTATTGTAGGTTGATTCAGCACCAGGCGCAAACGATGCAAATCGGCGTCCGGATCCCCCCCCGCCCCCGCCAGACGCCCGCGCCCTGGTATCCTCTCCGACCGTCGTCTCCTAACCCCTGCCTACTTCGCCAGCGCCTGGTCGATCCCGGCCTGCACCAGCGGTGCCATCACAGCATGGCCGGCAGCCGTCGGATGAACCCCATCCGGGCTCAAGGTCTTCGGCAAGCCATCCCGCTCATCCTTCATCGCCGTGTGGAAGTCGACATAGACATCCCCATGATCGGCGGCATAGGCCTTCATCCACTTGTTCACCGTCACTATTTTCTCGGCAGGCGCCATACCCGGGGCCCACGCATAGTCAAACGCAGGCATGATCGAACACAGAACGACCCGTATCCCATTCGAACGCGCCAGGTCCGCCATCGAAGCCAGGTTGTCTTCAATCTCCTCCAGCGTCTCCGGACCCGTATTGCCCGCGATGTCGTTCGTACCTCCCAGGATCACCACCACCTTCGGCTTCAGCGCAATCACATCCTGCCTGAAGCGCACCAGCATCTGCGGCGTCGTTTGCCCGCTGATGCCGCGGTTAATATACGGCTTGCCCGGAAACGAATCGCCCAGGTGCCAGCCCTCGGTGATCGAATCACCCATGAACACCACACGATTCTCGCCTGCTGCCGGGGGGCCCACCTTCGAATCCTCCTCCTTGAATCGCGCCAGCCAGCCGAAGTCCGTCATCAGCTGTTGATCGTGCTTCCGCCAATAGTCGTTATCGGGATGGTGAGGCACGCCGGCCTGAGGAGCAGGGGCGGCTGTTTGCGTGGGCGCCGGCGCTTTCGTTTCGGGAGCGCTTCCAGCTTCCTGTGCACGTAGCGCAGAATGTGTCCCTGCAACCAGGGTGAGCAGGGCAACGGCTTTCACGGGCCACGCGGCACGGATCATCGGAACATCTCCTCAATTGGGTGTTGTGAATTTGTTGTTGCGCGAGAAATCGCTTTTCTAAACGCCTCCGATTATAGGTCGAGAAACCCGCAACGTGCCCACTCCACACCGATCGCGAAAAGCTTTGCACCAGCCCTGAGCCGCCGCAGGCCGCTACTCTCTGGGGCATACAAGGTGGGGCGAGCAATACCCGGCGCTGACCGCCACGAGCCCCTCAGCGCGGAAACCGGCTCCGCAGCTCGACACACGGCCGCCCACACTCAGTTTTCTTGGGAATTCTCAAACGCTGCTTGCGCCTCAGCCCGTCAAAAGCCGCCTCAGCGCCCGCCAAACAAGACGCGATACACACCGGGCTTGACCCGTTCTTCACCCTGCATCTTGCTGCCAGGCGTCAGCTTCTTCAACCGCCATACAATGCCGCCGGCACTCACCAGCATCAGCGACAAAAACACCAGGTACTGCGAGAGCTGAATCGTTCCATCGCTTACCAGGCTCGCAAACGCGATCGCCAGCGCCACGATCATGCCCAGACCCGTAACCTCAACCGACCGCCCGTTCGATTCGACGACCGCACTCTTGGCGCCTTTGCGCGCGCCACTCCCGGAATCATTGCGTTCTGTGTTCATCGGCCCAGCGCCTCCGCAATTCGCCATCGGCGATCAATTACATCTACATGAGTTATAGATTCAGATGCGAGCAAAACGTTGTGTACCAAAGTCACGCGCCCATTACTTGTGAACACTTTGATCCCAGGCACACCCACCGAATCTCCTCCTCTGCAGCCAAGAGAATGACCCCCATTTGTCCCGTCTGCAGTGAGCAAGCGCACGTCGTCCGCGCCCGCGAAGGCTTCCGCGGGCCATCCATCAAGACAAACGAGAGACTCGACACAGGAGACGATTTTGGGCAGCACCTTCAAATGCCACGCAGCCGGCACCCTTTTCCACACAACGCGCCCCATTCCTCACCGGCCCGCCTCCACCCCCCATGCGCTACGCTTTTGAAAGAGTCATGAGCACCTGTCCCATCTGCGGCGGTAGCGGTCTGGTCGAAGAAGTGTCGCCCACCGGCCACTGGGTCTCGCGTGCCTGTCAGTGCCAGCGG
This sequence comes from Occallatibacter sp., assembly GCA_036267935.1. Lineage (GTDB taxonomy): Bacteria > Acidobacteriota > Terriglobia > Terriglobales > Acidobacteriaceae > Telmatobacter. Next base: position 77,799 of record DATAVC010000053.1, on the reverse strand, counting down.
ATGGAGCGTGAGCAGAATCGGCTCGGTGCTGCCCACATCCCGCAGCGCTATCGTGAGTGCACCCTCGACGACTACGAGATCTACCACGGCGCCGACCGCTCTCTCGGCATGGCGCTGCAGCGCGCCCGCGCCTTCGTCGACGCTTATCCTGTCGATACCGCGGGAAAAGGATTGCTCTTCACCGGCTCCATCGGCGTGGGCAAAACTCACCTCGCCGTCGGCGTCCTGCGCCGCCTCGTGCAGGAACGCGGCGTCCGCGGCCTCTTCTGCGACTATCGCGAACTGCTCAAAAACATCCAGAACAGCTACAACCCGCAGGTCCACACCACCGAACTCGAATTGCTCAAGCCCGTCTTCTCCGCCGAAGTCCTCGTGCTCGACGATCTAGGCGCTCAAAAGCCCAATGAATGGGTCTGGGATACGGTCGCGCTCATCCTGAACACGCGCTACAACGACAAGCAGTCGACCATCATCACCACCAACTACCCTGACCTTGCCGCCGGCGGTGGTGCGCAAACCGAAGTCGAGCGTGCCGCCCGCGAACAAACCCTCGGCGACCGCATCGGCGATCGCATGCGCTCGCGCTTGTCTGAGATGTGCATGCAGGTCGAGATGACCGGCAAAGACTTCCGCCAGACCGAGGTCCGCCGCGCCCGCTTCGGCTGAGTCCCGCAGACATGTCTTCGTCTGTAGGTTGAATTCGAAGAATCTGCTTCTGCTGTTCTGCCTCGCGCCACGGCGTGCAGAATCGATTGCAACTCGGCCCTGCAACAGGGCACGGCTTGAGCCGTGCCGCAAAGCCGCACAAAAGGTCCCGGGCTTTAGCCCCTGAGGACGCTTCTTCCTCACACAACCGGCACCAGAATCTCCGTCAACAACTTGTCCTCCGGCGTCACCCGGGGATCGTTGAGATAGTTCTCGATGCAGAACTCCGGCCGCAGCTCAACCTTCTTCTCCACCAGAATTTTGAAGACGCGATCGAACGCCGGCCAGATCTGCCCATACGATCCAGTCAACACAAAACGCGCATACTTCCCGTTCTTGATCGCGCGATGCTGCAGTCCCGTGGGCAGCTTTCCAGGCTCCGCTGTCAGCGATACCCCGGCCTGGTAAATCATCGCGTCTTCGCCGGCCCGGCTCTTGTCGATGCCGCTCACGCCAAGAAATTCTCTGATCTGGCTCTGCGCCAGGCGCGGCAGCATCGGCTGCAGCTCATTCCACAGCGGGGGCGCCACTTCGGCAAATGGTCCCCGCTTTTCAAGGAACACGTAGTGCGTGAGCGGACGCATCACAGTTTCAAAGTCGCTTAGGTTCATTCGAGTCTCCTTCGGTAATCTCGGACGACTCAAATCGTAGACAAATGCGTCCTGCGATTCTTTTCCCAACGTGCGAAATTCGCTCGGCGTCATGTCGATCGACTTGCGCATCGCTTTGTTGAACGCGGCTGCCGTGTCATAGCCGATGTTCATCGCGACCTCGGTGATGCGCACGCGTTCATCCTCCTGCAGCATCCGCAATGCCGCCACCAGGCGAAGCCGTCGCAAAAAACCGAAAGGTGTTTCCCCTACGTAGGCCTGAAATAAACGCGCGAAATGGTACGAAGACGATCCTGCTTCGTGCGCAATCCGCGCCAGGCTCAGCGGCTCCGTCAGCCGCATCCGGATATAACGCTGCGCCCGCCCAATCTGCGACCGGTGAAACTGGCTCGGCCGTGCCGTCTTTCTCTCCATGCACTCGTTTCCTTCACCGGATTTTAAAGGCCCTCAAGCTAGACTGCTTTTCCACGATTGCTAAAAATCCGCGCCAACGACAGCCCTCTCCGGGGCAACCGCCCCTTCGCCCGACAAGAACCGCTACACTGCGGGTAAGCGGCAACAGCAACGCAGCCCCCGCGTTGCGAGCCTCACCCATGCGCAAGACTCTCGACATCATCGCTCTCCTCGCCCTCAGCGTTCTAGCCTGGATCACCTGGGGCGCCCTCTACGGTCCCCACCGCCTCCCCGACCGCGTGCCGACACACTTCGACGCCGCCGGCCGAGCCAACGCCTGGGGATCGCCCGCCGGCATGATCCTGCTGCCCATCGTCGCTCTCGGTCTCTACCTGCTCATGTCCATCGTGGGCCGGTTTCCTGCCGCATTTCATTACCCGGTCCGCGCCACCGCGCAGAATGTCGCTCGCCTGCAGTCCATCACGCTCGACATGGTCGCCTGGCTCAAGGCGGAACTCGTCTGCCTGTTCGGCTTGCTGCAGTGGGCTTTCATCCAAGCCGCGCGTACTGGCGAGGGCCACCTGTTTCCAATGATCCTGCCGTTCTTCATCGCCGCCACCTTCGGTACCATCGGGTGGCACTTCGTCGCGATGTTTCGGGCCGCCCGCAGCACCGGGGGCGCTCGACCATAGTTTGTTTCAGTCTCGATAGGCCCAAAAATCCAGAAGTGCAACCTAGGTGGCCGCGGACGCGATCAGGCGCAATCAATTACCGCGTTGGCCCAGCGTTCGACGTGCTCACCGCAGCAGTCGCCGGCGACGTCGGGTAAGGAAAGTAGAGCTCATTGCCATCTGGGTCCACGATGACCATCAACCGGTAGCCCCATTGCCCATCCTTGACAGCTACGCAGCGCCCTTCCAATTCCGCGCGCAAGGCATCCAGTACCCCGACATCGAGCGAGATAAACATCAAGCCCTTGCCCACCTTCGCGGGCCATTGACAAGAGAGAATGAGCTCGCAACCGTCCCGGTCCACTTGCGCGACCCACGCTTTCCCTTCCTCCTCATACCGCCACGGCTGCGTGAACCCGAGTTGCTTCACATAAAAATCGACAGACCTGTCGATATCCGCTACAAAAAGCACCGGTCTCGCGAACCATCGATCGCTCATGACGTTCTGTTCCTCGCTTGTTGGGATCAAATCCAAGCTCCCCCTTGCGGGTACTCAGAATAACGTCGCAAAATTGATCGGTGCAAACTCCGCCAGATCCGACCCAGCCATTACTCATCGAAATTGTGCTCATCGAGCCTTTGCAAAAATAGATTTCCTGACAGGGCACAGCGGATGGAGTCGAGCTGCGAACCAGCTAGTTCGGGCGATCCGGTGAATGTGCTATTTCAATTTAGTTGACAAGTAAACTATTGACCCGTATTCTGCTTGCATGAGCCGGAGAAAACTGCCAGGACAAGCGGTCAGCGATTTGCAGCAACACGTTGGATTCTGGCTGCGCTTTGTATCCAACCACGTGTCGCACGCGTTTGCGCGCAAGCTCGACAAGCATGCCGTGACGGTGGCGGAGTGGGTCGTGCTGCGCGCGCTGTTCAACGACGCGGAGACGGTGCCCAGTGCGCTGGCGGAGCACATTGGCATGACGCGCGGGGGTGTTTCGAAGCTGGTAGACCGGCTGGTGGTGAAGCAACTGGTGACCCGCGCGGAACGAAACGATGACCGTCGGTATCAGGCCATCGCATTGACCGCAGCGGGGCGGAAGCTGGTTCCGCAACTGGCAGCGCTCGCCGATGAAAACGATCAAAAGTTTTTCGATCCTCTGGCTGCGCGGGAACGGGCGCTGCTTTTGGCCGCAATGAAAAAGCTGGTGCAGGCGCATGGACTACGGGCGCTGCCCACCAAATAAGGAGAATCAATGAGCAGGCAAGGTATTGAAGAAGTGGCGCGGGCGACGCAACAAGGGACGATGACGTTTCCCCAGGTGGTGCAGCGGCTGCTGGACCTGGGTGTGGAGTCCTACCGTGTGGACTTTGCTGCAGCAGAGAAATCGCACTACTTGGCCGATGGAACAACGGAGGCGGTGCGAATGATTCTGGAGCCCGGACCGATTGCGGCGGAGTTTGATGCCGAAGCGCTGGTGGCGGCGATCCGCGGTGCGCAGGCGGATACGGTGCGGTATCCGGAGTTTGTACAGCGGTCGACAACGGCAGGAGTGATCGGCTACTGGGCCTTCCTGACGGGGAAGAGGGTGATTTATTTTGGCCGGAAAGGCGAACAGCACATCGAAGAATTTCCGCGGCCGTAGGTCCGCGTGGACGCCGAATCGTAGAGCGCCAAGCCTGACGCGCTTAATCCGGCCCGCGCTGTATTCCGATGGGGAAGGGACTTTCTCCTTCTTCCTGAATCCAGTCGTAATTCTGAGCCGCAGCGCCGGATCGCCATGCGGCCGGTGTGCGGGTCTTCATCCAATCCAGTGGTTCGCTGGCCGGCTTTGCGACGCAGCGTGCGAAGGCTTCACGGAGCGATTGTTTCTGTTCGTTGCCGATCGCCCTCGGATCTGGGGAAATGAGAAGAACGGTTCCGCTGTTGGCGACAACCTGAAGCCACTGGCGACTCAACGACCAAGGCAAATCCGGGGTAATGGCGATGCAGTCGGCATCGAGGGAGTAGAAGATTCCGTGGTGGGGCGCGCGAAAAGCCAGAGTGTTCACACCTGTCCGGCGTGTTCTCTCCCATTCTTTTCCGCTCACGTCGTCACCGGTGCGCGACGCATCGAAGATGCCAACCGAGAGATGCCCGATGGTGTTACAGCCGAGGATGAGGCGGTCTTGTCCGCAAGTTGCGCGCAGTTGCCGATAGAGTGCAGTCACAATCTCCGCGTTGGTGATCGTGCGGTCATTGAAGTGCCAGTTGCCGCGCGCCGGCGAAGCGCCCATTTGACTTCCCCATTGTCCGAACAGCTCCCAGGTTGTGAAGTCGTGCTTGATCATGTCAAAGCCCCACGCGCACGCATCCGCCGCGACCGACGTGATGGCGTGCAGCGCCTCGGGAATTGTGGGGTCATAGGCGATGGGCCCTTCCTGATCTCTGGGTCCACTCCAGCGTGCGTCCGGCAACAACAAATGCGCAGCCGTTCCTTTTGCCGCGCGCAACGGCCGAATCCACAAACCTGGAATCACATGGCGTTCGCGAATCGCAGACGCGAGCTTCGGAAGGCTCGGAAATCTGTCTGAGTCCTGATAGCCATCATCAATCACGGTGAACGGCTTGATTCCGCCGGCGGGCGCAAGCGAGGCAACGAGATCGGCGTCGCGCAAGATACCGTCGTGCGTGTTTTGACCGTAGGCGTAGTACCAATCGTTGCTGCCATAGATAACACCGGTTGGCGAGCCGCCGCGGCTGGTGGGCACCTCGGAGCCTTGAGCCATCGCGCGGCACAAGCGCTGCGTCACGGCAAACGCGCTTTCTTCCGGCTCCCCTTTGCACTGCACGATCGTTGCCGCCTGAAGGGTGCGGTTTCCGAGCGCTACGCCGTTGCCGCCATTGCGCACGTCAAGCCATAGCGAGATGCCGAGGGGATCCACTTGCCAGAAGGCGAGGCAGGCCGCTCCTGTCTTGACGCCGATGCCCGAGGTTCGCCCTTGCGCGTGCAGCAGTGCGTACCAGGGCAACACACGTTCGGCTTGCAGCGGCCGCCATTCCAAGTCTCCATAACTGCGTTCCCACGCGTCGCCCAGGGCAAGAACATCTTCTGCCAGTCGCCGCTTCCACCTCAGTTGAATGCGCTGGACGGGCACGGCAGGTGCCGTGAGGGAGACGACAGCTTTCTGTGCAGCGGCGGCGAAATCCACCTGAACGTTCCCAGAGCGCCTGATTCCCGTCCAAACGCTTCCAGATTTTGAAAGCTTGAGGCGTTCAGCCTCCGTATCGCCTACAAAGGCAAACATCAGGTCAGGCTGCGTGAGCACGGGCAGTTCGAGGTCATCGTGCGCGGGGCTGGGCAAAGCGGTCCCGGATTGCAACGCCCACGAAGGGGAGGGCAGCAGGAGTGCTGTCACAGGAGGCACACATTGCAGGACGTTCCTCCGCGTCATTCTTTTAGGCGTTTCAGACATGGCACTCTCAGGTGGTTGGCTATGACAAGAGTTCGGCTGCTGTCTTGATCGGACGCAAAGGCGTGCGGGTCCGACCAGACAAACCATCCTAGCTGAAGCCATCCCAGCGCACGAAGACACCAACCCGATCAAAGGCGATGTCGGTCGCGGGTCTCTGAGCAGCGGGCCCAGTCCTCTGCAAACTCTGTAGATGTCGTCTCGGTAGAGATCCCGGCGCGCCGAACCGTATCGCCTCGCTACTGGACCGCAGGTTCCACTGGCATATGTATAGAAGATCGCCTGAGTCCCGAAGCGGTTCAGGGGCCAAGGTCCGCATCCAGAGTGACCGCATGCTGTCAGCCGGGTCGCTCATAGGCAGTTTTCTTAGGGGCGATCACAGGGGTGCGCAGCGCACGCGGGCGCGAAGCGCGAGAGGCGTGCTTCTTAGAACACCCAAACGGTGGCAAGCACCAGCAGCATGGCGGCGATCGTGATCACTTGATAGGTCACGTCGGGCCGGCTGCGCGGATGACTCTGCGCGGTCCGGAGGGGCGAGGCGGATTGGAGGTAAGATTGCATGATTCTTTCGTCTTCTGAATGCTTCGTTGTGAACGCCGCCATCGCGCGAGCGGATTCAACCACCCTATTTATGCGCACAACTCGTACAGTTTTGTAATCAAACAAAAGATGTAAGAGAGCTGAGTGCCGATGCTTTCTTTTGCACTCTTCGGCAATCATCGCCGAGGACTCTACCAAAAACACGCTTTGTCGCGCCAAGAGGGATTCCTTCAGTAACGGGTGTAGAATCCGCTCGTGGAAACCCGTCCCGAAATCGACCTGATGCCGCGCACCGAAAGGCGCGAGCGCAACTGGGCTCCGCTGGCCATCGCTGCCGGTGTCGTCATCGTCGTTGCCGCAATCTTTATCCTGACCCTCGAGCATGGACGCAAGCCTGCCGCCGTCACTCCCGTCTCCGCAGCCCCCGACCCCTACGCCGCCAGTCTCCCCATCTCCGGCCTGGTCATGAGCGAGTCCAGCAACCTCGCCGGCGGTAAGGTCACCTACGTCGACGGACACATCCAGAACACCGGCGCCCGCACCGTCTCCGCCCTCACCGTCCAGGTTCTCTTTCGCGATGCCGCACACGAAGTCACCCAGAACGAGACCCAGCCCCTGATGCTGATCCGCACCCGCGATCCCTATGTGGACCTGGAAGCAGTTTCTGCCGAGCCCCTCAAGCCAGGCGACCAGCGCGACTTCCGGCTCATCTTCGACGCCGTCTCCCGCGACTGGGATGGAGCCTACCCCGAGATCCGGATCCTGCGCGTCGACACCAAATAGGCGAGCCCCGGTCCCGCGCCGCCTGTCCAATCCGTCCAGACTGATCGACACGGTTCAAATCCAGTTGGCTTAGTGCCACCCGCTCCCTTCAAGAGCCACTTCTGCCTTTACCCAGTAGAACTTACTTCGAAGGGTAAAAATTACATCGGTCCCGTCGCTCCCCACCGGTGGAAATACCACGCTCCCCCGCCCGCCTCTCCTCCAAATCCCTGAGGATAGAGCGATTAGAACCTCATGACCTGCGTGTCCTTCCCAGGGCCGTTTTTGGCACGGCTCTTGCTCTATACAGGGCGAGCCGCATTGAGAGCTCTCGCAGTTTCCCTGCGAATGCATCGTCAAAGAGGCAAAAAACAAAATGAGATATCGCATCGGTAAGACAAGCTTCCTCCCCGGCCATTGTGCTGTGGCTATTTTGGCTTCTGCGTTGGTTGTCCCGGCAGTCGCGCAGCAGACCCCAAGTGATTCCCAGAACCCACCCGCAGCGATGACAGCGCAGCCGTCTTCTACTCCTCCGGCAGCGCCCGCAGCCAACGCCAACACTGATAAGGAAGGCTTCTGGGGCCACGTCAATCCTTTCGCCCGCAAAAAGTGGGTGAAGAAACGCCTCGACCCCATCAATGATCGCCTCACCGAACTCGACCAGGTAAACGCCAAGAACGCATCCGACATCAAGGACGTGGATGCACGCGCACAGGCCGGCATTCAGAAGGCCCAGACCACCGCAGACGCTGCCAATCAGACAGCGACCGCGGCTGGCACCCAGGCTCAGAACGCCAACACCGTCGCGCAGGGTGCCTCTGGTCACGTCGACCAGCTCAATACCACGGTGAACGGTCTCGATCAGTACAAGCAGATCAACGATTTAAACGTCGCATTCCGCGGCGGCAGCTCGTTGCTTTCGAAAGATGCGAAAGGCCAACTGGATACGCTCGCGCAAAACCTCGCCGGCCACCAGGGCTACATCGTAGAGATCGAAGCACGCGCTCCCGGCGCCGGAACGACTGGTATCCAGACCTCGCAGAAACTGGCTGAGTCAGTGGAGCGCTATCTGGTTACCGAACATCAGATTCCCGTCTACCGCATGCACTACGTCGCTCTGGGCAATGCGCCCGTCGAGACCGCCAGCGCTGATAGCAACTCCAAGCCTGAGCGCGTCCGCAGGAGCTCCGTACACATTCGGTTGATGGAAAACAGTTTGGCGGCCCAGGACTCCGCATCACCCCATGCTGCGGTTTCCAATTAACGGTGCGGTGCGGCGTTAGCCGCGCAGCCACCCCCTGAGGCTCTCAACCGTGCCGACGGCTCCCCTGCCGTACGGCCGCCAAAAAAGCTCTCGCAACACGAGAGAACCAAGGCAACTTGGCCCCCGTCGAAAACGGGGGCCGTTTTTTGTCTGGACGTAAACCGGAAGGCGACTCTTTTGCTTTTCCGAAGGGCGCTCTCAATCCCGCACGCCAAGGGAGAAATGATGACCAACGCACAGAAACTCGGCCGCACATTCACGCTGCCTGGGACCGATCACTCTTTGCAGCGCGTGGGCTACGGCGCCATGCAGCTTGCGGGGCCGCACGTGTGGGGTCCGCCTAAAGATCGCGCCCAGGCTATTGCCGTGTTGCGCGAAGCGGTCGAAGCCGGCGTCAATCACATCGACACCAGCGATTTCTACGGCCCGCATGTCACCAACCAGATCATTCGCGAGGCGCTCCATCCCTATCCAGCAGGTCTCGTGCTCGTCACCAAGGTCGGCGGCCGTCGCGGTCCCGAGGGTTCATGGGATCCGGCGCAAACTCCCGCAGAACTAAAACAGGCGGTCCACGACAACCTGCGCAACCTCGGCGTCGATGCGCTCGACGTCGTCAACTTGCGTCTCTGGGGCAATCGTCTCGCTCCCACGGAGGAATCCCTCGCCGAACGCTTCACCGCGCTGGCCGAATTACAACAGCAGGGCCTCATCCGCCATCTCGGCGCAAGCACGGTAACGCCAACCCAGATCGAAGAGGCGCGCTCCATCGCACCCGTGGTCTGTGTGCAGAACGAGTACAACCTCGCGCACCGCACCGACGATGCCATGGTCGACGATCTTGCGACCAAGGGAATTGCCTTCGTACCCTATTTCCCGCTCGGCGGCTTCACTCCGCTCCAGTCGTCCACGCTCTCCGATGTTGCTGCGCGACTCCACGCAACGCCCATGCAGATCGCGCTCGCCTGGCTGCTGCACCGTGCCCCCAACATCCTGCTCATCCCCGGCACATCTACCCTCGTTCACCTGCGTGAGAATCTTGCCGCCGCATCCCTCGCGCTTCCACCCGACGCGATCGACGAACTGAATACGATCGGCGCGCAGGCTGCGTAGCCTCCTTTGTTAGCACGAAAATGGGGGCCCCAGGTCTCGACTCTGAGACCTGGGAAAGCACGACTCCATTCCCAACCTCATCCTGAGCCGGGTGGCCCATCCTTCGCGCGTTTCTGCGCGTAGGGTGGCAAAGCAGAACCCCATCTCTTGTCATCCTGAGCGAAGTCGCCGCGCGGCTAGTCGAAGGATCTGCGGTTGTCTTTGGCGCGCCCTTTGCCTCGGGAACTCCGCGGATTCGGGAATTTTCCGGCTCATAAGGGGGAGGGGGAGGGGGCCTGCCTGGAGGGGGTGGGGTCTTCCCTCCCTTCCCCCCTCTCCCCACCCCTTTTACGTAAATATTTCATCTCATTGAGTTTACGGGACGCTTGCCCGGGTTAAACCCCCTACAATCAGCGGCTTGGAAGCTAAATATTTCTGTCTATTGGAGTTAAGGCCAGGCTGCGGTGGGGCAGCGATTCGCACGGGCGCGAAGAGATCGGATGCCGCGAACGAGTTCAGAGTATGGGGATGAAATCAGGGTAGCGGAACGGGGGGAATTAATGCGCAAAAGACAAGGCCCTCACCCCCATCCCTCGGAAGTGCCGGGGAAGGAAGCGCGGTCGCAATCTCCAGAAGCGAGTGGCGACGAATCGGAGCAGGAGGGCGCCGTCGTCCTCGTGCCCCGAAACGGAGTGCCCTTGCGCACACCTCCCGAAGGACGCGCCGGTAAAATCGGGATGAATGCAAGATCCCAACGCACCTCCGGTCGAGGATTCGCTCCTCTCCGGCAATCGCTTCCTCCGCGCCTGCCTGCGCAAGCCCGTCGATCGCACGCCGGTATGGTTCCTGCGCCAGGCCGGCCGCTACATGCAGGAATATCGCGACGTCCGCAAACACCACACGCTGGTTGAAATCTGCAAACAACCCGAAATCGCCGCTGAAGTCACGATCACCGCGGCGGAGAAGCTGGGCGTCGATGCCGCCATCATCTTTGCCGACCTGCTGCTGCCGCTCGAGCCCATGGGCTTGCCTTTTGAGTTCATGGCCGGCGAAGGTCCGGTCGTGCATCATCCCGTGCGCACTGCGGCGGATATTGTCGCGCTGCGCACCGATCGCGCCGGCGATCTCGCCTACGTCGCTCGAGCCATCGAGAAAGTCTCTGCCCACTTCCGCGATCGTCTCGGCATCATCGGCTTCTGCGGCGCGCCCTACACGCTGGCCAGCTACATGATCGAGGGCGGCGGCTCGCGCAACTACATCGAGACCAAACGCCTCATGTATCAGGAACCGGCCGCATGGATCATGCTGCTCGACAAGCTCGTTGGTGTCCTCATCGAATATTGCCGCCTGCAGGTGCAGGCAGGCGCCGACGTCATCCAGATCTTCGACAGCTGGGTCGGCTCGCTCTCGTTTGCCGACTATAACGACTACGCCTTCGCTGCATCCAAGCGCCTCGTGCGTGCCGTGCAGGATCTTGGCGTTCCAGTGATCTACTTCGGTGTCGAAACGGCCGGCCTGCTCCACGCAATGGCCTCGACTGGCGCCGATGTCATCGGTCTCGACTGGCGACAGCCATTGGACGAAGGCTGGCGCGCGGTAGGCCTCGACAGCCACGCGGTGCAGGGCAATCTCGATCCCATCACGCTCTTCGCTCCGCTCGAAGTTCTGGAGCAACGTGTCCGCGCAATCCTCCGCGCCGCCGCCGGACGTCCCGGCCACATCTTCAACCTCGGCCACGGCATCGTTCCCAACACGCCCGTAGAAAATGTCCAGGCTGTGGTCAAGATGGTGCGCGACTTCCATCTTGAAGAGGCTGCCCGTGCCTAAACAAGCCGTTCTCCTTCTCGCCCACGGAACACCGGAAACCGTCGATCAGATTCCCGAGTATCTTCGCAACGTCGTCAGCGGTCGTCCCATGCCGCAGGCGGTCGTCGAAGAGATCCAGCATCGGTATTCTCTCATCGGCCGCAGTCCACTGACCGAGCTCACTCTTGAACACGCGAGCCTGGTCGAAGCCGAGTTAGCGTCGCAGGGCCATCCTGTCCGCGTCTATGTCGGCATGCGGAACTGGCGTCCATACATCCCCGATGTCGTGAAGCAGATGCGCGCGGACGGCGTCGAAGAGGCCGCAGTCTTGTGCCTCGCGCCGCAGAACTCCCGCACCAGTGTCGGCCTCTACGAACGCGCCGCGCGAGCCGAAGCCGGTTCGCTCCGCATCGACTTCACGCGCGGATGGGCACGCAATCCGCTCCTCGCCGACGCGTTCGCCGAGAGGCTGCGTGCGGCTGAAACCAAGCTCACCGCAGAAACTGGTGCACCCGTCCCCGTGCTCTTCACCGCGCACTCCGTTCCTGCTCGGACCGTCGAGCCGCAGCCCGCTGAAGCAGGCCAGCCCCGCGAGTGGCCCGCCGGAAGTCCCGATCCGTACGCCGAAGAAGCGCGCCACACCGCCGAGCTCGTCGCCGAACGCGTTCCCGACATCCCGCGCTGGTGGTTTGCCTTCCAAAGCCAGGGAGCGAGCGGCGGCCCGTGGATTGGCCCGACCGTCGAAGCCACGCTCAGCCAGATCGCCGCCGAAGGCGCGAAGACGCTGCTTCTGCAGCCCATCGGCTTCCTTTGCGATCACGTCGAAATCCTCTACGACGTCGATATTGCCTTCCGGGAATATGCAGCCAAGAGTGGGCTTCGCCTGGAGCGTCCTGAGTCGCTCAACGCTTCACCGACCCTTGCCAGGGCGGTTGCCGGTCTTGCCCTCCAAGGCCTCGAACGCCTACAACCCTAGTCTGGGCTCGGTAACCACTTGAGGTAATTGCAGAATCGAACCGAAAGTGCCTTGTCACAAACGGTTTTGATGTGGCTGAATAAAGAAGTCCACAAATCCTGCGATTCCCGACGGTACCCCTGCCGTCTCCCCCCTCGCAGAGCTAAAACTCAGGGGGTTCTATGCTCGGCACGTCCGTTTCAACTCAGTCTGCTGATTCCAAAAACACATGTTCCAAGTGCGGCGACCGGCTGCGTCGTTTGGGGCGAAGAGGGTTTCTGCAGAACGGCGTCTATCCTCTCTTCGGCTACTACCCGTGGGAATGCTTCACGTGCTGCAGCACGGAGATACTGCGCAAACGCGGGCGAAAGACATCTCGTCTCACCAGCGGACATTCGACAAGCGAAGAGCACGATTTGTTCCGGTCTGCGCAGCAGGAAAGCACGCCGCCGGTAAAGAATGAGACGACGATCTCCGCAAAGACAGAAGTGCCAGCCTCACCGATTGCGGTTACGCCTCCGATGGAGCTGTCAGCCCCTCCGACGGCTGAGTTGCCGGCCGCCACACTTCTCGAGTCGTTGCCGCAGGTGCCTGTGATCGACCAGTCTTCGCGTGCAGAGGAGAGTGAAACGGACGCTTCGAGGGCCGATGGGTCAATCCCTTTCAGCGTTGCAGCGCCGATCGTTCAGGAAAACGAATCGCGCCATCTTCTCGAAGACGAAGCATCTGAGTCTCCAAAGAGCGGCCCCTTGCGTTCCCGGAAGGCCGAGATCCTGTACGCTCCAAAGCGCGCGTCGATGCGCTTTCGCAAGCGGTCCGCTTCGCAATCGGCCGATGCGCTGCCACCGATTTCAGAGGCCGCGATACGGCGGGCGCTCTTCGTGGCAGACGTTTCACCCGATCTGGCAGCTGTTCCGGGAGGGCTTGACCGCTAGCGCTGGCGAGGCGAATCCCACTTCAGTACCTTTATTCACAACGACTAAATCTTGCGTCCCGTGCGCCCGATGTGGCTGAATAATAGGGTTCGGCAGTCTGCGACACGATCGCTCGCGCAGCCTGGACTCGTGCTTCCCATTCAACTTCAGAGGTTCCCTTTTGTCCGGCGCATCGGTCTCGTTTTCGGTTGAACATTGCTTCTGTTCCAGGTGCGGCAGTCGTCTCCGACGCCTCGCGCGCAAAGGATTCCTGCAAACCAAACTTTATCCGCTTTTCGGCTTGTTTCCCTGGGAGTGCTTTACCTGCCGCGAAGTAAAGTTGCTGCGGGTGCGCGGTCAGCGGGTCTTCCACCGCATCTGGGACGAGGTGATCGAAGAAGACGCGCTCGAAAATGAAGACGCGCTCGAAAATCTGCCCGAGCCCGTCGAAGCTTCAGCCTCTGCCATCGACGCAGAGCCTATGTGCGCAGAAGATTTTTCGCAAGAAACAGAACATTCGCCGGCCGCTCCGCGAGGCGCCGCATAAAGTACGGGTACCACTCGCGCCCGAACGGAATGTACACGCGCACGTTGTACCCTTCGGCGACCAACTGCCGCTGCAAATCGCGCCGAACTCCATACAGCATCTGGAATTCGAACCGGCTCGGCGCAATCCCATGCTGCTTTGCATAGGCCTTGGCTGCCGCAATCATCTTCTCGTCGTGCGTTGCCAGGCCATGGTAGATCGAGCTCTGCAGCAATCGTTCGCTCAGGCGCACGTAGTTCGCATCCACGTCTGCCTTGGCAGGAAAGGCCGCTTCCGGCGGCTCCTTGTAGGCGCCCTTACAGAGGCGTACGCGGGTTCCATCGGCGATCAGCTGCTCGATATCCGCCTGCGAGCGATACAGATACGCCTGAATCACCACGCCAATGGATCCGTGTAGATCGGCCCGGGCGTTGAGCCGGCGCACGATACCCAGCGTCACCTCCGTGACCGGCGAGTCTTCCATGTCGATGCGCACAAAGTTGCCGGTCGCCTTGGCATGTTCGGTCAGGTTTGTGGCGATGGCATCAGCCAGACCGGCGTCGAGGGCCAGTCCCATCTGCGTTAGCTTCACGCTGATGTTGGCGTCGAGCTTGCGCTCCGCAATTGCATCCAGCAAAGCGTGATACACATCGGCGGCCCTGTGCGCCTCCTCGGGAGAAGAGACACTCTCGCCGAGCGAATCGAGAGTGACATGGATGCCTTGTCGGTTCACTTCCGCAGCGACGCGCAGCGCGTCCTCGAGCTCCATTCCGGCGACAAACCGGGCACTGAGCTTGTTGCCGATGGAGGAGCGCTCGCAGAACCGGCGCATCGGCCGGTTGCGGGAGAGAGCGATAAAAGCGGAACGCAGAACGGGCATCGAGGACTCGGCGGGCCTTTGCCACTGGGCGCGGCATGCCCTCCAGACACATGATTTTCGCATATGGAGCACAGGGTCAACGGGATCGCCGATCACCGCAGAGGAGGGCCGATATTCGCTCGTACACGAGGGCAAGAAAGGCCTAAGGCGTCTAAAAGACCTACAAGCGCGCTTTGAAATTAGCCCGATCCTCCGCATTTTCATTGAATTGGGGCCAAAAGGGGCTGGAATTTGCTGCGGCTTGTGCCGATAGAGTAGGAGCCTGCCCCCCAAGGAGCTTTTGCCCCATGTCTACGAGCGGAATTTCGAGCAGTCTTCTTTCCCAGATTGCCGGCTCGCAGTTGGAAGCAAATCAGTTCGCTACCGACCTCAATCAACTGGCGCAAGACGTCAAGACCGGCAATCTTTCTGCGGCCCAGGAAGACTTTGTTACGCTCTCTCAAGATGCGCTCAAGGGCGCGGGATCGTCCTCGGCAACGACATCGACGAGCGGAATCACGACGAGCCTGCTGTCAGACGTCGCTTCCTCATCCAGCAGTTCCAGCTCGTTTGTCAGCGCACTGAACCAGCTGGGCACCGATCTCGGAAACAGCGACCTGGGCGCTGCTCAGGGAGACTTGAGCTCTTTGGATTCCACCGCTCTGAATGCTGCGGGAACCAGCCCAGCTTCGAGCCCAACCGTGGCCAGCGCGGCGGATACCGCTGCACTGATCAAGGCCATCATCAATGCCATGGGAGCCGGCGATTCGTCGGCTGCCGGCAGCGCCCTCGCAGAACTTGCCTCCGTCTCCTCTAGTTCGGGCGGGGCCAGCTATCTTGCCGCGATGGGCGAGAGCTTCGCATCGAGTTCGTCGTCCTCCAGCTCGGTCAGCCAGCTGCTGCAAGGCCTGAACTCAAGCAGCTCCTCAAATACATCGTCGATCCTGAGCGAACTGGCGTAGCCTCTCGCCGAAAGAGTTCGCCGTCCTCAGTGCTTCACCCAGCCATGCATGCCGGCCTCAAAGCTTCGCCGATTGAGCCTCGGCAGCGCCCGCGCTACCTTATCGGGAAAGAGCGGGTAGTGCTTCGCGGCGATCAGCAGCTCCGGCACGCACCAGACATCGTCCTCCGCAGTCATCCAGCTTTGACTATCCAAGCGCGCCAGGTTTACCGGCACTGAATAGGCGCGCAGGGTGTGTTCGCCGCGCAGGTTGTAGTAGTGCTCAAAGTAGCTCAACGCCAACTCGCGCAGGGTGCGGTAGACGGGGGTGCGAAAGCGCAATCCCGCGAAGTTCGACTTGGCGATTCCGCCCCACAGGCCGTGCTCGCGATAGAGCGCAATCACATGATCGTCATCGTGCACCGCTTCCAGATCCATCAGTAAAGGCGGATAGCCCTGGAGACGCAGTGCCGCCGTCGCCACCAGAGCTCCCTCCATGCAATGACCCTTGCGTTCGCGCAGTACGCGCCGCGGTGACCACGCCGTGTCTTCATATTGATAGGTGAGCGCGTCGATAAATTTCTGGATCTGCATCGGCGTCTTCAGAGCCCGCAGCGTGCGCGCGTCAACGGTTGACAGGCCGAACGTGTCACGGTTCTTGGGCCGAGGTCTCCACGGTGTTCTGCTCTTCACGGGCAAAATCAAATCGCTCGCTTTCGGGAAGTTGCGACGAGTATACAAGCCTGTGCTCGGAGGCAAGATCGGATCCCGCATCCGACAGAGAGAGTATAGAAAATTCACGTCTTCGAAAAATATGTGAGCGTAAACGAAATGGATCTTGCGCTATGACCCCGCTTGCTGGGAAGCACACTCATCTGACGCGAGTTACAGGCAGCTTCGCCCCGCCCAATCACATCCAAGTTTTGCAAGCATGCACGTAAGCTTCATCCCCCGGGAGCAGCCAGTATGCATTTCTTCGCAGGTGTGCGTCAGCGCACCGTTCGCTACGCCCGTTTTCAATTGAAAACGCTATCATCGCCTTCACAGCTCTTCAGCCCAACCTTCATCCGCTTCTTCCTTTTCCAATCCCGTCGTCCATTTCAGATACGCAAAGCCATCTCATTCGTTCCGCTCTTCGTCTGTCTCATGGCAAGCTCCGGCATTCTCAACGAATCGGCACTCGCCCAAAACACAAGCTCTTCTATCGCAGGCACTGTCGTCGATTCGACTGGAGCGTCGTTGCCCAGTGCGACCATCAGTGTGCGCAACGATGCGACCGGCCAGATGCTTTCGGCTACAACCGATCAACGTGGTGCCTATACGGTCACCAACCTCCAGCCCGGCTCGTACACGGTGACCGCGGAAATGACCGGTTTTCAAGTCGAGACACAAAGCAAGGTGATGGTCGACCCGAATATCGGCCGGCAGATGAACTTCACGCTCAAGCCCGGCAGCTCCAGCACCACGATCACAGTCGAAGCCAACGCAAACACGCTGCAGACCGAGTCAGCAGTTGTGGGGCAGCTCGTGACCAGCGATCAGGTCAAGTCAATTGAGCTCAACGGACGCAATCCAATCTACCTATCGCAGCTGGAGCCCGGGGTCACGCGGAATGCGCCTCTGACCTCATTCAACTTCACACCTGACTTTGGCGGACCGCAAATTGGTGGCGCACGCAATGACGAAATCGCCGTCACGCTCGATGGCGCTCCGATGATTCGTACCCGCGGCAATGGCACCACCACTGGCGTTCCCGACGTCGACACCGTGTCGCAGATGCAGATCCTCACCACGACCTACCCGGCCGAATATGGTGGAACATCAGGCGGCATCCTTGCGCAGGTACCGCGTACGGGCTCGCGAGACTTTCACGGATCGGCCTATGAGTATCTCCGCAATTCGTTCTTCGATGCGAATACCTGGATCCGTAAGCAGTCGACAGATCCGAATACGGCCGATCACCCCACGCCGTTCCGTTTCAATCAGTTTGGCTGGAACCTGAACGGACCGATCGCGATTCCGCGTGTCACGGAAGGATTGCGCAACAAATTGTTCTTCCTTGTGGGGCAGGAATTTCTGCGCTATCGGCAGACCCCCACGCAAACCGGCACTGTGCCCACTGCATTGATGCGCACGGGCAACTTCAGCGAGTTGCTGTCGCCCAACATCTTTTCGGCTCCGGTGCAGATTGTCGATCCTTCGACGGGCACACCCTATCCCGACAACAACATCACCACGGGGTTAAGCGCGAATGGGCTGGCGCTCCTCAATGCCTTCCCGGCGGCCAATCAAAACCAACCAGCCTATAACTGGGAGGAGTCCGCGCCGTATCCGCAGAACCAGCGCAAAGACACGGTGACCCTGGACTATTTGCCCACGCAGCAGCAGCAGTTCCGATTCTCGTTCCTGCACTACACCTACTTCCAGGACAATCCGTTCGCAGGCAACTTCAACCGGACGCCGCAGATATGGAACTGGCCGGATGAAGTCGGTGTGCTGCACTATACCTGGACCATCAACCCAACGACGGTGAACGACTTCACCGCGTCCGCGTCGACCGACCACGTGACGATTACCGACGATCTTGCCAGTGGCTTGTACAACCGCGAGAACTACGGCATCAATTTTCCCTACTTGTTCCCGGCGGCTGACAAGCTTCTGCCGAACAAGATTCCCACGATTGAGGTTCAGAACTTCACCACGCTCGATGGCGGACCGTACCCATCGCACTCCGGTGGCGTTGTCTTCTCGTTCGGCGACAACATGACCAAGGTGATCGGAAACCACACGCTGAACTTTGGCGGCTTGTGGGAATACTCGGGCGAAAACAACTTCGACCAGATCGACGTGAGCAGCACGACGCCCGGAGCCACGAACAATCAGAATGGCCAGTTCATCTTCACGGCCCTGCGTAACAACCAGCCAACCACAGGGGCTGCCGTGGCCAATGCGGCATTGGGGCTCTTTGACTCGTACGGTGAAATCGGCCAGAAGTCCTACACGTTATTTCGTGGAAATGCAGCTGAGTTCTTCGCGCAAGATAGCTGGCACGTTACCCCGAAGGTGGTCATGGAGTACGGCGTCCGCTACAGCATCTTCCAGCCTTACTACACGCTGTGGGGCAATCAATCGATGTTCAATGCGAACAACTATGTTGCAGCCGGCGCGCCGACTGTCGATCCCACGACCGGAATCGAGAGCGGCGGCAATCCGTATGACGGCGTCGTGATTCCCGGCAGCCACTTTCCATCCGCTGCCAAGGGCCATGTTCCCGACACTGTGCTCAACGGCCAATACAACGATCTGTTCCACGGCTACAACAGCAGCTATTCGCCGACTGTGTGGAGCGATATTCAGCCGCGCCTGGGCATCACCGCGCAGGTAACACCATCGACCGTGATCCGTCTTGGCGGAGGCCGGTTCGTGCAGCGCCTCGGCATTAACGACACGATCCAGCTTGGCGGTAACCCGCCCTTCCAGGCGGCTCAGTCGGTGACAAACGGCAGTGTCGATAGTCCGGGCGGCGCGGGAACCAATGAATATCCGTTGCAGATGTCGTCACAGGCTTACAACCTGCCCAGCCCCGAAGCGTGGGCATGGAGCACAAGCATCGAGCAAAACTTCCCCAAGTTCGCGACGCTGACCATCTCCTACGTTGGCCGCAAGGGGATTCACCTGCAGCAACTGGAAAACGTGAATGAACTTCCGGCCGGCACCATTCAGGCCAATCCAACCGTCACGGCTCCCGATGCGCTGCGTCCCTATCAGGGATTTGCATCGATCATCGAGAGCTCCGATCGCGGCAGTTCGAATTACAACGCCATGGAAGTCAACCTGAAGCGGCGCATGACCAACAATCTTCTGTTCGGCGTGGCCTACACCTGGGCAAAACTCCTGGACTTCGGATCCGGACGCGGATATGAGCTGCCGAACTACTACAACCCACGCATCAACTACGGCCCTGCGGACTTCGACCTACGCAATGTGCTGGTGGTTGACTATGTCTGGAACATACCGTTTGCCACCCATGCGCAGAATTGGATTGTTCGCAACGGGCTGGGCGACTGGCAGTTGTCAGGCGTGACGCAGGCGCAAAGCGGCCAGCCGTTCTCGGTGGGCGATGGCAACGATTACGCGGGCGTCGGGCCGGCCGCGGGCTCCCAGATTTGGGCACCCGTCAGCAACGTTCATATGGGCCGACACTTCGGCTCCGGCGGCTGGTTTGATCCGACAGCCTTTGAGAACCCTGATGGAACGCCGGCCCATCCCGCGGACGGAACCTTCGCTCCGCGAGGTAGCCGCAACGAGTGGTACAACCCAGGCTTCCAGAGCTGGAACATCGCGCTGCAAAAGCCATTCAAATTTGTGCCGGGGCACGAGAACCAGCAACTCACGTTCCGGGCCGAGGCCTTTAACTTCACCAACCATCCGAACCTGGACACATCCTCGAACGCATCGGGCATGACCACGCCGGGAAGCGGCACATTCGGCCAGATCACCACCAAGGGACAGACCTACTCATCGGACCGCGAAATGCAGTTCAGCCTGCGTTACGCGTTCTAAAACAAGTGCCTCAACCTGAAAGGGCGGCGTCGGCATCCTGCTGGCGTCGCCCTATATTTCTCACTCCACTTCAAACAACGCGCATCCGTGCGGCGCCAACTCAACATGGAGCGCTTTCGCCTTGGCCACGTGCTTCTGATTCCAGATATCGAGCACGGCATGCGGCTTGTCGGTCAGATGAAACACCATCCACGGTAGATCGGACTTGGACGCCTTGTCTTCGAGGTTGAAAACTGCGAGGTACTGGTGCTGGCGCGTACGGGCATACCAGTAGCGCTGAGGGAATGTGTCGGCAGCTGCGTCTTTGAGCGGCATCAGTCCCTGGCCGCTCTCGATCGCGTGCTGATCGATCTCGAGAACGTCCTGGTTGGTCAGCAACGAGCGGGTGAAGTCATCGAGCCTGGTCAGGTTCGCCCCCACAATCAGCGGTGCCCGCGCGATGGCCCACAAAGTAAATTCCGTGCGCTGCTCATCCTGCGTATAGCGTGACTGCCGCGGATCGCCGTATCCCGGATGTGGCGTCAGCGAGCCCTCCGGCAGCATATCTTCGTCGGGCCAGGCGCCTGGCTTTGCGTACGCTTCCCACTCCGCCAACCGCTCGAACGCATCGCGAATGCCGAAAGGGAATTCGCTCTGGCCGGGCTTGTGCGGCGCGCTCCACACATCCCAGTGGTCGTCGGAGATTCTCCACATCTGCGCGTATTTCGCCACTTCGGCCGCGTGCTCAACCTGCGTAGGTCCGGGGGAGAGGCTCAATAGGATGGGCCGTCCAGTCTTGCGAATCGCTTCGGCAATCTGCCGGATCTCCGTCGGCCGATAAGGATGGTCCGAGATGCAGTCGACCTTGATATAGTCCAGACCCCAGGATGCGTAGAGTTTCATCATCGAGTCGTAGTACGCCTGGCCCGCCTCGTTATCCTTTACGCCCCAGTTGCCCTCGTCCCATGGGCAAGGCGAGTCTTTGTCGGCGGCATCGATCGCGTGAAAGTTTGTTCCCCCGACGGGCAGGTTCTGGTCCACGACTCCTCGCGGAATGCCGCGCACAATATGAACGCCAAACTTGAGTCCCTGCGCATGCACCCAGTCGGCCAGCGGTTTGAATCCCGCGCCCATCGCGGCAGAAGGAAAGCGATCGACGGCTGGAATCAGGATGCCGTGGTCGTCCCAGATATACTTCCGCGCCGGAACGTCTGCGGCAAAGGGGTCCTGCATGTACCAGCCTTCGTCGATGACCGAGTACTCCCAGCCAAACTGCTTGAGCCCGGCCAGCACCGTCGTGTTGGCCCGATAATCCTTCTCGTCAATCGTCAGGCCATAAGCGTCCCAGCTGTTCCACCCCATCGGCGGGGTGAGGGCCAGCTTGGCGGCAGGCGCGGCGGAACCGACAAGTGCCATTGCCACGAGACATGCAGCAGGGAATACGGCGCGTGCAAACATGCGGAACGTATACCACATCCAGGAGCGTGCCGCCCCTCGTTTCGTTCTCGATACCGGCTCATACCGAGGTGATGCGCCTCACTTCCAAATAGGCCTATAATGCTGTCGAATCAAAATTAAACAGCTGCCAGATGCCTTTTCCGACACTTGCAACTGAGGAGTGTGTCATGTTGAAGCCGTTCCTGCTCGTCTCTGCAGTGGCCTTGTTCGCGATCGCTCTATCAACGTCTCCCGTGGCGTGTGCACAGACCGCGGCCACCAAAACCAAGGTGTCCGCGGATTCGCAGGCAAAGGCAAAGAAGCTCTATGCCATCGACTGCGCGCTATGCCACGGTGCGACCGGCGACGGCAAAACCGATCTCGCCAAAGACATGCAATTGAACATGATGGATTGGACCGATCCGAAGTCGCTTGCCAGTATGCAGGATGAGGATCTCTTTAAAATCATCCGCAACGGGAAGGGTAAGATGCCCGCCGAGGATGCGGGTCGCGCCAAGGACGATGAGGTTTGGAACCTGATCGTCATCATCCGCGCCTTCGGCAAAGAACAGCCTGCAGGTACTCCAGCGGCGGCACCTGCCGCTCCCGCCGGCTCGCCAGCACCCGGCAACTAGCTCGTTCTCAATCCGCATTCCGCGTCGACTGCCAGGTCTCGTCTCTGAGGCCGAGGAGTCGTTTCTTCTCTCAACACATTGCGCTCTGGTGCGTCCCTGGACCACGCCCGCTGAGGATATTCGGCGGCCTGATCCGGTGTGCATCGCTTCCCGCATCCGCATAGGCGCCCTCTCTTGATCCGTCTTTTCTCAATCACACTTCGATCCAATACTTCGCAAATCCCGTCGAACAGGTGTGGCAGTTGCCACAATTGTTCCACGTGGAACAATTTGGGCGGGTCCACGAACACCATCGGCGCGGGTCTGCGGCGGCTTGTCCGGTGCGGTAAGCTGATGCGGGGGTGCTGTCGAGGTGATTCGGGCCGTCTTTGCCGCTCTTTTCTTCTTGTGCACGGTCATGGCTCCGGCGGGCGCCTGGGCTCAGGATTCTGTTGCAGCGCCGGCTCTGCCCGTCATCCACGTCGACAATGGGCCCAACTCCGAAGCCGCCCAAAAGGCCCACTACGTCGTTCTCGTCTCGCTCGACGGCTTCCGCTGGGACTATGCCAAGCGCGATGGGGCAACGCACCTTCTTGCCCTGGGCAAACAAGGCGTGTGGGCGCCCGAAGGCATGCTGCCGAGCTTTCCGTCGCTGACTTTTCCGAATCACTTTACGATCGTGACCGGTCTCTATCCCGAGCATCACGGACTGGTGGCCAATAGCTTCTACGATCCCGCGAAGAACGCTCGCTATGCCATCTACGATCCTGCAGCCGTAACTGACGGCAGCTGGTACAGCGGTACGCCTCTGTGGAGCCTTGCGGAAAGCCAGGGCATGCGCACTGCCTGCTTTTTCTGGCCTGGGTCAGAAGCCAAGATCGCCGGCTTCAGGCCTACCTATTATCTCCACTTCGATAACAAGCTCGATGACAACGCGCGCGTTGACCAGGTGCTCGCGTGGCTACATCTTCCGGCGGCCGACCGGCCGCACTTCATTACGCTCTACTACGACGAGCCTGACCATGAGGGCCATCAGTACGGACCCGACGCTCCTGAAACCAAAGCGGCCGTGGTCAAGGTCGACAAACTCGTGGGAAAACTAAAGAAAGGCCTGGATGCAACGGGCCTGCCCATCGATCTGATCGTGGTGAGCGATCACGGCATGGCCAAGGTGCAGGGCAATTGGATCACGCTCGACGAATTCGCGGACCTCACGGGATTTGAGACCGTTGGGTCTCTTTTATACGCGAAGTCCGAGGACAATGCGGCAAGTCTCTACAACCAGCTGAAGAAAGCCTCGTCGCAGTTTGTTGTCTATCGACGCAAGGACTTCCCGGGCGACCTTGACTTTCGCGACAATCCCCGGACGGGCGATCCGATCGTGGTTGCAACGGGTCCCTTCGTAATTCGCGCGCACGTGCCTCCCGCCGGGAAGACGGACAATCCGCCGCCTGCCGGCATGCACGGATACGATCAGCACAAGATGCCGGAGATGAAAGCAAGCTTCTATGCTGCGGGCCCTGATATTTTGCCGGGCCATACGGTGCGGCCTTTCGAGAACGTCAACCTCTATCCGTGGCTCGCGCACCTTCTCGGGCTCAACGCACCCAAATCCGATGGAAGCCTGAACGTGCTGGCCGGAACTTTGCGCGACGGCGGCGCCGACGCAGGAAATTAACGACATGAGCGTTGTGCTGGGAATTGACGGCGGGGGAACGCGTACGCGCGCGTCGATTGTGGACGGCGAGCGGGTGTTGGCTCTCGTCGAGCATGGATCGATCAAACGCCTTCGCGTCGGAGTCGAGATGGCCGACGACAACCTGCGGGGTATCCTGGCGGCGGTTTTCTCCAAGGCTGGTGTGCAGAGTGCAACTGCTGCCTGTGTCGGCTTGGCTAGTTCGAAGATGCCCGGCGTATCCGAGTGGGTGCTGGGCGTGCTTGGGGAGTTCGGCGTCCGCAACGCCGAAGTCGTGGGCGATGAAGTCGTCGCGCTGGATGCAGCGTTCAAAGGCGGACCCGGCATCCTGCAAATTGCGGGGACGGGCACCAATTGCATTGGGCGCGCCCCTGACGGCAGCCGCGAGAGTGCGGGAGGCTGGAGTTCACGGCTCGGCGACGAAGGCTCAGGGTATTGGATCGGTTTGCATGCCGTTCGTCGTGCGCTGGCGGCCCACGATCGCGAACAGCACTCGCGCATTCTCGAGACGGTAGGTCTCATGTGGGGAACGACGACCATCGATGAGCTGGTGAATGTAGGCGATGGCACTCCGGGGCCTGACTTCGCCGCGCTGGCTCCGGCCATCAGCCAACTGGCCGAAGAAGGGGACGCGGTGGCTGCCGGGGTGCTAGCACAAGCCGCCAAGGATCTTGTGGACTCGGTGCTGCTGGTGCGCGCCAAGCTTCGACGCAAACACAATCTCGCCGGCGAGGTTCCGGTTGCGTGGATTGGGAGCGTGGTGGGGAAAGCACGCCTGGTACGCGAGCCATTCTTTGCTGGACTGCGTGCGGCGGCGCCGGAACTGCCGGTCGGCGAGCACGAAGTGGCCGGTATCGAAGGCGCAGTCTGGCGCGCGCAACGACTCGCCGAGCGCGGCCGCTAGTTTACGAAGGCTGCTTTGCCTCCGATGACCGAGCCAACGAGCTTGCCGTCGCCATCGATGGCGGCCAGGTTGGCGCGCTGGCCCACCTGAACCGATCCAGCCTGCTCAAGAAAGCCTGTCATTGTCGCCGGATTCGATGTCGCCAGGCGCAATCCCTGTTCGGCTGTCGCTGCGGTGAAGCGCATAAAATTTGCCAGGGCGCGGTCGAGGGTTAGAACACTGCCGGCGAGTACGCCGTTCGCGGTGGCGCGCCCCTTTTCGACGTGCACGGCAAAGCCTCCAAGGAAATATTCGCCATCCGGCATTCCGGCTGCGCTCATCGCGTCGGTGATAAGAATCGCGCGCTCATGGCCCTTGGCGCGCCACCAGAGCTTCACCATTTCTGGCGTGTTGTGGATGCCATCGCAGATGAGTTCGGCAAACAACGAATCGGTCGTGAGCGCGACGCCCAGGATGCCGGGCTCGCGATGATCGAGCGGACGCATCGCGTTAAAGGTATGCGTCGCGCTGACGGCGCCCGCCGCAAGCGCGGTGTGGGTCTCTGCTGCCGTTGCATTCGAGTGGCCAACGGAGACGCGCACGCCACGGGCAGTGGCATGGGCCGTCAGCTTGTCTGCGCCGGGCAGCTCCGGAGCCAGGGTCATGAGGCGGACGTGACCCTCGGCTGCTTCAAAGAGCTTGTCAAAAACTGCGATGTCCGGTGCGCGCAGAAGTGCCGGGGGGTGTACACCTCGCTTGGAATGGGAGAGAAACGGACCCTCGAGATGAATGCCAATTGGGTGCGCATGACCGGCCGCCGGTGCGCGCTCGATCAGCTTCGCGAGTCCCGCGAGCGCCTTGAGGGTGTCATCGAGCGGCGCCGTGACAGTGGTGGCGAGAAAGCTCCCGGTCCCGCGCGACCCCAGAAATGCGCCGATTGTATCAAGCGCTTGCGGCGTTGCTTCCATCACGTCGTGCCCTGCAGCACCGTGAAAATGCACATCGAACAGCGCCGGTCCGAGCGTGGACGTGCCAAAATCCAACACTTGCCCTGTGCGCGGGATTTCGTTCGATACTCCACTTTCGACTGCTTGAATTCGTCCGTCTTCGATCGTGACGATGGGACGTTCGGTCAGGTGTTTTCCGTCCCAGAATTGTGCAGCGGTAATGATCGTGCCCATGATTCCGATTATTGCAGGCGAGCGTCCGGTGTGAGGCCTTTGGCTGTGTTGTAACCAGCTTGTAAACTCTGGCTGCGATGGCCCTGTTATTGTTCTAGCCATGCGTTCTCCGGCTTCGATGACGCTTCTTGTGGCCGCCGCCTTTGTCGCTGGCCCGCTCGTCGCCCAAACCTACAACCTGTCCACCAGCAAGCAACTGATTGAGCCCGTGCCGGGCGGTCCCCAGAAGATCAATAGCCTGCCGATGTCGATCGCGATCTCGCCCGACCGTCGCTACGTGGTGACGGTCAATGCGGGTTTTGGCACTGCGGAATCGAACTACGATCAATCTCTGGCTGTGCTGGACATTGTGACCGGCCAAGTCACCGATTTTCCCGATGCGCGCACCCTGATCCGGATGAAGCAAACGCTCTATTCGGGACTCGCGTTCAGTCGCGACGGGGCTCATCTGTATGCGAGCATCGGTTCCCTGACTGATCCGGAGGGCAAGGGCGAGGGCGACACGGGCAGCGGCATCGTGGTGTATGGATTTTCCAACGGAAAAGTGACACCGGAACGATTGATCAAGCTGCCGCTCGAGCAACTCGCTCCCGGACATCGCACACGGCTGATCGGAGAGAAAGACGGCGACAAGGGAGTGCCGTTTCCTGCCGCGATCGCTGTCCTCCAACGCGGCGGCGTAGAGAAGCTGCTGGTGGCCGAGAATTATTCCGACGCCGTTCTTATGGTGGATGCTGCAACCGGCGCCATCGAACATCGTTTCGATCTTGCCGAAAGCGATGCGGTGCCTTCGACGTACCCGGGCGCTTTGGCGCTGTCGCACGATGGTCGTCGTGCCTATGTGGCGCTGTGGAACGCCTCGGAGATTGTGGAACTGGACCTGGGCAAGAACCAGGTCGGCCGCAAACTGGCGCTGCTGAAGCCCACAGACCCAGTGGCGCCGAGCACGCACCCCTGCGCGTTTGCGCTGGCCCCGGACGGCAAGACACTCTACGTCGCACTGGCGAACCGCGACGCCGTGGCCGCGGTGAATGTGAGTGGCGATCAGTTCGCCGTGAAGGGCTACTTCGATACGCGGCTGCCGGGGCAGAGCTATTTCGGCGCCGAACCTCTTGCGGTCGCGGTCAACGGCGAAGGAAGCCGCCTCTATGTGGCCGATATGGCCAGCGACGCCATCGCAGTGATCAATACGCACAAGCTCACTTCGAAGGCCGGACGCGAGGGTATGGTGGAGCCGCAAGGCTTTGTGCCGACCGAGTGGCTGCCCTTCTCCCTGGCTTTTCTGCCTTCCGCGCACGGAGGCCAACTCTACATTGCCACTGGGAAAGGCAAGGGGACCGGCCCGAACAACATGCCGCAACCGGTCCGGGAGACGTCGGATCGCATCCACATGCGGAGGCCCTCCACCTACATCGGCACAATGCTCTACGGGTCGCTGGCATCGGTCGATGCCGAGGAGATAGAGAAGAACCTGCCGGCGTGGACCGATGAGGTGTTGCAGTCGAATCGCATGAAAGCCGCGGCAGAGAAGATTCCCTTCGCCGGTGGGACAAATCCCATCAAGCACGTCAT
The DNA here is from genome assembly GCA_036267935.1 of Occallatibacter sp. GTDB lineage: Bacteria > Acidobacteriota > Terriglobia > Terriglobales > Acidobacteriaceae > Telmatobacter. Next base: position 50,389 of record DATAVC010000053.1, on the reverse strand, counting down.
CTACATCATCAAAGAAAACCGCACCTACGACCAGGTGCTCGGCGATCTGCAGCAGGATGGCAAGCCGGTGGGCAACGGCGACCCCAAGTTGACGATGTACGGAGCGGCGGTGACGCCCAACATGCACAAGCTGGCACTGCAGTTCGGCGTGCTCGACAACTTCTTCGACTCAGGCGAGGTGTCGGGCGATGGCCATGTGTGGTCGAACGCCGCCATTGGGTCGGACTATCTTGAGAAGACGTGGCAGCAGTCGTATCGCGGTGGGCAGCGCTTTTACGATTTCGAGGGAGTGGTGGCTGCCGGATACCCGCTGCTGCAGAAGATTCCCGATGTGAATGAGCCGGCCAGCGGCTACTTGTGGGGCAACCTGTCGGCGCATGGCAAGACCTACTTTCACTTTGGCGAGTACATCTCGACCCACTTCTGCGATGAGGAGGCAACGGCAAATCCTCAGCAAGGGCCGATGCTGCAGGGACAGACGTGTGCGCGGAAGGCGGTAGCACCGGGCGAGGCACTGCCGGCGGAGTGGGGCGGAGGCACGAACAAGTGGCCATGGTCGATTCCGCTGATGGCGTCGAACACCGCCACGAAGCCTGAGCTGGTGGGGCATTTTGCGCAAGAGGCACCGGATTTCAATTTGATGGTGCCTGACCAGGTGCGCGTGGATATCTTCGAACAACACCTGAAGCAATGGCTGGCCGATAAGCAACAGGGCAAAGACACCATGCCGAACTTTGTGATGTTGCGGCTCGGCAACGACCATACCGCGGGAACGCGACCGGGGGGACCCACTCCCAAGGCTTCGGTTGCCGACAACGATCTCGCCGTTGGACGCGCCGTCGACGACATTTCGCATTCGCCTTTTTGGGATGACACCTCATTCTTTGTGCTCGAAGACGACGCGCAGGACGGGGCCGATCATGTGGACGCGCATCGCAGCTATGCGTTGGTGATCAGCAAATATGCGCCGCACGGCGCGGACGGCGCGGCATTTGTCGACAGCCGGTTTTACTCCACCGTGAGCGTAGTACGCACCATGGAATCCCTGTTGGGCCTGCCGCCGATGAACAACAACGATGCCTTCAGCTCGCTGGTCTCGAGCCCTTTTTCGGGACCCGGCGACCAGCCGGCTTATGCGGCGGATACTTCGAATCGCGAGAACAACCTGATCTACACCGCCAACGCAAAGAACGCGCCCGGAGCAGGTGAGAGCATGAAGATGGACTTCCGTCACGCAGATCATGCCGATCCGCAGACGCTGAACGTCATCCTGTGGAAAGACGCCATGGGCAATGCGCCCGTACCGGCGCTCCTGACCCAGCATCATGCCAAGCAGCGCAAGGATGACGACGACGATTAGGCCCGGGCAACGGCTGCGGTTATCCCGGGGCGTGCTCTGAACATCGCGCGCACCCGCGCGTGTATGGTGGTATGCGGTGGGAAACTACTCCGTAGGGGGAGCTCGTGCAGATTTGGGATCGCAGGCATTTTCTTAAGACCGTTGGAGCAGTTTCAGCAGCATCGATTGCCGCCGTGCAGGCAGAGGCAGGAGGCCGCGTGCATGCGCTGGTGCTTGAGACCGAGCCGGCGCAGCCGGTGGCGGCCAACGATCATCTGCAGATTGCTCTGATTGGAGCGGGCGGCCAGGGCATGGGCGACACCAAGGCGGCCGTGCAGGTTCCCGGCGTGAAGCTGGTGGCGGTGGCTGATTGCTATGACGGCCGCCTGGCGCGCAGCAAAGAGATTTGGGGCGACGATGTTTTCACCACGCGCGACTATGCCGAGATTCTCGCCCGCAAAGACATCGATGCGGTCATCATCGGGACGCCGGACCATTGGCACAAGCAGGCGTCGGTCGACGCGATGAAGGCCGGCAAGGACGTTTACTGCGAGAAGCCGATGATCCACCTCTACTCCGATGGGCCGGAAATGATCGAGGCATCGCGGACGACGGGGCGCATTCTGCAGATCGGCAGCCAGCGCGTGAGCTCGGTGGTGTATGCCAAAGCCAAGGAACTGCTTGCTTCGGGCGCGATCGGCAAGCTCAATATGGTCACGGCTCGTTGGGACCGCAACTCCTCGATGGGGGCATGGAACTATACGGTGCCGCCGGACGCATCAACGGAGACCTGCGACTGGCCCCGGTTTCAGGGCACGGCGCCGAAGGTTGATTTCAACGCCGAGCGCTTCTTCCAATGGAGAAAGTGGAAGGCGTATGGAAGCGGCGTGGCCGGTGATCTGTTCGTCCACCTGTTCAGCGGAACGCATTTCGTGACGGGCGCACATGGACCGACCCAGGGCATGGCGACCGGCGCTCTGCGCTATTGGAATGATGGCCGCGACGCTCTGGACGTAGTGCTGGGACTGTTCGACTATCCGGAGGGGTTCAACCTGAGCCTGCGCGTAAATTTCGTTGATGGCGGTGAAGAGAGCGAAGGCCTTGTCTTTACCGGATCCGAAGGTACGCTTGAAATCGCAGGGAATAGCGTGACGGTCAGCCGGGTTCCGCGGGAGACCGAGCCGGGGCTTACTATCGATACATTTCCTGAAGCGATGCAGGAGCGGATCGAGAAGGAGTATCGGCAGAAGTACCCACGGAAACACTTCGAAGGGCAGCCGCCCGTGGGGTCAGAGCGCTACGTGACGCCAAAGGGCTACAGTGACAGCTTCGACCACTTCAAAAACTTTTTTGCCTCGGTACGATCGCGGAAGCCGGTGGTGGAAGATGCGGTTTTCGGGTACCGTGCGGCGGGAGCGGCGCTTCTGAGCAATCTGAGCATCGAACGGAAAGAGACCGTGCACTGGGATCCAGAAACGATGAAGCTGCTGTAACGACCGCGGTGACTGATCTCCGTCTCTTTGCCGGGGTTTCGATCGGTGGGAGCCCTAGCCGTCGGTGAAAGCCCCTACAGGCGCGGCCGCCGTTTAGACTCGTCTCGATGGCAAAACGCATTGGAGTACACCTGGGCACGGCGGGCGGAGCCTCGAACGCCGTGCAACGCGCCAAGGAGATCGGCGCGAACACATTGCAAATCTTTACTTCGAGTCCGCGCATGTGGCGTGCCCCCGCGCCCGATCCGCGGCAATGCGAGCGCATGAAAGCACTTCGTGCTGCTTTTGACGTGGGCCCCTTGGTGATTCACACAAGCTACCTGGTCAATGTCTGCAGCCAGACCAAGGACTTCCGCGAGAAGAGCGTGGTTGCGTTCCGCGGGGAGATCGAGCGGGCCCTGGCCTTCGGGGCCGAGTACCTGGTGTTGCATCCTGGCTCGTGGAAGGGCATGACGCGGGAAGAAGGATTGAAGCTGGCGGCGGAGTCGATTGAGCGCGCGATCGAGGGGCTGCCGTGGCAGGGAACCGGGTTCTCGATTCTGATTGAGAACACCGCGGGCGCCGAGTGCTCGCTGGGGGGCAGCTTCGACCAGGTGGCCGAACTGGTGGCCTTGTTACAGGCCCACGCGCCGGTTGGGGTTTGCCTCGACACCTGCCATACCCATGTTTCGGGCTACGACATCGTGACCGATGAGGGGTATGCGGAAACCATGCGGCAGGCGGAGGGGACCTTCGGCCTGAAGACAGTGCGCGTGTGGCATTGCAATGACGCCAAGGCCGAGCGGGGATCGAAGCTCGACCGGCACGAGCACATCGGGCAGGGATGCATTGGGGTGGAGCCGTTCAGGCGCTTGCTGAATGACAGACACTTTGCGCACTGCGCATTTATCGCCGAGACCCCTGTGGACGAAGACGGGGACGAAGAGCGCAATGTGCGGGTGCTGAAAAGCCTTGCAGTTGAGTCCGCACAGCGCCGGTGAGCATCCATTTACACTGAGAGAGATGGCGGAAGACAGAGAGCAACGATACGAACCGACGGTGATTGAAGCAAAATGGCAGGCTCGCTGGGCCGCCGAGCCCGCGTTGTATGCGGCAGATCCTGTCACTTCGAACAAACCCAAGTACTACGTGATTGAGATGCTGCCCTACCCCAGCGGTGCGTTGCACATGGGGCATGTGCGCAACTACTCGATCGGTGACGCGCTGGCCCGCCATATGTGGATGCGGGGCTACAACGTGCTCCATCCGATGGGGTGGGATGCCTTCGGGCTGCCGGCAGAGAATGCCGCCCTGAAGAACAACACGCCGCCGCGCGAATGGACCCTGGCCAACATTGCTGCCATGAAGCGGCAGATGCAGCGGCTGGGCCTGGGCTACGACTGGGCCACGGAAGTGACCACGTGCCTGCCCGACTACTACCGCTGGAACCAGTGGTTCTTTTTGCGAATGTACGAGAAGGGCCTTGTCTACCGCAAGAAGAGCAAGGTGAACTGGTGTCCGGAATGCGCGACCGTCCTGGCCAACGAGCAGGTCATTGATGGGCGGTGCTGGCGTCACGAAGACACCTTCGTGGAGCAGCGCGACCTGGAGCAGTGGTTCTTCCGCATCACGGCCTACGCCGAAGAGCTGCTGGAGGGTCTGGACAAACTGCAGGGGTGGCCCGAAAAGGTGCGGACCATGCAGCGCAACTGGATTGGCCGCAGCGAGGGAACAGAGGTCGATTTCTGGCTCGCCGAACGGATCAACGAAGGGACGGAGAAGAGCGAGCCGGCTGCAGAGCGCAAGAGGATTCGAGTGTTCACGACTCGCGTCGACACGATCTTTGGAGCGACCAGCGTCCAACTGGCCCCCGAGCATCCTCTGGTGGCGGCGATGACAGCCGCGGACTCGGCCCTGAGGGCCCAGGTCAACAAGCTGATCGATGAGCAGAAGAAAGCGAAAGAAGCAGGTGACATCGGCGCCATTGAAAAGCATGGAGTGCCGACGGGGCATTTCGCGATCAATCCATACAACGGCGAGCAAGTGCCAATCTGGGTCGCCAACTATGTCTTGATGGACTACGGTAGCGGCGCGATCATGAGCGTCCCGGGCCATGACGAGCGTGACTTCGAATTCGCGAAGAAATATGCGATCCCGATTAAGCGTGTGATTGCACCGCGCGACCCGCAAGCTGAAGAGCCGGAACTGCCTTTTGTCGCCGAGGACGGCGTGCTGGTGAATTCGGGCGAGTACAACGGGCTGTCTTGCGCGCAAGCGCAAAAGAAGCTTCAGGAAATGGCGGCACGCGGTGGCTTCGGGGAAGCGAAGGTGATATTCCGCCTGAAGGACTGGGGAGTGAGTCGGCAGCGCTATTGGGGCACGCCGATTCCGATGATTCATTGCGATCGCGACGGCCTGGTTCCTGTTCCCGACGCGCAGTTGCCCGTGCTCTTGCCTCATCAGATCGAGATCACACAGCAGGGCGGCTCGCCTCTGGGGCGTGTGCCGGAGTTTGTGCATGTGAAGTGTCCCAAGTGCGGGGATGCGGCCCGACGCGAGACCGACACGATGGACACATTTGTGGACTCGAGCTGGTACTTCTATCGCTATACCGACGCGAAAAACGCCAACGCGCCGTTCGATTCGAAGGTCGCAAACTACTGGTTTCCGATCGATCAATACATTGGCGGCGTCGAACACGCGATTCTGCACCTGATCTATTCACGTTTCTGGACCAAGGTGATGCGCGACCTGGGCATGGTGAAGAATGATGAGCCGGCGCAGCGCTTGTTCACGCAGGGCATGGTAATCAAAGACGGCGCCAAAATGTCGAAGTCGAAAGGGAACGTGGTTTCTCCAGACGACATGGTGGAGCGCTATGGTGCTGATGCGACGCGGATGTATGCGCTGTTCGCGGCGCCGCCGGATCGCGATCTCGACTGGCAAGAGGATGGCGTTGCCGGGGTGAGCCGTTTTCTGGGTCGAGTATGGCGCCTTTCGACAAAGCACATGGCAGCCGCACGCGCGGCAAAGGGCGCCGCAACAGGAACGCCCAGTGGCGTATCCCTCAAGCTGCTGCGCAAGCTCCATCAGACGATTGCCAAGATCACCCTGGACTTCGAAGGCCGGTGGCACTTCAACACCTGCGTCGCGGCGATCATGGAACTGGTGAACGACATGCAGGCTGCGGATGCACAGCTGACGTCGGGCGAGGTGCCAGCCCCGGTGCTGTATGAACTGCTTCGGTCATTGATGCTGTTGCTGGCGCCGTTTGCGCCTTTTCTGGCTGCGCAGATGTGGAACGAACTGGGCGAAGAAGCGGCAGTTCTGCGCGCACCCTGGCCCAAGAGCGATCCGATACTGGCCAAGGAAGATGAGATCGAGGTGCCAGTGCAGGTCAACGGCAAATTGGTCTCGGTGGTGCGTGTGCCGGCAGAGGCGAGCGGCAAAGATATAGAAGCCACGGCCCTGGCCGAAGAGAAGGTGCAGGTTCGCATCGCGGGCAAGAGCGTGGTGAAGATCATTGTCGTGCCGGGCAAGCTGGTCAACCTGGTGGTCAAGTGAAAGCTGGTCCCGCCGCAGCACAGCCGGTTCGGGCAACGCAGAAGCTGGTGGACCAGATGGGATGGGTGTTTCGCCGTCCCTCCCTGACAGGCCTTGAAATCGCCTGGCGGTGGATCTTTGGGGTGCCGCTGCTGCTTGTGTGCTGGACGCAGGCGACGCGCATCCTCGTCGCATTACCGCCCGAATCGACCGGACTGAACAGTCTCGACAAGCAGAACCCGTGGGTTGCCGTGGTGCAACTGGCCGACGTGTGGGCGCGTTATGAACCGGCGGTAGGGCATGTGCTGCGTTGGCTCTTGCCCGTGGCCGCGGTCGCGTGGGCTCTGGCCTCGGGTGTGGGTCGCAATCTGGTTCTGCGGCGACTGGAGCCCGGCGCGGCCTTTCGGCCAGTCGCCATGATGGCTCTGCAGGCGGGATGGCTCGTGATTTTGAGCTTGGTCTTCGTGGGATGGTTCCGGTCGATCCAGTGGGTCGCTGCAACCCATATCAGTCCTGACGGGGAGGCCGACCTGATCGGCTACTCAATCTGGGTGATCTTTCTCTCGCTGGGATTCTTCACTGCATGGGCCTTGATCAGCTGGCCATTCGCCGTAGCGCCGATGCTGCTGGTGCTTGAGAAGCGCAGCGCGCTGTCGGCATTCACTGCGAGCTTTCGTTTGGGGCGCGAGTTTACCGGCAAGCTGATGGAAATCAACCTGGTGATGGGCATCGTCAAGTTGGCATTGATTGTTCTGGCGATGGTCTTTTCGGCAGCGCCCTTGCCTTTCAGCGACGAACTAGGTTCCGATGCCATGCACGTTGTTTATGTGGGAGCGAGCCTGTTCTACGTTGTTGCCAGCGACTTTTTTCACGTCCTGCGGCTCAAGAGCTTTGTCGAGTTCTGGCGCGCCTTTCGCGGTTAGTATGGGCTCACTCGAAGGGAATGGATCTCACCCAAGACCGGTATGACCACTCGCCGCCGAGCCTATTTTTCGGTCGTCCGCGCAGCTTCTTCTTTCACAAAGGCGTCGCTCAGGGTGCCCTCTTTTTGCGCGATGGGGAGCAGAGTCGGGTAGAACTGGACGAACGTGGTGTCGACGGCCGCGTGGGTGCTGTGGCAGCTGTAACAAGTCGCGCCTGCAGGGATTAGCGCGCCGTTGCCGGCGATCGAATCGAACGAAAAGAAAGCCCACTTGCCAGGAAAGCGTGCTTCATCTTTGACGTGGACCTCGATGTCCATCAGGTCGGTTCCTTGAAAGTGTCCCGTCTGGTTGATGGAGCCCTTGCTCCGCGCACCTCGCACCTCGAGAACAAGCACGGTCTTGTCGGGCCAGGTGCCCGTGGCCAGAAAGCTGCGATAGGCAGAGGGGTTCACGAAGACGTTGTCGAACATCGGGTGATCGCGCATCTCCGGCTTGGGCGAGTAGCTCATATCGATCCCAGACGTGAGATAGATCCATTCACGATAGTTTGTTGGCGGAAGAAGATCTCCATTGGCCGCGTAGGTTGGCGCATCGCCGAAAGCCGCTTTCACAGAAGGGGTGGGGCGGGAGAAGATCAGCCCGGCAAGGAAGATGGGAAGGGTGCATGCGGCAGCCAGCGTAAATCGGGACACGTGACCTCCATTACGGGATGCAAAGCATTGCCCTGCCTCAGGCAAAAATGGACTCGATGGGTTTAGAACACCTTGAGCCGGATGATGAAGTACTTCTTGGGATCTTGCCGGATGGCTTTGAGCAACTGCTGCGCCTGATCCATGGTCGCGTCGAGGTGGTCGTAGGCCGAGCGGTTTTGCATCAGCTGGCCGATGGTGCCCTTACCCTCGTCCACGGTCGTCAAGATGGAATCGAGCCGCGTGATCGTGTCGTCCAGTTTCTTGGCGAATTGTGGATCCTTGGCGAGCTTGCCGATGGAGCCCTTACCGCCGTCGATGTCGGCCATGATCTTATTGGCGTGGGAGACGGTCGAGTTCAGGTTGTCGTAGAGCGCTTCGTCCTTCAGCAGTTTCCCGGCACTCCCGTGGCCTTGATTGAGCGACGCGGTAATTTGATTGACGTTGTCGATGCTTGCGGTGGCCTTGTTATAGAGCGTGTCGTCGTTGATCAGTTTGCCCAGGGTGCCATTGCCATTGCTGATCTGGCCCGAGATTTTCTCCAGGTGATCGGTAATTCTTTCAATCTTGTCGGCCATGGTCGGATCGTTAATCAGTTTGCCGACCGTACCTTTCCCGGAGTTAATGGTATCGATCAGGATTCCAAGCTTATGCAAAAGGTTTGTGATCTGATCAATTGAATCCTGACTGGAGCTGATAACCGTTTGAATGTTGGGCGCTTGGGTCGCGCGCAGTTCGGCGTTGTTGGCAGGGGGGGGCCCTGAGGCGCGCGTCGAGTCAATGTCCACGAAGCTGTCGCCCAGCACTCCAGCCTGCGCAATCGAAGTGGTCGAATTCACGTGGAGATCGCGGAGATATTCGCCGCCGATGCGCATGGTCACTTCAACGGGAGCGGGGTTCCGCTCAGGGACAACGCGGATGCGCATCACGTTGCCGATGGTGACGCCCTCCAGGGTAACGGGGGCTCCGTTCTTGATACCGGAAGCGTTGCTGAAGTAGGACCGAAGAGTCAATTTCGGGGCAAACAATCCACCCGTGGAGCCCGACATCAGGAAGATGAGGAACACCAGCACGCCGACGCCGACGAGAACCAATACGCCCACTCTCAGTTGCGACCACTGAATCTCTTTGCGGCTTGGCACGTTACTCCCTTGGGGTGAAGAGCCGGGAATCGGCAGCGAAGCTCAATTCTTTGAGGATAGCAGAACAAAAACCGTACTAGAGCCCATCTTCGAGCACCACGCTGGCCATGGCCATGTCGGCTGTATGTGTCAGGGACAGAGCCGCGTGGGCGACGCCTAAAAGGCCGGCAATCTCCGCGGCACGCCCATGAAAACGCAGGGCAGGTCTGCCGCCCGGCTCCCGAATGACTTCAATCTCAAGCCAGTTGACGCCACGGCTGATCCCGGTCCCCAGGGCCTTGGCCCCCGCCTCTTTGGCGGCAAAGCGCGCGGCAAAGCTCTCCGCGGAGCGACGTTTGCGGAGGCAATACGCCTGCTCGGCGGCAGTGAAGATGCGATGGAGAAAGCGCTCGCCGAACCGTTCCACCGATTCGTGAATGCGGCCAATCTCGACCATGTCAATGCCGGTGCCGACGATCATGCTGCTTATCAAACTACATCATCGGCGGGGAGAGCTTGCGGCGCCTTTCCGGGATGGTCGAGTAGCGCCTGCGGGAGGTCCCGGCGGGAGCCCTTGGCGGGGCGTGCTTCGCTGTTTCAATGCGGGGCATCGCCGTTGCACTCCTGCACAGGAATGAAGGTTGGCGGCAGCTCTCCGATAAGCTCAGCGTGACTCCCGTGGCGGCGATTGACGATCGGCATCCAGTTCCTGGATATCCGTGGTTTCTGCAGATGAGTGCGATCTCGCTGGAGGAGCCGGTCCGCCTGGTGCGGACCCTCACGGGGAGCATTCTCGGCTGCGGGGGCTGGGTCCTGAGCCGGTCAACAAACGACACCGGACGCCTCGATTTGTTGTTCGAGTTTGAGCGCCATGCCTGCCTCGACATCTACACAGTTCTGATCGCTTCGGGCATTGAACTGAGCCAGGACGCGCACATTCGCTTTACCGAGCTGTGTCAATGTACGCGGATGGGATCGCAGGACCGCCGGACCGAGATCGCCAGCGTCGATCTTGAGATCCAGACCTACTCTCTTCGGGAACCTCGGACGGAGCTTGCTGTTCCGAAGGACTAAAACCGACTAGTTTCCTGCCGATGCCCCCGCGGGCGCATGCGGGGCATAGGGATCGGGCACGGCCTTAGCGCTTTCAATCCATGCTGTGTAGATCATGTCGCGCAGCATGCTGGCTCCGGCGGCAAGGCGGGTCGCCGTAAAGTCGCGCGATTCCGGCGAGCCCGCACCAATGAATCCACCGGCCTTCTCCAACTGGTAGACCTTCTCGACGTAGGTTCCGGTGTGGCGGAGATAGGCAACATAAGCCGCAAAGAGGTCTCCATCGATCGCGTGGACAGGAGTCATCTTAGGCTCGACCTGTGCCGCCTGGATGTTGGCCCCGACGAAGGGACCTTCAAAGGCCCAGTGAATGGTGTGTGCGGTGGTGTATCCGTTGGGGTTGGGACCCACCCAGCCGTTGTATTGCACGGTCGTGTGCAAAGGCTGCGCGCCGTCTCCTACGTAGTGGCCGAGCCATCCCGCGTAGAAAATAGCTGCCTGTTCAACGTCATGGGTATCCTGCCCTGCTGCGGCCAGATGGCGATACTCCCGCAGTGCCGCTTTCAGTCGTTCCCAGACCTCGGTTGTTTGCCACGGCTGAAGGCCGATTTTCTCGGGGCGCTGTCCAGCGGCAAATACTTCGGCTTCGAAATCCAGACGTTTCTTTGGCAAGGGACCGAGCGCGTCCGCCGGTTCAAGGTCGATGAAGTGTTCGGGAGCCTGGGCCGCATTGAGTTCCGGTTCAGAAGGGGAGCGCCAGCGATCGGGTTCAGGCCCGAGGTACTCGATCTCTCCAATGGCCGCTTGCGAGCGCAGGAATGGCGGCGCATCGGCGGGCAAGTTGGCTGCGGCGAGCCGGTTGACGAGCCGATGGCCCTCATTCCCCCAGGCGTGAGCCTGAGCACTCCACAGGAGCAAAAGAGTGGCGGAAAATGATTGCAATGCGAAGCGGGAAAAGGGCCGGGGATGAAACATGGCGCCAGTATACGATTGAGGCAGAGCCCGCACCAGAAAGGGCTCGTGATGGGATACGAGAACGGTTGGCCTGCCCTACATCACTGCGGTAACTTGGCCGACGCCATTCTGGGTTCAATCCGGCGTTTTTTGAGTAACATACAAGTACAGCAGTCGCTATGGATATTGGCTATCGACCGAGCTAGATACATTCTTGGCGTTTGAACCGCCGTATAGATCTCGGGCTGCTGGTTTGATCGCGACAACTCACCCGTTCGGAACGGGCTTGTTGAGAAAAGTGGAGTTGCCCTCCGATTTATCTGCCGCGCTCCGGAAGGACGAGAGCGGCGCAGGAGCACGAGGGAACTCAAAAGGAATGGGAGGAGCGGTCACGGCGCGATCGTCGATTGCGGATTCACACAAAAGCAGGCAATCGATTGCAGCACGGCCGCAGTGAGATGGAAACAGGCGGAACCCCACGGACAAAGGAGCAGCAGGAACGCGACGCGTCGCCCTCGATGTGGTCGGCGCTTGCCGTGCTCTCGCTGGCGATGGCCGCGGGTGGCATTACCGCGCGTCTCGAGGCAGGTCCGCGTTTCGACTGGCTCTTGCTGATGACGGCAATAGGCCTGACGGCTGCCGTGGCCATGCGACTGCTGGCCGACAATTCCGCTGAGCGCGAGGCCGCGGGGCAATACGCGGGCGACCCCTTCAAGGACCTGCTTGAGTCAGCTGGGACCATGATCGTTTCGATCGGGCTCGACGGCCGGCTGACGTTCGTGAACCCGACCGCGGAGCGGCTGCTGGGCTATCGCGCCGCCGAGCTGGTGAACAAGTCGCGTACGGTTGAGCTGCTGGCTCCCGGAGAAGGTGCCCGGTTGATCTCCGAACTGCAGCGTCTTTGCGGAATTGAATACAACGACAAGACGACGCCTGCGGGAAGTCTCGCAGCCTACGAAGAAATCATTCGCTCCCTGCCTCCCAGCCAGGCGCCTATTTTTGAAACCCATCTGCGCCGAAGGAACGGGGAGCTGTTCCCGGTTCGCCTGCACATTTCGGCGTTGCGCAACCAGGAAGGTGAACCCGCCGGGCTCGTCGCGGTTGCCCTGGACCAGAGTTCCACCACGCGTAAAGATCAATGGAAGCGGGAAGCCCGCGAGCGCTACCGGGACGTGTTCGAGAACTCGAGCGAGATGGTTGCGACTTTGGATTTGACGGGACGGATTCTCTACGTCAATCCGGCCTGGAAGCGCTGCTTCAGCAAGACGCATACGGGCGAAAGCGGATCGGATTTCTTTGAGCAGGTTTTCAGTGCGGATTGCCGTGCCGAAGCGGGTTCGCTGCTGCGACGCGTGATGGATGGCGAAACCATCGATCGTGCGCCGATTCGCAATGAAGCGCCCGATGGGCAGCTGCAGGAGCTTGAGCTGAGCTTGCATCAGCGGCGCCGAGCCGGCAAACCCATGGCGGTGCAATGCCTGATTCGCGATGTGACGCAGCAGAAGCAGCGTGAGCATCGTTTGTCGCTGCAATTGCTCGTGACCCAAATCGTGGGCGAAAATGTGTCGTCGGAGATGGCGGCGATGCGGGTTCTGGAAGCCCTCTGCGTTTCGCAGGGCTGGGACGTCGCGATCAAGTGGGAGATCAACCTCGAAGAGAATCAGCTTGAGTTCAGCACGGCCTGGGGAGTTCCGGGCAAGGAAACCGAGGAACTGATTCAAGAGAGTGTGAGCACGACCCTGGCCTCGGGAGGAAGCCTTCCCGGGCGCGCATGGGCGGATGGCCGCCTGGTGTGGATCGGAGATTTGTCGCCATCGGACACCGACGCGCGCGTGAAAAGCGCGATGAAGCACAAGATGGTTTCGGGCTGGGCGACGCCGGTGCAGGTGGGCAATAACGTGCTCGCGGTGCTGGAGTTTTATTGCCATCTACGCGTGCGTGAAGATCGGGAGACGACTGCGGCCATGGAAACCGTAGCTGCGTCGCTCGGCCAAATGCTAGCCCGAACCCGCGAACGGGAACGCGCCGAAGAGTTGAGCCGGCAACAGAAGATTCTGCTGCACTCGGTCGCGGACGGGATTCTCGGCGTAGACCGGAATGGGCTGGTACGTTTTGCCAATCCTGCAGCGACGCGGCTGCTGGGCGCCCCTGCGGCGACGCTGATCGGCAAGCCTGTGCACGATCTGGTGCATGGTTCCGCGCCCGACAGCAAAAAATGTCCCACCGACTGTACGTTGCTGCGAGCCGCCAACGGCCACGTGCCGTCGACGGGCGAGGATTCGATCTACCGCGCCAACGGCGTGGGTTTCCCGGCGGAATACTTCCTGAACCCGATCCTGGACATGGGCCGGTATTCGGGATCGGTTCTGAGCTTTCGCGATATCAGCCAGCGCTATGCGCTCGATCGGCTGAAAGACGAGTTTGTTTCGACCGTAAGCCATGAATTGCGCACGCCTCTTACGTCGATTCGCGGCGCGTTGGGTCTGCTGTCCTCGGGCATTCTGGGCGATATCTCAGACAAAGCGACCAACTTGCTGCGGATCGCTCTCAGCAACTCCGACCGCCTGGTACGGCTCATCAACGACATTCTCGACCTTGAACGTGCGCAGAGCGGCCGTGAGCCACTGGTCTTTCGTCCGGTGCAGATGGCCGACCTGGTGCGCCAGTCAATGGATGGCATGCAGTTGATGGCCGAGTCGGCAGGGGTTCTGTTGATCCACGACAAGACGCAGGTCGAAGTCACCGCGGATGCCGATCGCCTGTTGCAGGTACTGACCAACCTGTTGTCAAACGCCATCAAGTTTTCGCCGGCTAATTCTGCGGTCTCGATCATGCTGCGTCCTGGCTCTGCCGGCATGACGCTCTCGGTGATCGACCAGGGCCGCGGCATCCCCGCGGACAAACTCGAGGCGATCTTCGGCCGCTTTCAGCAGGTTGATGCATCGGACTCTCGTCAGAAGGGTGGCAGCGGTCTCGGTCTCGCGATTTGCCGGGCCATCGTATCGCAGCACAACGGCCGCATCTGGGCCGAGCGCAATCCTATTCGCGGATCAACTTTCCGCGTGTTCCTGCCGTACCATCCTGCGGCTGCCACCAAGGCGAAGAATGCCTCGAATGATTCGCCGGGGCAGGGCATCGTGCTGCTGGCCAGCGACAACGGCTCCTCGCGCCCGCTGATCGGCGCGCAGCTAGCAGAACAGGGTTTCCGCATTCTCGAAACGGCGACGGCGGAGCAAACGCTGGTTGCCGCGCACGACGGCTCCGAAGCGATCGTGCTCGACACTGGCTCGAACGGCATCAACGGGTGGGAACTCTTGCCGCAGTTGCGCAAGAACAATCCTGAAGCTCACACGCCGGTCATTTTGCTCAACCTCGATACGCAGCAAAATGCGGCCGAAGTAATTCGCAACGGCAACGTCAAATCAGCCAACACGCGTGGGTTTATCACCGAGCTGGTGCGCTCGCTCGGAGCGGCCAGCGAGATGGCGCGGGTGCTGGTGGTAGAGGAGAGCGAGCAGTTGGCGCTGCTCGTAGGCGAGACTTTCTCGGGCGAGAGTACAACGGTGCGCATGGCACGCAGTCGTGAGCAGGCCATGGATGAATGCCTGTCGTTCCATCCTCACCTGCTGGTGATGAATATAGGCCTTCCTGAGAACGAAGCTTTGGGTCTGGTGGCATGGCTGCGGGACCGGGAGATTCTGGCCAACGTGATCCTGGTTGCGTATTCGGGCCGCCAACTCAGCTCTGTGGGTGGCAAGTTTGGTATGGAGCCGGCATCGCTCCTGCGACGGGCCCGGGTGCAGCCCGAACAATTAGAGCAACTGCTTCTGACTATCCTGCGCGGGTCGCGTCACATAGAATCAGCAGAGGAAGTAACCGATGTATCAGGCGTAGCGGGCGATTGAGCTGTTCGTGCCCGGATGCGCCTCAAGAGCGTGTCCCCTAGATTATTCACATACCGGCGGAGTCTTGAGGCTCTTCCGGCAGCCGCCAGCACGCTGGTTCGCCTGGAGAGAACGAATGCCTCACCGCATCCTCATCATCGACGATGAAGATGATATTCGCGAAGTAGCCGCCATGAGCCTTGAGACCGTGGCCGGCTGGGAAGTGATGGTTGCCAACTCGGGGGCGCAAGGGCTCACGCGCGCAGCAACCTATAAGCCCGATGCCATTCTTCTGGACGTGATGATGCCGGGGATGGATGGTCCGACGACGTTTCGCGAGCTGCGCAAGAACCCCGTGACGGCCGCGATTCCGGTGCTTTTTCTCACCGCCAAGGTGCAAGCCACCGATCGACGGCGGTTTGCCGACCTGGGGATTCATGCAGTGCTCGTGAAGCCATTCGACCCGCTCACGCTTCCCACGCAGATCTCGAATGCACTCGGCTGGAAGTAGCGACGTCGCCATGGCTGATCCGGCTGCAATTGCCGACATCATGAACCGGATGTGGGAGAAGTTTCTGCCTGACATCGGCGACCGCGTCAGGGTGTTGGAGAACGCCGCGGAAGCTTTGGCTCAAGGTTCAATCAGTGCGGAGCTTCGCGCGGAGGCATTTTCCGCGGCGCACAAGCTTGCCGGCACCCTCGGCACGTTCGGGTTGGAGGAGGGCACCGTGCTGGCGCGTGAGGCAGAGGCCTTTTACAGCACGGACGCGTCTGTGACTGCCTCGAACGGCCGTCCAGCGATCATTGCTTCTCGGCTGCGAACCATGCTGGCCGCGAGAGGGAAATGAGCGGCCGCGCCAAGCGTTTAAACTCTTCTCTGTGAATCCCCACGATCCATCTACGTCGCAGCTTGATTTCTCGTTTGAGGAGAAACCCTCGCGACGCATTTGGCCCGTCCGCGACCTGGTGGAGCAAGCGCGTCAGCTGGTCGAACGCCAGTTCTTCGATGTGTGGGTGGAAGGCGAAATTTCGAACTGCCGGCCGGCACCGTCGGGGCATGTGTACTTCAGCTTGAAAGATGCTGAGGCACAGCTGCCCGTCGTCCTCTTCCGGCGGCAGGCGATGCTGTTGCGGTTTCGCCCGGAAGACGGCCTGCACGTTCTGGTGCGCGGCAGGGTGAGCATCTACGAACAACGCGGCCAATTGCAGCTGGTGGCCGAAATTGTGGAGCCGGTTGGCGCGGGCTCGTTGCAACTTGCCTTTGAACAGCTCAAGGAAAGACTGAAGGCTGAAGGGCTGTTTGACGCGGCGCGGAAGCGTCCCCTGCCGGCGTATCCTCGGACGGTTGGCATCGTGACCTCTCCGACCGGCGCAGTGATTCGCGATTTTCTCAACATCGTGAATCGCCGCCATGCAGGGCTCAACGTGCTGGTGCGTCCCGTCTCCGTGCAGGGAGAATCTGCGCCTGCGGAGATCGAGAGCGCACTGGCGCAGCTGAATGCGTCTGGCCTCGTCGATGTCATCGTGGTTGCGCGCGGGGGAGGCTCGTTGGAAGATATGGCCGCCTTCAATAGTGAGCGTGTTGCACGGGCAATCGTTGCATCACAACTGCCGGTAGTTTCGGCTGTCGGCCATGAGACCGATTTCACCATTGCTGATTTTGCTGCCGATCTTCGGGCACCCACACCTTCTGCCGCAGCCGAGCTGATTACAGAAGCGCAGCACAAGGTTGCTGAACGAGTGACTGCACTGGGCGTGCGCCTGGAACGGGCGGCACGTTTTCAGCTTCTGCAGTCACGCCAGAGGATCGATAGTTTGCATGTCGAACGTGTCGAGTGGCGGATGCGCTCGCAGCTGAACAAGCTCGAACAGCAGCTGGACGAATCTTCTCTACGGCTGGAGCAGGACATGCACAAAACGCTGCGCGCTCATCAGCATACGGCTGCTGAATTGGCTGTGCGGGTACTTCGGCACGATCCACGCCGCATGGTCGCAGAGACTCGAGAACGGATGGCTGCTAGCGGCGTCCGGTTAGAGCGCGTGATGGAGCGCCTCGTGCGCGAGTTAGGAACGCACTTGCATGCGACCGAGGCACGGCTGCATGCCTTGTCGCCCCTGGAGGTTCTGCAGAGAGGCTACGCCCTGGTGCAGGATGCGCATGGCGTATTGATTCGTTCTGCCGCGCAGATTCATGAAAGCGATATTGTTCGAACCCGCCTGAGTGGTGGGAGCTTCTCGAGCCGCGTGGAGCAGGTCGATGATCAACATTTATCCGAGAGGCGAGCCGGGAAAACTAGATGACGAGCACAACAACAAAACGTAGATTGTTTGGAACGGACGGTATTCGCGGCATTGCAGGAGAACCGCCGCTAGACGCAGCGACGGTTTTTGCCGCAGGACTTGCGGTCGGGCACTCCGTGCAGGAGAGGGCGAGTCACCCTCGTGTCATTCTCGGCCGGGACACCCGCGAATCGAGCGGGTGGATTGCGGCCGCGATCGCCGCCGGAATGCGCGAGGCTGGGGTTGCCGTTGAGAGTGCTGGAGTCGTCCCCACGCCGGCGGTTGCTTTTCTTGCGCGCACGCATGGCTTTCAGGCGGGTGTCGTCATCTCCGCTTCGCACAATCCATGGCGCGATAATGGAATCAAGCTGTTTGGCGGTGATGGATTCAAGCTTCCCGATGAGATGGAGCGCGCCATCGAAGACGAGATCGTGCGACACGCCGCGATGGCTGCTGTGCCCGACCTGGCGACGCTGCCACCGTTGAAAGACAACGGCGCTCTGCAAGCCGACTACATTCAGTTCCTCATGGATGCTGTTCCGGCGCTGCAGTTGAAGAACCTGCACATCGTTGCTGATTGTGCCAACGGGGCGGCCGCGGCAGTGGCTCCAGAGCTATTTCGTCGACTGGGTGGCGAAGTTACCGTGCTCAATATTGAGCCCAACGGTCGCAATATTAATGATGACTGTGGTGCTTTGCATCCGACATGGGTCGCCGAAGAAGTAAAGAAGCGCGGGGCTGTTGTCGGTCTCACGTTCGACGGCGATGCAGATCGTTGCATGCTGGCCGATGAGAAGGGCAACGTAGTGAACGGAGACGCCATCCTGTTGATGGCGGCGCGCGATCTGCAGACGCGTGGACTGCTGACAGGCAATGTTGTTGTTGCCACCACCATGTCGAACATGGGGCTCGAAGCTGCATTGAAGCGATCGGGCATCCGCATGCTGCGTGCGCCGGTGGGCGACCGTTACGTATTGGAAGAGATGCAGAAAAACGATGCTGCGCTCGGCGGCGAGCAGTCGGGACATATCCTCTTTCCGCATCTGGCGACGACCGGAGACGGCCTGTTGACCTCGCTGGCGATTCTCGACCTGGTTGCCCGGACGGGAAAGAGTATCGCTGCATTGACGGCAGACCTGAAGGTCTTTCCCCAGGTCATCGTGAACGTCAAGGTGAGAGAAAAGAAGCCCCTCGAGTCAGTTCCCGCAGTAGCGAAACGCATTCGTGCTGCCGAAGAGGAACTGAAAGACTCCGGTCGCGTGGTCATTCGTTACAGCGGAACCGAGGCGCTGGCTCGCGTGATGATCGAAGCGGAAAGCGAAGAGGCCATGCGACGCCATGCGCACGCGATCGCGGATGCTATTCGGCACGAGTTGGGAGCCTGAGACATTTCTGTATTCAGTCCAGGCTTGCCGCTGGCCAGGATGAGCCAATGGAGACAGGCGATGCCGCCCTCTGCAGCCGGCTGCACGGGCTGTTACCTTAGCCGATTCTCGAGACAAGATCATGGTTATAGGCCCACATGCCTACGTTATCTTGCTAGTGCGAGAGTGAATATTATCTCCCGTTTCGAGCATCGAGATTCTGGATGAAAACTCAGGCAACGGCCAAGGCGCACAAAGACGGCTTCTATCTCGTACTCATCGGCTGTGCCATTTTCATTTTGGTTGGTACGGCCCTGGAACTCGCGGCTCCAGTGACGACGGTCGACTTCAGGGTGGTCTATTACAGCGCGCGCTGCCTTCTCGATCATGGTGATCCTTACAATCCGGCCCAGTTGGACAATACCTATCGAACGCAAGGGGGCGAGTCGCCCCGCGACAATCCTCAAATTCGTCGAACCGAGAGGATGTATAACTATCTACCTACCGCGTTTCCGCTGACTCTGACGTTTGCGCTGCTTCCTTTTGGCCTGGCTCATTGGCTCTGGCTCGGTTTCACGGCGAGTAGTCTGGTGCTCGCCTCTTTCTTGATGTGGCAAATAGCTGCCCAATCGGCACCATTGTTGGCAGGCCTACTCGTGGGCCTGTCGCTTGCCAACAGTGAACTGTTTCTTATTTTGGGTAACCCGGCCGGTCTGGCCGTCGGTTTCTGCGTGATCGCCGTATGGTGCATCAGCCAGAAGCGCTTCGTCTTGGCGGGACTGATTTGTTTTGCCTTGAGCTTGATGCTCAAGCCGCATGATGGCGGCCTCGTATGGCTCTATTTCCTGTTTTCTGGAGTGGAGAATCGCCGTCGCGCGTGGCAGATTCTCGGGCTCGTTGTCCTGCTGAGCGTTCCCGTCATCGTGTGGCTTTCTGTCGTTGCGCCAGCGTGGCCGGGCGAATTGCAATCGACTCTCGCGATCTATTCGTCGCATGGAGATGTAAACGACCCGGGCCCATCCTCAATGGCGTCCCATGGAATTGGCATGGTCATTTGTCTGCAGGCGGTTGTGAGTCTCTTGCGCGACGATCCGCGTTTCTATAACCCGATCGTCTATCTCGTCTGCGGCGGCCTTCTGGCTATCTGGCTGGCGAAGATTGTTCGTCGCCCAGCGCAGAGGCAGAGAGTCGACTGGTTTGCGTTGGCGCCGATCGCCGCCCTTACGATGCTGCCCGTCTATCACCGGATCTACGACGCGCGACTTTTGTTGCTCTCGGTACCTGCCTGCGCCGCGGTGTGGGCAGAAGGCGGCCTAAGAGCCTGGTTGTCGGGTAGCCTGAGCTCTTTGGGCATGGTGATCACCGGCGGTATGCCGTGGGCAATCTTGCTTGCAGTTCTTAAGCACGGACACGCAGCCGTCGTATCCGCGGCTCCGATGCTTGTCATCGCTCTACAAGTCGTTCCCGTGCCGTTGACCTTGCTCGCGATTGGTACGTTTTATTTGTGGGTGTTCGTGTCCGATGCCGCGGGTAGGATGAAGAACCCCGCGCCCAACATGGATATAGATACCCCGAACCCAAAACCCGCACAATGAGATCAAGGCCTTGTTGATCGCGGCACAAGTGATGCCGGCACCCCTGATCCTGCTCGTCACAGCGATCTTTTATTTGCACAGTGGGTTTGAATTGGTCAACGAGAACAGCGGGAATCCAAGCAACAGCAAAAGCCCAACTATTTAGTGATCGATCACGCGCTTCTTAAGACTCGCTCGCTACTTAGGGATGGCGACTACGATCAGACTCTGTCCGATTGGAGGCGCGCAAATGCGAGCCTCGAGTTTATGTATTAAAGGGAAGATTGCTCGGTCGAATAATCGCACTGCGTTTAGATCGAATGCCCGCTTCTTCAAGACCTTAAAGTTCAGGTACCACAGAAAGTAGCCAATCAAGTTGTAGTAGCGTATGCGGAGGACGTCAAATCCAGCTTCCCTTAACTTAGCCTTCAACTCTGCTCGCGTGTATCGCCGAAAATGCCCAAAATCGCGATCAATTGGCGCATAGATCTCGGGACGCGAAGGAACGAAGAGACAGAGCACCCCTCGAGCCGGTCGAAGAAGCTCACAATAGTTGACGAGTTCCTGAAGGTCACTCTCAATGTGCTCCAAGACATTGATGCTGATAATTGCATTCCATGGTTGATGGGTATCGATATCCGAGATCGTGCCTTGAATTACGCGATGCTCGGGGAGCCTGGAGCGCAATCTCTCACAAAATGTAGCATCCGGCTCGATCGAAACAAGCTCCTCGATGCCGGGCAGCCGGAGTAACTCTTCTGTGATCTGGCCAATTCCGCAGCCAACTTCAAGCACATTGCCATAAAGATGTGCGCCGAATTCCTCGAGCAATGCCGCTCGATAGTTCTTTGCTTCACGCAGGGCCGCAAATTCGAAATCGGCTGTATTGGCTATGGCGTTTGATAGCTTCATCTGGCTCGCAAGTTATATTTCACGATACACAATAAGGCACGCAGGCCGTCTTGCCATCCAATCTTCTTGCCCTCTGCGTAGGTACGCCCGTTATACGAGATACCTACCTCATAAATTCGTGCACGAGTTTTAGCGACCTTCGCCGTGATCTCCGGTTCAAATCCGAAGCGGTTTTCTTGAATAGTAAACTGTTGAATCACTCCGCGCTTGAATGCCTTGTAACCAGTTTCCATATCCGTGAGGTTCAAGTCTGTCGCCATGTTGGAAAGGAGGGTAAGAAATCGGTTCCCGAGAGAATGCCAGAAATAAAGAACTCGATGCGCGCCGGCTCCTCCCAAAAAACGGGATCCGAACACTGCATCGGCTTTATCCGCCAGGATAGGGCCAAGCAGCAGGTAGTATTCGGACGGATCGTACTCGAGATCGGCGTCCTGGATGATCACGATGGGCGCTGTTGCGTGTGCGATGCCCGTGCGCAACGCGGCGCCTTTACCTTGATTCACCTGATGGTGGAAAAGCTTGATGCGCGGCTCATGCTGCGCGATGGATTGCAGGTTGTCCCAGGTGCCATCACTCGAGCAATCGTCGACGACGATCAGTTCTTGCACTGGACGCTGCGCCAAAACAACCTGAATCACGGAAGCCACGGTCGCTGCTTCGTTGTAGACCGGCATCACCGCAGTCAGGCAGGGCTCGATTGTTTCATTCGACGTCATTTTCGTCCATGCTAGCATCCGCCTTACCTGGATCGAGAACGAAGAAACGGCGACGAACTTACATATGTACCCTGCTCAGAGGTCGCGCCAATTGGGGCCGAAGGCAAGATCGGCAACGAGGGGGACCTTGAGCTGCACCACCCCCTCCATCTCCGCTCGGACCAGTTGTTCCACTTCGGCCTTCTCGTTGGATGGGACCTCAAACAGTAATTCATCGTGAACCTGGAGCACCATGCGCGTCTTCAAGCGCCTTTCGGTGATCTTTCGATCGAGCGTGATCATGGCCAGCTTGATCAGGTCGGCTGCTGTACCTTGCAATGGTGTATTGATCGCAGTGCGTTCTGCGAACCCGCGCTGATTTGGATTGCGGCTCTCGATGTCGGGAATCGGACGCATTCGCCCAAACATGGTTCGCACCTTGCCTTCGCGACGCGTCGACTCGAGGGTCTTCTCGATGAACGCCTTCACTCCTTGATAGCGAGCGAAGTACCGATCGATGTATGCGCGCGCTTCAGCTTGCGGGATACCCAGCTGCGCAGCGAGGCCAAACGGCGAGATGCCGTAGACGATGCCAAAGTTGACGGCCTTGGCTCGATTGCGCGTCTCCTTATCCATCGATTCCGGGGCCACTCCGAAAACCTCGCTCGCTGTCAGCGTGTGGATGTCGTCATTGTTGGCGTACGCCTTCACGAGCAGCGGATCCTCGCTATAGTGAGCCAGCAGCCGCAGTTCGATCTGGGAGTAATCCGCCGAGAGCAACTCCATTCCCGGTGCAGCAATGAATGCCGCTCGGATCTCGCGTCCTAATTCCGTTCGTATGGGAATGTTTTGCAGATTGGGATTGATCGACGAGAGCCGGCCCGTGGCGGTTGCGGCCGATTGGAAGGTCGTGTGGACGCGCGCTTCGCTGTCGGCTTGAAGAGGCAACGCGTCGACGTAGGTCGACTTCAACTTGGACAAGTGGCGATATTCGAGGACGAGCCGAGGGACATCGTGTATCTCGGCCAACTGTTCGAGAACATCCTGTGCAGTCGATATAGCTTTGCCCTTGCCGCGGACTGTCGGGGTGGGCAGGCCCAAATGCGTGAATAGAACCTCGCCTAGTTGCTTTGGCGAATTGATATTGAAACGCCGGCCAGCCAAATCGAAGATGCGCTGCCCCACTCGATCCAATTCTGACGCGAATCGCTTTGAAAGGCCGTCGAGCACGCCCAGGTCGATCCGCACACCAGCCTGTTCCATGCGATAGAGCACGGGCGCCAAGGGCAGGTCGACGTCTGCATAGACACCTGCAACACCTGTGCGTTCAACTTCTGTGCGAAGCTCGGGGAGCAATGCCTCAATTGTCGCGGCGGCGGCTGGCAGTGTGGACGGCGGGTTTTGTCCGTGGCGCGCTGCAACATCAGCCAGAGTCTGCGATGCATGCGTGGGGTTGAGTGCATACGACAAGAGCATCGCGTCATCGACGGCGCCTCTGATCTGTATGCCGAAGCCGTGGAGGACGTGCAGAGCGAGCTTGAAGTCGTGACTCCTCTTGGGCACGGAGGCATCTTCAAGCAATGCGTGCAACTCCGGCGTCAGCGCAAGATGAAGGGCGGTGCCGGCCTCGGCGGAGACTCCGATATTGCGACGGGTCTTCTGCTCCGCTTCTTCAATCGCATCAAGAAGCGAAGGAGTTTGAAACGCAGAGTCGTCGGACTCTTCGGCGAGGGGTTCAGCGGCATCGAGCGCGAAAGAAAATCCATGCTGTCGCGCCGCGAGGTAGAACGCAGCGAGCTGCTCTGCCGTTGGCTCTTCGATCAGATCAAGCGCCTTGCTTGCGGCGGCGGGTTCGAGTTCGCGAAGCAGAGAAGTGAACTCGAGTTCGGTGAACAAGGTCCGGCAGGCTTCCACGTCGGGTGCAAGCGTGGCCATAGCTTCCAGGTTCAGCTCGACGGGAACGTGGCAGTCGATGGTGACCAGCTCTTTCGAGAGTAGAACCGCCTCGCGGTTTTGTTGCAGCGATTCTCGGTAGCTCTTGCGCTTTACTTCGGTCGCACGATCGAGAACGGCTTCGACGCTGCCGAACTGCACAATCAGTTCGACGCTGCCCTTGTCTCCGATGCCTGGTGCTCCAGGGATATTGTCGACCGTATCACCGCGCAGGGCCATCACATCGATCACGCGTTCTGGAGGAACGCCGAGGGTTTCCAGAACTTTGGCTGGATCGAGAATCAGGTTGTCCTTTTGCGGGTTGAGGACTTTCACCTGGGGTGTGACCAGCTGCATCATGTCCTTATCACCTGACACGATGAAGACGTCGTGCCCGCGCTCGGCCGCTTCACGCGCGAGAGTGCCGATGAGGTCATCCGCCTCAAATCCCACCACCTCTAAGATGGGGATTCGGTAGGCCTCGAGAGCGCGCCGAATGTATGGCACCTGGCGTCGCAGATCTTCAGGCATCGACTCTCGATGCGCTTTGTATCCGGCGTACGCGACATCTTCGAACGCCTGTGCCTGCGCGTTCCACTTGCGCAACTTCTCGATGGCACGAGCGCGCTGATCGCGGAAGACTTCGCCGCTGGGGTCGAATATGGCAGCGAAGTAATGCGGAGAGAAGTCCTCGCGCAGTTTGCGAATCATGTTGACGAAGACATAGGTTGCAGCAGTGGGCACTCCCGACCGTGTCGACATGGGGCGGCTGCGCTGCATCGCGTGGTAGGCGCGAAAGATAAACGACATTGCATCGAGCAGAAAGACGGGAGGCTTGGGTAAGTCAGACACGCTACCGAGTCTATCAGGCGGTTGTGAGCGACTTTCGAGCCTTATCGTCGAGGCCCGGTTAGACCGGTCGGTCAGGTGCCATGCACAGAGACGGAGTCACTTGTTGCCGGAAGCTCGGGGAAGTCTTGATCGCGGTCACCACGTAGAATCATTCGGTGCAAGAAGATGATCTGCGAAAGACCGAAAGCGAGGAAGAGAACAGTGAGCCATTGGATTTTATGAGTCTCCGCAATTGCCTGGCTCTTCCATGAGGTCACGAGGATGGCTGCGCCGAGAAGAGCTGTCCATCTGGTTGCAGTGTGCCACCCGGCTCCTCTTAGAGCCCCGATCGTGAGAATCAGCGCGATCGCGACGAGGATCGAGTCGTACATCGGGACGTAGAGATTGAAGAGCAGGGTCCATGTCAAAGTGGTTGCCCAAGCCAGGTAGGAGACGGCTTTGTTCGCTGTCGCTGTTTTCGAAAATAGCACCGCTAGCCACAGAGCCAAGCCGATGAGTAGCGAGGTCAGGACGAAGTGCGTCTGCGCGGATTCGCCCCGCAGCGTCAGCGATGCGAAGGAGGTTAAATCGACAAATTCCCAGCGCTTCAGCATGCCGCTCATTTGCGATATCTGGCGAAAGAAGTTGAGAAATCCGATGTAAGTAGGCCATATTCTCACTCCGTCGAGTGCGGTCGCGACAAGAGCGAGGGTGAGTGCGCCGGATGCGAAGCCTAAGAGCGATCTGCCCCGCCTACGCAGGATCAGCATTGGGAGGATGAGCAAGAGAAGTGTTGGTTTATAGGTCAGCAAGGAGAGCGCGAGCCCGCTGCGGAATGGTCTCGAGCGTTCGTTCGCCAAGCCCACGCCGATCGCGCAGACTGCAATCGACGAGATTTGTCCGCTGACCAACGTGTTGACGAGAAAGGGGGGGAATGCCAGCGCGAGGCAGAGGGCCAGCGAACTTCGAATGCGGTCATTGGGAAATGCCTCGCGGATTACTGATGCGACGCCCAAGACGTACAGCGCCAGCGAGATCAAGAACCACAGGATGTAAGCCGCACGGTATGGAAATCGAGCGAGCAATCCGAAGAACAAAGCGACAAAAGGCGGGTATGGGCTTGGTCCGTAGTGATTGCCTCTTGCTGGATCAATCTCGTCGAACACCTTGAGCTGCAGACTGTAGTCATAGAGGCGCTGAGGTTGGAATTCGTCTGCGATGCGCCCGTCGCCGTAGAAGTAGACAAAATCTCCGACCGGTCCGACGTTCAAACGAGCCCAGAGCTGGATCAACAAGGGGCCGGCGAAGCAGGTCAAGAATAGTCCCCAGAGGACCACGTTAAATTCTTTCAATCCAGGTGCGGGCCCCAGAATCTTTTTCGGCCAGAATGTGATTCTAGGACTCTCAGGCGCGTGCGCCGTTTGATGAGGGCCAGCGGACAATCGGTCGCCGTCGCGTTTGACGGGATCATGCATGGCTCTTGTCCAGGTCGAACTCGCGTTGGGGCTGATGCAGGCCTGCGAACTGGACCACCCCGAGGCAGGCGAAGAGCAGCGTCATGCATTGAATGCCTATGCTTCTGCTGAGCGGAACAGAAAACCATGAGCAGATCAGGATCAGAACCCAGGTCACGGTGAAGGCCCTCCGCAGAGACTTGTTGGCAACTCCCTGCAGAGCACCCGCGGTCATCAAGATCGAAAGGACGACAAGAATTGAATCGTAGATCGGTACATAGATGTTCAGGAGGAGCGTCCAAGTCAATGTCGCTGCCCAGAGCAGGGCGCGCTGCCTGCGATCATACGATGGCGAGTGCCACCAGAACCGGATCAGCATAACCAGCGGCAGCAGCGCTGCGCAGAGAAAGATCGCGATTCCGATGGTGGATCGGCCGCCATGAATGTTCGACGAGAACGAGGTTAGGTCGACGTATTTTGCCAGGGGCAGGATCGAGTGGTTTTTCACTCCAACGGATGAGTTGCCGAAGGAGAAGATCGCGCGCAGAAACGACGCCCAGATTGCGCTACCCTCAATTGCTGTTGTCAGCAGGACAAGACTGCTTGTTCCGATGACAAATGCCAGGAATGCTTTGAAGCGGCGCGTCACCAGGAGCATGGGCACGATGAGGATCAGAAGAGTGGGTTTGTAAATGCACAGACACAGCGCCAAACCGCAACGAAAAGCATGGTCCCGGTCGTCCTCGCGGAGGGCAAGGGCGATGGCAAAGAATCCCACCGCAGAGAGCTGCCCATTGCCCGCAGTGTAGGCGATGAAGGGGAAGTAAGAGTAAGAGAGCGCGAAGAGCAACGACCGCGCTAGCGCCTGTTGCGGGAAAAAACGTGTGATAACCCAGTGCAGCCCGATTCCGTACAGAGCCAGTGAAATGAGCACCCAGACCGCATACGCTGCCCAATAGGGCAGCACTGTCACAGTGCGGAAGACCATGCCGACATACGGCGGATACGGTGAGGGACCGTAAATGCCTTTCTGCGGATGGACCTCTTCACAGAGTTTTGTTTGTAGGTCGTAGTTGTAGAGGTCGGTTGGTGCATGCTCGTTCAGGATCCGCCCCAGACTATAGAACATGGCAAAGTCTGCGTCGGGGGGGCGGTGGCTGGTGAGAATCACGATCGAGAAGGGGAGAACGAATCCCACGAACAGAAAGCCCCAGACCAAGTAATTCAGGTCCCTCAGCTTGGGTGGAGTTCCCAGCCGGCTGGGCCATGCGCCGCGGATTGCGCTGTCGTCGATCATCGGCTGCGCTCCGGTGCTCGAGCGTCCCAGTTCGAAACCGGCGGCTGCAAAGTCGCGCATCCCCCGCGCCAAGCGCCGTAGGAGCTGAGCACAGTGGTAGCTGCTGCGGCGAGAATGGCAACGACCTGGTCGACGGTAGTGGACAACGTGCGCAGCGCTCCGGTCTTGTCGTCAGCAAGAGCTGATCGGGGTCAGTGTGCTCTCATGTGCCAATGCTTCGCTTCGGTTAAGTCGAATGTAGACGAATAGATAGAAAATTGCGATGGCCAGCAGAACGAGCGGGGCGGGGCGTGTGGCGACAGCGACTGCAGCTCTTGCGATGATGCTTGCTCCAGGTGAATACAGATTGCGCGTCAAGCGCATCAGGATGGCCAATGGGATGTCTGCTGTGCACACGATGCCGGCGCTGCTGAGGAGCAAGGCTGCCCACGCAATCGGGCCACCCCGTTTCCAGAGCATCGCGCACGCTGGAATCGAGAGTAGGAGGAGCTTGGCATCGTAAGAGCGGTGGTAGGTCACCAGCATGGACAAAGCGACGCAGGATACCAGCGCGAACCAGGCACTTTGTGACGATGCAGGGAAGCGCATGATCGCGATCAACCATGCTAGAAAGATGATTCCGCAAAGGACGTAGGTCAATGGGTTGTAGACGTGGGGGTCGTCTCCAAACAAGCTCAGCACCGTCTGTAGATCGATGATCATGTCGGGGCTGCCCACTCCGATGGAGGTGGGGCCTGGCTCATTGATGCCGCCGGGGCCGGAGATCGTCGCCAGGTTCGTGCCAAGCTCTGGAACCCAGCGGGGCGCCACGTGCGAAACCCAAAGCGATGCCAGGGCCACCATGAACAGGGATAGAGCACAAGCCTGGATCGCGCGTTTTCGCAGTGTACTGCCCGCGAGAAGGAAGTAGAGCCAAATCAAACCAGCGTCGTGCGGCTTGATGGAGAGGCTAATGGCCAGGCAGAGCACGCCGATGTGCGGAAAGCGATCCTGCAGGAAGCACCACGTGGCGATGACGGCAAGGCTCACGACAAAGCCTGCGGTATTGCCACCCGAGAAGAGAATCTCGCAGTTCGCGAGCATGATGAAGGTCAGCAGAAGAGCCAGCGAGGCTGCATAGCGTTCTGCCAGGTTCCACATAAGGTAGGCGGCGAACAAAAAGCTCGCGACCACCAAAACCATCCACAAGGCCTGCGCTGTGGCGAGGGGCAGCAAGGCAAACGGTGCAACCAGGAGGAAAGTGGGAGGAAGATTGACGTAGAGCGTTACGGATTGACGAAGCGCTGGTGAAGACAAAGTATTGTTGATTCCAGCTTTTTCGTAGACGTTCTGTAGTTGTTGGACGTTGTAGGGGTCGCCGCCTTGCAATAGGCATTTCGTGCCCAAGTAGATGCCGGGGAATCCCATAACGCCAACCCCAGGGCCCTTTTCAAGCGCAATACCCCACAAGATCGAGATGCTCGCGGCTACGGCAAGTAAGGCGAGACTCGTTCGATGCATCCACCTTGTAGCCGATCCCATCAGAGCGGTCTCAAGGTCGTTGTTCGAGCGGAGAATAGTAGGTTTGCGTGATTTTTCGACCCGTTGGATCGAATCGGGGAAGCTGGCGTAAATGCCATTTATGCGCGACGAAGCTGAGCGTGGTGCCCATGACTCCTAGTCCATACTCCACGCTGCGCTTGAAGTTGATCGAGGAGGCCTCTTCGAAATATTTGGTCGGGCACGAGATCTCCCCGATGCGAAAACCAAACATGACTGCCTGGGCGATCATCTGGTTATCGAAGACAAAGTCGTCTGAGTTTTCCAATAAAGGAAGTGTCTCAAGCAATTCTCGGGAAAAGGCGCGAAAACCAGTGTGATACTCCGATAACTTGACGCCCAGAAACATATTCTGAAAGGCCGTCAGGAATCGGTTGGAGATGTATTTGTAGTGAGGCATTCCGCCGCGAAGGGCTCCGCCGCCCAGGATGCGCGAAGCAAGAACCATGTCATAGATGCCACTGGCGATCATGCCGGCCATCGCCGGCACCAAGCGCGGAGTGTATTGGTAGTCGGGATGCAGCATGACAACGATGTCCGCGCCAGCCGCGAGAGCTTCGCGATAACAGGTCTGCTGGTTGCGGCCATATCCGTAGTTGTTGTCGTGGATGAATGTTTCGACGCCGAGCTGACGAGCGAGCTCTGCTGTCCGATCCTTGCTTGAATCGTCAACGAGGATGCGAATATCCACGATGTCGGTCAATTCCTTGACCGTCATCTCCAGTGTCTTTTCGGCGTTGTAAGCCGGCATGACAACTGCGACGCGCTTCCCGCTGATCATTGGAGCTCCACAGAATAAGCTAACGTCCATTCTCAACTGGATGAGATGAACACGGACCGATTATAAAAGGATGGTTACCCAACCAGATACGGTCCCATGGATGGGTATTGAGTGCGCGCAGGCCATCGGGGGAGGAGGTACAGTCTATTCGCTGGCTATAAGGTCCAATCGACCTGGTGGGTTGCTGAGGCGAGCGACACGGGCCCTGCAAACTGGTGCGCGACCCGATAGATCAGTTTTATGTTGTCTTGCTGATCTCCCGCCATACATGCTGGAGGGGGCCAGAGGCATGAGCCCCCCGATCGGAATAACTCAAACAATTCAACTTCGCAACTAATCTAGTTTGTTCTGTCGAGTGTGTGGTTGCACCTCGAGCAGCCAACTTCCGGAGCACAAGTCGTGATTGCCGGAAGCGCGGTGCCGCGAATACGAGTCAAATCGACCGGTCGCTGCCTATGGCTTCGAACTAGCCGCCGACACAGTAATGAAGCTCAGCTGTGCATCGAAAGGTAAGGCCGTAGCCGTCCGCATGAATCTGCGCTGATCTATCTTCTTGCTATCCCAAGAGAGGTTCGATGTAGATATATAGTTTGGGGAACAAAACCTTCACCGAGTTCTCTTAGATATGCAATCGATTTTTCTAGCGATCAGACTACAGCGAGCTGCCGAGATCGCTCGAGATCACGTTGAAAGCGGTGTTGATTTCGGTTGACAGACCCTTCATCGCAGCAACGGCGCCAAAGGCGATCAAAGCAACGACGAGAGCATATTCCACCAGATCCTGACCTTCTTCACGGGCCATCAGGGTCTGCATCTTCACATACATATTGAGCATCATGTTCTTCATTTTCATTCTCTCCCTAAGCTTGAATTGTGTTCCAGCTACACGCTGGCCTAACTATCTCACAGCAACTAAATTGCCATTCGATATTGGTACGTGGACTTATTAAAACTCAATAACTTAGCGCGGTCAATACCCAATAGTTGTAAACCGACGTATACAGTGTGTAGGTGCCGCCGCGCGCGCGTATACATAACACAAAAGTGTTACATCGAATTGAGCCGTAGAGCCTGCGCCATCCACCTGAAAATACTTGGGTTTCTCTATCATCTGATACGAGATCTGCTTAAAGGGAAGCGGCAAGTGGGGAAAGGCAACGGTGGCGCATAGTCGATAAGGCTAGAAGTGCCGCCTTGATTCCACGGTATTAAAGTAATGACCACTTCAGATATCCGGCCCGGAACCTCAGCTCCGCGTACGACTGCAGACTCGCACATACGAGCCTACTCGGCGAGGTAAAACTGCACCTGGTCACCTCGCTGTGCATCTTGCGGACCAATCACGCCGGCAGCGAGTTCGAGGATGGAGTGAGCGGTAAGGCAAAAGGAAATGCGCCAAGGTGGGACATTTTTGCGAATCTTCCTAATGCGGTGGTGTCGGTCGAGATAGACGAGGTCGAGAGAGAAGCGCATGGCGAACGTGTGTACCGATTCGCACGGCACGATCCATAGACCTTCTCCTTGGCCCAGGCCGCTTCGTCCGAGGAGTCCCTTGGAGCGCTTCGCGCCGCTGTCGGCCACTTCCACGCTGGTCGCGAGCACGGTATTGCGCGTGACGTTGACGACCTTCATCCTCTTCATCGCAATGGCCTCTCTCGAAGAGGAGGAACTGAACCAGCGCCTTTTCTTGAGGGATGAATCTGCGGATTGCAAGCTGATGCCCATGTCTATCTTTTACTGAACACACACTGGTCGTGCGCAATAACGATCACAGAAGAACTAGCCCCGCCAACATCGGCGGGGCCAGAACCGAACAGACTCGGCATTGTATTTACTGAGGAGAGGAGCCGCCTGAGGACCCCATGCTACCCGACCCGCCGTAACCACCACTCCCACCCCCAGTATCCGAGAGGGGTGTTTCTGGTTTCATGCTCTCGATGAGCTGCTCCACCGGAATTGTCTCAGGGCTAGGCTTCTGTTCGCCTGCGGTCTCATCCGGCGTGTGCATCGGTGTATTCGAGTTGGGGGGCAGGAAGCCCTGGGGATACTTGGGAAGAGTAATGTCTGTTCCTGCAGGCACCGGAGAAACGATCTCGGGCGTCACGATAACAATCAGTTCGGTGTTGTTCTTGGTCCGCGACATAGTCTGGAAGAACTTGCCCAAGATCGGAATATCACCCAGGAACGGAATTTTGACGAAGGTTTCATTCTCGGTGTTATCAAGCAGGCCACCGATTGCAAAGCTCTGACGATCGGCAAGCTCCACTTCGGTCTTGACGCGACGCGTTGAAATTGCGGGCTCGGTGAACCCGGCGATGGTGACAGCGTCCGCAAAGTCGAGCGCGCTCACCTCCGGCGCCACCTGCAGATGAATCGTGCCTCGCGGAGTGATCGTCGGAATGAAGTTCAAGCGGATGCCGTATTCCTTAAACGCGATGGTGACTGCGCCGCTGCCGCCCACGCCCGCTCCCTGAACCATCGGGAAGGGGTATTCGCCGCCGGCCAAGAAGCTGGCTTGTTTGCCATTTTGCGCCAGGATGTTCGGCTCAGCCAGCGATTGCACCAACCCTCGCTGCTCCATCGCTTCAATCGTCGCACCCAGATTCAAACCCGGATAGAAGGCAAACAGGTTGAGTTGGTTTGAAATAGTTAGAGTCGAGGGCCCGCCCACTGTCGGGGTTACTGTTGGGGGGTTAAATTCCCCTGTCGATTCGGTCGCGATCGTGTTGCCGAAGCCGGTGCTGAACAGGTTCGCGCCTAGCTGCCGTTCCTTGCTGCGATCCACGCTGGCGAATCGCACCTTCAACAAGATCTGGCGCTCGGGCGGCGGCATTTTCACATTGAGGAGATTGACGACCTTGCCGGCAGTCGTCGCGATTAACGCGGCCCGGCTGGAGCTATTCAGGTCGTTGACAGTTCCGCGCAGATAGACGTTGCCGCCTTCTGTGGTCACACTCAAGTCCTGCCCAGGCAATTCGGCTCTCAGTTGGCGCCGGACAGTCTCAAGCTGGTCGTGCGTTGCGAATGTGCTGGCACGAACCGTGACATTGAAGAACTGTCGCCCGCCACCCGTGTCCCAAAGGATCAGTGTCGTTTCGCCGGCAGTCTTGCCGTTCACCAGAACCTGAGTCGGGCTGACGGCCGTTGCTTCGGCAAAGTCGCCCAGTCCGACGACGATCCGGTTGATGGGCCGTGCCAGGTCGAGAACAACGGACTTGCCCACGGTCACCGAAAGATCGTTTGCTGAATCTTGCGTAGCCGGTCCGGCTGGCTGCATGAGGGTCTGTACGCTCTGCACTGAACCAGCTGCCGGAGCTGCGGGGTTCTGACCTGCCTTCGGGGCTGTCTGCGCAGCAGGAGTTGCGGCTTGGCCGGCCTCTGCCAATGCTTGACCACAGATAGCCGCGGGGGCGGATAAAACCAATGCTGAAAAGCTTAAGCAAACAAGGCTCGCGCTGGATCGTACCTTCACTGTTGCCCCCCGGGTGTAACGAATTTCTCTTCTGATTTAGCAGTACCGTTCAAGACGGTAATCGTGAATGGCGGTGGCGCAGCAGCCTTGGGCTTCCTCGGCCCGGTCGATGCAACCTTTGCCGGCGCTTTGGGCCCGCCAAAAAGGTTGGTCATCGCTGTATCCGGTACTGCGACGGTAGACGTGTCCAGAGGATTGCGCAGGACAAGCTGGATCTTCATCTGATTGCTGGCCAGGGCCAGAATCTGTGCCTGTTCAGGCGTCACCAGCAGGTTGACCACCTGCACCGACTGAGGCTTACCCTCTGCATCTTTCTGGATGTCTTGACCGGCTGACAACACTTCAATGTTCTGTAGAAGGGTTTTGGTCTGTGTATCCTGGTTGCCATTCGAGTTGGGCGGAACACCGGAGACCAGCACGTCAACCCGCATACCGGGAGTTACGAAGCCCGCTACGCCGACAACTTCGTCCACCTTGATGGCGCAGGCTCGCATACCTTCTTTAATGGTCGCTGCCAACCCACCGCCAGAACCCAGCGGAGCTAAACGGTTGTCGAGAATCGCTTCACCGGAATAGATATTCGCGACAACGCCGCGACCGATCGCGTTCTTCTTATCGATGATTGCGCCTGGAGGAACCTGACCCACGATCTGCATGCTCGTCAGATCAGCAGGAGCAAGGATCATCCCGATCTTCAGATCTTTGGCAGCTGCAACGATGCTCGTTGTCGACTGCGGCTTCGCCACGTTCAATCGCGTTCCGACCATGCGCCAGACGATATATGTGCTGATCGCTGCAATCACGA
Source organism: Occallatibacter sp. (assembly GCA_036267935.1). Classification (GTDB taxonomy): domain Bacteria; phylum Acidobacteriota; class Terriglobia; order Terriglobales; family Acidobacteriaceae; genus Telmatobacter. The sequence goes on along the minus strand of DATAVC010000053.1, from coordinate 16,475 downwards.
AAGCACTGAGAAGGATGATCAACAGTCTTCGGTTCATTCAGAGGTTCCTGTCTTCGTCAAACTTTATTTGTTGTCGTCGGCCGCGTTTCCAGGCAGGGTATGAGCGCAAACGGAAACAGCCCCGACTTCGCCGAGTTACAAGATCACTTGGTTGGGCTCCAAATGAGGATTAATGACGATGAAGTATAGCATCACTGCGCGAGCGCTTCGTCAACAAAAAAAAGAACCTGTAAGCCAATAGTACCCTCGCGGTCATCACCTATTTCATCGAATGAAAATACGGCCTGAGCGCCAGTTAACTCGATGTCGAATGCCCTCATTGCTCACACGTTCATGCTTAACTTACTCTCGCGACTTTCCCCTCGAAAAGGGATGTGACACCTACACGTCATGGATCCTTGCCCTAGTTATTCCAAACTTGATCTTGGCACTACTATGAGCAAGAGCAATAACCCTGTCTAGTTACTTTCGGATACGGCTAGCCCCCATGACTCTCCTGCGTAACTCATTCACCTCTCATGAGAGCTTTTTCCCTGAGACTCGATCCGAGTCGCAACGTATGTCGAAATGAGCGCAGTCCCGCGTCATTCGCAGAGATGACGGCAAATGTCCTCGCCATAGACAGCCCCTGATCCCTCCACATCGATCGTCCATGTAACAAAAGGCACCTACGATGGTGTTTTGCTTGTGCTTAAAAAGAGACTGACTCCATGTAAAGTAGGATCAAGCCACCGCAGGAGAGGAAATCCATCCCTTTATGGGGACTTCCCAGCCGATTTCACTTTTCGCCGTACCACAAAAGCCGCAGCAGAAGCCTCTCTCCTTTCTGGTTTCTGTCGTGGTGCATATTCTCGTGGTCGGCTTGATCGCCTACGGCTTCATCTTTGCGCCGCGACTCAATATGCGGGCTGCAGCCGATCGTTACACCATGCGCGAGGTTGACATTACGATGCCTGACCCCGTGCGGCATCAGAACTCGGCCAATAGCGGGATGTATCCGGGGCAGAACTCGACGGCTCACACGCAAGCTGCGCATGACCTGCCCGCAGCGCCTACCTCGAGTCCTCTTCAGGTGCCGAAGCTGCACCTCGCAGAACACACGATCATCCAGCCCGATATTCCGCCCAACCAACTCATCAGCAAGGCCAAGCTTCCATCGTTGTTGCTTTGGTCTGCGCAACGGCCCAAGCTCCAATTGATTGCGCCGCCGCAGCCGCAAAAATTGGCGATCAACAACACGCGTCCTGTGTTGACGCGTCCGACGCCGGAAACGCACATCTCCGATGTACCAGTTACATCCACACAGTTCGAGTCGCGCCTGCCCATGCCCAGTCCCAGCAGCGCATCCCCTGTCGTAGTCTCTGGGGCAACGCTCGGCGATCTGCTGCCGGAGTCTTCGTCGAAGTCGTCGCTCCAGGCGAGTTCCGCAGCCATGCTTTCCATCTCAGACGAAGAGATGGCCAAGGGAACGATTGCTTTGCCCGCGGTGAATCAGACTGCTGCAGGCAATGAGAACGGCGCAATGAAGCCGGGCAAGACGGGAAATTCAACGCAGGCGGGCAAAGGCGAACAAAACAGCCCAGGCGCGGATAAGGGCGTTCAATTGAGCCAAGGCGCTGCGGGCAATACACCGGGCCCCTCGGGCTCGCGCAACGGGACTGCTCCCGGCAATGGTGGCAACGCAGGCAACGCCGGGGGCACCGGTGGTTCGGGCGGCGGCGGAGGACAGGGAACTGAGCCTTCGTTCACCCGTATGACCCTGCCACAGAACGGCCAATATGGCGTGGTGGTTGTGGGCTCCACCTTAACCGATGAGTTTCCCGAGACGTCTCGTCTTTGGGGCGGTCGCCTTGTCTATTCGGTCTATCTCCATGTGGGTCTCTCGAGGAGCTGGATTCTGCAGTACTCGTTGCCCTCGAAGGCCGAAGCAGCCAGCGCCGGCAATGTGAACCACATCGAAGCGCCTTGGCCGACTTACATTGTTCGTCCGAGCAACAAGCCCGCCAACATCAATGCCGACGCGTTAATGGTTCACGGGTTCGTGAATGAGACCGGCCATTTCGAGTCGATGGCTTTGGTCTTTCCGGCCGAATACTCGCAGACAAAGATGCTTCTGCAGGCGCTGGAACAGTGGAAGTTCAGGCCGGCGAAGCACAATGGGCAGATTGCGAAAGTGGAAGTCCTGCTGATTATCCCTGAAGACGCAGACTAGGCGAATGGAGTTATAACATTCGTGTGTTGCCGTGCAGTTACGCTATGCCGGCTAGCAGCGCGTCCGCCTGCGCGAGCGTGGGCCTAGCGTCCGACGACGCGCAGCTCTGCCGAAGAGTCCTTGAGACGTTCGAGGAAGCGCTCGAGGGCCTTTTTGTCGGCGCCGTTTTCGTGCATGACTTCGCCGCTGCGAGGGTCAACGGCTTTCGATAGAACGTAAGCCAAGCCCAGCCCATCGCTGCCCCAGCGGACAACGCGTGATTGGACGGCAATCGAGTCATCAAGATTCTTGCCGTTATGATCGGTGCGCTGCAGAGTCATCAGGACCATCGTTCCTGGAAACCAGCGCTCCTCAGTCAATACATAGAATCCGCTCGTGCTGATGTCTGCGACACGATACGCACGCGGGGTACTGCCGGTCCAGTAATAAGCCACCAGTCCTGGCAAGGGCTGGCGTGGTGCGCGCCGCCGGTCCGACGTCGTTGAGAGCCAGTTCTGGATCCAGCTAAGAAGCGAACCTCTCTTCCCGGATTTAGGTGAAGTATCCATAATCTCTGTCCCCTTGTATGTAGCTTGCCTGTTCTCTATCCGGATCGGCAGCGGGGCGGGGGCAGAGACGCCGTTGCCCGAATGCTTCTCCTTTGGATAAGCGACACTCTGCGTGTTCGACAACGAAGCGAAGGATCCGGACAGCCGCTCCAGTCGACGTTCCATTTCGTCGGCGACACAGATGACCATCTGATCGCCGGGCTGGGTCTGCGAAGAGTAAATCGTGTGTGCAGGAAGGACCAGCACACTCGCAGCTTCATCCTGCGAAGGCTCAACAGAGGAAGTTAGAAACGACTCAATCTCTTGTATCACTCGATAGTTATGATCGAGATAGACTAGGTCAATGGGAGAATGGCTGCGGATTGGAAGCACTCCCCGGTAGGGAATGATCCATACTCCGCTGTCCGGTTTGATGCTGACCCGATCTACTAGATCCTGGATATCGCCCGTAGAAGCATCGGCGATGGTAACGCCCAAACTCAAGAAGCTCTCGCGTGTCTGGTTATAAACGCAATATTTTTGGGTTTCCATTACTCCTCACCCTCTCCGCGAGACCGCAGGGCGTATAGCGTCCAGGCTAAAAACAACCTTCGTCACCAATGCCTACAACGATAACCATAAACATCAGCACATCTAGGAACGACCGGCCGGACCTTCTGAAGTTCTATTCACATGAGAACGACTGAAGAAGTCCTGTTTCCAGACACCAAGGCGTCCGGCCGATATGGGTAAACGGCGGGTCCGCCGGCGGGACTCTATCCGGCCTAAACCTTCTTTGGCACAACGCCAACTACTTGACTCGCGTGCGGCGGCGCTGAATCAGGATCACCAGCACAAGCACAAAAAGAACTCCGGCGACTACCCGGACGATAGTTGTTGTGTCCATTGCGATACCCCCTTTCGTGAGTTGAAAATTTTCTTTGGAGTAATGCTTCGCATTCCACCGAGCAGACGAGATTGAGCTACTTGACCCGAGTGCGGCGGCGCTGAATGAGAATCACCAACACGAGGACAAAAAGAACACCGGCAACGATCCGGATGATCATGGATGTGTCCATTGTGTATTTCTCCCTTCTGGAACTGGAACCGGCTTCTTCGTACGTTGTGAATGAAACCGGCTCCGCGGAATCTTAGTAGACCGCCAACTACTTGACCCGAGTACGGCGGCGCTGCACGAGAACAACCAGAACCAAAGCGAAAAGCACTCCAGCAACTACTCGAACAATTAACGCGTTATCCATCACAAATTCCCCCTTTGTTTAGTGGCCAAACAGTGACTTGAACGAATCCGCCATCAAAATCACGGCGGGGCCGAGAACGACAACAAACAGAGAGGGGAAGATGAACAGAACAAGCGGGAAGAGCAGCTTTACCGAGAGCTTGGCTGCTTTCTCTTCAATTTCCTGCACGCGCTTTGTGCGCAACGTGTCAGAGTGAACGCGGAGAGTCTTCGCTACGCTGGTGCCGAACTGCTCGGATTGCACCAGCATGGAGACAAGGTTACGAATAATATCAAGGCCTGTGCGGTCAGCTAAGTGCTTCCAGGCTTCTGCACGAGCGCTGCCCGCTCTTTGCTCGAGGGCCACGACGCCCATTTCATCGCTCATCACAGGTTGCGCATGATGCAACTCTTGCGCTGTACGTGCGGTGGCCTGATCGAGACTAAGGCCGGCTTCGACGCAGATGACGAGCATATCGAGTACATCCGGCAGCCCGCGGCGAATCTTGGTCTGGCGCTTCGAGATCTGGCGGCCTAGCCAGAAGTCCGGCGCAAGGAAACCAAAACCGAGACAAGCGATATAGATGAAGAACGGGTTCTGTCTGGCGAAGCCAGTGAGCATCGCGATCAAGCAAAGAACGACTGGAGCAATTACCTTTGCGCCATAGAAGATCTTCAGAGCCGAGTCTTCGCGGAAGCCGGCTCGAATAAGCCGCTGCTGCACAACGGAAACTTCCTGAGCGCTCTTGGGGATGACCTTTTCGAAGCGTTCGACGACGCCTTCGAGCACGTCACGCGTATCCAGAATTGTCGTCTTGAGTGTCTTCTGTTGTCTGACCTGCGGATTGATCGCCGATGAGATACGCGCGTGAATCGTCTCGCGATAGAAAACAAGAAGGCCGCCGCTCAAGACAAGCAGGAATATAGCTAAAAATGCAGCTATTGCAACTCCCATAATTCCCCTTTACACGTCCATGTTGACGATCTTGCGAATAATGAGGCCACCGACCACAATCATGCCGCCGGCCGCATAGAGAAGCTTGACTCCGATATCCCGTGTCCACAACAGGCTCATCATCTCCGGATTGATGAAGTAGAGAGCGCAGCCGAGGACAATAGGCAGCATTGTCAAGATCAGTCCGGTGAGGCGCCCCTGCGCCGTATGGGTCATCACCTGCCGCTTCAACCGGAACCGCTCGCGGATCACCTCTGAAGCCTTCTCGAGCACTTCGGCCAGGTTGCCGCCGCTTTCTTTCTGAATCAGGATGCCGGTGACCACGATGCGCAGATCCTGCACCGGAACGCGATTGGTCAGGTTCTCCAGGGCGGTCTTGAGTTCAAGGCCGTAGTTCTGTTCGTCGAAGCAAACGCGGAACTCGGTTCCCACCGGGTCAGGGCATTCGCGCGTGACCAGGCCCAGAGCGGAGTTCAAGCTATGTCCGACGCGGAGCGCGCTGCAAATCAGGTCGAGCGCTTCGGGTAGACCCTCTTCGAACTTGCTCATGCGCTTGTTGCGCTTGAACACCACGTACCCGATCGGGGCAAATCCGAACGCAAGCCCGATCGCCAGACCGAAGATGAGATTGCCGGTGCGCAGATACACCAGGTAGCCGGGGATGATGAACGCAACAAAGCACATCATCAGCAGACCGCCGACCGTCCATTTCAAATCGGCCTGGTAGAGCAGGCGGCGCAAGCGCGGCGTGAGCTCGACCTGGCGTAGAAGCTTGTCGACCCAGGGAATGGTGCTGAGCAATTCGTTCTTGCGGACGTCGATCAGCAAATCCGACATGTCCCCTTTGGACTTGCCGGTGGCGAGAGCCGAATCGAGTCTTGCCAGCATTTCCCGGTCTTGTTTCGTCGAGCCCGTGCCAGTCGCCGCAAACAGCAGCGCGACAACTACGAACACTCCGATGAATACGACGATTGCGATTATAGCCATCGCGGTCGTCCCCTTTCCCTAGTTGACCTCGGTGACGCGTTCGAACAAGCTCGGCGGCAGGAAGATGCCTGCTGTACGAAGCTGTTCAAGGAAGCGGGGGCGGATGCCACTGGGCTTGAATACGCCCAGAACTTTTCCGTTGGGTCCGATTCCTTTCTTCTGAAACGAGAAAATCTCCTGCATCGAGATCACGTTCTCTTCCATGCCGGTGACCTCGTGAATGCTGACGCACTTACGCGAGCCGTCGCTGAGGCGTGTGCACTGAATCACGATCGTGATGGCTGCCGAGATCTGTTGGCGCACCGTTTTCTCGGGCAGATTTAAGTTGGTCATGGCCACCATGGATTCCAGACGGCCCAGAGCGTCGCGCGCCGTATTGGCGTGGACGGTGGTCATCGATCCCTCGTGGCCGGTGTTCATGGCCTGAAGCATGTCGAAGGCTTCTTCGCCGCGGCACTCACCGATGATGATGCGGTCGGGGCGCATACGGAGGCAGTTGATCAGCAGTTGTCGCTGCCGGATGGCGCCCTGGCCTTCCACGTTGGGCGGCCGGGTTTCGAGGCGGACAATGTTCTCTTGAGCGAGCTGCAATTCGGCTGCGTCTTCGATGGTGATGACGCGCTCGTTCTGGGGAATGTACTGCGACAGAATGTTGAGGAAGGTGGTTTTACCGGCGCCGGTTCCGCCCGAGATCAGGACACTCAATCGAGCGCGGACCGCGGACGACAGGAGCTCCATCATCTCAGCGGAAATACTCTTCAGCTGTACAAGCTGATTGGCGGCCAGAGGACCGGTGCCGAAACGGCGAATCGAGAGCGAGGGGCCGTCCAGAGCCAGCGGGGGAATGATGGCGTTGACGCGCGATCCGTCAGGCAGGCGGGCGTCCACCATCGGCGACGACTCATCGACGCGCCGACCGACGCGCGAAACGATGCGATCGATAATCTGCAGCAGGTGGCGATCGTCGCGGAACGAAGCATCGGCACGGGTGAGAAGACCACCGCGCTCGATGAAGACGTGGTCTTTGTCGTTGACGAGAATATCGGAGATCTTCTGGTCCTTCAGCAGTGGTTCAAGAGGACCCAGGCCGAAGACTTCGTCCAGCAAATCGGTCTGTATCTTCTCCTGCTCGTCGAAGCTCAGCGGCACACGGCGATCGGTGATGATCTCGCTAATGATGCTCGAGACTGCTTGCCGCGCCTGGTTTGAATTGACCCGCGAAAGCTTCTCCAGATCCAGCTTGGAGATCAGGGTACGATGGACTTCCGATTTAAAGTTTTCCAGATTTAGATGTTCCACTATGCGACCTTCCATTCAACGGGAATCCTTTATTGCCCGTATTTATCCGAACAGACTGAATCCTTTTTTCTTCTCTGGCTTTGCAGGCATCCCGCAGGCCGTTCTTGCCATATCTTGAATCGCGCGTGCGATCATCGAGTCTTCCAAAGCCAGCGGCGTAGCTTCGTTTTGCATCCTTCGCACCGTGACATAGTCACTGGGAATCTTCCACTGCACCGGCCGGGTAAGTGCCTTCGAAATATGTTCCTCGTCGACCCCACCTGAACGAGGCATGAAACGGTTCAGCACAATTTCTAAGTTTGAATTGCCGGTCTTGAAGTATTCAGAGATGACGCGATGCGAGTTGCGCAACTCGGGAATGCCAGCCTGCATGACGAGATAGACCGTGTCGGCTTGATCCACCAGGGTTGTGCCGCTCAAATCGAACCGCGAGCCAGCATCGACGATCACGAAGTCAAACGACGACCGCGCTACGGCAACCATTCTCTCCATCGCTTCGTTGCTGACTTCTACCTGCGGAAATTTGCCCGGCGCAGCCAGCACGTAGAGTCCTGAACTGTGTTTGGTCAATAGCTTCGAAAGAAAGTTCTGATCGAGCCGCGTGTAGTTCTGCAGTGCATCTACGGTCGAGAACTGCGGAGTAATGCCCAGGTTCAACGCGGCGTCGCCTAAGGGAAGATCAAGATCAACCAGCACCGCGGTCTGGGAACACTCTTGCACCAGCGAGACCGCAAAGTTACACGCTACAGTGGTGACTCCCGAGCCACCCTTGCCACCCAGGAACACCAGAACTTTGCCGCCTGCCTTGTTGGTGGGGCGCGCCATGGGGCGGCGCGAGGTCGCACGCGACAAGGCTTCTGTCAACTGACCCATGGCCACGGGCTGCGAAAGAAATTCGCGCGCTCCGGAGCGCATGCAGCTCATGAGCAGGTTGGGATCGTTGTTCATCGAGAACACCATCACGGTGACGGCCGGATTCGCGGCTAAGTCTTCGACCAATTCGAGAGCGGCGCGCTGGTCGCCATCCAGATCGATGATGAACACATCAAAATTTTGTTCCAGCATCCGCGGAACGTCGGTGGTCTTATTGGGATAAGTAGGGAACTCCCGCACCATGGAGCTGCCTGACCCGGCAAGTGCATTGGCGACGATTCTGCGGCGATTTTCATTAGGGCCGATCAGTGCGATCGACAAATCGCTTGCGCCAATTGATGCTTCTAGATCTTCGAAGTGATTCTGCATTACCGGTCTCTAGACTCCTGGCTCTTTGCGATGTTGATCGAATTGCAATGCGTTCTCAATGGCTTCTTCCTTGACCTTTCGATTGTCTCAACCCGCAAACGCAAAGAACGAAATAAGCGTCCCGATTGCTATAGCCGGCGCATAAGGCATCTTACGGGCAAGAGGATTGGCGAGCGTATGCTCGTTCTCCGCACTCTTTTCCCGATTCCTCCATCCGAAAACCAAATCGCCCGTACCTGAAAAAAGCTCTCCCAGAAATCCGCCGGCAAGCGCCCAAACAACCGCCATGATTCCGCCGACGATCCCTGTCAAAACCAACGCCACAAACAACTGCTTCGGACCTACCCACGCCCCGATCGCGGCGCAGAGTTTCACATCTCCCATACCCATGCCGCCCATGAAGGCGAGCACGCCGAACAAGAGCAGACCAAGGCCCATTCCTTCCAGACTCTGCACGATCCCAATTCCGTGCCAGCTCTTGGGGACGAACGACGCTGCAAGTCCCAACACCCAGAACGGCAAAACCAACCAATTCGGAATCCGGCGGCTGCGTAGATCGGTGATGGTGGACACGGCCAGGACGACAATCGTCGGCCACCAAGCGATCGAGTGCACCTCAGCCCCCCCCCTCACACTATGCATACGGATTGCTTCTCTTTAACTGCAATTGTCACTCCAAAATATGATAAGTCAAGGCGTATTAATTCAATGTGATACACCGAAGTTCCAATCAAACGGTGTACACGTTTGTTTACGGAATTCGGGGCCTAGTGAAGCGGTATGGTTACACTCTCCAAGCGGCAAAATAGGTTGCTATGAGTTAAATTCCACGTCTAACTCGTCCGAGAAGGGGTTTGACGAAGTTATGAAGCACGCAACGTGCCAGCTTCGCTATCGATCACTAACCCTTTCGAGGGATGGGTCGCCATTTTCCGCTAGGCTTCGACCCATCGAGAGCGCTAGAAGACGGCCCACGCGCGAGAGCTTCCGTCCGCTAGGTCAGGAACATACAGTCTCCATAACTGAAGAACCGGTACCCAGCCTGGACGGCGTGCCGGTAGGCACCCAAAACGTGTTCTCGATTGGCGAAGGCGCTCACCAGGATCAGCAAACTCGACTGGGGTAGGTGGAAGTTAGTTAATAACCCGTTGACTACACGAAACTGGAATCCAGGACGAATGAAGATCTCCGTCTGGGCCGTGTGGGCCTGAAGATCACCATCGCCTGCACGCAGCGCCGCTGCCTCCAGCGTGCGCACCACGGTGGTGCCTACAGCAATGACCCTTCGGCTCTCGCGGCGCGCCCGGTTGACGGCTTCTGCGGCCGCGGCTGAGAGGGCGTAGTGTTCGAAGTGCAACTGCACATCGTTCACCTGCTCGACACGCAGGGGTGCAAAGGTGCCTGATCCGACGTGAAGGGTGACGTGAGCGATCTCCACTCCCCTGGCGCGAATCGCGTCCAGTGTCGCCGCCGTAAAGTGGAGGCCGGCCGTGGGCGCTGCCACGGACCCACGCTCCCGGGCAAACACCGTCTGATAACGATCACGGTCGTCTCTCTCGTCGTCGCGGTGGATGTAGGGTGGCAGGGGAATGTGACCGATCTGATCCAAGGTTTCAAAGAAGTCTGCGATTGGTGAGAATCGGAGCAGCCGCTCTCCGAAGAGGCCTCGCTCACGCACTTCAGCTTCAAGCGCAATCGAACCATCCGGCGCCGCGAATTCCAGCCTTTCGCCGAGCGCGACCTTGCGTCCCGGCCGCACCAAGGCGCGCCATTCGAGGTCGCCAGCCGGCTCGGTCAACATCACTTCAATGCGCCCCGTCGGTTTTTCGCGTTCACGCTGCAGGGTTCGGCGGGCGTAGAGGCGTGCCGGAATCACCCGGCTGTCGTTCAACACCAGCAGGTCGCCAGGCCGGAGCAGAGAAGGGAATTCGTTGAATTGGCCGTCGCGAAATTCTCCCGTGGCCCGTGCCATCACCACCATGCGGCTGGATCCGCGCTCAGCGGGCGGGTGCTGCGCGATCCGTTCGGCCGGCAGATCGAAGTCAAAGTCCGCAACCCGCAAGGGATTTTCTTCAGCGGTCACGAGGTAGTCTTCCTCAAGTGGGCATAGGCACGCAGCCGCGCGCGCTCAATCGCCGCGTTCAATTCTTCGCGCTTGGTCTCGGCCTGTTCCGGGGGCAGGTCGGCCTCGACGAGCGTCCATTGCGCCCAGCTGACGCAGATCCGGGTGAAGGGCATGGGAACCAGAAACCGATCCCACGAGCGGATCGTATGCGCGCTCTTCGGCTCCAGGTGGAATGCTCCGATCGGAGCGCCGGTCATCTGCGCGAGCTTGATGGGGCCCATTTTTGTTCGGTAGATCGGTCCGCGGGGGCCGTCTGCCGTGAAGATCGCCGTGTGACCCGTCTCGATCACGCGGGCCAGGCCCAACATGCCCTCGCGTCCTCCTCGTGAGCTGGATCCACGGACGGCATCGAAGCCGAACATGCGCAGGATGCGCGTGATAAGTTCCCCATCGAAGCTTTGGCTGACGAGTATCACGGCTCCGGATCCGCGGTAGTAGAACGCACAGGGCAGCACGCACTGATGCCAGAAGCAGTAGATTTGCGGTCCGGCTTTCTGTCCCTCGCGCACGGGGATGACACTTTGTTCGGCGATCACTTCGAAGCGCCATGTCCGACCCACCACCGAGAGCAACGCCCACACGAGACGTGGAACGACAGCCAACACGATGCGCTGGAAAAAGGTGAAGCGGGGTCTTGCTTCGGCGGTCACTCTTCCGATTCTAGCGGGGACACGGGGACTCAGGTCCGGGACGAATCGCGCCTAGCTGTAGCGCAGCCAGCGCAACAGTTCGGGCAACGTGGCGCGTTTGCCGTACATGAGGATGCCCACGCGATAGAGCCGCGTGGAGAACCACAGCACGCCCCAGACACTCAACATCAGCAGCACGATCGACAAGGCCAGCTGCCACGCCGGAGGGATCTCAGAAGCCATGCGCAGGAACATGATGACCGGAGCAGTAGGCGGGAACAGAGACGCAGCGACCGACCACCCAGAATTGGAGTCGTTGATGATCAGCATGATCAGCGCGAAGCTTAGCCAGGTAGGCGCCGCGGCCAGCGGCATGTACATCTGCAACTCCTGCTCGGTCTCGCATGTGGCTGCCAGGCCTGCGAACAACGAACTGTAGAGCAGGTAGCCCAGCACGAAGTAGACCGGGAAGAGAATCGCCTCAGTCCAGGTAAAGTGCACGGCGAACTCTCCGCTCATCAGCGCAGCCGCCAGCGGCGAAAACAGAAGGACGGCTCCCGCCACAAGCCAGATGCCGATCTGCGTCAGGCCGACGGCGCCGACGCCAATGAGTTTGCCCGCCAGCAGGTCGCCGGGCCGTGCAATAGCCAGCATCACTTCGAAAATCCGAGATGTCTTTTCCTGGATGATCGATCGCGCCACGTTCATGCCGTAGATCATCGTGGTCATCGACAGCAAAAGGGCCATGACGTAGCCCTTCCAGAGCGAGGCCTGGGCATTGGTCTTCACCAGGCTGCCGTCTTTCTTCACCTGCAGGGTATCCAGCGTGACCCCGTCCACAAGGTTATCGGCATCGTTCTGCTTCATGCCGCCGCTGGTTAACCGCTCGTCGAGAACCGCGTGCGTCAGCGCCGATTTGACCCGTGCCGCGGTGATGAAGTCCCCCGAAGACTCCGAGATGAACGATCCGGTCGGAATCTTGCCCGGCTCGGTATCCACCCAGATCAATCCGTCGAGTTGTGCTGTCTGCACCTGACGAACCAGGGTGTCGTGCAGCTGCTGGGTAGGTTGGGTGATGACGTCCACATGCGCCTTGGCGTCTTTGTCTCCCACCAGCTGATCGCGGATTTGATTGGCCAACGCGACATTCGCAGCCACCACAGTCATGTGGCGATTCGCGCCAAGCCCGAGGCTCGACAGATAGCCAACGCCGAGAATGCCGGCGAAGACCGCGGGCAGACCGATCGTCGTCATCCGGAAGGCACGCCCGCGCACCTGTTCGAGATATTCGCGCCGCGCGATCAGCAGTATGTTACGCATCGGCCTTGCCTCCCACCGTCCAGATGAAGATCTCTTCAAGAGATGGTTCGACCAGTTCGAAGCGGAAAATTTTTGCGCCCGCCGAGGCTTCGTGCAGCAACTTCTGCGCGTCGCCATGCGGTTTCAGCGTGATCTCAGCGTGGCCAGAGAAGTTGCTTGCCTGGGCAACTTCGGAACTCTTCAGGAATCCGGCGTCGCCTTCGAACTCAACGAGGACGTGGTTGCGCTCGTAGCGCGATTTGATTTCGCGCATCAATCCCGATAACACGACCTGGCCTTTGTTGATAAGGCAGATGGAGTCGCAAAGCTTCTCGACCTGGTCCATGCGATGGGTCGAAAACACGATCGTTTTGCCTTCGTCCTTCAGCTCAAGCAGTGTTTTCTCGAGCAATTTTGCATTCACGGGATCGAGGCCGCTGAAGGGCTCGTCCATGACGATCAGGCCGGGATCGTGCAACAGCGATCCGATGAACTGAATCTTCTGCTGCATGCCTTTCGACAACTCTTCGGTCTTTTTGCCAAGCACGTCGTCGATCTCAAGTCTCTTGGTCCAGTCGGCCGCACGCTTGCGTGCTTCGTCGCGCGCCAACCCATGCAACTCGCCAAAGAAGACGAGCTGTTCGAGGACTTTCATCTTCTTGTAGAGGCCGCGCTCTTCGGGCAAATAGCCGACGCGTTCAAGACTTTTGCGCTCAAAGGGCTTGTCGAAGAGATTCACCTGGCCGGAATCCGGCAGCGTGATACCCATCATCATGCGAATGGAACTGGTCTTGCCTGCTCCGTTCGGCCCGAGTAATCCAAACATCTGGCCGGCATTGAGCGACAAGTTCAGATCGCGCACGGCCACCTTGTTCTCGTAGGCTTTGGTCACTCCTGCGAGTTCGACAACCGGCATTGACGCACCTGGAATTGAGATAGGGAAGGGAATTCTTGTCGCAGCTGCGGCAAGCCCCTTTCCATACTACGCGGCAAGGTGCCTGCTGGCTTTTGGCTACGGGAGGGCTAGGGTCTCAGGTGTGTTTGTTGTAGATGGGCGATCCCGCCATCACCAGGGCGCTGCTTTTTTCGCCGTGGATGTATCGGCAGCACCAAAAGGTCTCGTGCATCTGTTTGTCGCCGACCGCGGTCAGCTCCATGTACTGGATCCGGCCGTAGAGAAACAGCGTGTCCTGCCAGCGTTCGACCCTCTTCAGCACTTCAGGGGTTTTGCAGATCGTGGACAGGTCGCCGCGATTCAGGGCCCAGATTCCCGTGGCTTCGCCGGGCAGCAGAACGATTGGTTCGGGCTCGTCTCCGGCTTCTACTTTTTCGAATTCCGGCGTGTCGGGGAGATTCTTCTCGTCTGCGGCGATCTTCACCTGGTCGACCGACGACACGATCCGCGCCGGGCTGCGGCCGCGATTCGACGCCATCACTTTGAAACTGTTTTCCATGGTCAGGAATGGCTCGACCGTGACGACAATCCAAGGTCGTTCAGAACTTGCGATGGCCTGCGCAAGTGCCAGGGCCGCATTCGCGCTGTCCATGGCGGCCTGCGTTGTGGATGTGCCGGCCATCAGGTGTTGGTCGATGCTCTTCAGCGTGCGCAGGGCCAGCATGATGCCGACATAGCCGAGCACCGCGAGCACGATCGTAGCGCCCCAGGTGACTTGCTGGCGCCATCCCCATTCTGGCGGCGGAGCCGGAGTCGGATTGACGATGATTTGCGGTTGATTGGACGGCCCCTGCTCGGCTGCGGCTGGGCTCTGTTGTGAGGCGTCTGTGCTCTGCGGGGTTGGCGTGGCAGAACTGCTCTGTTTCGGGCGTGGCGTGGAGTCGCCCGTGTCTTGTCCCGCGATTGGCGGAGCCGTCACCAGAAACAAAGACAGCCCCATCAAAACCGTCAATCGCCTGAACATGATGACAGCACTATAGCAGTTCAAATTACGCCCATTCTGTGCGGGATAAGCGGGGGTTCCCTAGGAGTCATCGCTGCGAGGTTTCAGGCGGATGCCGATGCGGAGCCTTCGTCCTGCTCGAAGACAGCGTCCGGTTCAGCCAGCCGGATCAAACGATGCAGGTAAGCGCGCGAGATGCCCAGGCTGCGGGCTGCCAGCGTCTTGTTGCCGTTGTTGTCGCGCACCGCGTCGATGGCGAGCTTGATTTTGTAGTCGCGAAGCTGCCGCTCAAATGTGCAGTCAGGGTTGTATTCGCCGATGTCGATGATCTTGTCCGCGTGCATGGTCAACGGCAGATCTTCAGGCCGGATGGTCATACCGGGCGCGAGGATGATCGCCCTCTGAATTGTGTTCTCCAACTCGCGTACGTTGCCCGGCCACGGATAATTCTGGAGCATCGCGATGGCGTCGGCGGTGATGGACTGCATCGGCTTTTGAAACAGCTCGGAGTAATGCTTGAGATAGTGATCGGCGATTTGCGGAATGTCTTCGGCATGGTCAGCCAGCGCCGGCGACACAATGCGCATGACATTGATGCGATAGAAGAGGTCTTGACGGAATTTACCTTCGGCGACAAGCTTGCCCAGGTCCTGGTGCGTGGCGAAAACCAGTCGCGCCTTCAGCGGAATCAGCTTGCTGCTGCCCAGCCGGCTGAACTCCATCTGCTGGAGCACGCGCAGTAGCTTTACCTGTGTATACAGGCTCAGATCGCCGATTTCATCCAGGAAAAGTGTTCCGTCCCGTGCCTGTTCGAAGTAGCCTTCGCGCGCGCCTACCGTGCCGGTGAAAGCGCCTTTCTCATGGCCGAACAGTTCGGCTTCGATCAGGGTCTCGGGAATGGCGCCGCAGGAGACAGCGACGAACGGTTTCGAAGACCGCGTGCCGAGGTTATGAATCGCCCGGGCAATCAGTTCTTTGCCAGTGCCGCTCTCGCCGGTCACCAGCACGGATGCATTCAGGTTTGCGACCCTTTGCACGAGATGATAGACCTGCCGGATAGCGCTGCTGGAGCCGATGAGTCGGTCGCAGTGCGTCGCCGAATCCACTCGCGGCTGCACGGTCTGCAGCTGGCGCTTGAGCAGGGAATTCTCACTTGCCCGGCACAGCATGGCCTTCAATTCGCGAATCGAGGGGGGTCTGCGGCAATACCCGTAAGCGCCCAGCCGGACCAACTCAACCGCGGTGGCGCGCACACCATCGTCGGCCATCACTACGGCGGGAATCTGCTGGGCAATGATGCGGCGCGAAGACTCGACCCGCTCCTTCATCGATCCGTTATTCGAGTTGAGATCGAGCATCAACACATCGATCTCGCCCGCGTCGACCAGATGCAGCATCTCTGTTTCGCCCGTTGCCAGGGCTACCTGGAACTCCTTGCCCAGAGCGGACGCAAGCAGAGTCTGCAGTGCACGATCTTCCGAGAGCAAGCCAATACGGATCATAGGTAAACGATCTCTTCATTCCTCTTGCGCCAACCTGAGAACCGGGCGCGTCTGGAGCAGGTTTCCACGGGGTCGCATCGCATGAACCCGTTTGGAATCTGCCGTTTTCTAAAAGTGCCTTCTGAGAAAATGCTCGCAATCATCGTATTCTCTAAACGACACCTATGTGCTGGTGATTTTCGGCGGCTGGTACTCAATGGTCAATACCCCACCGGTGTGGACACAGAGCACCGAGGTAACTGGAGCGCTGAAGCGGAGGGAGTTCAATCCCTTTGTTGCCAATGGCAAGCACTCTTCTCAATGATATTCCTATCGTTACCATCGAGGGTCAGAAGACGCGTTTTCGCGGCACCTCTTCGGGCGGTTTTGAGAAGCCGCGGATTACTGTATTGCATATGGACGCCACTGCAGCAGAACCAGCCGTTGTCCCCGGGGGGACCGCTGGGGAGGACCGCGCACAGAGGATGCGGATCTACTCCCGGCACCTGATGAACGTGGCCATCCTGGTGATGCTGCCCATGGTTGCCGCGGGCACCTTGAACTACGCGCGCACTCTGTTT
>DATAVC010000052.1:0-2752 GCA_036267935.1 Occallatibacter sp. | reverse complement strand
TCTACCAGCACCCCTTCAAAGACGTGACTATTTTCCTTCGCGGGAGCCTCGATCCCGCCAAGCTTCCGGAGCAGGCGCTCAAGATGGTTCAATCCATCGATCCCGAGCTTCCCGTCTTCGGCGCGCAAACGCTGCCGGATGTTGTATCGGACTCTCTCGCGCAACGTCGGTTCTCGATGGATATGGTTCTGCTTTTCGCGCTCACGGCGTTGTTACTCGCCGGCATCGGCGTCTATGGGACCATTTCGTACATCGTCAGCGAACGCACACGCGACATCGGGATTCGCATCGCACTCGGCGCGCAGAGAAAGACCATTCTGCGCATGGTACTAAGCCAGGGACTCGCACTCGCCCTTGTTGGCGCTGCCGCGGGGCTTGTCGGCGCATTGATCACGACGCACATGATGGCAGGATTGCTCTACGGCGTCTCGCCCAGCGATCCTCTCACCTTTATCAGCCTCACTCTCGTCCTCGTTCTCGTAGCGCTTGCGGCCTGCTATGTCCCCGCTCGGAGCGCCATGCGGGTCGACCCCATCGTTGCCTTGCGCGAGGCTTAAATATCTGTCGAGAGCTGCCGGCCTGCTTGTCGGAAGATAGATGAGTTCGCCTCGGGCGCAATGCAGCACAAAAACGATTCTCGAGCGAGGTAGCTTGAATATTTCAGCCTCTCCGAACAATCTTGTGAACCATCTGCCGGTCTCGCCTGCGATACTGACATCCAAATGCTGAAGGCACTGCCGCGGCAACTCTCCAGTAACAATCGGGCAGTGCGCCCATTCCCCGCTTAAACCTTAGGAGATCGTCATGATTACGTTGAAGGATGCGCGAAAGGTGATTGCAGCCGCGGAAAACAAGGCGGCTGAGATCGGCCAACCCATGAACATTGCAGTGGCGGACGCGGGCGGAAATCTGATTGCCCATGTGCGCATGGATGGAGCGTGGCTGGGCAGTATCGATATTTCGATCAAGAAGGCATATACCTCGCGAGCCTTCGATATCTCGACCAAGGATTTAGCCGATCACTCGCAGTCGGGTGGCCAGTTCTTTGGAATTCATGCGTCGAATGACGGCCGGATCATGATCTTCGCTGGCGGCATCCCCTTGAAGCGCGATGGAAAAGTAGTGGGCGCGATTGGCGTAAGCGGCGGCTCAGGGGAGCAGGACCATGCAGTCGCCGAGGCAGGCGCGGCTGCGTTCTGACCTTGGATGACAGAGGAGAAGGCATTGTTGCCCTGGCGCGGTGACTCATCTCCAGACTGACTTTGACGACAATTCTGGAGGCTCGGTGAATAGGTCCTCAAAACGCGCACCGATCGCCAAGACTGCTGATTGCAGAGCTTCTGTTTTTGGTTGAATGATTCTGGCCCGTCACGGCTCCCCCTTGACTTTAGCCTTCAACCACACATGTTTGAGCTGCACCGTCAGGCGCTAATTCGATGGAGACTCGAGGTGAAGCCTCTCACGGGCGCAGGCTCAGACATGAACAGTGGACATCAGCGCGGATCGCGTCGCCAGACCACTTTCCCGCCGCGAATGGTGTATCGAACCGCGGTGAATGCCTCCGGATTCCCCGATCTCGGATCATCCGAAAGAATCGTCAGATCGCCGCGCATCCCAACCATCACTTTGCCTTCGTTCCGTGACAGGTGAAAAAGCTCGGTAGGAGCCGTAGTCAGCATAGCCAGTACATCGCGAAAACTGAACCCAGCGCGCGAAAGCTGGCGGAATTCTTCGCCCTGATCGTAGTCCGCAAGAAATCCGGTATCGGTGCCGTAAACCAACCTGCCGCCAAGCTCGTGATATCGATAATCGAGTTTGCCAATCGCTGCAATCGCATTATCGTGCGAGAACAGCTTCAGCGTCGGAATGATGGTCATGTGTTGGTCAATCATCCGCCGCAGCATTGCCTCATCAATACCGTCCGTATCTTCCGGCGTATGGGCCAATACGTCCACGCCGGCATCGATCGCCACTTGAGTGCCTTTGAGATTCGATGAATGTGCAAAGACCAGCAGGCCGTTGCGGTGCGCCTCATCGACCGCCGCGCGCGCAATGTCAACCTGCATCGGAACGATGTGATCTGGGCGGACAATCGAGCCCGTGAAAAGCTTGACGATGTCGGATCCAGCCGCTCGATTCTTGTCAACGAATGCCACTGCCTCGACCGGCGTCTCCGGCTGCGCCATCTTTGCCTTGAGTTCAGGAGGAAGGTCAGCCAGATAGAAAGGCAACGCGTGGGCTGGAAAGATAGGAATGCCTGCGGTGAAAATCCGCGGTCCTGGGACTTCGCCGCTCTCTACCCGCCGTCGCAGCGCAATTGTATTCTCTCCGTCCGAACCGGTATCCACCACCGTCGTAAAACCGGAGTGCGTCAGCATCTCGCTCATCTGGTGCGTCAGTTTCTCCGCAGGTTGATGTGCAGCGTCATTCCACTTCGGCTCCATAAAATGCACGTGCGCATTCCAGAAACCAGCCAGCACAGTGCATCCGTCGCAGGAAATCGTTTCAGCGCCAGTGGGGGGCCGCAGATTCTTGCCGACCTTAGAGATCACGCCGTGCTTGATCACCACTGTCGCATCGCTTAAAGGTTGCGCCTCCGGCGAAGGGTAGACCGTTGCGTGCGTAATTGTAAGGTCTTGCGCGCGAGCACCTGCAACCGAAACAATCGCGAGCAAAGCAAGAATGATCGGCTTCATCTAAACCTCAACGTTTTTCAGGATTGGAAACACACCGGACATCCTTCATGGACTCG
>DATAVC010000051.1:0-22889 GCA_036267935.1 Occallatibacter sp. | reverse complement strand
CGGTCTGATCTTTCTTGAGGTTCCTTGCGAACACCCGTTCGGAATCACACGTATCGCGCGGCGGATCACTCAAATCGGCTTAATGTCGCTTGCTCATCCTCGCCTCGCCCGGCATGTTCTCTGCCCCGCGAGTCTCTACATGATGCACGAGCACATTAACTACTTCACCGAAGAGACTCTCAAGCTCCTCCTTCAACGCAGCGGAGGGAAAGTTGTCGCATCATGGTCTTATGCATCCTCAGGAAGAGCTGGAAATGCTGACATGGCATGGTGCCTTGGAAGCGCGCAATGAGTCCAGCGCGAACTGAATCCCCTAGGACGTGCCGGTACATATGCTTGAGCATGATCAATGGTTCGTCCAGGTCCGAACGACCTACCTGATAAAAGTGGAGAACAATGAGCAGCAAGCTGATCACGATCATCACCCCTTGCTATAACGAGGAACTCAACGTGCGCGAACTGCACCGACGCCTGATGGCGGTTGCTGCCCAGCTTCTCGAATATCGCTTCGAGCATCTGTTTATCGACAACGCGTCCACGGACGGCACTGTCGAAGTTCTGCGCGCCATGGCGGCTGAAGATACAACAGTGAAGGTCATTGTGAATGCGCGCAACGTTGGACCCGATCGCTCTGGGATGCATGCGCTCCTGCAAGCTCGAGGCGATGCCGTAGGTGGTCTCGTAGCCGACCTCCAAGACCCGCCCGAGCTTTTCATCGACATGATCAGGGCCTGGGAAAGCGGTTTTCCAATCGTGGCCGCGATCAAAAATACCAGCGACGAAAACGGCTTTATGTACCAGATCCGAACCAGCTATTACAAACTGGTCGCGCGATTGACCAACGTGAAGGTTCTCGAACACTTCACCGGGTTCGGCCTCTACGACCGCTCCGTAGTCGAGAAGATCCGCACCGGCTTCCCCGATCCGTATCCCTACTTTCGCGGAATGATCGCCGAACTTGGCCTTCCCATCGCTCGCATCTTCTATAACCAGAACCGGCGCGAGCGCGGCATCACATCGAACAATTTCTATTCCCTTTATGACTTCGGCATGCTGGGCATTACAAACCTGTCCAAGGTCCCTCTGCGTCTCGTTGTCTTCTTCGGATTTGTCTCAGCCTTCATCAGTTTCGCAATCGGCGCGTTTTACCTTGCCTACAAACTTCTTTTCTGGAATCGTTTCAATATGGGCATCGCGCCCGTAGTCTTGGGCCTGTTCTTTCTCGGATCCGTGCAACTCATCGCCCTTGGAATTATCGGAGAATACGTCGGCTCCATTCACACCTTGGTGCTGAAGCGCCCCCTCGTAACCGAAAAAGAACGAATCAATTTCTAGATCTGTCAGGACACATGACTCAGCCACAACAAAAATCAGTTCGCGAATTCTCGCGTTACCTTTTAGTAGGAGGCTTCAACACTGTTTTCGGCTATAGTGTTTTCGCGCTCTTGACCTGGGCGCTCCGCGGGCTCGGCCCATTTAGTTATATGTATGCATGGGCAATTGCGAATGTGATCGCCATAACCGCCGCATTTCTTGCTTACAAATGGTTCGTTTTTCGGACGCACGGAAATTATCTCGCCGAATGGATTCGGTGCTTTGGGGTCTACGGCAGTGGAATGCTCTTTGGGCTCGTGGCGCTGCCGATTGCGGTCGCGATTCTTCGCAGAACTTTACACAGACCCGAACTGGCCCCGTACCTCGGTGTGGCAATATTGACGATTGTAACGATCATTCTCAGCTTTTTCGGTCATAGAAACTTCTCGTTTCGGCGCGACCTACTTGCGGGGGATGCGACGAACGCCTCCAAGGAAAAGGTTGGCTAAATGAAGAAGACGTTCCGGCCCGGGTCGATTTGCTCAACTAGCTCCCCCAGTGCTCTTCTTCCGTCTGACACAGTAATCACGACGGGCCACGGATAACGAAGAATGCAGTCTTCAGGGTTTCTGGTTGTATACTTCCGATTTCTAATCCAAATCTCCTGCTGTCGACGGTCGAGCACGATGAAATTATGCAAGTCGCCGAGTGGACCCTCACTTTCGATTGACCTGAAGAAGTTGTCGCCGGCTCCCCAAACCAGCACTCCGTCATAGGCCTTGAATTGCTCAGCAATCGAGTGTGCGCGCAACCTTTCCTCTGCGATATATCGCGTTATAACTCCAAGAAGACTCGGTGAACTGATATCAATCGACCTCGCTTTCTTCCGAAATAGGGCGCCTAGGGCTGGATAGTCACCGCCATCGCGATATGGGAAAGCATAGTCGAAGTGCTTTACGCAACTAAAACCATATCTTGCCGCCAATAAGCCGAGAGACTGAGGCGAAAAGTGATTGACATGCAGTCGATCGAAATAGTACAGAAATTCTCGACGCGTTTGATCTGCGTACTTAAGTGCGTTGGGAACTTCGACGTAAAGAAATCCATCGTCAGCGAGGAGCGCTCTCAGCGATTGCAGAAGATCAAATTCCACCAAGTGCTCAACGACGTGCGATGCAATAAGAAGATCAAATGGCCCAAGAGTTGCAGCTTCCTCCATGGTGACAATGGATAGGTTTGCAAGATTGAATTTCGTTGCATTTTGTGACGCCACGCGCGCTGCCGGACCTGGATCATATCCAACAAACGTCGAAGCCGGGAACTCACTCGCGAGCTCGACTAGTAAACTGGCCTGCCCGCAGCCAAAATCAAACACCTTTCGCGGAACGCGGAAGAACCCCTCTAGCGCGCTAAGTAGGTAGCCTTGCTGTCTCTTTGATATCAGTGAACGGGGGCTCCCTTCAGACACCTCAACATGATGTGTATCGTTGGCCAGCATCTTATAGTATTGGTCATAGCTCGATTGGCTGCCGCCGGTTGCGAAGACGAAGTTGTCTGATGCGCAATATCTGACTTCTAGCTCCGTTGGAAGACTCAACTTCAAATTGAAATGCTGTTGCAAAACGAAGTCAGCCTCCGCCCCGCAGAGTGGGCATTGACTTCCTCGTAGTATCGGCTCTCTGCTTTTCACTAGATGTTCATTCTTCCACCGGCGTCACGATCATGTTCTCCAGGAATTCCTCGCGTGGCAAGAATGGGAACATGTCTTCCAATGGCTTCGAAACCATTGACCCGTCCGGCTTCTGGTACGACTGGACACGAGGCGCACGCATCTCGTCAGGAATCACATGCACATCAATCACCACAGGTCCCTCCATCGCCAGCGCGCGGCGAACATCGGCGCGTAGATTCGTCTGATCCGCAATCACCATCGACGGAATATCGTAGGCTGCGGCCATCTTGCCAAGGTTGGGGACTGTAATTCCCGTGTTGCGGTCGCAGCCGATGTTTGCCTCGCCAAAGTAGCCGATCTGCGAGGCGCGAATCGATGCGTATCCGTCGTTGTTGAGAATGAAAAACCTGACCGGTAACCCGAGCCGTGCCGCGGTTTCCAGTTCCTGCACGTTGAATTGAAAGCCGCCGTCCCCATCCACGAGAACGGTTCGTCTGCGGCCGCCGGCAATGCAGACCGCCAGCGACATCGGCAAACCATTGCCCATCGCTCCAAGGCCAGCCGTGTGATAAATACGTTGTCCCGTGCGCGTGGGGCAGGCCAGCAGAAAGATCTCAATTCCACTGCCCGAACTGCCAGAGACGAGCAGATCGTCTGCGGTCGTCTCCGATCCGATCACCTCCGCCAGATGAAAGATGCTCACTGGGCCGTTCGGTTTGCGGTGGCCTTCGGTTACCACCGGATAGCGCGTCTTCCAGCCGGCACACCGCGCGTCCCATGCCGAGCGATCTCTCGGTCGTAGAGACTCGCTCTGCTTGAGCAATTCGGCGAGGAAAGCTTTTGCGTCCGCACAAATTGGCTGGTGCAGGTGCGGGCTCAGTTTGCGCAATTCGGCTGAATCGATGTCGACTGCAATTTTGTATGCTTCGCGTGCAAGGTTCTGCGGTGCGTACCCCGTAATCGCAAAGTCCAGGCGAACACCAATGGCCAGCAGAAGATCGCAATTCTGCAATGCGAAGTTTGCTCCGCGAGCGGCAACCGCTCCTGGCCGGCCCACAAAAGTGGGGTCGTCGCTGGGCACGAGATCTGCCGCGCACCATGTCGCGACCGTTGGAATCCCGAGCAGCTTGCGAAGCTGTGCGAACTCCTCTTCCCCATGAGCCAATCGAATGCCGTTGCCCGCAAACAGAAGCGGTCTCTCTGCTGCATTGAGCCGGTCAATGATCGAGGCAACATCCTGTCGAAGATCCTTGGATCCACTTTGCTCGATATCTTCGAGATCAAAGCTTCGCAACACGGAAGGGTCAACGCTTGATGCTTGAACATCCAAAGGAATATCGATCCAAACCGGTCCTGGCCTTCCGTGTAGCGCGATATGCACAGCCTTTTCGAGCTCATAACGAATGGCAGTCGGATCGAGAATGGTCACAGCATATTTTGTAATCGGCTTGACGATCGAAACAATGTCTATTTCCTGTACGCCGAACTGTCGCATGCCCAGCGGTCGTCCCTCCCGATCGAACATGCGATCGGGCCGCTTCACCTGGCCTGAGAGCACCAGCATGGGAGTTGAATCAAGCCAGGCGCCTGCTACGCCCGTCACCGCATTTGTTCCCCCCGGCCCCGTCGTGACCATGCAAACGCCGAGATGATTGGTGGCTTTGGCGTATGCCTCAGCGCACATCGCGCTGGCCTGCTCGTGCGAGTTACAGATCGTTTCGATAGACGGCTCAGCTCCCAACGAATGGTTGAGGTGCATGGCTCCCCCGCCGGTCACAAGAAAGACGTGCTTCACCCCTTGGTCGGCGACAAAGCGCACAACGTAGTCGGAAAGTTTCATCATCTCTTTCGTGTTTCGGATTCTTGAGACTCGGCGGAAGGTGCGCTGGCAAACATTTCACGGCCGCTCATACCGCGTGCAGCTAGAAACGCATCGACCCAATCGCGCACAGCACCGTTCCCACCATTTCTGCGGGCAACAAATGCAGCGCGGTTGAGAACTTCTTGAGCGGCATTCGCCGGTGCTGCAGCGTATCCAGCGATTGCCATGGCAGCCAAATCATTCACATCATCGCCCATAAAACAGATCTGATTGAGATCGATGTTGGTTTCAAGCGCGAAGGTGCTTAAGGCCGAAGCTTTGTCCCGGCACCCCTTCACGACATGCTTGATTTGCAGTTTCCGAGCAAAGCGATCAACCAACGGACTGTCTTCTCCGGAGATCAAAGCAAATACAAGGCCTGCACGCCTGGCGAGGGAAAGACCCATAATATCGGCGAAGCAAAAGCGCTTCCATTCTTCGCCGTTCGGACCCCACCACAACCCACCATCGGTTAGGACGCCGTCGACGTCGAGCACGAGGGCACGGATATCAGCGAGATTGCTTTTCGAGACAGGGACTTGCGTCATCCAACCTAGACCGCTGCGCCAACGCGCCGAAGCTTCTTGATGATCGGAACTTCGCGTTCGTAAACTCGCTTTACTCCATCACCTTTAGCTTGCTCCCAAAGTCTAATGTCGTGCACCATTCGGCTAACTCCGTTCGGCCCTAGTGAGGCGGCCTGATCTGAACCCCAGCTCGCGCGATCCATCGTGATGTGGCGTTCAACACAGCAGGCACCCAGCGACGCCGCACATACGCTCGTGGCGATTCCGGTCTCATGCCCCGAGTAGCCAATGGGAACGCCATACCTCGTCGCCATCGTCGGGATGGCACGAAGGTTGAGCTCTTCGTAGGCCGCGGGATAGGTGCTCGTTGCATGCAGGAGGATCAGATCGGTTTTACCCAATACTTCGACAGCATGGTCGATTTCCGCGTATGTGCTCATTCCTGTCGCAAGCATGATCGGCTTCCCTTTTCCGCGTATATGCCGCAGAAGTTGATCATCGGTCAGACATGCCGAGGCAATCTTGTAGACGGGCGGGTGAAACTGCTCCAAAAAATCGACCGAGACCTCATCCCAAGGCGACGCGAACCAGCACATTTTTATAGAACGACAAAACGCGTCAATCTCTTCATACTCCTCTTGTTCAAACTCAAGAGCATATTTCAAGTCTCCATTGGTCGTTCCAAAGGGACTTTCACGAGGTCTAGCCAGCTCCTCTGAGGAATAAACAACGTCTACGGTGCGCTTCTGAAACTTAACGGCGTCACAGCCGGCAGCGACTGCCACACTAATCAGTCGCTTCGCGAGACCGATATCTCCGTTATGGTTAATCCCAATCTCAGCAACGATGAAGCATGCCTGGTCATCTCCTACCAGTCGATCACCTATCCTGATCGTACTCATTCAACTGACTCCTGGGGTGCCATATGCATAAACGCTGCAATAACCGCACCGGGATACGGCAAAACTGCTGTAAACCACACTTAAGCGGTCATCATAGCAGTTTCTTAATTGCACCCCCACATCGCTTGCTCTCCACACCGTTACTGAAGGTATGCCCAGTCTCAAGCTAGAGATAAGTAACTCAAGCAGCCGGCCACACCCGCCCCATTTGGCAATATGCTGTATGCATGAAGCCATTACCCAGCGAGGATCTCAAGCACGTCCTCGATCAGACCCGCCCCTTCTGGGAGAAGGCACGAGGTCATCGGATCTTTCTGTCGGGGGCGACCGGTTTTTTCGGCGCGTGGCTTCTTGAGACTCTTGCGTTCTGCGACGAACGGCTGAAACTTGGTTTGTCGGCAACGGTACTATCGCGTGACCCCAAAGCATTTCTGCAAAGAATGCCGCACCTTGGCCCGATCAAGTCCATCCGCTTCGTGAAGGGCGACATCCGCGATTTTGTCTTTCCCGACGACGAATTTGACTCCGTGATCCACGGCGCAACCTCGACCTCGCTCGACGCAGCAAGCCGGCCCGCCGAGCTCATGTCCACCTTGATCCGCGGGACCGAGCGCATGATTCAGTGCGCCAGGGAGCGTCACGCCAAGAGGTTCCTATTCATCAGCTCCGGTGCAGTTTACGGTCGTCAACCCGCATCCTTGACTCACACTCCCGAAGATTTCTGCGGCGGACCTGATTGGCTCGATCCAAATTCTGTCTATGGCGAAGGCAAGAGAGTCTCTGAACAGATGTGTTCCATCTTTGCCCGTGAAAGTGGCGTGCACGTCACGATGGCCCGGTGCTTCACGCTGTTGGGACCACATCTGCCGCTTGATCAGCATTTTGCCATCGGCAACTTCATCCGCGACGCCTTGGCGGGCCGCAACATAGCCGTCAAGGGAGACGGCTCGCCGATCCGTTCCTACATCTACGCGGCAGATCTCACCGTCTGGCTATGGACTCTTCTGCTCCGCGCCGACGAAATGCCCACAAATCCGTTTGCCCTCAATGTTGGCTCCGGTGAACCCATCTCGATCGCAGACCTGGCCGTCGCCGTGACGCGCGCAATCAACCCAACCCTAAAAGTAGAAATCGCCTCGACGACCAAGATTTCCGAGCGGCAACCACGGTATGTTCCCGACGTCCAGAAGGCGCGCGATGTGCTTGGACTGACTCCGTTGATCGGACTCGAGGAAGCGATTCGGCGCACAGCCGAATGGTCCAGATAGCTCTCGAGGGATATCGAAAGCTGCTACTTCCCTTTCGCGCCGAGTGGACCTGCGACAAGTGCTTCTGCCTCCGCTGCGCGCACAAATTGATCGGGGCTCCGCACGAAATCCGACATGGTCTTCGCAATAAACTCCAGCATCGGCGCCGTCAGACCGGGATAAACACCGATCCAGAAGACATTGTTCATCACGAAGTCCGAATTCTTAAGCTCCCCGATCGTGCGATAGCTGCGTCCCTCGTACGCGGGCTGACGCGTCAAATTGCCACCAAAGAGCAGCCGCGTTGCAATCTTGTTTGTCTCTAGGTGACGAATCAGATCATTCCGGGTGAAGGGCGCATCTTCCCTCACTCCGATCGGGAAACCGAACCAGGACGGATCGGAACCCGGCGTAGCCACCGGCAAGATTAACGAGTCCTCAAGAGGGCGGAGAGCCTCAGACAGAAACCGGAAATTCTCCTTGCGGCGCTCAATAAAGCCGGGCAGCTTTTCAATTTGAGAGCCCCCCAGTGCCGCCTGCAGATCGGTCGTCTTCAGGTTGTAGCCAACGTGGCAGAAGATGTACTTGTGATCGTATCCGCACGGGAGATTGCCCAGTTGCCAGTCGAAACGCTTGCCGCATGTATTGTCTTTGCCCGGATCGCACCAGCAATCACGCCCCCAATCACGGAAAGACTCGATCAGCACCTTGAGATCGGGCCGGTCCGTGAGGACTGCGCCGCCCTCTCCCATCGTGATGTGATGCGCCGGATAAAAGCTAAGCGTCGCGATATCGCCGAACGTGCCCACGCTCCGGCCTTTCCATGTGGACCCTAACGCGTCGCAGCAATCTTCTACGAGCCACAAATTGTGCTTCTGCGCGAAGGCAGTCACGGCATCCAGATCGAAAACATTGCCCAGAGTGTGCGCGATGAAGATCGCCTTGGTTCGCTCGCTCCTGGCCGCTTCGAGTTGACGAATGTCGATTTGATACGACGGGATCGTCACGTCGACGAATACCGGAACAAGATTGTTCTGAAAGATTGGATTGATCGTCGTGGGAAAGCCCGCTGCCAGTGTGATCACCTCGTCGCCTGGCTTCAGCCGCCTGTCGCCGAGCTTTGGAGAAGTCAGCGCGCTCAAAGCAACCAGATTCGCCGACGAACCCGAATTGACCAGCGAAGCACACCGCACGCCAACGAAACGCGCGAGTTTCCGCTCGAAATCCTCGGCGAACCTCCCCGTTGTAAACCATGCGTCCAGAGCGGAATCGACCACCGACTTCAAGTCAGCGTCATCAATTACCTTGCCCGATACCGGAACCGCTGACTCGTTAGGCCGGAATTCAGACGGAGGAAATGCTTCCTTGAAATATTCCGAGGTCAACGCGAGAATCTGGTCCCGCAGTGCTTTTGCTTTGTCGTTCATCAGTCGCCTATCTCGAAGAATACAGAAGAACGATCATCACCTTAGTGTAGGATCCGCCTTCTGCACCATCCAACGTAATGGCCCAAATCGGATACCATGGCACATGCACGGCGTACGGAAGGCAGACGGCTGAAATGAAGGCAGTTATCCTCGCAGGCGGAATGGGAACCCGGCTCAGCGAAGAGACGGTGGTGCGACCCAAACCCATGGTGGAGATCGGAGGAAGGCCAATCCTTTGGCACATCCTCAAGATCTATTCTCAAAACGGCATCAACGACTTCATCATCTGCTGCGGGTACAAGGGCTACCTGATCAAGGAGTACTTCGCCAACTATTTTCTCCACATGTCCGATGTCACCTTCGACCTGAAAGACAACAAGATGGAGGTTCATCAGAGCGTGGCCGAGCCCTGGCGAGTCACCCTGGTCGACACCGGCGAATTGTCTGGAACAGGTGGACGCCTGCGAAGAATCGCACAATACGTTGCCAATGAAAGTGCCTTTTGCCTGACCTACGGCGACGGTTTGAGCAACGTGGATATCAAAGCGTCCATCGCCTTCCACACGCAGCACTCCAAGCTGGCCACTATCACTGCGGTGCGTCCTTCAGCCCGTTTCGGCGGCCTCGGCGTCCAGGGAACTTCGGTCACTGCTTTTCAGGAAAAGCCCGAAGGCGAAGGTGGCTGGATCAATGGCGGATTCTTTGTCCTGTCCCCCGCGGTGATCGATGAGATCGATGACGACAGCACTGTCTTCGAGCACGAACCGATGCAGCGTTTGACCGCCAAAGGCCAGGTTGAGGCGTTCTTCCATCGCGGTTTCTGGCAGCCTATGGACACACTGCGCGAAAAGCAAAGGCTCGAAGAGCTCTGGAGCAGCGGCCAGGCGCCCTGGAAGGTCTGGTAAGAATCGGTAGGCATTTTGCGAGCCCGGAACCGGCCCAGTTTGATCAGATGGCGTCGAAAAACCTTACACCACCGCCCGGACCAGCAGGCAGGTGATATTGTCGTGGCCGCCGGCTTTCTTGGCTGCGTCCACAAGGCGGGCGCACAGTTCCTCAAGAGCCGTGTCCGGCTCAAGCATCGAAGCGATGATTTGATCCGGAAGTTCGCGCGTCAGGCCATCGCTGCAGAGCAAAAACAAATCCCCCGGCTCTGCTTCATGAGGGAATATGTCGGGTGTCACACGGTTCTGCGTGCCCAGAGCGCGCGTGATCACATTCTTGTAGGGCGAGCGCAATGCTTCCGACTTCGTCATACGGCCCAGCCGTACCTGCTCCTCCACCAGAGAGTGATCCAGAGTCAGCAGTTCCAGCACCCCGTTCCGCAAGCGATAGCACCGGCTGTCGCCGATGTTCAGCACCCAAAGCTGATTGTCTTGCGTAGCCAGAGCCACCAGCGTGGTCCCCATGCCCGCAAGCCGCTTGTTCTCCTGCGCGCGGTTAAAGATCACTTCATTCGCAGTCGAAATCGCATCTTCCACAGGACCCGGCATGGAGGCATGCCCATTCTGGCTTCCGCGGCCAGCCAGAAGATGAAGCACGTTATCCACGGCTAACGAGCTTGCAACCTCGCCGGCAGCCGCTCCGCCCATCCCGTCACAGACCAGAAAGACTCCGTCTTCGACGGAGAATCCAAAGGCATCTTCGTTCGAGGCGCGCTTCCTGCCGCGGTCCGAGACTGCCGCAGCAACGTAATGGGACACAGCCGTAGTCAAACAAAATTCTCCCGCTGCCCAGTGTACATGGCACCCTTCACGCTGCAAACCCAGGGGGCGGCCGCTTCATCGGGCAGGCGAAACAGGCTCCGATTGTTTGAATTCGTAGATGTCGATCGCGCCCGCGTTGAGAATCGCCACACGCTTGCCCGAAGGCGAAATAGCCACGTTGCCACCGCCATCGAGGATCGGGTTTGCCGGCGCTTGAAGCAGCAGCTTACCTCCAGCGGCATCAAAGACTTCCACCATCTGACCCTTGACGTCCTGCGCGTCCAGCGCGTGCCCAAAATCTTCAACCGAATGGTCCAGAATCAAAGTCTCTCGCGCCAGCCGCGAGCCGTCTGGAGACATCACCAGGATCGGCCAGATCTGGGTCGCCGGCGAAGCAGACTCCCAAAGCTTATGACCTTCCGTTGAAAGGGCAACCAGGCGCCTTCCATTCTCGAAGACGCACGTGTTCACAATGGCCCGGTCATGCGATAAAAACTCGATCGGTGGCTGACACGACGAGTCCACCTGGCCCAGCACCTTGCTGCCGCCCGCGAACAAATCGAAGCTCAGCAGCCACTCCCTGGGCTTATCCGGCAAAGTCTCCACGTAACCATCGCTGTTGATCGGCAAGTGCACCTGCGACCGCACACGGCTCACCAACATCACCCGCCCTGAAGTGCGGTCAAGGATGCGCAGGACAATATCGCGCTTGTCTGATTCTTGTTTGTCGTCGGTCGAAACATCTGCCTCAGCAGTCGAGGGACTCGGAACCTGGTCCTCTTGCGGCTTCACGGGCAACGGCTCAAACGAATTCGTCACCACGTATTTTTGCCCTGGATCCATCTCGATCGACAAAAGCGGCCCCGGAAATTCCAGCAGCGGCCTCAAGGCGAGCTTGGAATCGCCCTCCTTCAGAGCGTTTTCATCGCGCAACAGAAAATAGCCGTTGTGCAGCATCCATAAATAGCGATCATGATCATGAAGCGTCCACAAGGCCTCCGTCTCGATCGCACCCTGCGGCAGAGTCAACACCTCCGCGCGGATCTGGCGCTCAGAGTCTGAACCAACAGCCCGGTGGATCAGACCTGGCGCTCGAAACGTAAACAGAAGCCTGTTCTCGTCCACAAAATCGAGCGAAACCAGCGCCTCGCGTTGCCCCAGGTAGTAGGGCCCAGGCGAATAGAAACCGAGCGGCTCCACCGGAATCGAAAACGCGGGCGGCTGCGACGCAACTGTCCCTTTCCCCTGGGCACTCGAATCAGCCTTATGGTGGTGCCACGACAACATGCCGGCTCGAGCCGCAATCGGACACAGTCCCCAGAGCAGCAAGCCCGCAAGTGCAAGAACGGCACCCGTCCGCCCTCGATTTTCCGCATTCGGCTGCCCGCTCGCCATCGATACGTATTCTCTCCGATCCGGCACGCCCTCGGCTGCACAGCCGCATGGTTTCTGTATGCGAGAGTAAACATAGGAATGAACCTCCCCACGCAATCTAATCGTCGAACTGCATTCCTGGGCTACAGCGCCTGCGCGCTCGCCGGTACGTTGTGGGGCACAGGATTCTTCTTCGGCCGCCTCGCTCTCAACGAGATGAACGTCGAGTCGATGGTGCTCTACCGATTTCTCTTCGCGTCCCTCGGCATTCTGCCCATCGCGCTTGCCAACCGCGAGCGCTTCACGGCAAGTGAGGTGCGCACCCTGCTTATCTCGTCCTTCTTCGGTGTTCCGGTCCAGTTCATCATCCAATTTCACGGTCTGGCTCTCACCACCGTCAGCCACGCCTCCCTCATGGTCGGCTCCATGCCCGTGCTTCTAGGTGTGGCCGCTGCCATCTTCGCAGGAGAACGACTCGACGTCATCGGCTGGACCGCCTTGGTCGCGTCTACCATCGGCGCGGCTCTCATCGTCCTCGGCGGACAACACAATCCGAGCATCCACAACGGGCCTTCGCTGCAAGGGGACCTGCTGGTCGTGCTCTCTCTCTGTACCGCGCTCAGTTGGATCCTCCTCAGCAAGAAGTTGATGCGGACGCACAGCGCACCAGTGGTCTCTGCCTACACCATTCTCTCCGGCACCGTCATGCTCGCCGTCTGGGTCGTCGGTCCCACGCTCGCCAATCCCTGGCTTGTTCACAAGGTCGCCCTCCCGCCGCTCTTCCACATCAGCCTCACCGCTTGGGTGTCGCTCGCGATCGGCGGCCTAGCCTGCACCGCGACCACAACCGTTCTATGGAATTGGGGCATCCACCATGTTCCTGCCTCACGCGCCGGAGTCTTTCTGAACATCGAACCGGCCCTTGGATCGATCCTCGGCGTCAAACTCCTCGGTGAAAAACTCGGGCCGTTCGCCTGGGGTGGCGGAGCGCTCATCCTCGCCGCCGCCATCGTGCTCACCACCCGGGGTCACGACGTCCAGCCCGAATTGATTCTTGAGTAAGTTACCAAAGCCAATATGAGACCAAGGTCGCAGAGCGACCCCACAGAAGCAGCATTGTTCCTTCTGCCTGGCCGATTAAAAATAGAGTGTTCTCAGGGGGAAGCTGTGGCCGACGTCGCCTCGCACGCGCACGCCATCGCAGGCGTCCAAGCGATGGATGACCAGCACGGAATCCTGGTCGAATCACTCAATACGATTGGACAACAGCTCACGCGTGGCCGCAGTGCAACTCGGCTCGCAGAGCAGATTGCTCGCATGGCCGAATTCACCGACATGCACTTTGGCTGCGAAGAAAGTCTCCTGCGTCGCCACGGATATCCTCGTCTCGCGGAACACCGCGAGGCACATCAAAACCTGATGGGCCAGATCAAATTGGCCATGCAGCGCGCTGAACAGGGGGAATACGTTGAACTGCAGCGCATCGTGACGTCGGTGCGCGGACAATATGTCGAACACGTTGAAGAACTCGACCGCGACTACAGCCTTTGGCTCAATGCGCGCGGCGTTCATTAGTACTCTCTTAAAAGGCTCTTGACCTTGGACTTCTTTCCTCGATCTGCCGATATTTGTATTAGCTGGATTTGTAGCTGGATCAGTCCGGCATGCGAGGGCATATGACGCTCCTCCTCTGGGACAAACGCCTCTCCGTAGGGCCGCCCTCCATCGAAGCACAGCACAAACTGCTCATCGAGACACTCAACGAACTGCACAGTTCGGTGATGCGTGGCGAATCTCGGAGCACAACCAGCCTCTTGCTGAAGACGTTTGTCGCCTACACGCGCAACCACCACGCGTCTGAAGAAGCTCTCATGGCCAGGGTGAATTATCCCGAATTACAGCAACATCAGGCTCTGCACCGCGAATTGCTCCAGAATCTCGAGACGCATTTAGCTGGTCTTGAAAGGGGCGAAAACGGGATTACGCCTGACTTCCTTCACTTTCTCCGCGATTGGTTTAGCAATCACATCCAGAAAGTCGATCGCGCGTACGCGCCATGGATCCTGCGCCATACCACGGCCCAGATTCGCACTCCGATTCCATTTGCTCAGACCTCAAACGACAACTGAGTCGAAGCAAACAGCGGAGCGGGCTTGGTCTCTGAAGCCAGATCGTACACCAGCCGCTCCAGCACGATGCGCTTGTCGGGCGGCGACGATCGCAACTCAAGATCCGCGCGTGCAATCAAGCGCAAAGCCCGCGTCAGTTCGCGTTTGCTCTTGTAGCGCCGCGCCTGCCGGATCAATTCGTCCGCAGCAAAGGGCGGCATGCGGAATCCCTGCCATAACGCCTGCCAGATCGCCCGCGAATCGCGCACATTCTTTTCCAGGATGACCAGCATCTGGCGAAATGTCCTCGCCATCATGTACAAGTGCCCGATTGCCGCGTCTTCCCCGGCATCAGAGCTATTCAGCAGTCCTTGCAGCAAAGCCAGCGCGCGCGCCCGATTCTTCGAGCTGATGGCATCGGTCAGTTCGTAGAGCGATCTTTGCTTGGCAGCCAGCACCATAGTCTCCACATCGCCCAGCGTGATGCGGCCGCGCCCTGAAGTGTAGAGCAGTAACTTCTCCAATTCCGAAGCCACCAGCATCATGTCCGCCCCCAGCGCGTCCACCAATTCGCGCGCTGCGTCGGGCTCCACGCGTGCGCCGGCTTCCTGCGCAGTCGCCACCACCCAGCGCATCGCATCTTCGTCGCTCACCCGCGCCAGTTCGACGATGGAGCAATGCTCCCCCAGCGTCTCCGTCAGACGCTCGAAACGGTTCTTGTCGTCCATCTCCATGCGCCGGGAATCGTTGGCAATGCGCAGAAAATCGGCAACGAACACCAGCAGAGCCTGGGGGTTGGGCGAGCTGAAATACCGGTCCAGCGCAGCGAACTCCTCTTTCTTCGCGCCGCGCGTGTAAAGCAGACGGACGTTGCGCACAAAAACGACCTGAAACGGCGCCATCAACGACGGCGTCTGCGCTCGATCAAGGACTTCGAAGATCGTTGTCGAAGCAAGATCGAGATCCGAAAGGCAGAAATCCTTGAGATCCGGTGGAACGAAGGCCTTCAACACCGCGGCACGGCAGCGGTCGAGAAGAAATACCTCATCGCCAGCCAGAACATATCCCGAGCGCAGCGGACCGCTGCCTGCACCGGCCGCTTCCATCTCCGCGACAAACCGGCTGACAGCGTTAA
The DNA here is from genome assembly GCA_036267935.1 of Occallatibacter sp. Lineage (GTDB taxonomy): Bacteria > Acidobacteriota > Terriglobia > Terriglobales > Acidobacteriaceae > Telmatobacter. The sequence goes on along the minus strand of DATAVC010000051.1, from coordinate 7,616 downwards.
ACCCTGCTCCCCATCGCGAGCTGCTCATCCGATCCTCACCCGATCAAGGTCTCCTGAACGCGTCGCGCGCACTGCAATCGATGGATCATGCGGGTTCAGAATACTCTGTCGCAATTCGTCTGGTCAGTAGTGCAAATCGCGTCCCTAACCAGCCTCGGCAACATGGGCACGGCGCAACTGCGAAATATGCAAGGGTTAACCGACTCGGCATGAGGTTAACCAAAGAGTTAGTAATGCAGGTTACGCGCGCCGCCTTGTGTACTCACGTAACACGCGTACCCGGTTTTCCTCTGAAAATCGCTGTGATTTCCGTTGCGACCCAACTCAGTCAGGGCTAGACTGTGGCCAGCCTGAGGTATTTGGCTATCCATATTCCCTCCCCCTCAGAGCCCAAGGCGGCGCTGCGATTCTCATCGTAGCGTCGCCTTCTCATTTCCTCACAGACCTTCGAGCACATCCGCGACAAGCGCCCGCGCAAAATCGCGGGAAAGTCTTTGCACAGCCGCCGGACTCTCGTCGAAATAGACCGGCAGATCCGTCGTCGACTGGTACTGCTGGCGAAAGACGTAGTTCTTGTTCTCGAAGAGAATCCGGCCGTCTCTCCCAGTCAACTTTACAGACACTACCAACGTGACCAGGAAGCTTGAAGACTGCTGCGTCGACGTGTTGTAGGTCAGCGGAGTCACCGACTCCTGCAGGATCGTGCCGTGCAGCACGACATCCGGATCATCTTTGGCGTCGGGAATCACGTGCAGATGGGATCGCGCCGCGAACTCACGAACCACGGCCTCCGTCATCACCACTTCGGTGTGATACGTGTCGGTGCGCGTTGTAAAGACAGGTATCCCGAGCGAGTGAGCTTCAGGAGGCAAATGGGTCGCCGCGCCTACCGCGTGATAGCCGCACCCGCCGAGGGCAGGAATGCCTGCAAGAAGCAACCAGAGTGCACACGCGCGCATGTCACTCATGTTAGTGCACGCGGCGCGCCGGGTCTTCTGGCCAGCCTTTCTGATCAATCGAGCCACGCTGTCGCCATCATGCCCAAACCCTCCGGCGGCAACTGCAGCCCGTCAGAACGATCGCGGAAATAAAGGGCATTCAGTTGTTCCGAGTCGACGTGCTCGATCGTGCTGAACCCTGCCTCGCGCAGTTCCGCCTCCAGCGTGTCTGGCGTGAAGAAAAGTTGGAATGGTTCTCCCGCAGCCGCAACCCGCGCTGCCAGCGCTTCGAATGCCATCCGCCGAGCTGGACTCAGAGATTCCGGAGCAAGTCCGTAATCAAAGCAGACTCCGCTCCCGTTCGCTTGTCGCGCAATGGCTCGTAGCGTCGCGCGAAATCCTGCCAGCGTCAGGTAAGGAACCACACCGAGCCACCCAAAAAACGCCGGAACACGGGAGTCAAAACCCGCCTCGTCCAGCCCTTCGGCAAGAGTTCGATGCTCGAAATCCAGAGGAACGAACGTCAGATTGTCCGGCGCGGGAATGTCTGCCTCGGCGAGAAAGGCTCGTTTCCACTCCTGTGTGGCTGGAAAATCCACCTCGAATACTCGCAAGCCCGCGAAGGGATTGCGATAGGCAAATGTGTCGAGCCCGGCGCCCAGAACCACGTATTGCCGCGCGCCCGATGCGACCGCCTTGGCCAACTGCTCCTCGGCATGGCGGCTCCGCGCTGCCATAAATGCGCGAAACGCGCGCGCCACGGGATATGCCTCGCGTTCCCTATCCAGCTTGAAATGCGCGCCCAACAACGGAACCGCCACCGGGTCCGCCAGCACACACGGCCGATCCATCACCTGGTGCGCAGCTCGGCGGATGGCAACCCGCAATGCAGTTCGACTGGCGCGGCCCGTTTCCATATCGCTCAGTGTAAAAGGCGTCCCGCGTACCATGGCTGCATGAACTGGATTGGATGGGCAATTCTCTCCGCCGTCTTCGCCGCCGCGACAGCCCTCCTGGCTAAAGTGGGGGTCGAACACGTCGACTCGAACCTGGCTACAGCCCTTCGCACGACCGTCGTGCTGTTCTTTGCTTGGGGCATCGCCTTCGCTCTGGGCAAGCATGGCGAAATCCGCACACTCGACCGGCGCACATTGCTCTTCCTTGCACTCTCCGGCCTGGCTACGGGACTTTCATGGCTGTGCTACTTCCGCGCTCTCCAACTTGGCCCCGCCTCGCGCGTCGCCCCGCTCGACAAGCTCAGCGTCCCTCTGGTGATGGTCTTCGCCTGGCTTGTGCTCGGAGAAAAACTTACAGCGCCCGCCCTTCTCGGCGGAGCGCTCATCACCACCGGTGCCGTCGTAATGGTCCTGGGCTGATCGCTCCCAGCCATCCCTATACTGTGAAAGACAGAATCTTCGGAAGGTAAGTTTGTCGTCGAGCGTGCTCCAATCTCCAACACAGCCGCGGCCGCACCGCATCGTCCTCACCGGCTTTATGGGGTCGGGCAAGACCACGGTCGGGCCTCTTGTCGCCCAACACCTCGGCTGGCGTTTCCTCGACGTGGATGACGTAATCGAGTCCGAAGCCGGTTCCACCATCGCCGAGCTGTTCGCGCGCCACGGCGAACCCGCTTTTCGCGACCGGGAGCACGCCACCATCACCCGTCTCGCAGGGACCGATCATCTTGTCCTGGCCCTCGGCGGCGGCGCCATCGAACGTGCAGAAACGCGCGACCTGCTGCTCCGTGCCCCAGGCACGCTCCTGGTTCACCTCGAAGTCCAACTCGAGACCACACTTGCCCGTTGCAGTGGGACCGAGCAGACGCGCCCTGTACTTGCCGACCACGCCAATCTGGCCGCCCGTTACAAGCGACGTATGCCCCTCTACCGCGCCGCACACGTCTCGATCGGGGTCGACACCCTCACCCCCCATCAAGTCGCGGCAGCCATCCTTGCCTCCGCAGGTTTCTAGAACCTTGCCCGCTGCACCGGCATCCAGGTTGATATGATCAAAAGCAGGCGCATCGCTGCCCGGTGTTCCGCCCCTCTCATGACTCCCGCTTCCCAGGCTGCCACTCCGATTTCGCTCCCAGCGCAGGATCGCGCTGCCGAATCCGCCACTCTTCACGCGCCGCGCCCGGGAAGCACGGCAACCCTGATTCACGATTTCCGGGAGTTGTTCAAGGTTCGCGTCACCGGCATGGTCGTCGTCACGGGCTGGGCCGGCTTCTATCTCGGTTCGATGCAGTCGGGCATTTCGACCTTGCAACGGGGCCTGCTCGACGCGCTCGTCGGCATCGGCCTCGTCTCGGCCGGAGCGGGCGCCTTGAATCAGGTCTTCGAGCGCTCGTCGGACGCCCGCATGGTACGCACCGCAGATCGCCCATTGCCTTCTGGCCGCGTTTCGTTAACGCAGGGCATTATTGCCGGCATCGGCGCCTTGGCCCTGGGTGCGTGGTGGCTGCTTCTCCACACCAACCTGCTTACAGTCTCGCTCGCCCTGCTCACCGCATTCACCTACGTCGCCATCTACACGCCTCTGAAGCGCGTGACCACCCTGGCCACCTTCATCGGTGCGTTCCCTGGCGCCATGGGACCGCTGCTCGGCTGGACCGCAGCGCGCGGTCGCATCGAGTGGCCGGCAGTCGCTTTATTCGCCATCCTCTTCGTCTGGCAATTTCCCCATTTCATGGCCATCGCCTGGCTCTATCGCGCCGATTACGCGCGCGCGGGAATCCGTATGCTTCCCGTCGTCCAGCCCGACGGGCTCTCCACCGTCGTCGAAGCCGTCTTTTATGCTGTGCTCATGATTCCCGTCAGCCTGGCGCCTTGGTGGCTCGGCCTTGACGGGCCAGTCTACGCGGTTCTGGCTGTTATGCTCGGCTTGATCTATCTCGGCTATACGCTCCGCTTTCGCCGCATTCTGCGCCCGGTGGCCGAGACCGAAAGCCGCATGCTCGCACGCGACCTGCTCAAAGTCAGTGTCATCTACCTTCCACTGCTACTCGCCACCCTCATGCTTTGCGCAGTTGCCAGGCATTAGCCGACCATGAACACCATCGCGCCCGCCAGAAATCCGAAGTCGAGCACCCGTCCGGCCATCGCCGCCATACTCGCTATCAGCGTCGCCGCCTCCCTGTTTCTCTTCTGGCTCATTTACATCCACCCCGCAGCCGCTTCGAGCAGCGAATACGCCTTCTTGCCCGCGCTCAATGCGATCCTCAACGGCATGTCAGCGATCGCCCTCCTCATTGGCTACACCTTCATTCGCGCGCGGCGGGTTGCAGCTCACCGTGCAGCCATGATCACGGCTTTCGCGTTCTCCAGCCTGTTCCTGGTCAGCTACATCCTGCACCACGCGCTCCACGGCGATGTGCGTTATCCGCTGCACGCAGCCTTTCGCACGCCCTACCTCTGGCTGCTGGCAACCCACATCTTTTTGGCCGTGATCGCATTGCCCATGGTGCTCGTCACTTTCTTCTTCTCCCTTTCTGGACGCATCCCACAACACCGCAAGATCGCGCGATGGACCTTTCCCCTGTGGCTCTACGTCTCTGTCACCGGTGTCATCACCTTCGTGATGCTGCGGCTCGCGCAAAGGTAGAGAGATGCCAGCACGATCCAATTTCCCGCCCGCATCGCGCACGCCTTCTCGCGACGACGGCACGCGCCAACTTCTACTCTGGGGCGGCTCCATGGTGGCCACGGGACTCGTCGCCGCGCTGCTCCTGGTCACCGTCCTCGGCGGCTTCTCAGCCACCGGCGCGAGCACCAACACCGGCTGGTTCGCGCTGATCCTCGCGCTCATGTGCCTCCCGTTTGGAGGCCTTCTTTTTATCCTCGGCGTCGCGAAGTGGCTGCGCAATCGCTCCATCGCGCGCAGCCGCTAAGCCCGCGATTCTTTGTCGTTACGGAGAGAGTCCCCCGGCCGATTTCTAGTGTCGCAAATCTCTCAGAAAATGAATCGAACCGGCCCTAGAGATGAAAGCCTCATCCATATGCGCACCCCGGTAGATTCTCGATGACATAGTGAGATTGCCGACGAACTTGTGCACGAAGGCGACGACGTAGTTCCATCCAAGCTGCCCGAAACCAGCACGGCGAAACTGCCCTGGCACTCGGTTGAATAACGAACCGCAACGTTCGCGCGAGTCGGTGCCGCAGCTAATTGTTCACCGGCACGCTTTGTGCCTGGTCATCCGGCTGACCCTTTTTCTGAGCATCTTTAAGCTTCTTGAATACGGATTCGTCAAATGTCTTCTGCAAGGTGCGGGTCTTGTCAAACTCGGCTTTTGCCTCAGCTTTTTTCCCCTCTTCCTGGTAAAAGCGCCCCATGCGCCAATGCACCTTCTGGTCACTGGGATTCTGCTCTTCCGCGATCTTCATCTCTCGCAGAGCCTCTGTCCTGCGGCCGAGTTCAGCATAAACAATTCCCAGGTCGAGATGCCCCAGTGCAATCTTTGGATCAAGGCGTATCGCTTTCTCAAGCAAAGGCTGGGCGTCGACTGTGTCGCTCAACTTGATATCCACGTCGGCCAGGTAACTCAATGCTTGCGGATGATCGGGCGTGTTCGCCAGCTCCGCTTTGAACTCACTTGCAGCCTCTTCTATTTGGTTTTGGGTCCAAAGCACATATCCTAACGCGAAGTGCACATTGGGCATCTTAGGGTCAGCTTTGACAGCCGCCCGGAATTGCCGGATTGCTCCAGCATGGTCCCTCATTTCATCCAGAGCCTCTCCGGCTAACATGTCTGCCTCCGCCGATTCCGCATTCAGCGCGAGGATTTCACGATAGACATCCAGGACACAGGGGAACTGTTTGGATGCAAGGCAACTCTGCGCTAATGCAAGGCGCAACCACAAGCTCTCGGTGTCATGGGTGGTGGCCTCCTTTAGATAAGGAACGGCGGCTGCGAACTCCCCAATCCCGTAGTGAGACATACCAATCAAAATATTGAGCCGTTGCGCCTCAGGAGACGAAACCGGACTCTTTGCCAGCAATGGCGTGAGAATTTGGATTGCGTCTTTCATGTCCCCGGACTTGAACAGCGAGAGCCCAAGGTTCAAAGGCAAACCGGCCATGTGTGGATCCAGCGCCAGCGCCTTGCGATAGAGGGGCACAGCCTGCTTATAGCGCTCTTGTTTCGCTTCGAGGTACCCTAAATGAGCATAAGGCTCGGCGCTCGCGGAATGAGCGATGGAGACCGCTTTCCATGCGGTCTCGGCGCCGACAAGATTGCCCTGTTGTTCCGCAGCAATTGCGATTTGGCGCTCGTCGACCGTTGTTGTTCCTGTTTGGCTCACACAAATCCCGGCCATGAAGAGCGCCATACAAACGGACGTTGCGAATTGCAGGATTTGCCTCGCGTACAGGGCCATAGAATCACATCCGTCATCGCCTCTCGGATTCAGGCAAGTTTGCAGGAGACCTTGCATTGACAACGCGACAGTACAAGGTTGAAGTAAGCCGGGTTCTGTTCGTCGACGGCGTCAAGTTCGAATCGACACATTGAATGAGCGACAATGTGCAACGAGAAGGGCGCGGCAACGATTGCTGCCGCGCCCAACGTTTTACCTAAAAGTGAAACTTCGCGCCGAGTTGCAAAACACGCGGATCATAGGCAGAAGTTACCTGCCCAAAGTTCCCATCCGTGCTGCCTGCATCGACTCCGTTAAATTGTGTGTGGTTGAAGGTATTGAAGGATTCGAATCGAAGCTCCAGACTCGGTCCCTCGTGAGGTGTGAGTGCAATGGACTTGAAAAGGGACATATCGAAGCGGAGTCGTCCCGGCAGTACCACGGCGTCTTTGCCTGCGTTGCCGAACCCTTGGTTGGCGCCTCCGTTCCACGGAGCCACGGGGCTTGCAAAAGCGCTGGTGTTGAACCAAGCTGTTCGGTGCTTCGGATAGGAGACTTTTGCCACCTCGTCCGGCCGGTTGTTTGTATTGCCGCCCAGACCGAGAGTGTCTGCGCCGTTGTAAGTGATGTATTGCGGTGTACCGCTTTCCGCAACCGTCACCCCGGAGAACTCCCATCCTCCGAGAATGTCACGCGCCGCGAGGTTGGAGCTCTTCGCAAAGAACGGTAAGGCGTAAATGTAGTTTGCATTGAAGATATGGCGGCGGTCGAGACCCCCCGATCCGCGGTCATATTTCGCGTTGAATGGATTGGACAAGCCGTTCAAGTCGCTGCTCACTTCATCGATCTCATGAGACCACGTATAGGCTAATTGAAAGGTGACCCCGTGACGATTCTCCATGCGGAGGCCTGCCTGGAGTGAGCTATACGAGAAATTGGTTTCGTTTTCTTCCTGGTTGATGGAACTGAAACCTGGGAAGATTCGATACGGGTTGGCGTTCAACGAGCCATTCGCCACGCCTTCCCGATCGTCGTAGGGATTCGCCGGGTTACTTGCATCGGCTAAGGGCAGCGTGTTGATTCCCCGGTCATCGTTCTGATCCCATCCCTGAGCGCCTCCATACTGCACAACCGCAATTAGCGATTGAGCCAACTGGTGTTGAATTCCCAGGCTGAAAGTCGCAGTTCCCGGAGGCGGGTAGTTGAACTTCAGATTCGTAAGAGTGGAAGGAAAGGATTGAGTCGTGGTCACTCCAGTCAAGGCGCTGGTGAGAGGATTGGAGAAGTAGACGTTGTTAGCCGACGGCTGGTACGCAAAGGG
>DATAVC010000050.1:0-152681 GCA_036267935.1 Occallatibacter sp. | reverse complement strand
CGAATTCGCCCCAGCTGGTGAGGCCGCCTTGCCCCTTTGATGGCTCGGCCTTTGTGGACGGTGCCGAAGTCTCCCGTTCGCTATGCGCAGAGACTTCGAGCTTCGACGAGCCGATCAGGTGCATCCCTGCCCGCTGCAGATATCCGCCCCTGGTGGTCTCCTGCGGGCTGTCATCGAAACTGAAGGTGGTCCGCGTCGCAAGCAAGTTCGGCAGACGAGGCAGCGTCTCCACGGCAAACTTTTGTGCCGCCCGGATCAACCCTTGCTGCGTGGCGGCATCGGGCACCGGAGTCGCCGGAAGCTCGCTCGCGGGCGGGTCAAGAAAAGCAGATCGGTCCGCCAAGAGAAGCAGAGCCGCCGATGCCTGGGATCCGCCAGAAAACTGCTGATTCAATCGGCCTAGCGTTGTGTCTGTCAGCCGCTCAGAGAGTTCGGTGCCGCTAATTTTGCGTGCTACTTCCTGGTCGGGCTTATGCGCAGCCGTGTCCGCGGCCAGAGCTTGCCCGAATTGTGCAACCGTCATACGCTTCGCCGCCCACGACGGGAGCGCAAGCGACAATAGCAACATCGAAATCGGGATCCAGCGCATCACACCGCTCAATCTAGCATCAGGCATCAGGTGCGAACAATCAGATCGCAGGCGGAAGCAAGAATACACCTCCCCGGGCTTCGAGGTCGCGATCGTTGTCGAATTTGCCTGTAATTGGACGGATAGGGGCACAGCGCGAAGATTTGCTCCGTTGTACGCAAATGCGGCTCACACAATGCACGGGCCAAAGAAAACGCCGCCGACTCGGAGGAGCCGACGGCGCTTGAACTCGCCTCTGTTGATCGCTCTTAGCCGTTCGACTAGAAGATCAACTTGAGTGCGAACTGGGTGTTGTAGGGTTCGCCAGCACCGATACCGGGAGCCCCGTTGAAGCTTCCGATTGTGGTGAAGAGCTGTAATGCATTGTCATAGGTGTACGACGGGTTGAAGCTTCCGTCGAGCGGCGGTGCGTAGTTGGTCTTGTTGAACAGGTTGAACATCTCCACACGGAACTGGGCCGTGACGCGTTCGGTCACCTTGGTGTTCTTGAAGACCGACAAATCGACGTCGCCATAGCCGGGCCCGACAAATTGGTTGCGACTCGTCGTACCCCACGTGCCTGCGGGGGCGTCGACAAAGGCAGCCGGATTCAGCCAATTCAATCCCACGCCGCCCTTGCGATAACCCGCGTAAGGACTCACGCCCGGTATGAGGTTGGCGCGCTGGTTGCCGTCATTGGTTCCCGACGTGTCCGCGGAGCTATAGACAGAGAAGGGCGCTCCGCCGTGGAAGGTCATCAGGCCGTTCACCTGCCAACCTTTGGTCAAAGCCGGCATCACGTGCGAGCCGGGAACGTCGTAGGTGAGCAGTCCGGTGAAGATGTTGCGTTCATCGAAATCGCTCGGCCCGTAGTCGCCCTTGAAGTTTGTGCTGTCCTGCGGTAATGCACCGCGATAAGCAGTCACTTCGTCGTTGCTGTGCGACCAGGTGTAGGCGCCCTGTCCAGAGAGTCCGTGCACGCTGGAGACACGGATCGTGGCCTGGAGCGCGTTGTAGTTGGACGTGCCGATGCTCTCGATTTGGTTGATGAAGCTGTAGAGTGGATTCCCCGCTCCGTCTTCGAAGGAGGAGTCGTACGGGCGCGTTCCAGCGAGCGGTCCATTTATATAATTCTGGTTGATGTCGAGGATCGAAAGCAGGTGCCGGCCTTCGCTGCCCACGTAGCCAAGTTGCATCACAACCTTCTGGCTGATGCTCTGCTCCAGTTGGAGGTTGTAGTTCATGTCATGCGAGGGAACGAAGTTCTGCGCCACCGAGAAAAGGCTGTTCTGCGAGGGCGTAGATCCAGACTGGAACATGTCCACGCCGTCCTGGATCGTGACGCCGTTGACTGTCGTGGTCTGCACCGACCCCGGACCGGTGGGATTGCCTTCGACACCATTGGGTGCGCCGTTGCCCGGACGGTTATCGAGGAACGGATTGAGGTTCGGCGTATCGAAGTAGAGACCGGCACCAGCGCGTACCACCGTGTTGGGTCTGACTTGATACGAGAGGCCTACACGGGGGCTGAAGTTGGTGTACGTCGGATCATAGAGGTTGGAGATCTGGTCGCCCTGCACGGCGATACCGGTTCCGCCAAGCTCTGGCCTGAAGACGGAAAGGTTCTTGTAGCTGTTGTGCAACGGACCTTCATAGTCCCACCGGAGACCGAAGTTGACGCTCAATTTGGGAGTCGCCTGCCAGGCGTCTTCGGCAAACAAATCCCAGGTATTCACGAAAACCTGGCGGTCCGGGTCACCGAGAGCGATCGACGCATTGGAAAGCCGGCCCGAGAGAAAGTCAGCGAGCGCGTCGACGCGGGGGTCGCCTGCGTCCCAACTGTCGTTTGGATTCGCCGTGTCAGGTCCCTGCGATCCATCGAATGTAAAGCTGCCCAGAGCGTGGCGCTGATAGAACTCGTCCAACTGCGCCTTGCGGAGCTCGCCGCCCAATTTGATCTGGTGCTTGCCGACCACCCACGACAAGTCGTCCGTGAGATGGCCTGTGATGTCGTTGCGCCCCTCAGGAGGCGTTTCGCCAGTGGGATCGAAGCCCGTGATCTTGATGTTTGCCGCACCGGGAAGTGTCGAACCAGTGACGAATCCGAGCGCGGACATATCGAAGCCCGTATTGGCGTCGTTGAAGACCTGGTTGAAGTAGTTCACGCCTGACAAGACCTGGTTGGTGAGATTGGGCGCGAAGACGTGGTTGTAAACAAGCGCGTAATTCTGCACGTGGATGGGCGCAACTTCGTAGTACCACGGCAGCGTGGAGCCGACCGGCGCCACCTGGTTGCCCTGTCCCACAAACCAGTGGGCCGTCAGGCTGTTCTTGTCGTTGATGGTGTAGTCGATTTTGGCCAGGCCGTTGTAGCTGTAGCCGAACTCTGGCGTTGTGCTGACGTAGTTGTTGGTTTGCGGCGCACCGGTGCCGCCGCCGATCGCGTCGGATGGCCAGAGGGTCTTGAGAACATTCTGATTGACCGTGCTTGGCGCAACTCCGAAATTGGCGAGGGCTGTCAGAGCTGCAGTCTGCCAAGGAACATTCGGCTCGGTCGCGGTCTGCGGCACGCCGATGGTGAACCGCTGGTGTTCGTAGGTGGTGAACCAGAAGAGATGATCCTTCACGATGGGGCCGCTGGCCGAGAAGCCGTAGTTGTAGTTACGGACTTCCTGCTTATCCGGCGCCGTGAAGGGGTTCGTCGCTCCGAAAAATTCGTTGCGGTTGTAGTAGTAGGCCGACCCGTGCAGGCCGTTGCCACCCGATTTCAGCGAGAGATTCACACTGCCGCCCGGGTTGCGGCCCGATTCGGCAGAAGCCTGTGTCTGCGCCGAGAACTGCTCGACCGCATCAATCGGTAGCACGATACCGGCAATACCGGAAACGCCACCCTGGTTGACGGCCGGGATGTTATGCCAGAGATCGTTGTTGTCGATTCCGTCGATTTGCCAGTTGACTTGATTGGCACGCGTTCCATTGAGCGAACCGTAGCCACCGGCGCCCGAATTCGCGAATCCCGGCGTCAGAATGATCAGCTGCGTAAAGTCCCGGCCGTTGAGGGGGGTGTCCTGCAGTTCCTGCCCACCGACTTCGGCAACCTGCGTCGTCGATGTCGTGTCCAGCGAAAGTTCTGAGGCTGAAACCTCAACTGTTTCACCAGCCGCCTGAATCGAAACCTTGATGGGAAGCGTGTAGATCACGCCTGCTTGAACCTGCACATTGGAGACGACCTCCGGCTTGAAGCCCGAAGCAGTGACCGTCACCTTGTAATGCCCCAGCGGAAGATCCTGGAAGCCATACTCGCCACCGCTTGAAGAGATCGTTTTGTGCGAGACGCCTGTCGCCGTGTCGGCGGCCTCTACACTCGCACCTGCTACAACTGCACCCGAGCTGTCGGTGACAACTCCGTTGATGCCGCCGCGAAACGTCTGCGCTTGACTAACGACCGGAGCCACAAGAACCGCGACGATCGCGAGCAAGGCTACGGTAAATACACCTCGAGTACGTCGATGAAGCATTTCGCCTAACCTCCGAAAAGTACTGGTAAAGTTGTCGATTCAGAAATGCGCCAAAAAAAGAAACTGCATGCGACAGCACAAGCGCACAGGAATGCTCAGACGCCTACCCTTCTTGTGGGGGTCTACAGGTATGACAGGCTGTGTGGTTGGATTCCATTACCCAACTTAGCCGTCAAACGCGTAAAGATGCAATAAGGAAACATGAGAAATGGCGAGGGAAATCCGGTTGGAGTGTCTCTGTTCAGCACCGGCCAAGGCATGCAAAGCGCTGAAAAAGCGAGGGGAGCGGGCAAATTTCCTGCGCCGTCCCTAACGCGAGGAGAGTGCGATATCGCTTCGACTCTCGAAGCCACGCGTCGCAAAGATCGACTCGCGGGCATTTCTAGGGAGCACAAGTCCGCATCAGGACGCTGACCATGATGTCTCCTGCTTCGTGATGGAAGGCAACAGCCACCGTATGCCGGTCGCGCATTCGACCGCAGAAGGCTTCGCGGGCAATCAGCGATTCGGGAACGGACATAGCGCAGAGCCGCGGAAGAGAAGACTTGATGACCCCCGCGATCATATTTGCGATTTCGCGGGCCGCATCGAGAACATCGGGCTCAAGCACGGTTTCGAGAGGCTGCATCAACATCGCCGCGGTCGCGTGGTAGATCAATCCTTCCTCCATCCGAATCTCGACACGCCCGGTCCATGCGCCGGACAACTGCACGATTCCTACGACATGTCCCGAGGAGAGACAGAATTGATCCGGGGTTGCCATGGGTTCAAGGTGCATTGACAGCATCTGATCCCAGAACTGCGCGTTGGCCTTGACGATGGAGCTCTCGTCGACTTCGATCTGCATGCACGGCGTCCCGCGGACTCCTGGCTACGAATCCACACACAGGGCATATCGGGTGATTGATCGAATTTCTTGAAGATGCGGCCGAGGCGCATTCGTGGGAGGAATCTCCGCGCCCGGAAATGCAGTCGAAACTACGCGGTGAGTCGCTCGAGTTGATCGGGCTTCACGATGGTCATGCTCGATCCTTTGATCAGGATCCATTGGTCGCGACGGAATTGATTCAGCAGGCGAGTCACCGTTTCGCGTGACGTGCCGGCCATGTTGGCGATCTCTTCGTGTGTGAGCGCCATCGTAAATCGAATCTCCGGCTTGCCGTTGGCAGACGAACGTCCCCAATCGAGCAGCAGGCGCGCAAGACGGCCGGCTGCGGAGCCCGAAAGAGCCAGCCGCTTGGCATCGTGAAACACGGTCAGATATTCCCCCGACAGAGCCTGCGCAGCATGCATGCTGGCGATCCCATGGCGGCCGAGGAAATCGACGAACTCCTGCTTGCGTACGGTCTTTACCTGGCAGGGCTCGATCGCTTCCGCAGTAACTTCGTGCGGTACATTGGCAAGCACGGCGCTGAGCCCCATTAGATCGCCTGGACCTGCGATCTTGAGGATCATGGTTTTTCCGTCCCGCGATGTCGAAGAGATTTTGGCTTGGCCGAAGCAAAGAACGAAGACATTGCGCGCCGGATCTCCCTCGGAGAATAGCTTGGCGCCGCGCGCGTGGCTCATCATGATGCCAATGCTGTCGTAGTCTTGCAGCGCTTCGGGGGTGAGGTTGCAGAACATGCGCAGGTGACGATGTTCGCAGTTAAGACAGTCTTCCGGCGGATGGTGTGGGTGGAGTCCAGCCATAATGCTCCGAGCGCCTGATTGTTTGCAGGTCTTGAAATGAGTATACGCCGCTTTTGATCGCTCGAAACCCGCGAAATACGCGGAGAAATCTCAAAACTCGTGTGACGGATGCCGCTGACAAACCCAAATCAGGCGGATTAAGAAACAGCGGTCGCGTTCTTGGCTTGCCGCGAAGAGGCGCGCGTTCTTCTGGCGGTCTGGCACGAAATATAGGCACGAGAAATCTCACGCGCAAGTTCTTCAAGCAGTTGCATGCGCAGTCGAGGATAGGCGTGAAATGCCTCGTCGAGCGCGGCGATGGGCAACATCATGAGTGAGCTGGCAGTCTGGGCGGTCAACGTATAGGTGTGCCGCCGTGAACCCAGCGCAGCGGCGAGTTCAACGATTTCTCCAGCATGCCTTGCGCCCAGCACAACACGTGTCTCCATGCGTTCTGCCTTACGCTGCAGCTGACCGGCAACAATCACGTACAGCCCTTCGCACTCTGCGCCCTGATGGAACACGCTCTCTCCCGGAGAGACTTCGATCGACCGGGCACATGCATTCAGGAGAGTCGCCGCGGCGGGGGGGCAGGCTAACAGTTCAGCCAACGGATGCGCTGTGGCTTGGTCGCGTCCAGATCCTGTGGCTGTTTGCATGGTGTCATCTCCCTTGAGCCCATCCGCCCTTGCGTGCGCCTCGCGCCGAAGGCCCGGAGTAAAAATCTCATTCGGAACCGCGATGAACCAAACTTCACGCGCGTCGGTTGCTTCGAATCCTTGATCTTCGAGGTAGGACATCCACGCTCGAATCGATATCGCAGACCTTCACGTTTCTAACCTCTTGGCCAAGACTTTTCGAGGTCGAGATTGCCTCACCCTGCAATGGTTTGCACAGACTCCGCGCCGAGACTCGTGGGCACCCCTGCCGTTTCTGGAACACAAAGCACGGGAACTCTGGAATTGGCTAAGAGGGAAAATGCCGTGCCATGCAAGCCTCCCGACTCGCTGACGCGCTTGACACCGACCACCAGAATGCTCGGGTAATACTGCGTGATGGCGTTTGTGATCGCTTCGAGCGGACGTCCGTCTTTGACGACACAGCGGACGTCAAGAGCTTCAGAAGGCCGAATTCCGAAATCTTCAAAAGTCGTTGCACAGGGATTGAGGAACGCCGAAGCCTCGGCCGCAGTACGAGCATGAACAACAAGAAGGGATCGATCAAACTTTTCGGCCAGTGAAACCGCCGTTGCGACGGCCGCACTCGTCGCCTGGTTCCGTTCGGCAGCCAGCAGGATAGGTCGACCCGGAATCGGCCGAAACGGCCCTGCATTCCAGTCGGCAGCGACAGCGAGCACGGGGCACGTTGCACGACGCACGAGTTCCTCAACGACTGCTCCCACGGCAACCGGCCCCGCGCCATTCCGGCCTTCCGTGCCCACAATGATCAAGCCGGCGTCCTGCTGCCTGGCGACATCCAGGAGCGTTCCCACAACCGTGTCCTGACGAATCTCCGAGTGGCTGTAGATGCCATCCTGCGAGAGTTCGTTATTCATTCTGGCCAGTGCGGCTCTGGCTTCTTCCGGCACGTCGCGCAACAAGGCCCTGGGAACGTTCTCAATCGCTGCATAGTCCAGGGGATCAAGTCCGTACGAGAGCACGATGTGAGCCCCATACGCGCGGGCGATCTTGCGCGCATACTCCAGGGCTGCCTCCGAATGGCCGTCCAAGTCGGTCGCTACGACGATCGTTTTCAAACCCGCTTCAAAACCCATGGTCGCCTCCGGTCGTGCGCATCTCGTCTCGGATGCTTCTGCCCCCGCACACAAATGCGCAATCGCACAAGCGTCGCGTCTCCCAAACGAGGCATCTGGGATGCCTTCGACACTTCGCCTTCGGAAAACGAGTCTGCGCTCGCGCGAAGACATCAGCAGTGACATCATTCACCCCGCGCTGTGACTAATGTCACATGGCGTGATCGCTCTTTGTTGTGCATTGGACTTCGGCGTGCTAGAGCGTGTACACGGCTTTGAACCGTCAATCCCCAGCTGGTCGCATGGGTGTACATCGGACTGTTGCGCAACTTTAGGTCTCCGATCCATCCGCAAAAGCCGAACGACCCGAGCGCGAACTCAAGGGCTTCGAAAAGGTATCGCTCGCACTCAGCGAAATCAGCCGTGGGACTCTGTCGCTCGATGCGCGCGCCTTCAGCTACTGGGATGAGTCGGCGCACAAATGGACCACCGATTCCGGCAAGTTCGTTCTTCGTGTCGGCGATTCCAGCGAGAACACTCCATTGCATGCCGACTTCATACTGAATTGGCTCGCTCGCGGCGCCAGGCCAGTCGCTTTTTTTGGCAGGCCTTCGTTTGCCGCCGTGTAGCATAGCCGCATGAAGCGTGTTCTCCTCTCCTGGAGCAGCGGAAAAGACAGCGCGTGGACTCTTCACGTTCTGCGCCAGCAACCCGATATCGAAGTCATCGGCTTGCTCACAACGTTGAATCAGGAATTTCAGCGTGTCGCGATGCACAGCACGCGACGCGCACTGCTCGAAGCGCAGGCCGCAGCTGCCGGATTGCCGCTGTGGACCATCCCGCTGCCCTGGCCTTGCTCCAACGAGATTTATGAGCACCGCATGGCCAAAGCGTGTAGCCGTGCTGCTCGTGAACGGGTAGACGCCATCGCGTTTGGAGATCTCTTCCTCCAGGATGTGCGCGACTATCGGTTGAAGCGGCTTGCGGACACTGGACTCGAGCCGCTCTTTCCGTTATGGGGAATCCCGACCGACCAGCTTGCCCGCGCCATGATCGACGGTGGTCTGCGCGCTCGGCTTACCTGCGTCGACCCGCAACAAATACCTGCGTCGTTCGCTGGCCGCGCATTCGACGCCAGCTTACTCCGCGATCTGCCCTCGAGTGCCGATCCCTGCGGGGAGCGCGGCGAGTTCCACACCTGCGTCTATGAGGGACCAATGTTCAACACAGCAATCCCAATCGAAGCAGGCGCAATCGTCGAACGTGACGGCTTCGTCTATGCGGATTTTTCTTCGCGCAGTGAAGAGGTTCTTGTAGCTGCATCCCGCTGACCACTTAGTTCGCGGTTGGCATACCGGCCTCAGCAGCGCTGGGCAGCGTATGAGTCGTGTACCAGCGCTCTACGACAGACTGCCATTGTTCGCTCCGGTTGATCCAAAGTTGGGTGGCTGCTGCGTAGTGGTCCATATTGTTGGCCAGCCAGTAGGGACGGTCGTCCTGCATCCAGGCTTTCTCAAATAATTGCCCCAGCAAGGCATAGCCATCCCGCATGTCCTGCATGCGGCCATTGTTTGAACCGATGGTGTGCAGCAGATTGGAAACCTCGCCCCACCGGCTCTGATCCCCCGCCAGCGATTGCGCTTGCGCGTAGAAGTTGCCGCAATCGGCGCTGAGTTGGAATTTCAGGCCGACGAAATCGATGCGCCGCGCGCCCAGTTCCAGCGCGTCCAGTGCCTGCTGGTTTTGCAGAGGGCCCTCTGCCCGGGCCTGCGCCAGCAAGGTAAGAGCGCGCTCCGCATCCAGGCGTAGTTCAGGGGCCACGGGCAACAGCTTCGCGGAAATTTCCTGCCCCTGCGGCGAGAATGGATCAACCCAGAAGTAGCGGTCCTGCGCATCCCGCAGGCCAGCCTTTTTCAGAACATCATGGGCAGCCATCATGGCTCTCTGTGCGTCGCTGATCTTGCCTGTCGAATCTCCGTGAAATGCCTGTCCGAACGAAGCTGTGAAGTTCTGTTCTGAAGCTTCGCCAGGCTGCCATGCTGCGGCCGCGCCAAAAAGCACGCCGAACCAGTTTTCATCGAAGATCCCCTCCCCGTCGTCGTTCCACACGGTGTTGAGCATGCCGGTCGCGCCCAGTTTCTGGCCGTCGCGGACAAACGCGCGAATGTTGCCCATTGCTTCGTTGTTGTTGGGGTAGAGACGATTCCAGTTGTTCACGCCCGGCGCAACCCAAGTCTCGAGCCCCGCCTTGATAAAGGGTTCAATCGCCTTCGTAAAATCCGGCTTCGCATCATAGTGCCACGGAACCGCAATCATGTCCTTGGGCAGTGTTCCCACCAGCTCCGGCTGGTTCTCGGCAATGTCACCCCAAAACAGCAACCTCTTGTGATTCGGCTCGAGCGCTTGGTGAACTTGCCCGAGAAAATTGAGATACACCTTGCCTAATCCCTGCTGCTTGACCTCGTCGCGTGTGCGCCCCAAACCAAGTTCAAACGTCTCGTCAGCGCCGATGTGCGCGTAGGGAGCCGGAAAGACTTTCGTCAGCTCGTCGAACCAGCCTGCAATGACGGGCAACGAGCCTGGATCGCCGGGCGCAAGCACAGCTCCATGCGGAGTTTCTCCTAAAGGGGAGTACTGCTCAAACTTCAGCACATGATGCAGGTGCCCGAACGCCTCCTGTTCCGGAATCACGAGGATGTGGTATTTGGTCGCGTAGTCCACCAGTTCGCGAGCCTCGTCGGGCGTCATCGACCCGCCGGGAAAAGCCGCCACGGGTGTCGTGGAATAGGCGAAGGTGTGTTCAAAGTAGGGCGAAAAGATGTTGTACTTGTAGGCCGCGAGCGTACGAATCTCGCGCTTCAGAAACTCCATCGATGGCAGTGGCCCGCGCGACCAGTCGTCGCTCAATCCGCGATGCGCCATCGCCGGCCAATCGCGAAGGGTGGGCTCAAGCAGCACGGCCTCTTCACCCGACCCGCGCACCAGTTGCTTCACCGTTTGCGCGCCATAGAAGAGGCCGGCCGGTGTCTCTGCGATGACAGCAAGCGAGTCAGCTCTCATGCGCGACAAAATGTATCCTTCATCGTGCATCGCGGGACTGAAGCTAAGCTCGTGAGCTTTCAGGAAGCTCTTAGTGGCCGGCGTATCTGCGCGTAGCAGCTCGATCCGGACTGCGTGCGAAGCCGCCGCGTGAAGCCCATGCGCCTTGACGGATTCCTCGAGGTCCCTGGCGGCGAACGCATCCTCTGCGTTTTTTGCGGCGACCACGATGATGCCCGACTTGCCCGCGGGTGCGCTCGCAACGGCAGTGCACTCACGCACGGCAGGAACAAGATGGAGATCGGCGCAGGCGGGGACTGCATTGGTTTGGGACTGGGCCTCGGCAGGAATGCCAACACAGAACGACAAGAAAAGAGCGAATGAGAAAAGTCGACGCATGGGGCCCCTCACACGGCAGATCAATTTGCCTGAAGGCTAATGCATCACGCCACAATCTGCCTAGCGAAAATTAATCATTTAAGCTCTAAATGATCATTTTTATGCGTCACTAGGTCGTCAAACGATCGCCAATGAGATCCCGGAGAGAAGGGCTTTCAATCCGAGTCGTTCCGCCTGATCGTCTCTACCGCTGCACCGAGAAGATCGTCTACCGCAGGCTCTTCAGCGCCGGATAGAGCTTGCGCCAAGCCGCATAGCCGCTCTTGTAGGCAGTCTGATCGGCCAGATCCGGCGCGATGCGCTGCGCCACTTCGATGGCACGCCCGCAGGCCTGATCGAGATCGGCCCAGTGCCCGGTGCCGACGCCAGCCATCAACGCGCAACCAAAAGCGCCGCCTTCTTCCGCAGTGAGCACTTCCACGGTTTGGCCGTAGACGCCCGCCTGAATTCTTCGCCAGAGAGGGCCGCGGGCACCGCCTCCGCCCAACCGGACAGCGCTTACCGGAATCCCCAGTTCGGCAAAAAGGGTGAAGGTATCCTGCAGCGAATAGGCCACACCCTCCAGCACCGCGCGCACAAAATGCGCCGCGGTATGTGTCGTCCCGATCCCCGCAAATGCCGCGCGCACTTCTGGATCGAGATGGGGCGTGCGTTCACCCAGCAGATACGGAGCCCATAGGAGGCCCTCACTCCCTGCAGGAACTGCGGCTGCCGAGCTGCTCATGCTGTCGTAATCCTGGCCTGCAAAGAACGTCTCCTTCAGCCAGCGCAGACTCAAACCCGCCGACTGCGTCACGCCCATGACATGCCATAGGCCAGGGACGGCGTGGCAGAACGTGTGCAACCTTCCCTTTGGATCCTTCGTTGGATCGGCAGTGGCCGCGAACACAACCCCAGACGTTCCGATCGTCGCCGACACCGAACCCGGCTGCAGAATCCCCATGCCTACGG
Organism: Occallatibacter sp.; assembly: GCA_036267935.1. Taxonomy (GTDB): domain Bacteria; phylum Acidobacteriota; class Terriglobia; order Terriglobales; family Acidobacteriaceae; genus Telmatobacter. Next base: position 140,782 of record DATAVC010000050.1, on the reverse strand, counting down.
CACCTGCGCCTTGATCGCCGGCGCCCGCAACCACGGGCGTGCCCGCCCTCAGGCCCGTCAGCCCGGCGGCATGCGCCGAGATCTTCGCGCAAACTTCGGGAGACTCGTACACCGTGGGCAACCAGCTCTCCGGAATTCCCGCAGCCTCGGCCACTTCCTTTGACCAACGCCGATGCGTCACATCCAAGAGCAGCGTACCCGACGCTTCCTGAACGTCAATGGCAAACTCTCCAGTCAACCGATAGCGGACATAATCCTTCGGACACATCACGTGGCGAATCTTCGCGAAGATTTCCGGCTGATGGGTTTTCACCCAGAGCAACTTGGTGAGCGTAAAGTTGGGCAACGCGGGGTTGCAGGTGAGCTCGATCAGTTTCGCGTAGCCGATCTTCTCGTGCAGCCAGTCACATTCGGGCTGGGTACGCGTGTCGCACCAGATCAACGCGGGCCGCAGCACAGCACCGTTCTCGTCGAGCATCACCGCTCCGTGCATCTGGCCGGTCAAGCCAATGCCGGCAATCTCCTGACGTGGCTCCGGAATTGCAGCAACTGCCTCGCGTATTGCTTCCTGCGCAGCACGCCACCAGTCCTCGGGATCCTGCTCGGCCCAACCGGGGTGCGGCGTACGGAAGGGCGCATGCTCACTTGATGCGCCGCTGATGAGCTTTCCATCCGCATCCACAATCACGGCTCGTGTGCCGCCTGTGCCTACATCCATCCCAAGGAACCACATCGCGTCCCACCCCTCATGTAAATCGGTTTTTCCAGCGCTCGCAGCATAGCAGCTTTGACGGTTGCCGCAAAACAAAAGGCCCGTACGATCGCATCCAGAAAAGCCTCAACGCCAGGTGCCCGCCATCCTGTACACTCCTTCCACTCCCCGAACCTGCCCCGGTCAATTCCCCAAGGACACGCTGTCAATGCACGAGAAAGGAATGATTCCAATTCATGTCTCAATCTGCTGCTCCTAATCCCGAACAAATTCTGCAAGTCGGCCTCGCGTTCTGGGCCTCAAAAACTCTCTTAAGCGCCGTTGAAATGGAGATCTTCACCGAACTCGCAAAGCATCCAGAGGATCTGCATACACTCGCCGGCCGTGTTGGCCTGCATCCTCGTTCGGCCGAGGACTTCCTTGACGCCCTGGTGGCACTCGGTTTTCTTGAACGGCAGAACGGCCTCTATTCCAACACACCATCGACCGATGTCTTTCTCGACAAGCACAAGCCGTCTTACATCGGCGGCATGCTCGAAATGGCCAACAAGCGCCTCTATCCGCATTGGTCCAAACTCACGGTTGGGCTGCGCACCGGCGAGCGCCAGAACGAGGAACCGGGAGAAGCAGAGGTCTTCACAGCTCTCTACGCCGACCCAGCGCGCCTGAAAGGCTTTCTGCGTGCCATGACGGGAGTGAGCCGCGGAGCAAACGTTGCGATTGCCTCTCAGTTTTCCTGGTCAAATTACAAAACGGCTGCCGATTGTGGCACTGCGCAAGGCGATCTCATTGTGCAGGTGGCACTCAAGAATCCTCACCTGAGTTGCACCGGTTTCGATCTCCCAGAAGTCGCACCGATCTTCGAGGAGTATGTCGAGGCCAATGGAGTCTCGACGCGCGTGCGGTTTCAGCAGGGCAACTTCTTCAAAGAGCCGCTTCCCCGAGCCGACGTGATCATGATGGGCCACATTCTCCACGACTGGAATCTGGAGGAGAAAAAGATGCTCATCCGCAAGGCGTATGACGCGCTTCCGGCGGGCGGAGCTTTCATCGCCTACGACGCGATCATTGACGATGACCGAACGAAGAACGCCTTCGGACTGCTCATGAGCCTGAATATGCTGATCGAGACCCCCGGGGGCTTCGACTACACCGGCGCCGCCTGCATCGGCTGGATGAAGGAAGCCGGCTTCTGCGAGACACGCGTCGAGCATCTGGTCGGCCCTGATTCCATGGTGATTGGCATCAAGTGAAGACGAGCCGCGGGACCTCCGATCGGCGGCGTCCGCGGCTTCGATTCCTGCGGATACCGCATTCCGCGACACCTGACCGTGCTGTGACCGATCGCACACGCGAATCATGTCCTCCGGGTAAGAATGAAGGCATGAGGCCGGAGTGATGCCGACTCGGCCCGGAGACTCGAATCAATGAGCGATCTTGCCCCCATTGCTGAAGCTGTAGTCGTAGACCCGCTGGTCAGCCATCCCGCCGACTATCACGTCTTCCACAAATTTCTAGCGCGCTGCAAATCTCTACCGGCCATCACAACAGCAGTTGTCTGGCCGCTTTCTGACGTCGCCCTGAAAGGCGCCATCGAAGCCGCAGCTGAAGGGTTGATCGAGCCCACTCTGATCGGTGACGAAGCCGACATGAAGGCTCTGGCCGCAAAGACCGGCGCCGACATCAGCCGATTCGCCATCCTTCAAGCGGACAGCGAAGCCAAGGCCGCGGAGATAGGCGTTGCCATGTGCCGCAGCGGCAATGCGCAGGCCATGATGAAGGGCAGCCTGCACACCGATGAACTGATGAAAGCCGCGATGCAGCGGGACACAGGCCTTCGCACCGCACGCCGCATTACCCACGTCTTCGTTATGGACACGCCGGCCTACGCGCGCACGCTCCTGATTACCGACGCAGCAATCAACATCAAGCCGGAGTTCGAAGACAAGATTCACATTGTGCAAAACGCGATCGATCTTGCGCATGCGCTGGGAATTCCAGAACCAAAGGTCGCATTGCTCTCTGCCGTTGAAACCGTCAACCCGAAGATTCCCTCGACGATGGAAGCCGCGGCTTTGTGCAAGATGGCCGACCGGGGACAAATAACGGGCGGCATTCTCGATGGTCCCCTGGCCTTCGACACTGCGGTCAGTCTCAAAGCCGCAAAGATCAAGCATCTAGACTCGCCCGTCACCGGACAGGCAGACATCCTGGTCGTGCCCGACCTGGAGAGCGGCAACATGCTCGCCAAGCAGCTCGAGTATCTAGGCGGAGCGCAGCTGGCAGGCATCGTGCTCGGCGCGCGGGTTCCAGTCATTCTTACGAGCCGGGCAGACTCGGCCGAAACGAGGCTCACCAGTTGTGCGGTGGCCGTCCTGCTGCATTATGCAACTCTTGCGACGCAAACGGTCTAACATTCTTTTTTCAGACAGGGCGCCCTCGCGGCGCCCTTCTTTTTTCCCACCTTTGAATCAAGCGACTTTGAGAAACCTTCTCCCCGGCGACGCATCCTAGTGGTTAGAGCTCGCTTTGCAGCGGCTCTCGACAAGGAGTGTCATGTCAACGCATACAAGTTCGCAATCAAAGGCCGCAAAGACCAATGTCGCCGATGGATTCGGCCCCGAGGATGTAAAAAATCTTTCCAGCGTCCTGAATGCCATTTTGGCCGACGTCTTCTCGCTTTATTTCAAGACCAAGAACTTCCATTGGCACATGAGCGGTCCCCACTTCCGCGACTACCATCTTCTGCTGGACGAGCAAGCGACGCAGATTTTCGCCATCGGCGATGACATCGCGGAACGCGTGCGCAAAATCGGCGGCACCACCATTCGCTCGATCGGGCACATCGCCCGCATTCAGCGCATCAACGACAACGACCAGGAGTTTGTGCCCGCGCGGGACATGCTCATTGAGCTTCATGCCGACAACAAGGCGCTGGTGGAAAGCCTTCGTGCGGCGCACGAAGTGACTTCAAAAGCCAACGACTACGCGACTACCAGCCTGATCGAGGTATGGATCGACGAAGCCGAACGGCGCGCCTGGTTTCTGTTTGAAGCCACGCGCTAGCTCGTACACTTTCCCTCCCCTAGACGCAGCAAGGCCGCCTATCGGGCGGCCTTCTTCGTTTCCTTCTCTGACCAGTTTTCCGGCCTCACTTAATCCATCGACAAGCTCAACTGGTGCCGTACATCCGCTCCGCGGATCCAGAAGATCACGTCTGTAGCAATGTTCGAGGCATGGTCGGCAATCCGTTCCAGGTTGCGCGAAACCATCAGGCCATTCATCGCCTGTTGGGTATACGCAGGCTTGTCCTGGATCAGCTTCAGCAAATCGGCGTTGGCGCGGCGATTCATACGGTCGATCTCGTCGTCCATCTCGCGCACCGTGTCCGCCAGCCGAGCGTCGCCATCCAAGAGCGCCTGGATCGCCGTGCGTATCATCCGCGCCGCGTACTCGCCCATTGCCGAGTAGTCCACTGGCAACTCGACTTCACCCTGCTTCAACAGATCGCGGGTGCGTCGAGAGATTGCCATCGACTGGTCGCCGATCCGCTCCAGGTCCCCGTTGATCTTGATCACCGCCAGGATGAAGCGCAGATCGATGGCCATCGGCTGTTCTTTGGCGAGCAGTTCGTACGCCATCTCGTCCAGCTCCCGCTGCGCCGTGTTGATGGCTGTCTCATTCTGTTTAACGTACTGGCAAAGGCCTTGATCGCGCTGCAGATAGGCATCGACCGCGGACTCGACCGCCAGCTGCGCAAGAGCAGCCATGGCCAGGAGCTTGTCTTTGAGTTCGGCGAGTTGAAGTTGAAAGTGAATACGCGGCACTTCAGAAGTCTCCCACAGATGATTGTGCAACACCGATTGTTACGCGTCTGCAAATTTCCGGCCGGGCACCTGCTCGGTCAGCACCAAAGGCACCCGACAAGCGGGCTAGAATGGACCGCGATGCGCTCTGAAATCCACCGCACGTCCAAGATGTGCCTGCTGCTGACAACCACCCTGACCGCTTCACTTTGGGTGGGCTGCCATCGCCATTCCGCGCCGGCGGTGGAGGCGGATGGGGCGGATTCACTTCACCTCGGCCCATCGAGCTTCACCGGCAAGCGTATTCCGGCCATTTTCACCTGCGATGGCGCCGATATTTCTCCCGCGCTTCAATGGGATGCGCCTCCTGCAGGCACTCGGAGCTTCGCATTGATCCTCAATGACCGCGATGCCCTCATGGGTTCATTCGTGCATTGGGTGGTCTTCAACCTTCCCCCCGCAGCACGCTTGCTGCCCCAGTCCTTTTCCGCTCAGGATCAGTTACCCGATGGTACACGTCAAGGCCGCAACGACTTCGACAAGATCGGTTACGGAGGCCCCTGTCCTGGAGGGCATCGCGCACACCACTACAGCTTTACGCTGTTTGCGCTCGACTCCGTGCTAAATCTTGCGCCCGGGGCCACCCGCGCACAACTCGATGAGGCGATGAAAGGGCATGTGCTCGCTCGCGGAGTATTGGTCGGGTCCTACAGCCGCTGACGAAATTTCAAACCGCGCTCATCTCCGCGCCCTTCGCTTCGTGCCCCAGCGCCGCCAGCACAGACAAGGTCAACGCAACTACCACCACGGTAATCGCCAATACCGGCGGGTAGGAGCCCCACCGCTCCGCCACCAGCGCCTGTGCTTTCCCATTCCACGACGTGATCAATCCGCCCAGCTGGTAGGCCAGTCCGGGAGCGGTAGCCCGCACCGGCGCCGGCGAGAGTTCGGTCAAGTAAGCAGGCACCACGCCCCAGGCTCCCTGCACCATAAACTGCATCAAAATCGAGCCCACGCCCAGCATCGCGGCCGAATGCCCGTAGGCATACAACGGAATCACCGGAATTGAAAGCATCGCCGCCGTGATGATTGCTCGCTTGCGTCCCCATTTCTCCGACAGAGCACCAAAGACGTAGCCGCCAGCGATCGAACCCAGGCCGTAGAGCACGCCGATCAGGCCCACTGTCGCAGGCGACAACTTCATCTGGACGGTAAGGAAGGTCGGATACACATCCTGCGTTCCGTGCGAGAAGCTCATGAACGCCGTCATCAGCAGAACGAGAAAGAGAAAGGTCGGAATGAAATGCAGCACCTGCGCAAATCTGTTTCCCTTCTGCCGGGCCTGTGTGCGCTCGCTCGCCCCAGCCAGCCACACCGGCGACTCCTCCACGCTTGCCTGGACGTAAAGCACGAGCAATGCCGGACTCGCGCCCACCATGAACAAACCGCGCCATCCGATCAGTGGAAACAGTAGAGCAAATGCGGCCGACGCCAGGATCGATCCGAACGCATATCCTTCCTGCAGGATGCCGGAGAACGTCCCGCGGCCTTCGCGCGGAAGCGTCTCAAAGCACAGCGCAGCGCCCACACCCCACTCGCCGCCCATAGCAATGCCGAACAACGCGCGAAGCACCAGCAGCATATTCAGCGACGGCGCAAAAGCGCAGGCCAATTCGATCACTGAGAAGCTGAGGATGTTGAACACCAGCACCGGGCGCCGTCCAAAGCGATCGGCCAGCATTCCAAAAATCACCGCGCCCACGGGCCGGAACGCCTGCGTAAGGAAGACCGCACCCAGCACATCGGAAGGTTTGCCGTGAAACTCCGTGGCAATCGCCTTGACGCAAAAGACCAGCAGAAAAAAGTCGAGGCTGTCGAGAGTCCATCCTAGAAACGAAGCGATAAAGGTATGACGTTGCGAGCGGCTCAACTGGCGAAAGTCGCGGACAAAAGACATGATCCGGAGCATAGCAGACGCTCGACTTTGTGCATGGCACCCCTGCGCTCCCTGGTTTCTTCCGTCTGTTCTGTGACAGGAGGTCCGCAATCAGTGACCTAGCGGAGATATTTGTTGCAACGAATAGTTCCCTCGCGCGTCTGATGGATAGGCGCCATTGAGGCGCTCTGAGGCCGCGACGCTCTTTCCGCTCCAGCGCCCAGACTCAAGCCGGGTCTTTGAACGACTCTGCCGGCAACCTCTCGCGGCCCACAATCGGGCCCACTCTCCAAAGGACGGATGCAATGAAACGAGTAGCTACTCTTGCTGGCATACTGGCTCTGGCCGGTCCATGGACCATGGCGCAAACTTCGACGTGGAGCCCCGACAAGGCACACAGCGAAGTCGACTTCTCCATCCTCCACATGAGCCTCTCGCGGGTTCATGGCCACTTCGGCAACCTGGGTGGGACGATCGTGTGGAATGAAGCGGACATTACAAAATCTGCGGTGAACATGACCATCGACGTGACGACGGTCGATACCGGCAACAGCGGCCGCGATGCGGACCTCAAGTCAGATAACTTCTTCAACGTCGCCCAATTCCCCACAGCGACCTTCATCTCTACCGGTGTCGAGAAGACACCGAACGGATTGACGATCAATGGAAACCTGACGCTGCACGGCATCACCAAGCCAGTGACCCTCGATGTTGAAGGTCCTTCAGGCCCCGTGCAAGGAATGGATCACAAGCCGCACTCCGGCTTCTCCGCGACCACAACCATCAAGCGCTCCGATTTCGGACTCGCGCCGAAGATGCCGGCCGCAATGCTGGGCGACGATGTGAAGTTGCAGATTGAGCTGGATGCTGTAAAACAGTAGCGCTGGCCGTGCCACAAGCTAGTCGGCGCATCCGCCGCAGGGAGCCGCAGAAAACATGGCAGCTTTAAAGCATGAGATCGCCCAGGAGAGCCCTTTCTCGAGTGCCGAGGAAGAGGCGCTCCTGAACCTGATGCGGACTGCCGACTGCGTACAGCGTGCGTTTCAGCGGCTGAGTCGCGACTGGGGAGTCACCAGCACGCAGTACAACGTGTTGCGTATCCTGCGCGGATCGCATCCGCGCGGGCTCACATGTTCGGCCATTGGCGATCGGATGATTACGGCGGAACCGGATATCACGCGTTTGCTGAGACGCCTGAAAGCACTCAAGCTGATCCGCCAGCAGCGGGATCGCAGCGATAGACGCGTGGTTTGGACACAAATCTCCGAGGCGGGACTCGATCTGCTGCGCCAGATGGATCCGGTGATCCAACAAGAGCCGAAGAATTTATTGGGACATCTGTCTGGAGAAGAGCTCGCGCAGTTGACGCGCCTGCTCGAGGTGGCACGGAAGCCATGCGTGGAGGCGCAAAGTGCGGGCAGCTGCGATGGCCATACTGCTTCAGGCGCCGTCCCGTGCGACGGAAAACCGGCGACTCAGTAGGCCTCGCGGCAGCACTTCTAGCAAACTTGTTCGGCGGGAAATCGAGAACTTGTAATTTAGCGGCTCACGATCTTCTTTGCCACGGTCTCTTCATCGACGTCCGACTGAATGATCTTATTGTGCAAGCAGTAGAGAGCCAGTTCGAGCCGATCTGAAACGCCTAGCTTGTCGTAAATCTTTCTAAGATAGTTCTTGATGACCTGTTCCGTGGTGCCGAGCTGGAACGCGATTTCCTTGTTGCGCTTGCCCTGCGTAATGCAGGTAATAATCGCCATCTCCTTGGGAGAAAGGCGTGGTTGACTGCGCGGGCTTACCAGCGCTGCCGCCTGTGAGCGATAGGCGTCAATGACCCAGTTGACCGATTGATTGTCGATCCACGTTTCGCCGGCTGCGATACGACGAACGCACCGTACCAGCAGATCGGGCGAGATGGAGCGCGAGATGATGCCTCGCACGCCGCGGCGGTAGAGTTCTACCGTCTGGACCTCGTCGGCTGAAATCGCCTGAACAATGAGCTTGACGTCGGGCGCAATGCGCAGCAGGTCTGCAATCGCAGTCGGCGCACCGACCAGCAGGCCCCCTTCGAGCAGCACAACATCGGTTGGATACCGCTCGATCGCCGCTTTCAGATTTTCCATGGAGTCGGCTTGCGCGACGACGCGAAGGTCGTCTTCGAGCGCAAAAATCTTCCGGATTCCAACACGATAAATCGCTTGGGAGTCCGCCAGAATAATTCGGATAGCGCCTGGTCTTACAGGGCCGTCCGTCACTTCGCCATCAGGAGTTTCGTCCAAAAATTCCATAAATAAGCTGCAACCGCCAGCGCGTGCCTCACCGCTCCGCAAACCGGTATTCGTCGATTGTTGCAGCAGCCTGGTAGTGGCCCTGGCTTAACGAGCAGCGTACCACACGACCATGGCAACGAACCATGACGTCGCCGGGTGCGCCTAATACGTCGCCGGGCATTCGAATTGAGAAATCGATGCCCTGACCAACTTGAAGCGGATCGTGCACTTCAAGCAATACACCACTGGCCGAGACATTCCGCGTCAAAGCTTTTGACTCCTCACGGTCTGAAGAAAGCACCGCCTGGAGGGAAAGGGGAAAGCGGACCGCACACCGAACTTCCTTCCGCGAAGAGCCGGCGGGTGCATGGCCTTGTTTGGGCGCGAGATTAATCTTCGAAGTTTCCTTCATGCTGCTTTCCGGAATTGCAAATTTGTAAAACCTAAACGTCACTGTAACCGAATTCTGACTTGAAACGTAGGGCACGAAAGTTTTTCAGCAGGTAATCGACTATGTACCGCCACATCTGGAACTTGCGCCGCCAGGACCGAGATCTTCCCGTCCCGCGGCTCACCCCTGAGGAAAAAACGCCGCAGAAGCGCCTACCCAGGCTTGGTTCTTATTATGGTCGACGCCCATCATTTTGCCCCGACCAAGCCTTACCAGCGAAAGAGTGGCCGTCAGCTTTTCTCCATCCGGCCATATATACAAGATGCGGAACTCCGCCTGGGTTATCCCATGGGGCGTGTCGATCGTAGGTACAAAAGTCATGCGCTGCTGCAGAAGGTAGTCCCCGCGGCGTTCGGCAGGAATGGCCTCGAGCTGCGCCTGGGTCGGTTCAAACTGGATCCCTTTGCCCGCAAAACTGAACAACGGCTTTAGAAGAAGATCGCTGTAGACAGCATCAGCATTCACGCGCGAGGGCAATTCAACTCCTGCATTTGCCAGCTTGGCTCGACCCGGCCCTTCCATGAATTCATTGAGAAACACCGCTGGCGGCACAACCTGCTCACTCATCAACCAGGGCACCGAGAATTTGCTGATCAGGAAATACCAGTTAGGATGTCCTGCCCACTCCACATCCCACGGCCGTGTCAAGTCGAACGGCAATGGGATCGAGCGCGCGATCAACTCGTCGGCGATGGCGCGATTGTAGATGCGATGAATCGGGATCGATCGGCCCCGCGCATCCATGTAATGGAGCTTGTCGCCGATCGGCTTGATTGTTGCGATGTCGACGACGGCAATCCCGAGCCTCTTCGCCGTGCAGTTGAAATCGGGTAAGGTCTTTTGGCTTTGCGGATCCACCTCTGTGAGCACGACATTCTTCGGATCATGGCCGCCCAGGACCGTCTTCGACAAAAGGTCCCAGTACTCAGCCTCGTTCAGCCCGCCAAGAAACGAGCCCAGAGTCCCTGGCAATTCGTACGCTTGGCGATGAGCAGCGCACAGCTCCGCTTGAAACGCAAAAACAGACGGGAACGCCTGAATCTCCACAAGCCGCGGAACAAGTCGGTCGCTGCGATCGCGTACCAGCGCAAAATCAGCCGTAAGGAAATGAGGATGTGAGGTCTCGTTGGCTACGCAATAGCCCGACGGAATCGCGCGCCGCGCCGCACTGAGATACTCCGGGGACGCAATCAAATGCGCGGCGAGCACCTCTCCTTCCTGCGCCATGGTCTGGAGCATCGATTCCTCTACAAACACTGGAGTTTCAGCGATTCGAAAGTCGATGGGGCCGCCGCTCGCTTGGCGCAAATGCGCCAGGAGGGCCCGATAACGATCCTCTGTGAATGCGGCATTGAATGGAGCGCGCAGCCCGGGGATCACGCGATTCTCCTTCGCAACGATCGGGTCATTCCGTAAAGATAGCGGACTTCGCGCTGAGAATTTGTTCGAGACTCACAAGGGCTTGAAATTACTCACGTCACCACCCTCTGCGTCGTCTGAGGGCAAGCGGTTTACCAAATATAGGGACGACCTGGGTCCGCAGGTCAAAAAAGCTCTCGATCTGAGGCAATTTTTTGGTGGCGATGAGTGAATTTCGGGCTTCCGTCTTTCTCGGGTTTTGCCGGGATTCAGCAGATAGGTATGGGGTTGGTTTGGGTTTGCAAAACCGCTTCCACAGGCCTCCCCCGGGTTGCCAGAAAAATTCTTTGTTCTCAGTACTTTTGTAGTAGATTTCATGCATCTTTTCGGGTAGTCTTTCCGTGCGTACTGAAGTAACAACTACGTGAGGAGTCTGTACATGCCTTCGAACATCGTAAAGATTGCGGTTGTGGCACTTGGAGCGGTAGTTGCTTTGTCCTCGGTGAAAGCTCACGCGATCCCGATGGGACCCATTCCGATTCCAGATGGTGGCGGTCACAAGCTGAGCGCAATCCCGATGGGACCCATTCCCATTCCGGACGGTCGCGGTCACAAGTTGGCAGCCATCCCGATGGGACCCATTCCTATTCCGGACGGTCGCGGGCACAAGCTGAACGCCATCCCGATGGGACCCATTCCCATTCCGGACGGTGGTGGCCGCAAGTTGGCAGCAATCCCGATGGGGCCCATTCCGATTCCGGATGGTGGCGGCCGCAAGTTGGCAGCGATCCCGATGGGACCCATTCCCATTCCGGACGGTGGCGGCCGCAAGTTGGCAGCCATCCCGATGGGACCCATTCCGATTCCGGATGGTGGTGGCCGCAAGCTGGCGGCAATCCCGATGGGACCCATTCCCATTCCGGACGGTCGCGGGCACAAAGTACAGGCGTAACTTTGGTTCCGGGTAGCAGCAATCAGATTGCTGCTACACTCAGTCCATTGCATCGATTGGTTCAGACGGGATGTAGGGGATGAGTCTGGACAACACGATTTGGCTGGCCGGGATTGTGACGGAGGCAGTAGTAGTCGGGCTGCTGATTTATCGTCGCGTCTGGAAGCTGCTGCCAGTCTTCGTTCTCTACTGTATCTGGGATCTTGCAAGCAATACAGGCGGCCTTCTCAGCCAGATCTTCTTCCCTACGCTCTACAATTCAACAACCTACTTTGTACAAACGATCATCGATTCGATGCTTCAGTTTGGTGTGTTTGTCGAGTTGGCATGGTCAGTTCTGCGCCCGATTCGCGCCTCACTGCCCCGCTTCACGATTGTGGCGGTGGCAGCACTGATTCTCGCCGTCGGAGCCGCCATCTGGCCCTTCGCTGCGCTGCCTGGACTCGCGCTCACATCGCCTTTGGGCCAGCTCATTGGTCGCATGCAGCAGACGGTGGCCATCCTCAGAATCCTCGTCTTCCTGCTCCTGGCCGGCTTTAGTCAGCTCCTGTCCATCGGTTTCCGCGACCGCGAGTTGCAAGTCGCCACCGGAATGGGCTTCTATTCGTTGGTCAGCCTTGGTACGGCTCTTCTCAGTACCCACCAGGAAACCGTCAATCAATATAAGCATCTCAATCAGTTCGTCATTGGCAGTTTCCTCTGTTCCCTTCTCTACTGGATCGTGAGCTTTGCCCAGAAAGAAGCCGAACGCCGTGAATTCACTCCTCAGATGCAGAACCTGCTTCTTGCCGTGGCGGGTGTCGCACGGGCCGAGCGCAGCGCGCTGACCAATTCGAGTACGAGGCACAAAGGGCAGTAACTTGCCCACCTAGCGATGACCGAAACCGGGTCATTCCTCCTTTGGCATCATCCGCGCCAATTCGCAAGAATCTAGAGCAAATAAAATACTTAAAATCAATTGCTTAAGCTCCGACTCCCACTGACCGAAAAGTATCATTGACCCTTGAGGAAGGTTACTTTAAGTTACTCATGTGCGCAAAAACTGTGGGTACTCTTCGTGAGAATCTGTGTGAAATTCCGGCAGTTTGAATTTCCACAGGAGGGGTTTTCTGCTAAGAGTAGAGAAGCAGTTTTAGAGAGTGCCGAGGTAAGCCTTCGAAGAAAGGCTTCCGTAATTCGGCCTGAGGTCGGCAGATGATCTTTCCTCTGATTCAAATTGCCACTCTCGCAGTTGTGGCTCTTTACCTTGGTCGTTGGCGTGAAGGGATTCGCCGGCGAAACACGCAATCGTGGGACTCGCTTATCGTGCGCCTCCGTCCAGACTGGAGCGCCCGCGAGCTGAGCGACCACTTCCTGTGGAAGGAAGGGGTCAGCACCACGCCTGAAGAGACATGGAAGCGCATTCAGGGTGCGCACGGTCTTTGGGCCATCTACCAGAACTCCAGAGTCATGCTCGAAATGGCGGATTACGCCGGCCGCAACTGCGGATCCGTCGACCGTGAATTGATCGAGACGCTCCGTAGCGATGCGATGCAGATCCGAGTATGTGTTCTCATGGCGCTGGTGCAATACGCATTCAGCCAGGCCAGCGAGGGAGTTCGCGTCAACGCTTTCCGCGCCGCGTCGATGTATACCGGCATGGCAGCTCGCATGACGCAGTTGCTGCAAGAGAATGCAGCCATCGTGGTGCCCGACTTCGTCGCCGCGATGTAATCGAAAATCTCAAGCCAATGAAAAACCCCGGCCCAAGCCGGGGTTTTTCATTTTCGCGCATCGCGACAATTCAGGCCGCATTCTCCGACAGGAACTGCTGAATCCGGGCATATTGCGCATCTGCCAACCGGAACGACAGTGCCGGCGCCAGACCTTCCACCTGGTCTGCGCTGCGCCCGCCTACAATCGCCGCAGTCAGTGCAGGCTGCCGCAGCGTCCACGCCACGGCCACCACTCCGGGCCCGACGCCATGCTCCGCCCCTATCTCGCGCAGCAGATCCACCAGCTTGAGATTCCGACTCAAGCGGGGCTCATTGAATTCCACCGCACGCTTTCTCCAATCGTCCGCAGGCAGAGCCGCTACGCGCTCTCGCGTCATCTTTCCTGTCAGCAGACCCGATACCATCGGCGAGTAGTTGATGACACCTATTCCGTTTTCCTCCGCGAAGGGCAAAATCTCCCGCTCGATCGCCGGGCGCAACATCGAGTAAGGCGGCTGCAGGCTTGTGATCGGTGCAATCTTCTGCGCTCTCTTCATCTGGTCAACCGAGAAATTCGAGACACCGATCCAGCGAACCTTTCCCTGCTCTTTGAATTGCGCCAGCGCTTCCCATCCTTCTTCGATCTCTGCCTCCGGGTTTGGCCAATGAATCTGGTAAAGGTCGATGGTTTCCACACCAAGCCGGCGCAACGAATTCTCGAGTTCTTCGCGCAGTGATTCGGCCTTGAGCGACCGGTAAATTGACCGGTCCGCATGCCAGCGCATCGAGCACTTCGTAAAGACATATGGTTTGTGGCTCGTCGCCTTCAGGGCGCGGCCCACCATCTCTTCTGAATGTCCGAGGCCGTAGATGGCTGCCGTGTCAATCCAGTTCACACCCAGGTCAAGCGCTCGATGGATGGCGCCAATCGATTCGCTGTCATCCTGTGCTCCCCACGCGAACTCCCAGTTGCCGCCGCCAATGGCCCATGCGCCAAAGCCGATCGGCGTGAGTTGAAGATCCGAATTGCCAAGTGTACGAAGCGAGGTTGGGGAAAAAGCTGTCGTCGTCATTTCACTCCGTTGGATGATCGCTGCTGCAGCGAGTTGCACAGATTCGCAGATTGGAGCGCGCTTCAACGCGCTTGGCTCGCTTCAGTTTGAGTTGTGCCCTGCTCGAAGATTCGCGGCCCAGGCTTTGGGTGTCGCACCGAACAGCCGTCGAAATGCCTGTACAAAGGCGCTGGGCTGGCCGTAGCCAACAGCGTAGCTCACTTCTTTGACCGAAACTCCCGACATCAACAGTTGCATCGCCTTGGTGAGCCGAGCCTGGCGGCGCCATGAATCCAAATCGATGCCTACTTCGCTTTTGAAGATTCTCTGCACGGTCCGCACGCTCACGCCTGCCTCCGCGCAGAGATCAGCCAGGGTGACCGATTCAGAACGACTGCTGAGGATCGCCTGCGCCACGGATCGGGCCCGCGGGTCCACAGGCATAGTCACAAAGGTGGGTGCAGGCGTGGCGCGTTCCAGCTGATGGACAAGCACGTCACGGATTGCACATTCGTAGGGGACATCCATACACAGGCGTTCAAGGCGCACGGCTTCGAGAACCAGCTCGCGCACCAGCGCGTTGACGTGCAGCACTGAACCATGCGGAGGACCTTGGGTCACGACTCCCGGCTTGAAGTACAGTGTCCGCATCTTGACCATTCCGTCCATCTGGATGCGATGCGAGGTCATTGCTGGAATCCAGAGCGCAAACTCCGGCGGGATGACCCAGACACTCTGGCCTGAAGTCACCTCCATAATTCCTGTAATGGCGTAGATCAGCTGATCGGAGCCGTGCGCGTGCTCAGGCACCTGCGTGCCCGCGGGATACTCCCAAGCCAAAGCCGAAACCCAAACGCCTTCGGGCGGATCATATTCGTGCAGAATTTCGTGCGGGACCTCATCTTGTCGCATCAACGATAGATTATGTCGTTTCGAGCGCCTTGCGACAATCGAAAAACACAGGCATCATGCCGCCATGACACTCAATACCAACCTCGGCAAGAACAGCATCGTCGCGTTTGTCACCATCGTCGACGTCGACAAGGCGCGCACCTTTTATCGCGACACCCTCGGCCTCACGCTGGTCCGTGAAGACCTTCCCTTCGCGCTGGTCTTCGACGCCAACGGCATCATGCTGCGCGTCTCCATCAGCAAGCAGCGGGCAGCGCTGCCGGGAACGGTATTGGGCTGGGATGTCCCGGATATTTACGCTACGGTGCGCGCTCTCGAATCCGCAGGCGTTGCCTTTGAGCGTTACGGCTTTCTTGAGCAGGACGCGCAGGGAATCTGGAACTCACCGACAGGCGCAAAAGTGGCGTGGTTTAAAGATCCTGATGAGAATCTCTTGAGTCTCACGGAATTTGCGGCAGACTGAACCTACGAAGAGAAGAATTCGCGACGCCTATTAGGCCGCGATCAAGAATCGTCCGGCGCGCATGATCTGCTCTGAGCCCGACGCGGATTCGAGCCAGATATTGAATCCCAATCCGACCACGTCGATGTGGGTGCCCGAGCGCCACGGCGCACCCGTATGTTCGCCGTAGGGATTGCCGAACGCGATGTGGATGCCGGGAAATTTTTCGTCCTGCAGAATATTGCCGATGACGCGCTCGACTCCCAGATTCGTTCCGATGGCGAACTCGCCCACCCGATCGGAGTTTTCGTCGGTGTGCGTGTAAGCCCAGAAGTCTGTCTCAAGCTGCTTGTTCTCGCTGCTGCAGGATTGAATCCGGTTGCCGCGAATCTCGATCGTGAGCGGTGTTGATTCCAGCAGACCGTAGCGCGCGCACAGCCAATCGCCGACGACGCCATCCACCACGAAGGTGCCGTTGACTTCGCCGGGCGAAGTAAAACACTCGCCGCCGGGCAAATTGCCCCACTTCTCTGGAGAGATGATGCCCGATGTCTTGAACCATTTGTAGTCGGGATTCATCTCGGCCGTGATGTCGGTACCGGCGGCCGTCGTGGCGCGAATCCGCGTTGCCTTTTTCACCCGCTCCAGGACCTTCTGCGAAAGCCGGTCGACGAGGTCGAAGTCTGCGCGCATTCCCTGGCACATGATCTCCGGCGTGATGTTGACCATGTGTGCATGACGCATGTGCCGGCGATTGACCACATCGGTCATCTGCATGCGCGAGCGCAGTTCGTTGGGCTGCACCTGCACAGCGAAAATCGACACCTGCGAGCTTTCCATGTCGGCGAGCACGGGCACCGGCATATCGACCAGAGGGCGCGGGACTAGATCTTCAAGCACGAACGCGTTCCACTGGCAGCCGTTCTCAGCCAGCTGAGCGGCCAACGATGCGGCGATGGGCTCGGTGGAGCGATCGGCGATGAGCGTCACTTTTTCGTCAGGCTGAATGCGCAGGCAGGTGAAGACGGCCGAACGCGCGCCAGGCGTGAATTCGCTCGGGTACGAAGTGGAAAGCAATTGCGTGGCAGCCTGGTTCATGCGGCAGGTTCGATACTCCTTTGAAGGGGCCTGTACTTTGAGGTTAACCGAGGACTGGCGCTTGAGGCGACTGCTCCGGTCGATGAGGCCCAAGGGTGCTGCTTCCGGATGGACAGTAATCCGACCGAAACGCGATCAATGCGCAGGACGGGGTCATCGACTGCGCGAAACAGGCTTTCCGATACCGCTCAGTGGCGTACCATCACGGGTAGGAGTGAGTGAATGCCAAAGTTGTCGAGCCTCTCTGGCTGGCCGCCGCAAGGCGGCGCTGGACCTTTCGATACCCGTAAAGCAACCTTTACGAGTTCCCCGGAATTGGTGATCGTCAAGAGCGTCGACAGGGTCGTGAGCACTCGCGTGGACATAACCTGCATGTTCGGCAAAGAGGTCGTGACCTTTAAATTCTTCGCGACAACTCAAGGAATGGCTGAAAATGTTGCCGATGTTTTCAGGAGCCATGCAGGGCAAAACTTGCGCGAGCTGGGTATGCTTCAGGTCGCTGACAGCATGTAAGCTCCGCTTACGCTGGGAGCAGTTGTCTTGCCGACCACTGTGCTCCGACACCGATATGCGTCGATGATTGGCCTGGATCAAGATCCGCTGGAAGGGACGGATCAATCTGCGGCGACTGCGCGTGCGCTCGCGAGGATGCTGCTGAGCTCCTCGATCAGGACGTTCGGGTCATCGTCTTTGGATACGAAGCGGACGGCACCGAAGCTCTTGCACTTCTCGCGCTCGCGGGCTCCCAGAGCGGTCCAGATAACGGCTGGAATGACCTTGAGAACAGTGTGAGAGTTGCGAAATCTTAGAAGCTCGCACGCAGCATCGAGACCTCGATCGAGGTCGATGAACAAAGCTTCGGGCAGTGGGACTTTCCGGGCCATTGCCTGCTCAAGGTACATGCGAGCCTCAAACACGCGCTCGCTGATCTCGAACTCATCGAATCCCGCACGGCGCGCCGATACTGCAACCGTGCGAAGCTCGGCGAGAGTGTCCTCGAGAACGAGAAGTAATGGCATAGGCGAGGGAGTGTGGCCAGTGTACCGCAGGGCCGCTCAATCGATCTGCTTCTTTTGAGGCATAGACCGGAACGGAGCTATTTTTTGTTTTGCTGGGGAAGTTTCGTTTGAGTCGCTGCGTGCAACACTCGACGAATCAACGCTGGCGGTCGCGGACGAAGCCCGTCAGTGTGACGGCGATGAACACGCTGAGCATGAACAACGAACCCAGGATGAATCCGGTTAAAAATTGGTTTGGCTGCATGGAGTCGCCCTACTTGCTGATATGCCCTGAATCTATGGCCTCCCCTCCCTCGCATCAATGATCGGTTTGGGGTAATTTGAAGAACTTCCGTGCTATCCAGGCAATGCGGTGCGGCGTCGTATCGATTTTCTTTGAGAACGGAGGATCGATGCTGCCGGCGCTCGCGGCAGGCGTCGCCTGCTGGCCTTTCTAAGAGGAACGGAGGGAGCGCGTCCGTGCTTTCCCACCCTTGCGATCGCACCATCCGCGTGGACTCCGGGAAGCTTTTCCTGGCGCAAGGATGGGGCGCCCCGCATTGTATTAAGAGATCGAAGGCTGCGGGGTTCGACCACTCGACCGGCTGAGGGCTGCGCCGATGTCGCGGCTGAGCTGCCAGTCGCCCGCCCTGCGCGGCTTCGCCTTCTGGATTCGTGCCAAGGCGGAGTGTTGTCGTTGTGGACTGCCTCTAGAACCAGCGCAGCGAATCGAGAGAAATAAACTGCAAAGGCTGGGGTGTCGCGGAGGAAATGCTTTCCATGCACTGTCCCGAAGCAAAGACAGCGCTGCTTCTCCGGCGGGACGGCGCTTCTCGGTCTGGGGCAGCTCGACCTGGATGCCGATCAAGCCGACGCGGCTATTGAACTTCTGAAACATGCAACCTCTTCAGCCCCGACATTGGTTGAAGCCCATGAGCAACTTGCCCGTGCCTACGGCCAGGCGGGAGACCTGCCGCATGCCCTGTCTGAACTGCGTGCGGCTGCCCTTCTTAAACCGGATGATCCGCGGCTTCATTCGGCGTTAGCGCAAAGGCTCACGGCTACTGGAGACCTGAAGGAAGCGACCGAGGAGCAGCGGACTGCGCTGCATCTTTCTGAAAATGATGCGGACGGATGGAACAATCTCGGGGCGCTTGAAGCACGCGCGGGCCGGACAGATGCGGCGCGCGCAGACTTCGAACACGCGCTCCGGCTGCAGCCAGACCATACGCAGGCCAAGGCCAACCTGCAGCGCCTTCTGAGCCAAGATCCCAAATCGAACTGATTTGCTGGATGGAAGCCGGGGTGATACCGGCGCATGAGGGGCTCGGAGCTGGGGTCGGCGCCGATCGAAACTACAGTCCTGCCTTGGTCTCCGCGGCCATGTAATCGACTACGGCCTTCAGATCGCCTTTGCTCTCTTCGAAGACTTTCAGCTGCCGGTCTGCGCCGGTGCCTGTCTCGAGAATCTTGCGGATGCCGTTGATGGCATCGCGCGATCCGAGCTCATCGACCTCACGGTCGACGAGCAGGAGATATTCCTCGAGCAACTCGCGCTCGGGCACTTCCTGTTGCCGTCCGAAGTCGATCAAGTGGCCATCGAGCCCATAGCGCACGGCGCGGAATTTATTCTCCATCAAGAGCGAGCGCGCGTATTGGCGGAAGTCCTGGTTGGCCGCGTGGAGACGATAGAGATATGCCGCGGTTGCCTGAATCAGCGCGGCAATGGCGACGGTCTCTTCGGCCCGCAGAGGAATATCGCATGCGCGGACTTCGACCGTATTGAAGAACGGATGGGGCCGGATGTCCCACCAGATTTTCTTCGCGTTATCGATGCAGTTGGTGCGCACCAGCAGGCTGACGTAATTCTCAAACTCAGAGTAGCTTGAGAACGCGTCGGGAATTCCCGTACGCGGGAAGTTCTCGAACACCTTGGCGCGATAGCCTTTGTAGCCCGTGTTGAGGCCGAGCCAGAACGGCGAATTGGTGGCCAGGGCCATGATGTGGGGCAGAAAATAGCGCATCGAATTCATGATGCGGATGGCGGCTTCGCGATCTTCGATGCCCACGTGCACGTGCAGCCCGAAGATGAGATTGGCGCGCGCCACCAGTTGGAGATCCTTGACCACCTGGTGATAGCGCGGATCGGGATAAATCTGCTGCGTACGCCAGTCGGCAAAAGGATGCGTCGCGCCGGCAACCAGGTCAAGATTGTGTTCGCGCGCCAGCTTGATCATCTCGCGACGGAGATCATAGATATCTTCACGGGCTTCGTCGATGTTGCGGCATACCCGCGTGCCGACTTCAACGACCGAGGTGTGCATCTCGGCCTTGACGCGCTCCTGCAGGCGCATTTTGCCCTGCGCCAGCATTTCGGTTTCGATATGCGAGCGCAGATCGCGCGTGACCGGGTCAACGGTCTGGTATTCTTCTTCGATTCCCAGCGAGAACGACGGTCGCATCAGAGTTCCCTTGGCACAGCTTTCGGTCATTGTACGGGAGACTGGCAGAAATGGGATGAACGCTGTCGGCGGGCTCGGGCGCAAAGGTCCGGTGAACGCTCTACGAAGCTAGGCCCCGCCGCCGTTCAGAAATGCGGACCAGCGCAGCTCCTGCAGCGGTCCCGAGGATGCTTGCGCCTTCGCGATCACCAGATCCGCCATCTCCCGCACGATCCAATCGAAGTTGGCCTGCCCGACGGACTCGAGCCCCGCATCGGGCGCAGGATTCATGAAGTCGATGGCATACGGGATTCCACCTTCGACGGCAAATTCCACCGTGTTGAGGTCGTATCCCAGGGCGCGGCAAAGGGTCAGGGAATCCTTCTCGACGCGTGCAAGCAGCGCTGGATCGTAGGCCGGCGGATTTTGGATATAGCGTTCATGATGCGGGCGGCGCGGATCGTAGGGCATGATGTGCACTTTCTGTTGCCCGACAACATAGCAACGGAAGTACTCCTGAAAGTGCACAGCCTTTTGATACATCATGCACAGCTGATGCGACTGGTTGTAGGCGTGGAAGAATTCGTCGCGGTTGTGGATGTGGTAGACATCGCGCCAGCCACCGCCGTCGACGGGTTTCATAAACCCGTGCTCGCCGACGTAGTCGAAGACCGCCTCCCAGTTCAATGGGTATTCGAGGTTGCGCATGGACTGATCCGTAGTCCCCTCCGGAAGCTGTTTATGCGGCAGGATCACGGTGGGAGGCACGGCGACTCCCAGTCTCTGGGCGAGGGTGTAGTTAAAGAATTTGTCGTCGGCGGACCACCAGAACGGATTGTTGACGACGATGGTGCCGTTCAATGCAGCATGTTTGAGGAAGGCGCGATAGAAGGGGATGTCGTGCGAGATGCGGTCGAGGATCACGGCGTAGTCGGACGGCTTGTCGAGACGCACCGCACCGGTCTTGACGAACTCCGCCCGGATGCCTGGCACGGCGCGGGCGTTGATGTGCTCGACGAGGGCACCGGGAAAGCTGTTTTCCATACCGAACAAGACGCCGATCTTTTTCATGCTGCCTCCTGGACCGTGGGTTGCTCCGATGGCTCAAAACCGCTGATGTACCCCAGTGTAAGGGACTTCGCCCGTAGTTTCTTCGCGGTAGCGGTGTGTTATCCGGCACAGCGCGCTGGGTCGGGCAAGAATACCCTTTTGACCGTCGGCAGAACAGGAGGTCATTGTGAACTACCGCGCATTGACGGTTTCAAGGGAGTTCGGCAGCGGTGGCGGACGCATCGCAAGGATCGTGGCAGAACATCTTGGCTGGAAGCTCTTCGATCGCGAGCTGATTGAACAAATCGCGTGCTCGGCCCATGTCGATCCGTTGGTCGTGACCCGTTTCGATGAGCGCTCAGAGTCGTGGATGGGCCGAATGAACCGGCGCGCCATGCGTGGGGCCGCTTTGGCCGCGGGGGTCTCTCCCGACGATGAGAATTGCTTTGATCCCGATGTCATGTCCGAGATGACGCGCAGGATTATCGAACAGGCCCATCGGGATGGTGATTGCGTGATTGTTGGCCGGGGCGCGCAATGCATCCTGCAACATCAAGCGGACACATTTCACGTGTTTGTCTATGCGCCGTTATCTGACCGCATCAGCCGACTCCGGGCGCGCCTGGCGGTGGGAATCAATGTCGAAGAACGCGTTCAAGCTGTCGATCAGGAACGGGCCCACTATCTTCGGCAGGCTTTCGGCAAGGTCTGGAACAATCCTCACCTCTATCACCTGATGCTTTCGTCAAGCGAGCACGAGGAGGCAACTGCCGGAGTGATTTTGACGGCGATGCAGGTTGCTCAATCCGCCGCGTCGGCTGATGGCAAGCTCGTGACAATGTGCTGAGGTCTGCGTGGCCTCAGGCGATCGAGAACCTGCGGCGCTTCGCCGGCAAGGAGTCTGCGCCCGAGATCAATGGCGGGGCGCTCGATGAATCGATGGGCCAGGGTCGCCAGAGCGATGAGCGTCAAGGCCTCTGCGAGCGAAACCAGCCAATGGTCAACTGGCGAGGTGAGATCGAGCGCTCGAACTTTGCCGATTGAAGAGGCTGCGGTGAGGACCGCCCCCTGGAGAAGGTAAATCCCGTAGCTGATGTTGCCCAGCCTTCGCGCCGGCTGCGTAAGCAGAAGTCCGAAGATATCCGCCCCCATGCAGATCAGTAGAAACGCCAAGCCCAGGAAGACAACCGGGAGCGGTGTGTAGATGCTCCTGGCAGTCAGGAATGCTGCGATCAGCAGTGCGATCACGAGCACTGAGCCAAGGGTGCTTTGAATCCGCAGATCCGGCTTGGCCGTTTTGATGATGGCCACCGACATCCCCGTCAAGAGCAGGCCGACCGACATCCATTCAAGCTGTGGCTTGCCCGCCAGGACGCCTTCAAGGAGAACCGCACAAAGAAGCAGTGGCGGAAGCGTCCTCCCGACCCAACGCCGGCGGACAGCAAAAGCAAGGAAGAACAGGCTGAGATAGAAGAGCCATTCGTATTGAAGCGTCCACGTCACCGACGCGGTGATCTGCTGGGCCAGGGCGCTGCCGTTGATCGGCGCTTCCTTGAACAGTCCCCCAAGGCTCCAGCGCGCTGTTTGAAGCAGGATCGTGAGCCGTCCCATGTGTCGGTGCCAGCCGGTATCGATACCCACTCCGAGGAGCACAAGCGCGAACATGAACCAGTACAGCGGCAGGATGCGAAAGAGGCGGCCTGTATACAGCTTTTTCCAGTGAGGGCGCCCCTTGGTCCGCAAGAGCTGCCCATAGAAGAGGTAGCCCGTGATCATGAAGAACAGGGCAACGCCCGATCCGCCGAGGAGATTGTAGAAACGCGATGTGGGAGAGATCCATTGCCCGTTTCGCAGATATTGTTGGCTGATCGCTACGTGATGGAAGAAGACGCCTAAGGCGAGAAAGCCGCGCAATCCATCGAGCGAGCCCGTGCGATTTCCACCGGGAGCGGGTGCAACGTCAGCGCCGCGCAGCAGGGGCGTCGCTGCAATTGCGAGCAGCAGTCCGATCTCCACAAAGAATGGCCAGATGGAGAAATATCCGAGCAAGTGCCCTCGCTTTTGCTGCAGGCGCCGTCAGGCGTTCGTGATGCCGCCGGTTTTTGGGATCCGCGTGCTGGGACCGAAGGGGAAAGTGGTTCAATCTTTATGGCTTAAGCTATTTCTCTTAGAGCAGCAGCCCGAATGAATCGATCGCCCACTAACACTTAATTTTGCCAGAAGCGAGGGAGCACTCCCTGGGACAAGGGAGGCAAGATGGATACCACTTTTGGGGAATATCCGATCCAGCTCAAGCCTCGGAAACGGCCTTGCGGGGAGTGCTCTCTGCGGCTGCCAGGCGTCTTCCTAACTCGATGCCCGGCCGCTCAATCAGACGGTGCGTCAACGTGGCCAGAACAACCAAGGCGATCCCTTCGACAAGAGCAACCGCCCAATGGCCCAGGGGGGATTGCAGTGCAAGGGCTCGTACCGGTGCGAAAGAAGAAGCCGCAGCGAACACCGCTCCTTGCAGCAAATAGATCCCGTAGCTGATGTTGCCGAGACGGCGTGCAGGCCGGGTGCGCAAGAGTCCGAAAAGGTCGGTTCCCAGACCAATGAGAAGAAAGAAGGCGCCGAGGCACAACACGGGCACCGGCCTGAAGACCACGTCGCGGGCAACGAGAATGGTAGCCAGCCAGAAGATGGCCGCGGCAATGGACGCAACCGGCCCTCGGGCGACCGCCTGGGGCCATGCGCATCGCACCGCGGCGACGGACATACCGACGCCGAACAAGGCAACACAAATCCATGGGCCGGGCCCTTGCAAGCCCAGAACTTCGTGCAGCAGCGCTACGCAAAGCACGACGGGCGGCAACAGAAAGCGTCCCCAGCGCCAGCGCGTGGCGAGGGCGATGAGCACGAGGCTGAAGTAGAAAAACCACTCGTAGCGCAAGGTCCACGTCACGTCGAGCGTAATTTGGGTGGCGAAGGCGCTGCCGTTGATGGGCGCCTCGGGGAACAGGGCGCCGAGGCTCCAGCGCACCATTTCCAAAAATAGTTGTATCGGCGGAACCGCAAGACGACCTTGCGTATGAATCATCACGCCGATGAAAACCAGTGCGACCGCAAACCAGTAAAGAGGGAGAATGCGGAACGCGCGGCCCATGTAGAGCTTTTTCCAATTCGGCTTTCCATGCACTTTCAGAAGCTGGGTATAGAACAGGAAGCCGGTGATCATGAAGAAGACGGCGACGCCGGCCGGCCCCACGTGCAGGTAGAAGTGAGATGCGGGCGATTTCCATGTGCCTGTCTGCAAGTAGTCGTGATAGGCCGCAGCGTGGTGGAAGAACACGCTCAGTGCGAGAAAGCCGCGCAGGCCGTCGAAGGTGTCGATGCGATCCGTTGCGGGGATAGGCGGTGCATCGGCGGCGGCAAACAGGGATGTCGCGACCAATGCCAGCAACACACCGATCTCAACGAAGAACGGCCAAATAGAGAAATAATCGAGCAATTTACCCCTGCGTGATCGCGGCTCGCTTCATTCTCACACACGACAATCTACGCCATCGACCGATTGGGACGGCGGAACCGAGTTCTTCACTGACAGCGGTCTATTGCGCGATGCGCTGCAGCTGGCCTAAATGATTCAGGTCGTGCCCTGCCATGGTCTCGACGATGGTCTTGAAGGTCATCGTTCCGCGCTCGGGATGGACGACGATCTTGTCCGCACAGGCCGGCAACATTCTCTGAATCAGGTTCAGATTCCAGGTCCGCAGAGCCGCAAAAGCCGACAGGGCCGACCCGGCGCTGACGTCCTGATAGGCCATGGCCCACTTGTCCTGATCGAAGGGCTGGATCACATGGCGGTCTTCTGCCAGCGTCTGGCGCAAGCGAAATGCGAAGGCAATCTCGCAGTCGACAAGGTGCGCAATAATCTCAGCGGCTGACCACTTGCCGGGAGCAGGCGCCTTGCTCGCATTCACCAGGCCTATCCCCTGCAACAGCGATGCCAGTGTTGAAGGAGTCGATCCAAGGATCGTCTCGAGCGGACGTCCATCCAGAAATTTTTCGTACGGATTTACATCGCTCATAGTGCACCCCGAACGTGCTTCGTCGATTTTTTAGAGGTATTCTCGCATCATGCCCTGCCAGGTTGGCCAGTCGTGCGAATTTGTGGTTTCCCACGTGTAGAGCTTGTGCGGAATGCCCTTGGAACTCATGATACGGTCCAGATTCTGGTTCTGACCGAGGCATTGATCGTCCCAACCGGTACCGAGAATGTAGGTGTTGCGCCGGTAGTGCTCAAAAAACCACGGATCGCTGAGATGCGGCAGGTAATGCGTGGGCAGATTGAAGTAGCAGTCCTGATCGTAGTAGCCGCCCAGAAAGTTAGATACATCGAACGCGCCAGACATGCTGAGCAAACCGGTAAATACATCGGGATGGCGCAAAGCGATGTTGGTGGCATGGTATCCGCCAAAGCTGCAACCGAGCGAAACGAAGTGCGGGTTGTGATTCTTTTGCCGTACGAGCGGCACCACTTCGTGAATAAGGTAGTCCTCATACTGCATGTGGCGCGCGATGCGCCAGCGCGGCGGCACGTTGCGGTTGTACCAGCTCTCCAGGTCGACGGAGTCGACGCAATAGAACTGCAAGTGTCCGGCGTCGATCTGGCCGACGACCGCGCCGATCATATGGCGATCTTCGAACTCGTAGAAGCGTCCGCCCGAGGTGGGAAAAACCAGGACTGGCAGGCCTGTATGTCCGAAAACGAGCAGTTCCATCTCGCGGCCAAGGCGCGGGGAATACCACTTGTGATATTCGCGATTCATGGTCTGGCTCCCGAGGTGCTGGATTGGAGATCGGCGGTTTTCTTGATACTGTAACAGCCGCGGGTTTGTGATTTTTGACGGTTTGAAACCAGCTCTGTTTCGGAGTGCGTCCATCGGGCTTTTTGAGGTTCGTGCTTTCCCACGTCTCAAAATCGAGACATGGGGCACCGAGGTTCGTTCAGGTGTCGAGAGCTGGCTGGCATATATCCAGTTTTCCCACCCAAGCAGAGCTTGGATGGGGCACCCATGGTCGTGCTGGATTGAGCGGTCGAAGACCGAACACGGATCGAGAGGAAGCGCAAGGATTGGAGCAAGAACCGAAGGACGCGTTGCCCGAGCAGTTGACGACATCGGACGAGGCAATCGACGAGACAACGACGCATCCGCGTCTGCGGATGCATCGCCAGTTCGCCAGCGCTTATCTCCACGACAAGCGCGACCTGATTGTCTGTGTCCCGCCGGGCTATGACGAGGAGCCGGAGCGAGCGTATCCAGTGCTCTTTCTGCACGACGGCCAGAATCTATTCGACGGCCGGACATCGTTTGTGCAGGGGCGCACCTGGCAGGTACGCGAACACGCCGATGACGCGATTGAGGCCGGCGAAGTGGAGCCGCTGGTGATCGTGGGCATCTACAACACCGGTGAACGGCGTCTCTCGGAATACACCCACGACGAGAATCAGAAGATGGGCGGCGGAGAAGCCGACTGCTATGGCCTGATGATCACCCGTGAACTGATGCCGTGGCTGGCCTCGGCATACCGCGTGCGCCTCGATCGCGCGTCCACAGGCGTCGGCGGGTCATCGCTCGGCGGCCTGGTGTCGCTCTTTCTCGGTCTGCGCCATCCCGAACACTTTGGCAAGCTCGCGGTCTTGTCTCCCAGCGTCTGGTGGAACCACAAGAGCATCCTCGGCTATTTGAACGAGCACGCTCCGCAGCTCTGGGAGCGGCCGCGCATGTGGCTTGATGTGGGCGACCGGGAGGGCCATAAAACCCTCCATGACGTGGAGCAGCTGGCGCGGAGGCTCAAAGCAAATGGCTGGAATCCCGGCGACACGCTGCACTTTGAGAGGATTCGCGGTGGAACGCATGATGAAGCCAGCTGGGCCGAGCGGGTGCGACCGATGCTGCGTTTTCTGTTTCCGGCGGGATGAAACGTCTGTTCACCCCTCCCGGCCAGCCTGCTCCAATTCATCGATTTGGCGCTGTAGCTTGCGGGCGGCACGGCCATTCAGCATGGCGATCGCAACCGCCACCGCAGCGAAGAACATCGCTTCGGTCACGACGACCAGAGCTGGGTGCCGAAGGTGCCCTGGATTGGCGTGGCCGAAGGCAAAAAGCAATACGGCCATGCCGGGAATCAGCGGACCTAGATACCAGCGCCAGACGCTGTTAAGGAGGTCGCGCTGCTGTTCAAGCTGGCGGCACTGGAACTCGATACAGCTGGAAATCCCCGCGTCTTCCGGAAGGGACCGCCCGGATCCTTTGGACAGTAAATGCCAAATGAGATAGAAGAGCCCGATGGTCATCAGGCCGAAGCCGATGCGCACAAGTGGATCCCCAGCCCGCCAGAACTCAAAGCTGGAAAACCCCACCATTGCGATTGATGCAACATACTCGCGGACATTGCGCCAGTGAATCCTGCGCTGAAACGCGCCCGCACTCATTCGAATCTGATCGATGGACATTCGGACTCCCTCCGTTGGTTGACTTTGCCAAAGCGTCTTCACGCGGCGATCCTGAGGAGATTCATCGCTCATCTCGCCCTCCTTCCTGAAACCTGTATTTCAGGACTTGTTTGATCCGGAAAATTTTCGTTGCCACATTGCGCGGGGAAAGGCCTGTGACTTCGGATGTCGATGCGGCGTCCATGCCTTCGAGATAAGCGAGCATGACCTGCCGGTCCAGCGGCTTGAGCTGATGAATCAGGTCGTACATCCTGACCAGCGCATCGTGTTGCTCTACCGCTTCTTCACCGTCTGTCTGGTCCGCCACGCTGGCCAATTCCTCGATCCCGACCGAGATCTGCTTCTTGATACGAAGTTCCTGAGAGACATGCGATGCGGCGGTATTGTGCGCCACGCGGTAGGCCCAGGTGCGCAGCGAACACCGGTTGTCGAAACGATCGAGGCTCCGCCACAGGGCGATATGAATCTCCTGCAGCAGATCGCGGCGAGTCTCCGGGTCAGCCTCATAGGCCCGCGCCAACCGCTCAAGAGCCGCGCCATGCACCTCCATGGCTTCCTCGAACTGGCTGTCCCGGCTGTCTCCGGCTTTCGGCATCAAACTCGCCTCACATTGAAGGTAGTCGGGAGAGAAGAGGCTTTCTTACAACTCAACCTTGAAATTGGAGTCCGGCGGATGCTGCGGTTTCTGTTTCCGGCGGGGGGGCGATCACTCTCGCGTTCGACCAGCCTCGGGGGCTAAAGCCCTCGCATTTTCTGTCGTTTTCAGCACGACTCAGGTCGTGCCCTGTTACAGAGGTGCTTCCGTGCCGTGATCCAGAACTGTTTTATACAACCGGTTCCAGGCTGCAAATGCGGAGAGCGACTCGAAACTTGCCTGAAATGGCCGTTTTCAGCGATACTTAGGTGTTGAGTCTTGCGCGGGCCGGACGAACTGTCTGGCCTTTCGTTTGGCCGGTTTCAGCCCTGGTTGCGGACGGGCCCGTTGGACGAGCCGAGACGACAAGAAATGCACCGGAATCTGAAAGGAACTGTATCGCCGTGGTCATGATTCGTTTGGCGCGCGTTGGCGCCCGCAAGCAGCCCTACTACCGCATCGTCGTCATTGAGAAGGACCGCGCCCGCAATGGCCGTTCCATCGAGGTGGTGGGCACCTACAATCCCCGCACTAATCCCGCTTCGGTTGAACTCAAGCACGAGCGTGTCAGCTACTGGCGCGGCGTGGGCGCGCAGTTGTCGCCGACCGTCGCCAAGCTGGTTGCGAAGCACCCGGCTCCTGTTCCCGCGGCGGCCTAGCTTCCACGTCCCTCATCCTGCCTGCTTTAGGCGTCCGACCCTCCTGCACACCGTTGCTGACTGCAGCGCGCGGGTGTGCTACTATTCGGCACGCATCCTAGAGGGGCGAACCCGGGTTGCAGACGGTCAGAGGCAAGTAGATGACCCCACACGATATGGTCGCAGTCGATGAGTTGGTCCGAGAAATCGCGCGGGCCCTGGTGGATGAGCCCCAAGCGGTTGAAGTCGAAGCCGTCGGACGGGAAGAAAACACAGTCCTGAAGCTGAAGGTAGCGCCGCAGGACGTGGGCAAGGTGATCGGGAAGCAGGGACGTACGGCGCGATCCGTGCGCACCATTCTCGGCGCTGTGAGCATGAAGCTGCATCACCGCTACACGCTCGACATTCTCGAAGAGGACGACCAGCCCTAGAGTCGTGCCGCGTGTCGGCCACGGCTCGCCGGACATGATCATGGACGCGACACAGCAATGGGTGTGGCTTGCGCGCATTCGCAAGGCGCAGGGTCGCAAGGGCGAAGTCTTCGCCGATATTCTCACTGATTTTCCTGAGAAGTTTGCCGAACGCAGACAGCTGTGGCTGGTCCGCGATCCGGAAAGCGCGCCGGCTTCTGCCGCGCGTGCGGTGGAGTTGATTGCTCATTGGCCGCACAAGGGCGGCATCGTGCTGCACTTTGCCGGCATCGACTCTATTTCTGCTGCCGAAACCCTAACTGGCCTGGGCGTCGCGATTCCCCTGGCCGATCGTGCGCAACTCGGCGCAGACGAGGCCTACATCAGCGACCTGATCGGATGCACGGTGATCGACGTCGCGTCGACTGATCCCGTGACCGTGGGCGTCATCGAAGATGTGGATACAGCCGCTGGTCCCACTCCCCTGCTCGTCGTGCGCGGAGAGCATGCCGAGATCCTGATCCCCTACGCAAAAAGCTATCTGCGGCAACTCGATCTGGAGACACGCCGCCTGCTGATGGATCTGCCCGAAGGACTCGTCGACCTGAATTGAATGGGGTCAGCGCATGAGTTCGGTGCGATGATGCGCGGCGATCGTGCACGGATCGTCGATGATGTCAGACGCGAGGTTGAGCTGTTCCGAAACTGATAAACCGTCTCGTCGCGCTCTTGAAGAACTTCCGGACCAGGCTTCGTTCGCGCCGCAGCTTGGCGGCCGTCTCGGGGTTGATGGGCACCGACAAGACCTGGGCACTCAGATTTTCGATGAGCTTGCGATAGAGTCGGTAATCCGGCGCGCTGCGGTATCGGGTTGGCGCTGCCAAGAGGGCAAAAAGTAAAGGCCGGCAGTTGAACGGCGTGAATCGCTCGTGGACGAGGTCCCACTGGCTTTGGCCATTGGCTGCCCAGCGACCCACTCTCTGCTCCCAATAGAAGAGGTCCAGGATTGTCATTCCCAACGACTGACATGCGACGCGAGCGCCTGCCAGCCACTGATCAAATTGATCAAGGACAAACTTCGTGTGGTCCATGCCGGCCAGGTTCGCTAGTTCAGTCGCCGAGATTTCGGTCCCCGGATTCATTTTGTAGAAGTTCCGCGCTACCTCGCTGCAGTGTCCACTCAGCGTGACCTTTTTCCGGGGAAACACATTCCACAACCCAAAGGCCAATTGGCAGGCTTCATCGTGCGCAGGATCCACGTTGCTTTTGTAGATTGACGCGAATTCCGTTGTCGGCTTCTGGGCGCAATCGATCACGTGATGGGTCCATCGCATCTTCGCCAATAGCTTTCCGGGGATCGCAATATCCTGGCTACGGCTGTTCATCGTGCCGAAACGTAGCGTGTAGCAGTGCGGTTGCACGGAGACTGCCCTGCAGCCTGCCAGCAATGCCCGGCTGTCCCAGCCCGCAGTCATCGCGAGCGCCAGCTCGAAGCGGAGGCTGGCTCCACGAATCAAGCCCGACAGATAGTGCGCTGAACGTTCCGCCGAATCCTTCAGTGACAATTCGGCGATCGAATCACCCAATTTGAAGCGAGCTGCTTCTCGTTTCTTCAAGTCAAGATAATGATTCGGCAATAACGATCGAACACCCTTGAACTGAGTCGCGTCTCCGGGCCACCAGTACTCAGGATGCTTGCGGGCAAACTCTGTCTGTTCGAAGCCGGCTTCCGCAAGCTGATCCTTCTCAAGTTCGAAGGCCTTGGCCGCCGTGAGCGCCTCGGATGCACAGAATCGGGAAGAACAGGAACGATCTGAATAAAAAAGGCGACGCAGTCCGCAGGCGTCCTGCAGAGCAATGGAGTAGGCAGGTGTCTCGGCGAAGAGGATCCATCGACCGGCCAGGCGCTGCGCGTGGCGGATCAAGTTGTCCTTGTTGTTCAGCAGGCGGTGCAGTTCATCGAGCAATGCCGGATCGGCCAACGCGGGACGGTCTGGATCGATCAGGTAGCCGACAAGGGTGAGAGTCGAGTCAACGGACCGCAGCTGGCTGACCTGCAACTCCGGATGGTAATGGAGGAATGATGAGACGGTTGTGCAGGTGATCCATCCATCGAACGGCGCCTGGACTTGATCGGAGAGCAGAAACTGCCTGCAGAGGTAGCCGTTCTTCATTCCCACACGACCTATAAGCTATTTAATCTCGATTGAAATATGCCAGTCGATTGTAGCCAGCGCGAAGTCGTTAAGCTCTACAACGATAGTTGCAAGAGCCTGCGGAAAGGCCCGTGGTTGCCATGGTGCGCGTGGTCTCGATGCACGTTGAACGGCGGCAGGGGGGAGGGCCATTGACGGGGCGCCCTCCCTCCATCACGCGCGGGGGTGAACCGTCGGCGCGGAAGCTTCTATCATCAGAAGACACGACCATGCTCTTCGACGTCCTTACCATTTTTCCGGGCTTCTTTGCAGGCTTCCTTGAGCATGGCATCTTTCGCCGCGCGCAGGCGGATCAGCGGGTCGCGATCGCGATCCACGATCTGCGGGAATTCACCCACGATCGCCACCGGACCGTCGATGATCGACCCTTTGGCGGCGGCGAAGGCATGGTCCTCAAGCCCGAACCGATTGCCGAGGCCCTCGCCTCCCTCGGGATCGAGTCCAAAGCTCAACGCGCGCAAACTCAGGACGTGGAGGCGGCCCCACCGCGGGTGGTCCTTCTTTCCGCCCAGGGCAGGCCTCTCACGCAGTCCGTCGTGCGCGAGTTTGCGGCCCTCGAGCGCATCCTTCTGATTTGTGGCCGCTACGAAGGAGTGGACGAACGCGTCAATCAGCTCTATTGCGACGACGAGATTTCCATTGGCGATTACGTGCTCAGCGGAGGCGAACTTGCGGCAGCCGTGGTGATGGACTCGGTCGCGCGCTTAATCCCGGGTGTGCTTGGAAATGCGGCCTCGAGTGAATTTGAAAGTTTCGGCGCCGAGGATGCCGCCATCGTTACTGACGAGCCCGGCGTACCGCGGTCGCAGCATGGCTCCGGAGGGCTGCTCGACTATCCCCACTACACGCGGCCAGCCGAGTTCAAGGGACTGGCCACACCAGAGGTCTTGTTGAATGGCGACCACAGTCAAATTCGCCTCTGGCGTCGCGAGCAGCAATTGCGCAAGACTCTCACCAATCGTCCCGACCTGCTCGAACGCGCGGGCTTGAGCGACCAGGACAGACGACTGCTCGACTCCTGGGGCTGGCGGCCTCGCTGAATCGGTCTTCAGAGTACAAATTTGACGCCGTAACGCTCCGAAATGGTCAGCAGCTGTGGCACGTCGCGCGGCACCGAAAGCACGGAGATTTCTTCAAGGTAATTTTCAAAACCGCCGGGCGTGACGAAGACGAGCATCTTGCCCTCGGTTGTGCCGGCATTGCGAAAGGTATGCACCGTCGCCGGGAACCCTTGCACGGTGTCACCAGGCCCCACCTTGTGCCACGCGCCGTCGGAAAGAAACTCGTATTCACCCTCCAGCACGTAGAAGGTCTCACGCTCGTGCACGTGGGAATGCGGTGGAGGCCCGCCCCCGGGAGGTGAGGTCTGCAGAAGGGTGCACGACTGACCGCCGGTCATCGCGCTGTTGACAAGAATGTCGACAGGCTCGCCAAAAACCATGAAGCTTTTCACCGGTTTCACAGGAGGATCCTTGCGTGTGTCTGGGGCTGCGAAAATCACCATATCACGCAGGATTGCAGTGAGATAGGCGCAAAAACCCGATGTCTGCTAAAATAAAAGCTCTGAGTTCAACGTAGGAAGAAACCATGTCAATTCATCCAGTTATGCAGCGCCTGGCCGACAAGCTGAAGCGCACCGATCTGCCCCTATTCGTACCCGGCGATCAGATTCGCGTCCAGGTCAAGATTAAGGAAGGCGACAAAGAGCGCCTCCAGGCCTTCGAAGGTCTTGTCATCGCCATCAACAAGGGGCCCCAGGGCACCTTCACCGTCCGCAAAATGAGCTTTGGACAGGGCGTCGAGCGCATCTTCCCCTTCAACTCGAAGGTTGTCGACAAGATCGAGAAGATCCGCAGCTACAAAGTGCGTCGCGCGAAGCTGTTCTACATTCGCGGACTGCGCGGCAAGGCTGCCCGCCTGAAAGAAGTCGATCGCGTGACAGCGAAAGCCTAGTTTTCAACAACAGATTCGCATCGAGCGCCCCCGGCACCTGCAGCCGGGGGTTTTCGTTTCTATACTGAGACCGATGGCGAAGGTCGCAGTCTCTACTCGGCGTAAAAATCGGCCCGCAAAATCTCCCATCTGCAGCTGGAAGCTCGAACGTCTTGCACTCCAGACGGGGGCTCTGCGCATCGCCGGCCTCGATGAAGTTGGCCGCGGACCCATGTTCGGCCCTGTGGTTGCCGCCGCAGTCATCCTCGATCGCAACACGCGCTTTCGCGGCCTCACGGATTCAAAGAAGCTCAACGAAGCCAAACGCGTCGAGCTCGACCTCCAGATTCGCGCCAAAGCCGTCGCCTGGGCCATTGCCGCCGTGGACGTGGAGACCATCGACCGCATCAATATCCGCCGCGCTTCTCTTCTCGCGATGCGCCTCGCGGTCGAGCAGCTTTCGATCGTGCCCGACTACCTGCTCATCGACGGCATTGACACCATCGACTGGCCCTGTACACAACAATCGGTGATTCAGGGCGATGGAACCAGCTACTCCATTGCCGCGGCAAGCGTGTTGGCGAAAGTGCATCGCGATGCCTTGCTTGTTGAGTTCGACAAGCAATTTCCGGGCTACGGCCTCGCCAGCCACAAAGGCTACTGTTCGCGGGAGCATATGGCAGCCCTGGCCAAGCTGGGACCGACGCCGCTGCACCGCAAGAACTGGAGCCCTGTCGCGCAACAGATGCTCGACTTCGGCGACGAAGTTCTCTTAGACCAAGTTCTGTCGGATGAACTCTTGTCGTTGGACCCGGTCGCGCTGTGACGCCTCTCCGCGAAGCCTAGTCGCCGCCGTCGTTGGTATGGGCGCCACCCACCATTGCCGGCAGACTTCCTCGGGGGAAGGCGGACGACCTGCGGACCACGAGGCGCGTCGTGATGTGCCATTCCCTCTTTCCGTGCTTGGGATGGTCGGGCTCGATGCCCGCACGGAGCCCTTCTACGGCAGCGGCAGCGAGATCTCGGCACGACATCTGCACCGTCGTCAAAGGCGGCAGCATGAACTGCGTCAGGTGGATATCGTCGAACCCAACCACCGAGATATCTTCGGGGACGCGGTGGGTGGTGCGATACAGCGCGTGCAGGGCGCCGATGGCCGTCATGTCGTTGGAGCACATCACCGCCGTGGGCAACTTCGGCAGTGCGATGAGACGTTCCATCGCCACAATGCCGCTCTCCATGGTGTGGCTGCCTTCTACGAGGTGATCGGGCGGCACTTTCAATCCGAGTTCGGCCATGGACCGTACAAACGCATCACGCCGTGCGCTGGGCGATCGCTGCGACAGGGGTCCACTGATAAATGCAATGTTGCGGTGGCCCAGGGCAGCCAGATGCTGCACGCTCTGCCGGATGCCTTCGGCATAGTCGACCTTCAGGATGTGAATATTCGGCAGATCGGGTCCTGCGTCCACAAAGACCAGGGGGAACTCGCGCTCCACGAGTTTCTTCACCAGTTCCTCTTCGACGCCGAAGGTCATCACCGCGACGCCGTCGACATTGCGTTGCAGCAACCGACGCAACAGGCTCTCGGTACGCGCGGGATCGTAGTTCGTCGATCCGATGAGCACCTCGTAGCCTTGTGCCACCGCCAGGTTTTCGAACTCCTGCACAAGCTCAGGAAAAAAAGGGTTGGTGATCTCAGAAACGATTAAACCGAGCATGCGGCTGCGTCCCGAGACGAGCGCACGCGCCTGGGTGTTGGGCAGGTAGCCGACTTCTTCAATAGCTTTCCAGACCCGTTGTGCCAGTTCAGGATTCACCGTCGTGATGTGATTTACGGTGCGCGAAACCGTGGCAATCGAGACGCCGGCCCGCTGCGCCACGTCGCGAATGCTGACGGTTCCTGGCCGCCGCCGGTCGCCCGCATTGTCCTTTGGAGCGTTCACAATGCAGCGATTCTACACCGCTTTTCTCGTGTTTCTCAGTGCGGCTTTGCAGTCGAAGGCGCGCAGGAAGCTTCAGAAGGTAGTGAAATGGATGAAGTTCCGCGCCGGCGCTTCGCCAGTCAGGCGAAGGAAAACACCGCAGAAAACCGATTTTCTAGTAAGCGTTTCCCATCACGGGGGGCGAGGCGTTAGGCCATTAGTCGTGGCTCTCGGTTCCGGCCATCGTCTCCAAACCGTGGCGAAGCAGGGGTAAGATCGCCGTCAGACTTTGCTGCGCGCCGCGCAAACTACCGGGCAGATTCACAATCAGCGCCTGGGCCTTGAGCCCCGCCACGCCGCGCGAAAGCCAGGCCATTGGATTCTTCTCCGCGCCTGCTGCACGCATTGCCTCAGCGATCCCGGGCGCTTCGCGATCGATGAAGCGCCGCGTCGCCTCAGGCGTATTGTCGCGTGGGCCCAGCCCTGTGCCGCCCACGGTAAGAATCAGGTCTGCCGCTTGCCCTTGCCACGCAGCGAGCCTGCGCAAGATCTCCTCCGGCTCATCGGCGACCAGTGCCGTCTGCACCTCGGCTTTTGGCCATGCCTCACGCACCAGGCTCACCACTGCGGGACCCGCAGTATCCGTTGCGGCTCCGCGTGCACAGCGATCTGAAACGGTGAGGACGGCGATGAACATCCTGCTCCTTCGAACGCCTATTCGGCCTGATCCGGCAAGACTCCGATGGTGTGCAGCCAGAGTTCAGCGCTCTTCGGCCACGAGGTCACAGGCAGCTTTGTGCGACGCAGTCCGTAGCCGTGCCCTCCCTGCGCATAGACATGCAGCTCTGCCGGCACCTTGACCCGTTTCAGCTGCAGAAAGTAGTTGGTGGCATTCTCCACGTGCACCGGATCATCTTCGGCCTGCACGATGAACGACGGCGGTGTGTCCGACGTGGGATGGATCTCTGGATTTGTCGCCATGTTCTGATCCGCAATGGCCAAATATCCGGGATAGATGATCAAGGCGAAATCGGGCCTGCAACTCAGTTGATCGGCTGCATCCACCGCGTCGTAGAGACGCTTGTCATAGTGGGTGCTCAACGCCGCCGAAAGGTGCGCACCTGCTGAAAATCCAAGCACGCCGACGCGTTTGGGATCGATTCCCCACTCCGCGGCATGCTGTCGCACCATTCCAACGGCCCGTTGGGCATCCTGCAATGCAGCGGAAGACTTTGGGTAGGGCCCCGAATCCGGAACCCGGTATTTCACCAGCACGCAGGTCACGCCGATGGAGTTGAGCCAGTCGCACACCTCGGTCCCCTCCAGGTCGATGGCCAGGATCTGATAGCCTCCGCCGGGGAACACAACGACGGCGGGAGCGGAGCCGGACGGCGCAGCAGTCGCCTTGTACAGCGTCAGCGTGGGCGTTGCCACGTTGCCCAGGCGCACAAGCGGCTTGCCGGCAATCAGGTTGTCCTTTGCCGTGGTCATGTCAGCCTCGGGGGGCAGATGCGCAGCGCCCCCGGGCACGCCGGCGGGCCACAACGGCAAGGTGAGATGTCCTGGCGCCGGCTGCCATGCGGATTGCTGGGCAGAAAGGCTCATGGAGAAACAAAATACTGCGAGAAGAAAGCGGCTGGCGCGCATCGAAACCACTCCTGTGAAGTCAGGAGCGATCATCGCAGTTGGCAGCTCAATTCAGCAAGGCGTCCGCAAGACCGCGCCGGACCAGCGATATCAGAAAGATTATGGCTGCGCATCGGACGGGATGAGGAGCGTGAGTGTCTCCGGTGCGATTTCCATACGCGCCGGCAAAACTCCAAGGACTTCTCCGTCGGCTTCGACGTAGATCGGCTTCTTCGATCCGTCGCGGGGCCGGCACTCGACCGCACTGGCCTCCAGCAGTTCCACATCTCCTGAAAACGTGTGGCGTGCGGCGAGCACGGCCAGAAGAAAGCGGAGATAGCGCACACGACTGCGGGTTTTGAAGGCAATCAGACTGAGAGCTTCGCTGCGCAAAGTTGCTCCGGGCGCCAGGGTTCGCAAAGCACCTCCGAACGAACGGACACGCACCGCCAGCAACTGCGAGACGTCGGCCTCGCGCTTCTCGCGGCTGGCCTTCAACGTAAACAACGCGTGGAAGAGCGGGAAAGGGTTGGTTGCCCAGATCCGCGTTGCCTCGATCAGGTAGAGTACGTAGCCGAATCGCCGTTTCATCTCCGCATCGAGACTTGCCATTAGCAAGGCATCCGCCCCGATGCCCGCCGCAACCGTGAAGAAGCAGGAACGTTCCGCGCCGTTCTTCTCGTGATAAAAAATGCGACCTACCGGAATCTTCGTCGGCGTGGCATCGAGCAGCTTGCGCACCGCGTTGACAGGTGATTTGCTCAGGCCCAGATCCTGCGCCAGCGCATTGGCCGTGCCCAGGGGAACGACGCCCAAAGCCACATCGGTTCCGACCAGGGACTGCAGGACCTCGTGGACCGTGCCGTCTCCTCCGCACGCAAGAATCGTGTCGTAGCCGTTGCGCATGGCAGCTCGGGCAAGCTTTCTCGCACTCCCGGGGCCATCTGTTTCTAACTCGTCGACCTCGATGCCGCGTGCGCGCAGCAGTTCGACCGCGCGTTTCAGCGCCTTGGCGCGGCGAAAGAAACTCTGGCCAGATACCGGGTTATGGATCAACGCAACTCGACGCATGCCTCGCCCGTGGGTGTGCAGCCCTCTCAGTTCGCAGGGCACATCGTTTTATTCTCGCAGGGCCTGAGCACCGCGCGGGACTTGATTTCGCATCGACGGCAGCACAAGTAACGGCGGCGATAGTCACCGATGGGGGAGATTCTGCAGAAGGACCAGATTGATTTGGATCGAAGCGAAGGACGGGAATCGATGGGCTCTCTTGCCGAAGGGCCGATGGACAGATGGTCTAGCCTTCTCGCTCGCGTACGACAACAACGGCATCCACGGGAAGCTCGATCGCCTCATCCAACACCTGCACATCGTCTGTCGACGCCAGCAACAACTCGCTTGCGCGACCCAACGCGAACCTGCAGGTCCGGCTGCCCCAGTTGCAAACAACGACAATCGAACCACGCTGCATCCGCAGCCATTTTTCGTTTTCGTCATAGGCCACTGCGACGTTGCCTGGTTCTCCATTGTTCAGGCACGGCGTCGTCCGACGCAATGCGATCAGAGCGCGGTACCAATCCAGCATCTCGGCATGTTGAGGTTCGGTTCTTTCGTCCCAATTCAGCCTCGACCGCTCGAAGGTTTCACGCTTCTCGGGATCAGGAATGGCGCTCGGGGCCCAGCCGAATGCTTCAAATTCGCGCTTTCGTCCTTCAGAAACTGCCCTAGCCATCTCCGGATCGTCGTGGTGAGCGAAGTACTGGAAGGGGGCGCTGGCGGCCCACTCCTCACCTTGAAACAGCATCGGCACGAAAGGGCCCAGCAACACCAACGCTGCCGCACTCTTTGCCCGCGCGCATCCAACGGACTGGGTAAGGCGTTCGCCCTGGGCGCGGTTGCCGATCTGATCATGATTCTGAATGAAGCCGAGGAATCTGTGTTGCGAGAGACTGCCCGTCGGCCGGCCGTGAACATGACGCCGGTGCCGCGAGTAGATGCCGTCGTAGACGAAGGTCCGTTCGATGGCCTTGGCGAGTTGGCCCAGAGAGCCGAAATCCGAGTAATACCCGGCCTCCGGTTCAGGCAGCAAGGCGGCGAAGAGTGCATGATGGAAATCGTCGCTCCACTGCGCGTCCATCCCCAACCCGCCGGCTTCACGTGGAGTAACGATGCGGGGATCGTTCAAATCGCTTTCGGCGATGAGCGCAAGCCGCTTGCCGAGCGCGGTACTCAGGGTATCGACCTCCGTCGCCAGTTGCTCCAAAAAGTGGATGGCGGACCGATCCACAAGCGCATGCACCGCGTCGAGACGCAGTCCGTCGAGATGAAAGTCGTGCAGCCACATCAGCGCGTTGTCGCAAAAGAACCTCCTGACTTCAGTTGCATGCGCCCCTTCAAGATTCACGGCGGCGCCCCACGGTGTCTTGTGCGCATCGATCAGGTACGGCCCAAATTTTTCAGCGTAGTTCCCTACCGGACCGAAGTGGTTGTAGACCACGTCCAGCAAGACTGCGAGGCCTTTTGCATGCGCTGCGTCAACAAGACGCTTCAACGCGTCGGGCCCGCCATACGGCTGATGCACCGCAAAAAGCCCCACGCCATCGTAGCCCCATCCATACTCGCCCGCGAAGGATGCGACTGGCATGAGCTCAACATGCGTGACGCCGAGATCAACGAGGCGATCGAGCTTATCAATCGCTGCGTCGAGTGTGCCCGCGGGAGTGAAGGTGCCGACATGCAATTCGTAAACAATGGCGCTCGCCAGGGGCACCGGCTCAAACTTCGCATCGGACCAGCGAAAGGCCGCCTGATCATAGACGCGCGACAGGCCGTGCACTCCATCCGGCTGCCATTGCGACCGCGGATCTGGGTAGGCTGAATCGTCGTCGATCCCATAGCCGTAATCGCTGCCGGGCTTCGCGTCCTCCACATCTGCTGCCCACCATCCACGCTCGCCTACCGGCTGCATTCGAATGCGGGTGCCGTTGATCTGAATCGCCACCGTCTTTGCTAGCGGAGCCCACACTTCAAATCGATGCATCGTCAGGCCGCCTGCCCCGTCAAGAGAGCCACAGGAAAGCGTCGAAAAAGTTCTTCCATGCGCGCAGGACCACCGCTCCAGCCCTCGCCGGTCAGCTCGTTCGTCCAGCGACCCTCGGGCAGGCTGATCAACGTATCACCCCACCCGTCCCCCAGAAGCGCATTCCATCGCGGGACGCAGGTGACAACATTTTCCCCGCGCCGAAAAGCGATCACATGCTCTGCCTTCGGTCCCGTCGTCTCAAGCCGCGCATAGATCGCTTGCTCCCCAAACCACTCCGGCTTTCGATTGCGCAGTTGCAAGGCGCAATGCGTGATCCACATCTTGGGCAGTCCGCAGTCGATGCGGCTCATGACCCATTCTGCGTCTCGTCCAGACTTCAACTCGGCAAGCATCGTTTGACGGACAGCATAATCTACCGGGCCGCGATTATCAGGATCGACCAGCCGCAGGTCCCACAACTCGCCGCCCTGGTAGGTATCGGGCACTCCCGGAGCCGTCATCTTCATCAAGGTCTGCGCCAGGCTATTGATCCGTCCGGGCCACAGCACCTTCCCGACGAAACGATCCACTGCAGCAACGAATTCGGTCGAGTCGAGTATCTGCTCGATGAAGCTCTTCAGCGCCTCTTCAAATTCCTTGTTCGGCAGTGTCCAGCTGGTCATCTGTTTGGCTTCGCGAGCGGCTTTTTCCATGTACGGAACAAGGCGGTCTGCCCCGATTGGCCATGCACCGACAAGCGTCTGGTACAAAAAATATTCCGTATTGCGATCTGGATAATTTGCGGTCTTGAAGTGTGCATTGCTTTCGGCCCAGCGACGCACGGTCTCGCTCCAGGCATCGGGCATCTCCGTAAGCACCGCAAGCCGCGCCCGCACATCGTCGCCTCGTTTGGTGTCATGGGTCGCCATGGTATTCATCGTCGCCGGATGTTGCGCCTGCAGGCGTTCACAGAATCCGTGGAACTCCGACACGTTCAGGTCGCCCCGCTCCGGTGACCCACCCACTTCGTTCAGCCCGATCATCCGGTTGTAGCAATAGAACGCGGTGTCTTCTACGCCCTTCGCCATCACCGGCGATGTGAACTGCTGGAAGCGCAGCAGGAACTCCGATTCCAGCGGCCCGCGCGCACGCAGCGCCAGCACGTCGCCGATAAAATCCAACAACCCCGGATCCAGATCGGTTCTGCTGGCTTTGGCTTCGAGGACCGCACGATCGATCTCAGTCCGATCCTCGTCGGTGATCTGTTCGCGCGACGGCACCACGTAGGTGCGATAGACGCGAAAACTGGAGGCAATCTCGCGTATCGCGCGTCGGATCTCAGCCCGCGTGTAGTCGCGGCGATCCCGATTGTTCTCGCAGACCTCAACAAAGAGGCTTGTCAGGCGATTGATATCGCTGCCTAAGGCCTCGCGTTCCACGTTCAACTTGAGATTGTGCGCGAGCGGTTCAAACTCGATCGACTCCCCAAGGAACTCACGATAAATATCCGTCAGCTTCTGCAGCCCTGCCGTATGCATCAGCACTCCGTTGCAGACATTCAGAAAGTCGTAGCCGCTGGTGCCGGCGATCGGCCAATCGCTTCGCACCCACTCGCCCGGCTCCAGAATCTTCTCGGCAATAATCCAGGCATCGGGCGCACGCCGCCGCAAGCGTTCAAAGTATTGCTGCGGATCGCGCAGGCCGTCGGGATGATCGACACGCACGCCGTCGAGTTCGCCATCCTCGAGCCAC
Source organism: Occallatibacter sp. (assembly GCA_036267935.1). Lineage (GTDB taxonomy): Bacteria > Acidobacteriota > Terriglobia > Terriglobales > Acidobacteriaceae > Telmatobacter. The sequence continues at coordinate 98,958 of DATAVC010000050.1, read as the reverse complement.
TGAAAAATTCTTTGATGAATGGCGTCGAACACATCCTGCCGTTCCACGCGCAGGCCGATCAGGGTGTTGACGTCGAAAAATCGCCGATACCCCAGTTCCTGATCTGCCGCACGCCAGTAGGCCAGGCGGTAGTGCTGCAGGTTCAGCACCTCATCCAGCGCGTCGATGTTGCGATTCAATTCGCCGACCGCCGTTGCAATCGCGCCGGCAATCTCGGGCTGCTCTGCACACAGCCGTTGTAGCAGCTCGTAGATAACGGTCTTATCACGGTGACGCGACAAAACAATCTCACGCTCCACTAACTCGGGAGCCGGCAAACGCGAAAGGCTGTCGGCGATAAAGTTGAGTGTCGCGTTATTCGCCAGACTTGCAGCCTTGGCCAGGGGAATCGCGAGCGATCGCGGCGCCAACGGAAACAGATCGTCAAAATAGCGTAGACGAAGGCGTCCGCACTCCTGCTCGATCTGCAATTGATTGGCGCTCAACACGCGTCCATACTGATCGCTCAGCACGGGGATCAGCACTTTATTCTGCAGCTTCACTTCAGCCGAGTGCCAGTCAATGTCGAACCATATTGCGTACCGGCTCGATGGCCCATTCTCCAAGACATCCCACCAATACCGATTCTGCGGACCGGTGGCCATGTGATTGGGGACGATGTCGAGAATCTGGCCAAGCCCGAGTTCCTTGAGGCGCGCGCAGAAGCGACGATGACCGTCTTCACCGCCCAGTTCCTCATTTACGCGCTCATGATCGACGACGTTGTATCCGTGCATGCTGCCGGGTGCGGCCTGCAGATAGGGCGAACTATAGACATGCGAAACTCCCAGCTCGCGTACGTAGGAAGCAATCTCCATCGCCTGGGCAAACGTGAACCCTGCGTGTAATTGCAGACGGTAAGTGGAGCGCGGCACGCGTAGCATTTTGGAACCTTCCGCCGTTTCTTTGGGTCATGGAGAAGCTGGGGAAGATCGCGCCCCGCAACAAGTTGAGGATCGCAACCAGGAGTTCGCTGAGTAGTGTCTCCTGTTTAGATGAATGCGGAAACGTTGAGGATGCTTGGGAGGATGGACGGGGCTGATGCGGGTACGGTCTTTAGATTCCGGCCTTTGCAGCCTCGCGCGCCGAGTTAATCCGCTTTGGCGAGCCGGGCAATCAGGGTATCGCGTTGGCCGTTTGCCATCTCATCTGCGTTGCGCAACACGAGGAGCCAGCCTGTCACCGAGACGAGGGTGAGTCCCAGAAGAATGGGCACTGCAAGCAGCAGATTTCCAAAAACCGCGCAGAGACTGATGACGCCTGCACCCGCCCCCAGAATTGCCGTCTGGATCAACATGCTCAGCAGCGCATTAGCCTGCGAACCGGTTTGCCTGCCGATTCGTCCGAGGTTGACGCGATAGGCCATCATCACCGACAGCACGTTGCCCGCCGCGAGATTGGCCGGCAAGGCAAATGCCAGCCACGCCACGGTGACGGCCACGATAGCCGGCTCGGGCAGGCCGAGCCGCAACGCGGTCATTGCGCCCGAAAAGAACGCGGTCAGCAGATACAAACAGCCGTGCAGGAGATTCTTGGCCAAAAGAATCGTGCGCAAACGAACAGGAAAGAGGAACACGAGTTGAATCCCTTTCCCCTCGGCGCCGAGATTGTTGTAGATCAGCTGAGTAAAACCCAGCAGGCCATACGCGACGCATATAGGCAGAGCCATGTGGAAGGACCGCTGCATGAAGTTTGATCCGTTCCGAAACAGGCTCGCGATAATCACGACCATGACCGGAGGAACGCACACGGCATACAGTTGCGTCATCGAGCGAAACAAAACATGCAGCTCTTTTTCAATCTCGGCGGAGACTGGGCCACGCCCGGCGAGCAGCCACGTGTCGTTTTGCTTGGCGATCTCTGCGCGGCCAGGCGCTTCTCCCAGGTTTTCGCCGCGATACTCGGCACGCAGACGAATGCCCAGCATTGCCGCCGCGGCCAGCGCGTACAGGCCCATGACACTCAACAACGCTGTTTCTTCCGCAGGCTCCTGCCGATGTTCTGAGGCTTCGATGGAGGCAGCAGCCAATCCTGGAGGCAGCCAGACTTGAACGGAGCCAAGCTCCTTGAGCCAGGGAGCGATCCTGCCTGCGTCTGCGCCCTGCGCAAAACCGTGCCGGGCATGTCGCACACCTCCCCGATCCGAGTCATGCAATACGGGGTTCAGCAGTTGCAGGCTCAGCATCGCGAAGAGAAAAATCGCACTGACAATCTCTCGTGATCGTCTCTTTGCGAGCCAACGGTCGAGCCAGGCAAAGATTGCTCTTACCAGAAGAATGTTAAAGACTGCGAAGGCCGCCAGCGATAGAAAGATCGATCCACCAAGATCGGGTCGCGCCATCACTGAACCCACAAAAATGCCGATGCAGGCCAGCATTCCCGCCAGGGTCGACACATCGAAGATGCCAAAGACCAGGTGGAGAAGGAAGAAGGATGCGAAGTTCACGGGAAAGCGCAGCAAACTGCTCAGATCGAATTGCTCGACGAACGATGCGAGCACAATCGATATGGCCTGCCAGAGAAAGCACAGCACCCAGAATTCGATGGCAAGGGCATGCAGATGATTGCGCGCAACGAGAGCATAGGCCGCAGCGCCCGCGCCAATGCCCAGGCCCACGCCCATGAACGTGTAAATCACGAACGAGATGGCGCGGGCGCCGAATTCAAACGCGCCCGCACCGGTACGAAAGCTGTTGGCAAAAACCCTGAAGCGCATGAACGCCAGCGCTCCATACTGCTCCACGGCGAGTCGACCGACGGGACCGCCACTGGTAGGAACAAAACGAAAGCCTGGTTCTCGGTCTACGTCAGCCACGAGAGCTCCTGTACCGGCTCGCCGCCGCTCGCTCCCACAATGGCCAGAAAGATTTCTTCCAACGTCAGACGCTGGCTCGTCTCCGCGCCGGGAAGGCTGGATGCTACGCCGGCACGCAGATCCTCAATTGAGCCGTTCGCCACCAGCCGCCCTTGATGAATGATCGCGACATGGCTGCACAACCGCTCCACGATCTCAAGCACATGGGTGGTCAAGAAAATTGTGGAGCCGCGCTGAATCATTCCCTGCAACATGGACTTGAGCATGCCTGCGGCCACGGCATCCACACCCTCGAACGGTTCGTCGAGAAATAGAACCTTCGGTCCATGAATGACCGCGGCGGCCAGGGCCAGTTTTTTCTGCATGCCGTGCGAAAAATCGGTGATCATCTTGCGACGTTCGTTGGCAAGCTGCATAAACTCCAGCAGCTCTTCGGTGCGGCGATTGACTGTCTCGCGATCGAGCCCGTACATCCGCCCCACGAAGCGCAGGTATTCGCTTGCTGTAAGCCTTCCCAGCAGGGCCATACCTTCAGGAACGACCCCAATGTCGCGCTTGAGGTCGAGCGCCGTCGCGCTGAACGAACGCCCGAGGATTTCGATGGTGCCTGCGCTCGGCTCCAGCAGACCCGTGAGCATTTTGATTGTCGTCGACTTGCCCGCTCCATTCGGCCCCAGAAAGCCGAAGAACTGACCCTGCACGACGCGCAGCGTCACATCTTCCACGGCCATCAGCTCGCCGAACCGCCGAGTCAATCCGTGGGTATGAATCGCTGCTGTATCCATCTGGGCAAGGATAGCAAGCTCGTCTTCGATCACCAAAAGCTGTGGTAATCAAACAGCGCAACGGTAACTCAAACTATTTCAGCTATTGGCGGGGGTTTCCTTGTCCCAGGGGATCGTTATCGCGATCGGCCACGTCGGCGAGAGCGGCCAGTGCAGTCGCCAGTTCCGCTGTCCAACTTCCCTCCGGCGCTCGCCAGCTCCAGTTCCCGTTGGCCACCGCAGGGGTGTTCATGCGTGCTTCAGAACCAAGGGCCAGCAGGTCCTGTGCGGGGGCAATGGCGATCTGCGAGACGCTGGCCGCAATGGCGCGCATCAACGGCCACGCCGCACGATTCTGCATTGGCCCCACATACGCTTCGATCGCCAGGCGCTCTGCGACACCCTGCAGCGCCCACCAGCCTTGCGACGTATCGTTGTCGTGCGTTCCGGTATACGCGACAGTATCGGGCGTGTAACGGTGGGGAAGATGAATGTGCGCGCCCTTGTCGCTGAACCCGAACTGAATCACTTTCATCCCCGGCATGCCTAGAGCCTGCCGTAGCGCGTCCACCTCCGGCGTGATGAGCCCCAGGTCTTCGGCAACCAGCGGCAGGGGGCCCAGCGCGGCCTCCAGGGTACGGAACAGCTCCAACCCTGGTGCCTTCACCCATTCCCCGTTGATCGCCGTGTCGTCGCTCGCTGGAATCGACCAGTAGGCTTCGAATCCGCGGAAGTGGTCAAGGCGCACAATGTCATAGATCTGGCACGCGCGGCGGATGCGCTGCACCCACCAATCGAAGCCTTGCTGCCTTAATACGTCCCACCGATACAGGGGATTGCCCCATCGCTGCCCGGTTGCCGAGAAATAATCCGGAGGCACTCCTGCCACGCGTGTTGGTTTCAAGCCTTCGTCGAGCTCAAAGATGCCCGGATGGACCCAGACGTCGGACGAATCGAGGCTCACGAAGATGGCGACATCGCCCAGGATCCGGATCCCATGGTTGGCGGCCGCATTGCGCAAGCTGGACCACTGTTCTGCAAACGCGAACTGCAGCACTTGTTCCTGCGCGAGGGCGCGTCCATGTTGGTTCAGGGCTTCGGCAATCGCTTGCGGATCGCGACGGCGCAATGGTTCAGGCCATTCCGTCCAGGCGCCGGTTCCGTGCTGGCGTCGCAGCTCCGCATACAGCGCATAGTCCTCAAGCCAGTTCCGCTCGGCGCGGCAGAATTCCTCGAACTTCCGCCACTGTTCGCCAAGCTGGGTGTCGCTGGGTCCGCGTTCGAGGAAATTTGCAGCAGCCTCGTACAGCAAGGGCAGCTTGCGTTGTTCCACTGCATAGAAATCGACCGGGCCATCGTGGCCCGCCAGCCCTTCGATGCGTTCTCGCGCGATCCAACCCCAGTCGACGAGCACTTCGAGACTGATCAGGAACGGATTTCCGGCGAAGGCCGAGGAGCCCGCATAGGGCGAATTGCCATATCCCGTCGGACACAACGGGAGCACCTGCCACACATGCTGTCTGGCGGCGGCAAGAAAGGTGACAAACGCGTGGGCTTCAGGGCCCAAGTCGCCAATTCCGCCATACGAAGGCAACGAGCTGATATGAAGAAGAACGCCGGACGAACGTTGAAACTGCATACCTGGATTATCGCCGCAAGCCGCGTTCTTGTTTAGATCACGACCAGACGCAGCAGGTGAAAAAGGTAAGGCCCGCGTCGACGAAGCGAGCGGGCCCTTTGACCTGACGCAAAAAGCTACTGGCCCGGCTGCTGCTGCTCCGCGCTCCGTGACTTGGCGTTGAACAGAACCCGGCTGTGCTTCCGGTAATCCGCGAGAATGTTGGTGGCGAACACTTCGAAGGCCTCGCCGCGACGCTGATCGAGAACCTGATCGCGAGTCTGATCGAAATTCTTCTTCATCTCATCGTCGGTCGGCTGTTGCTTGTCCACAAGCTTTGCCACAACCCCTGTACGACCGGCGCTGATGGGTCCGCTGATATTGCCCACGGCCATGTCAAACAGCTGTGGCGCAACCTGACCCACTTCGCCGACTTGCGGTACCTGTCCAGTCATCCCCACAAGGTCGCTGGTCTTCACGGTCGCGCCCACGGCCTTTGCCGCTTTGGCCAGGTCGTTGGTGTTGTGCGCCTGTGTCGCCAGCTCGGTCGTCTTTTGCCGCAGCAAGGCAGGCAGTTGCTCGGCGCGGTAGTCGTCGAGTACGTGACTCTTCCAATCGGCAAACGTCGGAGCATGCGCCGGCGTGACGCCTGTGACCTGGAAGATCGCGTATCCTTCGCCCGTTGGCGCCGCCTGCGCGGGGTCGCCCGGCTTGGACTGGAACGCCTTGGTGAGCAGGCCGCTGCTGTCGGGCAAACCGGCAACGGTGCCCTGCGCACTGAGCGGGGGCGTCGTCACCAGCTGCAGGTGATGCGCTTCTGCGGTCTTGGCCAAGCCGTTCTTGATGGACTCTGAGGTCAACGCATGCGCAAAGTTTTCCTGCGCCACGGTCGACTTCTGCCGCAACAACGTGGCCTGAATCGTCGGCAGCACTTCGTTGAGGGATTGTGAGTGCGCGGCCTGGCGCTCTTCCACTTGCACAATGTGGTAGCCGAACTGCGTCTTCACAATCTTCGAGTCGCCAATCTTCTGCGTGAAGATCGCTTTGTCGAACTCCGGCACCATGCGTCCGCGCTGCGCAAAGCCGAGCTCACCGCCCTGATCCTTGCTGCCCGGATCGTCGGAATTCTTCTTGGCCAGATCAGCAAAATTGGCCCCGCCCTGGATCTGCTTCAGCAACTCTTCAGCCTTGGCCTTGGCCGCGGCATCGGTCTTGGCATCTGCGCCGGCATTCACCTTGATCAGGATGTGCCGCGCACGCGCCTGCTCGGGTACCGAATACTCCGACTGATGGGCGTTGTAATACTGCTGAATCTCCTGCTGCGTGGGCTGCTGCAGACCACCCGGAAGATCGGTCGCGGTAAACGCGAAATACGAAATGGTGCGCTCTTCAGGGACAGCCGTCGCATAGCGCGCGGCATTCTTCTTGAAGAACGACTCCAGCTCGCTGTCCGACGGATTGATCCCTTTGCCCAGATCGTCAGAGGAAATCACCGCATAGTCGAACTTGATCTTGATGTTGTTCTTGCGGTACAGATCGCGCACTTCCTGGTCGCTTACCGTGACACCAGCGGTGATCATCGACTGCAGGCGGCGGATTGCGATGTCGTGCTTGACGCTGTCTTCAAAATCAGCCACGGAGATGTCGAAGCGGCTCTGAATCAGCGCAGCATACCGATCCTGGCCAATGAACTTGCCGTTCGGGAACAGAACCTGCCCCGGAGGCCCGTTCTGCAGATACGTCCGCACATCGGCATCGGTCACATGAATGCCGAGCTTCGCCGCTTCGTCGAGCAGGATCTGCTGCTGCACGAGCTGCTGTCCGACTTGCGGCTCGATCATGTTCATGATCATCGGATTGCCGGCGTACTGCGGATATTGCTGCTGTACGCGCTGCGTGGCCAGCATTGACACCTTTTGCTGGCTGATGACTTCGCCGGCCGAAAAGAGACGGCTATACCAGTGCGGATAGACGATGGCGAATGTATCGGTGCCCGAGGCGCTCTGCCCCGTCAGTCCGGGAATCAGATAAATCACCATCGACACGCACGCGGCGGCGATGATGACCACAAACAGTGCCTTGGTCAGGCGGTTATCTTTTTGCAGGAAACGAATCATGGAGGTCCGTGAGCCTTCTACTCTCTGTGCGCATTCAAGTCCGTCGCACGTAGCAACTACGGGCCGGTTCTGCCTGAGCAGACGCGCAAATCTCGCTCGGAGGCGATCTCAATAATTATAGACGAGGTTACGGACTGCTCGAGGCATGGCCAAGGTGCACAAAACAAAACGGGCACCCGCGCGGATGCCCGTCGTTTGCCAGAGTTTTCTTACGCTTACCGCCAGTAGTAGTACCCACCCGAGATGTAATAGGGGCGGTAGTACACGGGCGCGTAGTTGGGGGGATACGGATAGGCCGAGCGGCCATAGTAGGCGCGCCGATACAGCGACGGTCCACCCGGATAGAGCCCCTGCGCCAGCCGTGCCGCTTCCTGCGGATCCACTGGGTTGACGGTAATGGGCGCCGCCAGATGGAAAGTCACCAGCGCTTCCGCTGGAATCCAAGCACGCGGACCGGAACTCGCTGCCGAAGCCGCTGTGCCTACCGTGCCGCCGGCTGCCGCGCCAATTGCCGCACCGCCGCCGCCACCTGCTGCGCCGCCAATCAAGGCTCCAATCAGCGCGCCGCCGATGATGTTCTCGGCAGAACGTCCACCCTTGCCGGGCGCCTTGATCCTGAACATGTCGGACTGCAGCGGATACGTCTGCCCGCCCAAATCGAGGCCAGTCAGTTCCAGCGCGAGTTCGGAACTGCCCTTGAGCGTGCCCGAGCCCACATTCGTGGCTTCGGCGATGACGCCATGCATGGTCGCACCACGCGGAATCGCCAAAACGCCACCGTAGGTCACGTCCTGGATCACGGTGAACTGGATCGGCTCGCCGCCCTTGGCGCGTTTGCTGTCGACGGTCTCACTGGTACGCAGCTGGATGAGCGTGCCCTGGGGAATGGTGACAGGTCCCTTGGCATAGCGGTATGACGGCGGAGGAGGCGCCGGTGCATAGCCGGGCCCAGGTCCATAGGGACTCGAAGGACTGTTGTAGTCCGGACGCTGTCCCTGGCCATAGGCCGGCGGAGGTGGCGGTGCCTGTCCGTAGGCAGGGGGAGCCTGTCCGTACGCGGGCGGAGGTGCCTGCTGGCCATACTGCGGCTGCTGCTGGTTATCCGGGGGAGGGGCCGAGTTCTGCCCGTAGTCGGGTGCCGGAGCTCCGCTCGGCGGAGGCGGCGCAGGCTGGTTGTTATCCGCCATCTGCTGGGAGTCGTCGTTTTCTGTGTTTTGCGCGCCTTGCGCATTCGGATCGTCTGCCGGATTGCCTATCTTGAGGCTGTTCTTTACCCCGCTGACGCCGGGCACACCCTTCACAATCGACTCAGCCAGCTTCTTCGAATCTTCGCTGGACACGGTGCCCGACAAGCTCACCTGACCTTCAATCGTGGCCGCAGTGATCAAGTCGTTCTTCAGCGCCGCGGAAGCATCCAGCGCGTGCACCACGTCCATCTCAATCTGCCCGTCCGTGCGTTGACCGGCGGCGGGTGCCGCATCCTGAGCCAGCGCAATTACGCCGCACAAGATCGCCATGGCGGTCCATACTGCCGACCGCACAATCACTCGCTTGAACAATAGCCGATTCATCGTTGCTCTCCTGCTCTTGATTGCGTTCTGCTTGATTCGCCGTCAGCTTTGATCTCTGCCTTCAATTAGACGAGACGGCCCCAAGCCTGTCATGAGGTTTTAACCCATCCCCGGGCAAAAAGTTCCGTCCGAAGTAACCTGGGCTTACCTGTCTCTTTTCTGATGCACGAAGGGCAGCGGCGGGAGCGGAAATCGCTCATCCGACAGCGCTTTTTCGGGGGCATGAGGCAACCGGTCAGCGGAGCCTGGCGGTGAGGGCCTGCGCAATCTGGCGGCCATGAAAACGACCATTTTCGATGAAGATTTCGTTCGTCCGCGATCCGGCCACAATGACCCCCGCCAGATAGATTCCCGGCACATTGCTCTCCAGCGTCACGGGATCGCAGGCGGGCAGGCGGTCGGGCCCGTCGAAGCGCACTCCCATCCGCTCGAGAAATTCAAAGTCTGGGTGATAGCCGGTCAAGGCGAACACAAAATCGTTCTTCAGCGCCACCGGCCCCGACGGTGTTTCGAGCTTCACCGCGTCCGCGGTAATTTCGGTCAGACATGTTTCGAAGTAGGCCTTGATCTCACCGTTCTTGATCCGATTCTCGATATCCGGCTTGATCCAGTACTTCACGTGACGATGTATCTCTGCGGCGCGATGCGCGAGCGTGACGCGCGCCCCATGCCGCCACAACTCAAGTGCTGCAATGGCCGCCGAATTCTTGCCGCCCACCACAAGAATGTCGAGCCCGAAATAAGGATGTGGATCGTCGTAGTAGTGATGAACCTTGCTCAGGTTTTCCCCGGGAATCTTCATCATGTTGGGCAAGTCGTAGTAGCCCGTCGCAATGGCCAGCGTGCGCGCGTGCAGCAGACCCGGCCGGCCGAAACGGTCTGCGGTGTGCACTTCGAACGCGCCAGCCCGCCCCGCCACACGTTCCACGCGGGTGTATTGCCTGACATCCAGCTTGTAGAATGCGGCAACCTGCCGGTAATACTCGAGTGCCTCATTGCGCGAGGGCTTGGCATGGGGGCTGGGGAATGGAATGTCCCCGATCTCGAGCAGCTCAGACGTGGTGAAAAACGTCATGTGCGATGGATAGTGATAGAGCGAATTGCACACACAGCCCTTGTCGACCGAAACGGCGCGCAATCCTGCTTTCCTGGCTTCGATGGCGCACGCCAACCCGGTCGGCCCCGCTCCAATGACCAGCAAATCGAAGACTGAATCGGCTGCGCCCTTTGCCGCTGTCTCAGGAATCGTGTGCGGCGCCTCCGGCGGCAACGCATCAGCAGGAAAGTCGCTCATGCCTCTAGATTAGGCCATGCCGCGCGGCCCTCCCGCGATTCAGCCTGCGAGTTCCAGTTGCTGGCTCTCCAGGCGGAGGCGCTTCGCCGTCCGAGACAAGACTTCTTCCGCGCCCCGGCCGTACTGCCGAGGCGAACGTCCCATGAGTCGCTTGAAGGCGGTGCTGAACGCGCTCTCGGATTCGTAGCCCAACGAAACGGCAATTTCTGCAATGGAGTCGTTTGAATTGCGCAGCCGGTCCTGCGCCTTGAACATGCGCCAGCGCGTCAGGTATTCCATCGGCGCTTCTCCAACTGTTTCCTTGAATCGCAAGGCAAAGCCAGATCGCGACATCCCTGCGTGCTGAGCCAGTTCTTCGACCGTCCAACGATGCGCGGGGTTGCTGTGGATGCATTCGATCGCGGTGCGGATCTGGCTGTCGGCCATCGCGAACAGCCAACCCACTTCGCCGTTCGCGCCATCGGCCATGTGCAGCCGGAGAGCCTGCACGAGCATCATGTGGGCCAGATGCTGCGACATCAGAAATCCGCCCGGCTGCGGCTCACGCAATTCCTCCATCATGCGTTCGAGGGACCAGCGCATGGCTGCCTTGTCCGATTCTTTGCGCAGGTGCACGATGGGCGGCAAGACTCCCAGTAGATCGGCATGATTGCCGGCAAATGCGAAGAGACCGCCCACCATGCAGCAGTCTTTTCCTCCGTTGAACGAGGCCATACGCCCCGTGCCTTTGACGCCCGATGCAGCCATCGCACTGAGCGCGTCGACCGGAGCGAGCGTCAGATCACTGGCCAAGCGGAAGGGCCATCCGCGCGTCAACAGAAGGCAATCGCCGGTCTTCAAATGGACTGGGTTGGGAACTCCTTCGACCGCGAGCCAGCAGGTGCCGCAGACGACGGCATAGCACTTAATCCCGTCGTGCGGACCGAAGTGGACCGACCAAGGCCCGCCCACCTCAAACCCGCCCGCAACATGGGTGCGCGGCTTCAGCAGCGACAAAACTTCAGAAAGAGGATCCATAACAGTGTTTTGGATGATCGCGAAGAGAATGCGGACTCTTTCGCATAGATCGTTTCTGCAAAATCCCCTATTGTGCGGATTGGACGTGATTCGACTGCAGCCATGAATCGCAGCCAAGGAGAGCTATCATGCGTATTTTTGTTACCGGAGCCACCGGATTTATCGGTTCCGCTGTCGTGCAGGAACTGCTCAAGGCCGGCTATCAGGTGCTCGGCCTCGCGCGCTCGGATGAAGGTGCGCGCACCCTCGCCGCAACCGGAGCCGAGGTACAACGTGGCGACCTGACCGACCTCGAGAGCCTGCGCTCTGGCGCCGCGCAAAGCGACGGCGTGATTCACACTGCCTTCATTCACGACTTCTCCAAATTCCAGGAGAACTGCGCGATCGACAAAAGCGCTATCGAGACTCTCGGAACAGCCCTCGCCGGTTCCAACCGCCCTTTGATCGTCAGCGGAGGTCTGGGACTGATTGCTCCGGGCCGGGTCGCGACGGAAGACGCCGCGTTGCCGGCCAATCCGCACATGCCCCGCGTGTCAGAGCAGGCGGCCGAAACTTTTGTGGCTCGCGGGGTGCGCGTGGCCTCCATTCGCCTTCCCCAGGTCCACAATCCGCTCAAACAAGGCCTCATTTCGTATGCCGTCGCCATCGCACGCGAGAAAGGTGTCTCGGCGTATATCGGAGACGGCTCCAATCGCTGGCCGGCCGTGCACCTGCTCGACGCTGCTCCGGTTTACAAGCTGGCTCTGGAGAAAGCGCCTGCGGGGGCCCGCTATCATGCGGTCGCCGAAGAGGGCGTACGGATGAGGGATATCGCCGAGGCCATCGGTCGCGGGCTCAAGGTGCCGGTCGTATCCAAGTCCCCTGAAGAAGCGGGTGCGCACTTTGGCTGGCTGGGGCTCTTTGCAGGCATGGATATGCCGGCTTCGAGTGCGTTGACGCAGGAACGCCTTGGATGGAAGGCCACGCACACCGACATGCTCTCTGACCTTGCCGCGATGAACTACTTCCCTGCCTGAGAGCCGAGTGCCACCCGGTTGTCCTATGCCATCGCCCAGGCCTTCGGTGTCCCATCCTTGTGGCTGGAGTTGTCGCAAGGGTGGAACGCTTCGGTTGTTGTCGGATTCCCTTCCCTTTGGTCCAAACTCCTGCCTCTGTCCTTTACCCTAGAAGCGTCTAAGTTCTTGGGAGTTCTCATGACCGTCATCCGCCAGGAAGACTTTATCGCCAGCGTCCACGGCGCGCTGCAATACATCAGCTACTACCATCCGGTTGACTACATCACTTCGCTTGCCAAAGCCTACGAACGCGAACAGTCGCCCGCCGCCCGCGATGCGATGGCGCAGATCCTCATCAACTCGCGCATGTGTGCCGAAGGCCACCGCCCCATCTGCCAGGACACCGGCATCGTGAACGCGTTCGTCAAGGTCGGCATGGACGTCCGCTTCGCTGGTCCCGAGGGCGGCGGGCCGACGATGGACCTGCAGCAGATGGTGGATGAAGGTGTCCGCCGCGCCTATCTCGATCCTGAAAACAAGTTGCGCGCCTCGCTTCAGGCCGATCCAGCAGGCAAGAGGACCAACACCAAAGACAACACGCCTGCCGCCGTCTTTGTCGAGATGGTCAGAGGCAACACTGTCGAGATCACCGTCGCCGCCAAGGGCGGAGGCTCCGAGGCGAAATCGAAGTTCGCGATGCTCAACCCTTCCGACTCGGTCGTCGAATGGGTGCTCAAGACCGTGCCCACCATGGGTGCAGGATGGTGCCCGCCCGGCATGCTCGGCATCGGCATCGGAGGCACCGCGGAGAAGGCCATGCTTCTGGCCAAGCAGGCGCTCATGGATCCTATCGACATTCAGGATCTGATTGCGCGCGGCCCGCATACGACCGCTGAAAAACTTCGGGTCGAGCTCTACGACAAGGTGAATCGTCTCGGCATTGGCGCACAAGGACTCGGCGGCCTCACAACCGTGCTCGACGTGAAGGTTCTCGACACGCCAGCCCACGCGGCAAATCTGCCGGTGGCCATGATTCCCAACTGCGCCGCGACACGCCACGCTCACATCGTCCTCGATGGCTCCGGCCCTGTCTATCTCGATCCGCCCTCGCTCGACGATTGGCCCAAGCTCACCTACGATGTCTCCGGCGCGCGCCGCGTGAATCTCGACACCGTGACCCGCGCAGAAGCCGCGACGTGGAAGCCCGGCGAAGTGCTGCTGCTCACCGGCAAGCTGCTCACCGGACGCGATGCCGCGCACAAGCGCATGACCGACATGCTCAATCGCGGAGAGAAACTTCCGGTCGACTTTACCAATCGTTTTATTTATTACGTCGGCCCCGTCGATCCGGTCCGCGGAGAAGTGGTTGGCCCTGCCGGCCCCACCACCGCCACGCGCATGGACAAGTTCACCCGCCAGATGCTGGCTGAAACCGGCCTTCTCGGCATGGTGGGCAAAGCGGAGCGGGGCCCGGCAGCGATCGACGCAATCAAGGAATTTGGCGCGGTGTATCTGATGGCCGTCGGCGGCGCAGCGTACCTGGTCGCTAAAGCCATCTATGGATCGAGACTGCTGGCCTTCGAAGATCTCGGCATGGAAGCGATTTATGAATTTGATGTGCGCGACATGCCCGTCACCGTCGCCGTCGATTCCAAGGGTACGAGCGTCCACAATACTGGCCCTGCCGAGTGGCAGCAGCGCATCGCCGGAATTCCGATCCTGCAGTAAGGCGAGGCAGCAGTTGAAATTCTGGGGCAGGCGCCCTCAGGGGTGCATGATCCACCACAGCAGAACCGACGTGATCGCCATGGCTGCCAAAACGATCCAAGCAGTGCGCATGAGGCGGCGATCATGTGCATCGAGTTGCGTCATCGACGACGGTATCGTCGTTTCCTGGCCGGCATGAGGATGTAGAGCAATCTGGTCCGGCGTGAGTGTTGGCGCCGTCCGCATGGAGCGACCGGTGAGGGAGTGGAAGCTGCCGGGAAGACTCGAGTTTGAAGACCACCTGTCAGGCTTCAGGACCGTGAACCAGCCGGCTGTCGCTACGTTGAAACCTCTGCGATTTAAGGAACTACGAATTTTCATCGCTTCCTCCTGAGCCCGTGGATCGATTTGGTCTCGGGCTACCGTGAACCTTCGCGATCAACTCGCCGTATGGTAAAGGCCCCGGGAAAGAGCACGCACACTAGCATCCCAGATGCCGCAATTATGCTCCAGGATGGCCCTCGAGCGCCAGGATACTGCGGTGCATCCGGCGCGATGCCCAATCCCCAAGTCACGCTCTTTCTTTCTCAATTCAGAAGTACGTTGTGATTCGGACGATCCAGCGAGAACGTCGGTATCTCAATATCAAAACGTTCACCGCTCGCACTCTCCATCTGGTAAGCCCCGCCCATCATCCCCGACGGCGTGTTGAGAGGCGCGCCGCTCGTGTATTCGAAGCGCTCTCCCGGCTTGAGAACCGGTTGCTCGCCGACGACACCTGGTCCCTTGACCTCGGTCAATTCGCCACGTGCGTTCGTGATCATCCAGTGCCGGCTCAGCAGTTGCACCGTTTCCGGTCCCTGATTCTCGATGACCACGCGATACGCCCAAAAATACTGCGCGCTGTCGGGAGCTGATTTCGTCTCAAGGTAAGTTGGCTCGACACTCACCGCGATTCCTCGCGTGTTTGCCACGTACGGTGTCCCATTGCCCATGGAGAAAGTTTAGATCAAACTGGCTGGCTGAGTGCATCCCGCATGATCCTGGACCGACGCCATGAAGGCAGTGCGCCGGTTGCGCAGGGCACTCGGGCTCAGTCTCAGCGCAAGAAAAAAGCCCGCCGGAAGAGGCAGGCTTTTTCATGCTTCACAGGCTAAGAAGTGTGAACCGATTGCACTGTTTCGCTTACTGCTTTCCAATCCGGTACACGAATCCGAAGTCGAATCCGACGCCGTTCTGCATTTCGGAACCGAAGCCCGTACCGAGGTAATCGCCGCCCAGCCGCAAAGAAAGGTTCGGGCTGACATTCATTTCGCCCTGAATTCCTCCGTTGATGGCATAGGTCGTCGAGTCGGGGTACAGTCCCAGTGATTGCGGGCTGAATCCGCTGGTGTCGCCAGAGAAGTTTCCGATGGCGACGCCGCCCAACACATGCGCGGCAACCGAATAGCGCGGCCGCAGATAGAACCGGTAGGTAGGCCCGAACAGGACGTCGTACTGGCTGACCGCAGGCCGGGTGATCCCCGCGCTATTTAGGCCCACAAATGCGGTGCCATAGTATCCGCGTCCGTCGACCGTGACGCCCAAGCGTTCGCCGTAATAGCGGGTCAGGGCCGCGTCCCAGGCGTACATCGTGGTCTTCTGCAGGCCGGGCCCGGGTGTGGCACGAAGATAGCCGCCGCCCACAAACGCTTCGTATAGATGGGAATAGGTGTCGCGGATGGCCTGGGCACGGCGCTGCTCACGGCGCGCCTTGATACGCGCCTGCACGCTCACCTCGCCCGGATTCTGGTTGGCGGCTGGTTGTTGCTTCTGATCCTGGGCAGTCGGTGCAGAACTGCTTGAGTTTGTGTCCTGTGCCTGAAGAACGTGCAACGCCGGCAAACTCATGGCCAGCAAAAAGGCAACACGGCGGAAAGAAAACATTGCTTTCGGGATACCTCCACGACTCTACGGAAGCACCCATGCAAGAAAGCGCTCCCCATTAGGTATTAAACCATCCGAAGGTGCCGTTATGGGTGAACCCGTTTGAGGTTGGACGCGGAGACACCCGGTTGGGTACGAAATGGATGAAGATTCGTTCATTCAGTAACCTGGAGTGCCACGGCACCTAAGTTGCAGTGCGAACACGTGATGGAATGCTCTACGATGAAGTGCAGCGGGGGCGCGATTTATGGGTCGAATCCTATTCGGTTTCATCGTGGGCTTCTTGCTCCTTCCCATTGTCCTGCTGCTCTGGCTCTACAACGGCAACGTGCCCGTCGCCGTTGCTGATCCGCCCCTGCCCCAGGAAAGAACTCTTACCCAGGTCCCTTTGAATGCCCGCATTCAGCGTGAATTGCCTCCGCGGCCGCCCGTAGACGCCAGTGAGAGCACATTCCTCGCCGGCGCCCATGTGTACGCGGAGAAATGCGCGGCCTGTCATGGCTTCCACGGCAAACCCTCGTCGATCGGGCAGAACATGTACCCCTCGGCGCCGCAGCTCTGGGAAAAACACCATAACAACAACGTCGTCGGCGTCAGTGACGATCCTCCGGGCGAAACCTACTGGAAGGTCAACAACGGCATCCGCCTCACCGGCATGCCCGACTTCAAGACCCAGCTGACCAACACCGAGATCTGGCAGGTGAGCGTGCTTTTGGCCAATGCGGACAAGCCGCTGCCTCCTGCAGTGCTCAGCCTGCTCCACGGCGAAGGGGGATCGACCGCCTCAGCCAAGGGTGCCCAGCACCCTTCCCCAACATCCGCCACGGCCGAATAACGATTCGCAGGAACGGAGACGATCGACCTCATGAGTGTGATGGATTCTCTGCGCAAAGGACTGCGGTTCTTCCTCATGAGCTTTGGCATTTCAAGTTCGCCCAAAAAACCGAGCTCTCCAGCGGCAAAACGCACTCCTTCAGAACCGCCCAAGTAGCCGCACAGCGGGACGACCTCCTCGATTTTCGTTTTACAAACCGGACAAGCCAAGGCAAGATGGTCGGCGGAGTCCTTTGGAGCCGCGCTTGAAAACGTTTTATTGCCTTCCCCTGGCCGTTTGCCTGGCCGCCTGCACCCTGAGCGCCCTCGCACAAACCAACGATTTTTTCTCCGACTGGCCAGTGGGAACGTCCCCGCAAGAAGTGGGCAAGAGCCTCGCCGATCATTTCGTGACCAGCCCTCATCAATACTCCAAAACGATCCACTACTCAGAAGCCGACACATGGTATGGCGCGCTAACCTTCGCCCAACTCACCCATGACGACGCGCTGCGCGATGCCCTGATCCACAAGTTTGAGCCCTTGATGCCCGGGGGCGCCGAGGCTGATCGTCGTCCCCTGCGCCATCACGTCGACGACTCTGTCTTCGGCATTGTTCCTCTCGAAATCGCGATTCAGACCAAAGATCCCAAGTTTCTGACCGAAGGCAAATACTGGGCCGATCGCCAGTGGGAGAACCCGCAGCCCGACGGCTTGTCGGCGGAAACCCGCTACTGGGTCGACGACATGTACATGCTGACCATGCTGCAGCTCCAGGCGTACCGGGCCACCCACGACCGCATGTATCTCGACCGCGACGCAAAAGAGATGGTCGCCTACCTCGACAAGCTGCAACAGCCCAATGGCCTTTTCTTCCATGCGCCGGATGTGCCCTTCTTCTGGGGCCGCGGAGACGGCTGGTTCGCCGCCGGTATGGCCGAAATGCTGTGCGATCTCCCTGCCGATCACCCGCAACGGGCACGCATTCTCGAGGGTTACCGCCTGATGATGGCGGCCCTGCTGAAGTACCAGGGCAAAGACGGCATGTGGCGCGAGTTGATCGATCACGATGAAGCCTGGCCCGAAACCTCCAGCTCTGCCATGTTCAGCTTCGCGATGATTACCGGCGTCAAGAATGGATGGCTCGATGCTGCTTTGTATGGCCCGGCGGCGCGACGCGCATGGATCGGTGTGGTCGGCTACATCGACCAGAACCACGACGTCACCAACGTGTGCGAAGGCACGGGCAAGAAAAGCGACCTTGCGTACTACCTCGCGCGCCATCGCCGTACCGGCGATTTCCATGGACAGGCCCCGGTGCTTTGGGCTGCCTCTGCCCTGCTGCGCTAGCACTTACCTGCGTCGAAACGATCCGGGGGGAAGCTGGACTGCGGGTGGCCGGCCCGGATTGCCCCTCACCCAGAAATATCCTCGCAACTCCGCGTCGCCCGGTCGCTCCAATAAGATAGATCCGTCGCATTCAACTGGCTTCAGGGGTACGACCGCTATGGAACAGAAGAAAACTTTCGCAGAACGCCTTCGTTCCTTCTGGGACTTCTTCGTTCTCTTCAGCGGCATCTCCACGGCCCGTAATCTCTCGCGCACCCGCAGAGATCCGATTCAAAGCCGAGGATTGTTTCTGTTCCGTCGCCGGCGGCGTGCGTCGGACGCTGCCGAACGCTAACCGGAGATCCCTGGTCGCTGTAAACTGTCTTTATGTCGCTGCCCCGCACCCAAGCCCTCGATTACTTCAATTCGCCCGACCTCATTGGGCTGGGCTTCGAAGCAGACGCTGTGCGCCGTCGCCTGCACCCCGAGCGCGTGGTCACCTACATCATCGATCGCAACATCAACTACACCAACTTCTGCACCGAGTACTGCACGTTCTGCGCTTTCTACCGCCCTCTTCCCAAAGCCGGGAAAACGGACGCTCGGGCCGCCGAAGGCTACATCCTCGAGTTTGAAACCATTTACGACAAGATCGCAGAAACCGTCGAAATGGGCGGTACCGGTGTCCTGATGCAGGGCGGAATCCATCCCGACCTCAAGATCGATTGGTTCGAGCGCCTCTTCACGGGAATCAAGCAGCGCTTTCCGCAGATCTGGCTCCACTGCCTCTCCGCGTCTGAGGTGCTGGCCATTGCCGAATATTCCGACCTCGATTTGCGCACCACGATCGCGCGCCTGCGTGACGCCGGTCTCGACTCCATCCCCGGCGGCGGCGCCGAGATTCTTGACGACGACGTGAGAAAACGCATTGCCCGCCTCAAGTGCCGGACTGAAGACTGGGTCAGTGTTCATCGCACCGCGCACCAGCTTGGCATGCGCACCACCGCGACCATGATGTTCGGCGTGGGCGAGAATTTCGATCAGCGCATCAATCACTTCGAAGTCGTGCGCAAACTGCAGGAAGAGACCGGCGGATTCACCGCCTTTATCCCCTGGAGCTTCCAGCCCAAGAACACGGCGCTTGGCGGTCGTGGATGGGACGAGGCCACCTCGGTTGAATACCTCAAAGTTCTCGCGATCGCACGCCTCTACCTCGACAACATCGAAAACGTGCAGGCCAGCTGGGTTACGCAGGGGCTCAAGGTTCTTGAAATGGGTCTCCATTTCGGGGGCAACGACGTCGGTTCGGTCATGCTCGAAGAGAACGTCGTCCGAGCCGCGGGCACATCGAACTGCACCACCGAAGAGGAATTGCGCCGCATCATCCGCGATGCCGGTTTCAAGCCCGTCCAGCGCGACACCCTCTATCGCACCCTGTTTCTGAACTAACTGCGCAACAACCGAGAGCAGCTCTCCTTTCCCTGGGTTCAGGATTGCGAGGTCAGGATTGCCCCGATGGAGGAGTGCGCCCGGCTGCTGCGCAAAACTCCTTCCCTGTGCTCGCGCACGCCACGCCGGGACTCGGCAGTGGTATTCTGGCGCGTCATCTCAGACAAGCAAGGAGAATACGTTGAGAAAGAGCATTGTTGTGGCTGTTTGCGGGTTGGCGTTTCTGGCTGGGTGCGGAGATCAAGGAAATAAGACTTCCACCGCCGCTCCTGCCGTGCCCAAATGGAAGGGTCCTGCGTATCGCATCGCGTTTGACACCAAGACCGGCAAACCGAATCCGGCGGGCGTCACGCTTCCGGCAATCAAGTTCACTGCGAATCCCGAAGCGTTGGAAAGGCGAGCCACTTTTGTGGTGCGCTTCGATTCTTCGGGAGTCAAGAAAGACACGCCGGTGATGGACCAGATGATTCTGGCCCCGGTCGACATCTCCGGTGCAGAGGGTACGATGCCCGACGACTACATGGATCGCGTCGATAAAGGCCTGGCACAGCTGCTGGGAGCGTACTGCATGAAAGGCAAGATCAAGGTGACGGTGGCGATGGCCAGGTCGTCGCTGAGCCCACAGGCTGGAGACGCTGAAATCAGTGCGAAGCGTCTTTCTGACTGGCTCCCCATCGAGGTGATGTTCAAGAATCCTCACCCGAAATGCTAACGGCTTAGGGTTGCTCGTGATGGTTCACCCAACAGGCGAAGCGCGCTTGCTCTCGGAGAAGCGCTTTGTTACGTGGATGCGGACCCATCGCGTATGTAGAAAAATGAAAATAAATTGCGATGAGGTGAATACGAGTTCATCGCATGCGGGCAACACTTCGCCTTGCAGAATGTACCATGGCCTGAGCAACCTAATTGACTGATTGCCTGTCGGTCAAAATCATCACCACAGAAGGGATTGGGGTCTGTGTCTTCGCTGGATCACCGTCCCGTTTGACCTTATTGAAGAACTAAGGCTTTACTCGAAATAGAACAGCTCGACCTCATATTTCGCTGAAAGTCCTTCATGAGAGAGGTTTGCTGAGCCATGGCCCACCCGGCTCAGATCAGCCCGCCCAAATTATCGAGTAAGGTCGCTCTCTTTCAAGAGAGCGAAGGCCCTGTTTTAGTCCGGCAGGTACCCACGGCACGTGTCTGGGCGCTGCTGGCACCTATTTTTCTTTGAAGGAATTTTCGATGAAAATGATTCGCAGTACTTTCTGCGCTACTTTGGCGCTTGCCATTGCAGCGATTCCCGGCCTCTCGCAGACAGTCATCACAAGCCCTACCAATGGAGAGTCCGTGGGCTCTCCATTCACTCTCAACATGACCGCCAGTTCGTGCTCGTCGAAGTCCGTCACCGCAGTGGGCTACTCTTTGGATAACAGCAGCAACACGTCGAGTTGGCCGGCACAATATATTAATGGTCCTGTCGCTGCGCCCGGCGGCTGGCACACGTTACACGTCAAGGTGTGGACTGGCTCTGGAGCCGTTTGCGTTACCGACGTCTCGATCGACGTTGCGGTCTCGGCAAGCACGGAGGTGAGCGGATCGGGTGGCTCAGTTGTGCCATCGACCGCGGTGAAAGTCAGCGCGATTCAGGCCCTAGGCAACTGGATCACAGTTCATGATGGTGGAACCTCGGGTTCCTCCAGCGGCACGATGAGCCTCACCGGTACGCCGTCGATGACTGGAACCTCGAGACTGTTTGCAAACCAGTTCAATAACTTTGGTGGTCAACGGTACTCTGTCCAGTTCGACGACAACACGACCTCGCAGAACTTCTTTTACGACGCCTGGGTCTACATTGCGGGTTCTTCAGCCGGCTTCGCCAACCTTGAGTTCGACTTGGACCAGACGATGCCCAACGGCCAAACGGTTGTCATGGGCTTTCAATGCGATAGCTGGATCCAGCGCTGGGACTACGCGGTAAATGGCGGTTCGCCGACCAGTCCGAACGATACCTGGCTTCATTCCTACGCTCCGTGCAACGTAAGTAGCTGGGGAGCCAACCAGTGGCACCACGTGCAGATCTACTTCTCGCATGATGAAAACGGTTGGGTCACCTACCACTCTGTTTGGCTCGACGGCAACGAGCAAGACCTCAACTTCAAGGTGTTCTCAGGCTACGCGCTCGCTTGGGGGCCGGCTATCGTCACCAACTTCCAGGTTGATGGCAACAGCAGCGGGACCACGTGGGGGAATGTCTACCTCGACGAGTTGAGCGTCTATCGCTGGTAGAAGCAATGCGGGCGTAGCCTGTGCGCGCCCGCACTCTACCCCTTGAGGACCTGGGTAGAAGAGCTTATTGGTCGCCATTCATCTTCGTAATTCTTCGCAAAGCCCTGCCAACATGTGTGGCAACTCGCACAATTGTTCCACGTGGAACAATTTCAGAAGCCGTGGAGCAATGGGGTGACTACGAAGAGAGCAAGAAAGGCCACTGGCGGAGACGTCT
Source organism: Occallatibacter sp. (assembly GCA_036267935.1). Classification (GTDB taxonomy): domain Bacteria; phylum Acidobacteriota; class Terriglobia; order Terriglobales; family Acidobacteriaceae; genus Telmatobacter. The sequence continues at coordinate 77,017 of DATAVC010000050.1, read as the reverse complement.
GGCGCGCACGAGGTAGAGGATAGTGCCGGTGCAGGCAATTGCTGCGGCGACCACGAGGCCGGCAATTGCGTGCCTGCGATTCAGCAACATGAAGGCGAATCCCGCCATCGCCACAATTGGCGGCAAGGGATACAGCGGCATGCGGAACGGCCTCTCCAGTTCTGGCCGCTTGACCCGCAGCAGGATCACACCCACTTGCTGCAGAAAGAACTGCAGAAGGATCCGCGTGATCACCAGTATCGTGATCACCTGCTGCAGTGAAAAGAAGCAAAACGCAGTCGCCACAAACCCCAGCGCGAGAAGCGAGCGGTGTGGGATGCCGTAGCGCGGATGCACCTTGTCGAGGACGCGGAAAAAATTGCCGTCGCGGGCAGCAGCGAACGGCACGCGGGAGTATCCCAGCAGCAGGGAGAACACCGACGCAAACGCGGTCCAGACCACGAGCGACGCGACGAGTCGTCCCATCCATGCGCCGAAGGCCGAGCCTGCGATCTCCGCGACCAGTTGCAGATGCAGCGCATTCGTCGATCCAGCCGCGGCGCCTGCAGCCATGTCGTGAATCGCCGGAAGGGCGGCCACATTCATCGTGATATAGAGCAGGGCTACGAAGACGACCGAAAGCAGGATCGCGCGCGGAATGGTGCGTTCGGGTTGCCGCACTTCGCTACCGAGGAACGTGATGTTGTAGTAGCCCCAGTAGTCGTAGGTAGTAATCAGCATAGCCTGCGACAATCCGGCGACCGCCATCGCTGCTGAAAGCGGGGGCGCCAGAGGAAGGTGCCATCCTCCAGCGGTCACGGCGTGCGCAAAACCCGAGAAGATGACGCCGCCCATCGCCGCCATCACGCCCACGAACAGGATCCAGGCGAGTCGCGTGACCGAGCTGAGGTTGCGATAGAGGAGTGCCGTTACCACGAGGCAGGCGGCGGCAGCGGCAAAGTTGGAATAGTGCAGTCGGGGCAATGCGGCAATCGGCATCGCATCGAGGCCGGGCCAGAACCATGCCAGGAAGCTCGACAGGCCGATGCAGCCGGAGGCGATGGAGAGCGGCGCGGAGAAGCTGAGCTGCCAAACGTAGAGAAAACTCAGCCAGTTTCCTGCTTTGTCAGGACCGTAGATTTCGCGGAGAAAGGCATACGATCCACCTGCACGGGGAAAAGCGGCGCCCAATTCAGCCCACACGAGGCCATCGGCGACGGCTACCAGGGCTCCAAGGAGCCAGGCCACGACCGATAGTTTGTAGCCGGCAGCGGCGATCACCAGAGGCAGGGTGATGAAAGGTCCCACGCCGATCATCTCGAGCATGTTGAAGAGCACTGCGGAGCGCAAACCGATGCGCCGTTCGAGCGGCGCCGAAGCTGCGGAGTTGGATGAGGGCGGGATCACCAGTGCTTGTGTTCTTTCGACGCTACTCTGGCGGATTGTACACTGGCGATGACCATGATTCTTCTCCTGAGTGCTCCTCGCGCAGCGCTGTCCTCACTTCTTGGAATCCTTCTTCTTGGCTCTGCCGCGTGTAGTGCAGCCTGCCAGGAGCAATCTTCGGTTCGCGAAGTTCCCGCGGCCGAACCCACATCCATCGCGCTGCCGCTGCCCGAAGACCGCGGTGAAGCGGCTCTCGAACAATCGATCAGGCGGCTGGGCACGACCGCCAGCCTGATGATGATCGTGGCGCATCCCGATGACGAGGATGGCCCGTTGCTCACCTATCTCTCCCGCGGGCTCGGCGTGCGCTGCACGCTGTTCACGCTGACGCGCGGCGAGGGAGGGCAGAACGCGATGTCCGCCGATACCTATGACGCGCTGGGCATCATCCGGACCCAGGAGTTGCTGAGGGCGAGCGAGTTTTACGGCGCAAAGCAGATGTGGGGAACTGAAGCGGATTTCGGTTTCTCGAAGACGCAGGAAGAAGCGTTTGCGCGTTGGGGCCACCAGCGCGTTCTTTACGACGCCGTGCTGGCGGTGCGCCGCGAACGGCCGCAGGTTATCGTCTCCACCTTCGTCGGCGGCATCACCGATGGACACGGGCAGCACCAGGTTTCAGGAGAGATTGCGCAGGAGGTCTTCAAGGCTGCTGCTGACCCGAGCGTCTTTCCCGAGCAATTGACGGGCGGGCTGGAGCCATGGCAGCCGCTGGCGGTCTACTCGATGGTTCCCTTTGCGCCGGTGACGGAAAAGGGCATGTTCGACTACGCCACCGGCAAATGGGCACCGGCAAAGTTTCACAACTACGTGACTGGAGATTGGACGACAGGTGTTCCTTCGACCGATGTCACGGTCGAGGTCGGTGCATTCGATCCCTCTCTTGGTCGCAGCTACGTTCAGATCGCGCGCGAGGGATGGGGCGAGCAGAAATCGCAGAACGGTGGATCGAATCCGACGCTCAGCGGCCCCTCGAGCACGAGTTACCATCTCTGGGCCGTCGCAGCCGCGGCGAAGCCCTCGGATCCTTCATCGAAACAAGACGACCTCTTCCATAACAGCAGGGTCGGGGTCGACACTTCGATCCTCGGCTTGTCGCGCCTGGTCGGTAGCTCAGCACCGCAATGGCTGCTGTCAAGTCTGCAGCAGATGGACGAGGGTGTGAAGCATCTTGAAACAGCTTGCCCGTGTGACAGGCAGGCAGCGCACGCGATCGTGCCCCTTTACCGGCAAACCTTGGATCTACGGGCAAAGGTGAACGACAGTTCTCTCGGCGCGAAAGCCAAGGCAGACCTGCTGTTTGAACTCGATACCAAGATCGGCCAATTTCAGTCCGCATTGGCCCAGGCTCTGGGTCTCGATCTGACGGCCTACCGGACCAATGAGACCAAGACGCAAGGCGGAGGGTTCCGCGGCAATTCTGCGGACGAAACGCCGCGCAGTGTCTCCCCTGGCGAAGAGTTCAAAGTGCATGTTCACACCAGCAGTGCTTCGCCGGATGCGCGCTTGGTGAAGACATGGTTCACCGAAGAGTCGAAAGAAGCCTGGGAGCATGGAGAAACAGTCAGCACAAAGGGCTCTGCAGAGATTGCTGATTCGATTCACATGCTCAAGGTTCCAGCCGATGCGGAATCGACGAAGCCATTCTTCACACGCCCGTCGATCGAGCAACCGTACTACGACATCTCGAACGAAGCGTGGCGGGAGCGGTCGTTTGCACCCTGGCCGGTGGCCGCATGGGCAGAATTCTCTTTTGATGGTCTGCCTGTAAGGATCGGGAGCGTGGTGCAGACGCTGCATCGGGTCACCGGGCCGGGAGGGATCTATGAGCCGCTGATGGTTACGCCTTCGATTGGCGTGCGCGTCGCGCCGAACGCGCGCATTCTCCCCCTTGACGGGAGTCCGCTTCCGGTTCGAGTGACTATTCATACCCAGGCGCAGGCGGAAGGCACCGTGTCGTTGAAGCTTCCCGCGGGTTGGCGTGCCGATCCCGTAGAAGCCAAATTTCGTCGCTCCACTGCCGGTGACACAGAACCAATCCTCTTTTCGGTTACGCCAGCGGGAGCCGAGACAGGCGCACTCTCGATTCAAGCAGAAGCTCATTTTGGAAACCGCACCTATCAAAGCGGATGGCAGAGTGTGGGCTATGCCGGCTTGCGCCCCTACAACCAATACCAGCCGGCTACGCTGCGGACACGGAAGATCGACGTCAAGCTGGCGTCAGGCCTGCGCATCGGCTACATCATGGGCACGGGAGATCTCGTCCCCGACGCGATTGAAGGCCTTGGAGTCTCGCCTCATCCACTCTCTCCCGCTGAAGTCACCTCAGGCAATCTGTCGCGATGGAACGTTATCGTTGTGGGCATTCGGGCCTATTCTGTACGGCCGGAACTCGCAGCGGCGCAAGCGCGGCTCGACGAGTTTGTGCGCCAGGGCGGAACGCTGATTGTGCAATACCAGACCAGCAGCTTTCCGGCGCCGATTCCCTTGTCGATGGGACGAATGGCGGAACGGGTGGTGGATGAAAGCGCGCCGGTCAAGCTGCTCGACACGCAGAACCCGCTGCTGGCCACGCCCAACAAGATTACGCCTGCAGATTTCGATGGCTGGGTAGAGGAACGGGGGCACTCTTTCCTGGATACCTGGGATGCCGGCTACACCCCGCTTACCGAGACCGGCGATGCGGGGCAGGATCCACAGCGCGGCGGCCTATTGGTTGCCCACCCGGGAAAAGGAACTTATATCTATGTTGCCTACGCGCTGTACCGCCAGTTACCCGAGTTAGTTCCTGGATCCTATCGCCTCTTAGCCAACCTACTAAGTGCGGGAAGCCACCTATAGATTCTCAGCCTTTGCAAGGCGCGCGTAACGGACGAGCGCCCCTCTTTCGATTGTGAATAGAGTATGAATTTACCTTGTATTTACTTCGCTATCTTAGAGAAGCAGCTCTGTTAAAAGTATGTGAATTAGTCAAATATTCATCAAAGTCTGCGAGCCTTTCAAACAGATACGGCCGAGAGAGTCTGCTTCTGCGTTGCTGCTTGTCGCGGCCGTCCTGAACCTTCGCAAGCCCACGTGCGCATGAGTCTTCTGCTGAGCAGAAGAGAACAGTGCCCGCGCGGTCAGCTGGCGCAGGCGCGTGACAACCCGAAGAAGAGGTAAAAGAGAGGCCCAATGAATTTCAGATTCAATGCAGCTGCCGCGGTTGTACTGGCAGCGAGTCTTGTCGGCTCCTATGCCTATGCCGGCGATCCCCCAGCGCCCGTGAAGAAAAGGCATGTAGCCAAGCAGCCACCGAAGCCGACTGTTGAAGAGCAGATTCAATCTCTGCGCCAGGAATTTCAAGGGCAGATTGACAGCTTGAAGGGTGACCTGGCTGCCAAGGATGCGCAGTTGCGGCAGGCGCAGCAGACCGCGTCGGATGCCCAGGCTGCGGCGGCGAAGGCGGAAACCGATGCGACCGCACAGCAGCAGGCAAACACCGACAACGCCGCCGCGGTTTCTTCTCTGCAAGGTACCGTGACCGACCTGAAGGCGAATGCCGTCTCGCTGGTTACTACCATGTCCGATGAGAATGCGGCGATCAGAAAGGCGATTTCCAGTCCCGATGTAATCAACTACAAGGGCGTGACGCTTTCGCCAGCTGGAAGTTTTATTGAAGCGGCGACCGTGTGGCGCAACGCAGCCACCGGCGGCGGCATCAACACTCCCTTTACCGGCATTCCGCTGGCGAACGCCCAGGCGGCTCAGCTCAGCGAGTTCTATGGTTCCGGCCGTCAGTCGCGCCTTGCACTCAAGGCGGTGGGCAAGCTGCCGTGGGGAACCCTCACCGGCTATTACGAAATGGACTGGCTCGGTACCGGCATTACGTCCAACAACAACCAATCGAACAGCTACGTGATACGCCAACGTCAGATCTGGACTGAGGCAGCTCTCAAGAGCGGGACAACGGTCAGCGCGGGACAGATGTGGTCTCTGGCGACGGAAACCACGAAGGGCACGTCGAACGGCACGGAGATTCTTCCCGGCACGATCGACCCGCAATATACCGCGGGGTTCGTGTGGGGCCGCCAGTACGGCTTCCGTGTAAGCCAGAAGATCGGCAAGGGTTTCTGGCTGGCAGGCTCGGCTGAGAATGCCGAGACACTCAATCCCGCGGGCACGATCGCCCTCAACACCGGCACCACGATCCTGCTGGGTAGCGCGGGCGTCGGAGGCGGTCTTTATAACTCGACTGCGAATTACTCGTTCAACCTCTCGCCTGATTTCGTCGTGAAGGCGGTTTTTGAGCCGGGCTGGGGACACTGGGAGGTTTTCGGTATCGAACGCAACTTCCGTGACCGCATCTATGCGACCGGTGTCTCTCCCAAAAACGACACGGAAATCGGAGCCGGCATCGGCGGCGGCTTCCGTGCTCCGCTCGCCAACAAAAAACTCACCGTGGGGTTGAAGGGGCTCTGGGGCCAGGGCGTCGGACGCTACGGCGATTCGACGATTGCCGACGTGACGATCAAGCCGAATGGCGTCATTGCGCCGCTGCATGGCTTTAGCGCTCTCAGCACAGTAGAGATCAACCCGACGCCCCGATTCAACCTGTACATGAACTACGGCGGCGATTACATTTCACGCGACATCCGAGCAATAAACGACGGATACGGTCTGTACTCGGCGAATATGAGCGGTTGCCACACCGAGCCTTCGGCCCCGGGAACAACCAATCCGGGGTTCGGTGGCGGGACGGGCTTCGCCCCATCCACCCCCGCCAACTGCGGCGGCAACAACAAGGACGTCCAGGAAGCCACTTTCGGCTACTGGTACAACATTTACAACGGATCGAAGGGCCGGTTGCGCCAGGGCTTGCAGTACAGCTGGTTCGAGCGCGATCTCTGGTCGGGTGCGGGCGGCACGACGAATCCCGGCGGCGGTGCGCGCGGCAACGACAACATTATCGAGACCTCGCTCCGGTACTACTTGCCGCAGTAACTCGCAATGCGCTCCAACAAAAAGGCAGCCCGAGCGGGCTGTCTTTTTGTTTGCGTCCCAGTTTTGATGGGGGAAGGCTGCCGCCGAATCGCTTTGTTACTCCTCAGCCTTTGGCTCACCGGTAGGCGCAAAGGCAAAACCCACGATGGAGTGCCCCGAGGACAAGATGCCGCGCAGGCCCTCCGGATTCGAACCGCTCTGTGCCTCGGCAGCCTGCAACAAGCGCAGCCCTTCAAGCGCGGTCGTGCCGGCAGGGAGCCGGAAAATCCAGGGCACATTGGTGGAGGTCAAACTCTTGTCGTCGCTGAGTGCGAGGACGGGGACGAAGGCCTTGAGAGCTAATTGTTCGGAGAGGTGCGCGGCGTCGCGGTCGAGCGCAAGGATTGCGATGGCATGCTGGTCCCACAGTGCGTGCACGAGCTGCGTGGAGGCCCCACCCCAGTTCTGATCGCTGGCGACGGGCAGCATTTCCCATGGCGAACCGTGGGTCTGGCTCGCCGACAGAAGTGCCTGGAGTGCAGGCGCGTGCGCCACGGCATCGGCATGCGGGCCGAACAGGATTACGCGCAGAGGACCCGCAGGCATGTCGGGGCGCACTGGTCCGGCGTAGGACACGCCGTCTTCGCCAACGCGCGCGTAGGGGGCGGGGCCAGCGGACGGCGAAGCGGCGGATTGCGGGGTTTTCTTCTTCATGGTCTGCACGCGATAGGTGATTGTGCCGTTGTGCACCGTGCCCAGGTACATCGGCGCAACGTTCTTCTGGTTCGGATCGAAGACCATGTGTCCGGTAACCCCGTCGTATGTCTGCATGTCGGCAAGGGCATCGTGAATGCGCGCACGATTGAGACCCGCCTGGCAGATGGCATCGAGCAGTGCATTCATCGCGTCATAGGCCAACGCGGCGAACTGTTCAGGGGGTTCGTGGAAGCGGGCTTCAAAGCGCTGATTGAAGTCGAGCCACCTGGGATCGTTGCGGGTTGGATCGTACGGAAAAACAGCTTCGAATCCCTCGGCTGCAGCGCCGGCTTCTGCGAGCAACTCAGGGCCCAGCGTGCGATAGGCGCCGAAGACGCGCTGTTTCATTCCCAAAGCGCGCATCTGTTTGAGGATTCCCGCAGCCTGCCCCTCGTCGGCCCACAGAACAATTGCGTCGGTATGCGAATCCTGAATGATCTTGAGCTCGCGCGCGAAGTCGGTGTCGCCGGGCAGGAACTTCTGTTCGATCACGACCGGATGGCCGAGGCGACGGGATGCATCGCGAAACTTGATTACACCGAACCGTCCGTAGCGATTATTGACGCGGAGCAAGGCGACTCGCTTGATGCCCAGCTCAGTGTAGATGCGACGTGCCAGGGTGAGACATTGCACACGATCGTCTTGAAGATCGGTGAAGTACCAGGGGACATAGGTCTCGGGAATGGTGGGATCCGTAGAGGCCGAATTGACGATAGGGATCTCGGCTTTCAACGCAACGCGGAGAGCGATGTGCGTGGACTCAGAGCTGATGGACCCGAAGATAGCCCAATCCTGATCGTCGTAGACCATCTTGACGGTCTCGTTGGACGGCGAGCCCCAGATCGTGGGATCGGTGGAACGGTCGTCTCCGTAGACGGCCTTGGCCTGCCAGTTGTCATAGTCGTTGTGGAGCATCAGGCGGAATGGCTTGCTGCCATAGCCGCCGCGTGCGTTCGCCTCTTCGACCGCAAGTTGCGCGCCGTGGAGCATGCGCTGACCAAAGACCTGGTCGGGTGTGTGTTCGATTGGCCCGAAGAAGCCGATGCGGACTTCGGTGAGGTCTTTCGGCTCAGGAATATCGCGGCCCGCGCCGGTGTAGATGTTGGGATGGATGTAGTTCAGATCGTAGGGAGCGGCAAATTTTGCATAGGGGCTCAAATCATTAGGCTCCCCGGCATAGGGCTCGACGACGCGATCGGGTGGAGAGCCCGGAGGATGTTTGCCACAGGCGCAGACATGCGTGGGCCGAGCCGACTGCAGATTCACTGACTGCGCGGCACAAGCAATACCTGTTACAGCCAGGGCGCAGGCAATGATGTCTCGATATCGGGTGTGCATGAAACTGCTCCTTGCTTTGTACGGCTTGATGAAAGCTATCCTCAGCGGCTAAAGCCGGCCCGATTCACTTCGATTGGCACGGCTGAAACCGTGCCCTGTTACAAAGCAAATCTGCCGCTTGGATTTGGCCGAACTGGTTGGTCCGTGACCGCCCCGTACAAATCAGGATCGTTTTTCGTCTTTAACGGCACGGAACATGGCGATGGCTTCGATTTCGACTAACAGCTCAGGGCGGCAAAGCTTGGCTTGAATGCCCGTCGAGGCAGGCAGCGGATCGAGCGCCTGCTCTTTGAAGAACGCAGTGCGTTCCTGGTTGAAAGCCTCATAGTCCCGATCGATGTCGCGCAGATAGCAGGAGGTGCGGACGATGTCGTGCCAGGTGCAACCTTCGCTGGCAAGAAGAGCGGTGATGTTGGCAAAGGTGCGCTGCATCTGCGCGCGGAAGTCGCCAATGTGAACGCTCTTTCCGTCTTCGTCGATGGAAGCGGTGCCCGAGATCAGCAGGATGGTCAGGCCGTTGAGATCGAGGCGCATGCCGCGCGAGAACGAACTCGGCTTGGCATAGGCGTAGGCTTCGTTGAGCACACCCAGGTTAGTCATGGCGCGCTTCTCGATGGGTTGATGGGCGGGACTGGTTGCGATGCTTTCGAGAGCTTCGGTTAAATCGATCATGATGACGTTACTCCTTATCGTGCGGACTGCAGAATTCCGTGGCTGAGACCCTTGGCCGTTGCGACCCAGATGTCGCGGCCTTGGAAGTCGATGTTGAGGATGTAGTGATGAGCCGGCGCCGTGGTTACCGGGACGGCCGTGATGCGACCCTGCGCATCGCGTATGGTCATCTCCGGTTTGCCGGTGGTGAGCGAAGGGCGATAGACGGTCCAGTTGGCGCCATCGTAGTAGGCGAGGCCTTTGTCGGTGCCGAACCAGGCACTGTTGGCGTCAACGCCCTTGACGACGTTGGTGAAGTTAGAAGGCAAGCCACTGTCTTTGGTGAGATAGTTGTGCCAGTAACGGCCGTCGTAGCGGCCATCACCAAAGTAGGTTGCAACCCAGACGACGTGGTCGATGTAGCTGACCGACGTGGTGACTTCGTGGATGAGCCCCTGATCTTTGAAGAGAACCATCTCGGGTTCGCCATCGGGGTCGTCGTATTTATCCCAGACCTTGGTCTTCTGGTTGTACTCAAGCAGGCCACTGCCCCACACCGCGTAATAGACCTTGTCGGCCGCGGCAGAAACGCCGTACACCCAAATCTCATTCATCGGGGTATTGCGTTCGTTGTAGAGCGACCACTGGCCGGTGTGCAGGTTGAGGCGCGAGGCGCCGGCCGCGGTAGCTACCCACACGTTCTCGTTTTCGATTGAGACGCCGTAGACGACATCGTTGCTGAGGCCGGAGTTGAGCTGGTTGAAGGTGTCAATGCGGCCGCCGGAGATGCGATTGAGACCGCCCATGGTGCCCGCCCAGACGTCGCCGGTGTGCTTGTCGAGCGCGAGACAGAGCACGGCGCGGTGCGCGAGTCCATCTTGCGTGGTGAAGGTCTTCCACTTGCCGTTTTCGTAGAGCCCGAGGCCATTGTCGGTGCCGGCCCAGATGCGGTCGCCATCGACAAGGACGGAATAGACATGGTTGTCAGGCAGGCCGTTGGCCGTAGTGAAGTTTTCAAAACGGTAGTGCGGGACTTGCGGGGCGGTGGAAGGGGCCGTCGCGCCGGACGTGCCTGGGGTCGAGGAGCTGGACTTAGATCCTGCTGGAGGACGCGCTGCGACAGGAGTGATCGCAAGGATCAATACAACGGAACATGCGGCAGAAACGATGGCGCGCTTGGTGTTCTTCATCGGGTCCTCAAATACTCGATCAGGTCGTTGAGTTCGTCTTTGGTCAGATCATTGGTGCGGCCGTGCTTGTCTTCGGGATTGAACCGGGTCCAGATTTCTTCGAGAGTTGCCGCCGATCCGTCGTGCAGATAGGGCGCCGAGAGTGCGATGTTGGTGAGTTGCGGCGTGTCGAGCATGCCGGAGTTGTCGGTTGCCTTGCGGGTTCCGACTTCGAAAGATTTCTGACTCGTTCCCTTGGGACCGCTGTGGCAGACCACGCAGCGATTGGCCTCGGCGATCGGCTTGCCGAATTTGTCGGTGGCTCTCTCAAAGAGGGCTTTGCCTCGCTCCTGAGGGGGCGTGAGTTCGCCATCCGCGGATCGCCAGCGATTGGGACGCGCAGGAAGGCCGCGCAAGTAGCTGACGAGGTCGGTCAGGGTCAGGTCGTCGTAGTTCTCGGAGCGCCAGAAATATTTCTCCGTGCGAGGACCGCACTCAGTGGGCAGGTTCGGATTGCCGCCGTTCCACTTGTAGGGCTCGGTGCCTTTGAGGTCTTCGATGGGGCGATTGTCGACGATGTCGCGGCCGAAGCCGTCTGGTTCGAGGTCCCAGGTGAGGCCGTCAAAGGTGGAATCGATGTGGCAGTTGGCGCAGCCGATCTGGCCCTGGAAGGAATAGCGGGCGGTGTAGAACGCCTGCTCGCCGTGGCGAGAAATGGAAATTTTCGTTGATCCTTCGAGCGGGAGAGTAGAGGAGACACGACCGGTGTGTGGGTCGATGACGCTGATCGTGTCGTCGAGGCGATTGGCGACAAGGAGTTTTTTGGAGTCAGGGGAGAAGGTGAAGCCGCGCGGATCGTGACCCACAGGGATGCGCGTGACGACATAGTTGGCGCTGGCAGAAAGATCGGTAACGAAAGGCGGCTGGTGGGTATGCACGAAGCGCAGGAGCTTCGGGATGTCGATCACGGTGACGAGTTCGGAGCCGCCGGAAGTGACAAAGAGGTGTGATTTGTCGGGCGCGATGGCCACGGCAAAGGGGCGAGCAGCGTAGCGTTCGAGTTCATCGAGCGGGACCTCGATGGGAGCAGGGCCGATGTCAGCGCCGAAGAGGGTGAGGGTGTCGGCAAAGGCGCCGCCGTGTTCGAGGTGCGCGAGCGGCACAAGATTTTTGGGATGGAGTGTTGCGGCGACGCCGAGGCGGCCGTCGGCGGAGAATGCGATGTGGAAACTGTGGGCGACGCCATGCAGCGGGATGCGCTCGACAACGACAGCGCGGGCCGTGTCGATGACCGTGATTTCGGATTCCGGCGCGCTACGCTGGGCGGCGGGATTGGGGTAGACGTGGGTGACATAGATGCGCGCCCCATCGGGCGAAGGCGTGATGTAGCTGGCGCCGCGGCCTGCCGCGAGACGCTTCTCTTCTTCTCCAGTTTGCGCGTTGAGCACGGCGACGTCGTTGCTGATGCGATCGGCAACGAAGAGATGTTGGCCAGAGCGATCTTCGACAACGCTGGAGGGTTCTGCGCTCACGGGCCAGGTGGCGATGACCTCGAACGACGCGGTGTCGATCACCGAGAGGGTATCGTCCCATGAGTTGGCGACATAGAGGTGGGAAGCGTCGGGTGAGAGGGAGAAACCGCGGGCAAGATGGCCTATGGGAATGCGCTTGATTTCGACGTAGGTGGACGAGTCGAGAACGCGAAGCTGATCGGCGCCCTGGCAGAGGACGTAGAGTCGTTTGCCATCGGGCGAGAAAAGGACTTCGAGTGGCGAGGCGTAGGTAAGGGCTTCGCCGGAGCGATCGATCTCAGCATGGGCACGCCGATTGGGGGCCAGGGTGAGGCCGACAAAGACGACGCCCAGCGCGGTGAGGGCCGTGATGAAGCTTGCCTTCGCCGAGAGGAGCCGATGAGTCATTGCGGGGTCTCGCTGGTCGGCTGGTCGCCCATGGGTTCAGTGATGACGAGGACGCGATCGACAGATTGCTTGTCGAGAGTCTGCGTTCGACCGCTGGGCCAGTGAATGAGAATCTTGTCGGCACTGCTCACGGAGCCGAGGCCAAAGTGAAGGCGCTCGTCGTTCTGGGAGAGATAGCCGGAGCCGGCGACGCGTTCCTGCATCCAGTGTTTGTTTCCCGCGAAGACTTCGACCTTGGCGCCTATGCCGTCGCGATTGCTCTTTGTGCCTTTGAGCTTGATCGCCAGCCAGTGGCCGGTGTCGGCAGAGACGTTGTGGACGAGTGTTCCCCTGGCGCCGAGGTTGACGAGGAAAGCATCGATCTTGCCGTCGTTGTCGTAGTCGGCAAAGCAGGCGCCGCGGGCAACGGTGCGCGTGCTGAGCACGGAGCCGGCCTGAGCAGAAACATCTTCGAACTTGTCGTTGCCTAGGCCGCGAAAGAGCGTGTGTTCCTGCGGGATGAGGTGAATGAGTCCGCCGTGGAAGATGAGGATGTCGAGGAGGCCGTCGTTGTCGTAGTCGTAGACGCCTGTTCCCCAGCTGACGTATTGCGCGTTGGCCTGCGAGACACCGTTGGTGGCGCCGATGTCGTCGAAGCCGAGTGCGGTTGCGGCAGGTGGCGCGTTGGTCGCGGCGATGCCCCGTGTCGATGAAGCGGTGTTGCGCAACATGCGGTTGTAGTGGCCGTCTGTGACCCAGAGGTCGAGGACGCCGCGGCCTTCTATATCAGCGAAGACAGGGCCCATGGAGGAAGTTGATTCGCCATTCTGTCCGAAGGCCGTTCCGGTTTCGTTGCCGATTTCTTCGAAGGTGCCGTCGTGTTTGTTGTGGAAGAGGAAGTTCTCGGTGCGATCGTTCGCGACGTAGATGTCGTCCCATCCGTCGCCATCGAAGTCCGCGGAAGTGACGCCCATGGTGCGTCCGATATAAGCGCCGATGCCGGACTTGTCGGTGACATCGGTAAAGGTGCCATCGCAATTGTTATGAAAGAGTCTGTTGGTTTCGCCTTCGTAGTCGAGCGGGCCGGGGTAGTTGTCGGCGGCATAGTAGGCGCGGTATTTGGGATCGAACTTGACGTAGCGTCCGACAAAGAGATCGACGCAACCGTCCTTGTCGTAGTCGAGCCAGGTAGAGCTGATGGCCCAGCCGTCGACCTTGACGCCGGCTTTCTCAGTGACGTCGGTGAAGTGGCCGTTCCCGTCGTTGTGATAGAGGATCGTTTTGCCGTAGCCGGTAACAAGCAGGTCGATGTTGCCGTCATTGTCGTAGTCGGCGGCGGCGACAGCCATGCCATACATCTCGGGATTGAGGCCGGCCTGATCGGTGACGTCGGTAAAGTGGCCGCCTCCATCGTTGCGATAGAGGTGATTGTGCGGGGCCGGGTTCGGCTTCACTTTGAGCGGGTGCGGATGCATGGAGTCATCGAGGGGACGGCCATTGACGACGTAGAGAGACTCGCGGCCGGAGTTGTTGTAGTCAAACCAGACACAACCGGCGCCGGTGCCTTCGAGCAGCGAACCGAGTTGTGCGGAACCGAAGCTGTGCACGTAGTCGATACCAGAGGCGTCGGTCGCATCTTCGAACTGAAGGGCCTGCGGTGGGGCGAGTGTTGGCAGCGCGGCGGCGATGGACGCTGCTGTGGGCGATTGCTGCGGGACCGCGGCGCACGATGTGAAGAGAACGAAGAGAATTGCAAACGAAAAAAGAGGAAGGCGAGTCACTCAGCGGCCTCCTGCGGTTGTGGGTTGTGGAGCTGTGGTTGGCGGCGCAGTCAAATCTGTGGGTGTGGTGGAGCGTAGCAGCACGGCTGGAACGCGATTTCCTGGTGCGTGCTCCGGGCCGGCGTGACAACCGACGCAGATGCGCTGTTCGCCGGCGCGCGCCCAGAACCAGCCATGTTCCTGGCGCAATAGATGACCTTTCGCGTCGAGAAGAGAGAAGCGGATCGGTTGGTCCCCGGGAACCTTGACGAAATAGGAACCGTCCGATTCGACGGGCGACGTGCCGAGAGCGATGGAATGACCGGTCGTGTCTTTCATCTCGACGCGTACCGAAGTGGGCACACCCTGTAATGCCGCGTCGCGCGTGATGCGAGCGTCGAGGGCGAGGAGGTTGGCGTAGTCCCATGGGTGAAGCGCGGAGGGATGGCGCTTGGGCGTGGGGCGAGGCGCGAGGAGAACGGGTTCGACGAGGTCAGCGCCCGGTTGGGAGAGAACGATCTGCAGGTTCGCAGTGCCCAGTTTCCAGAGCTTGAGGACGTAGTGCTTGTCTGAAGCAGCCTTCGCGCTCAGGAGCCAGTCGCTCTCTTTGGTTTCGACGATCGAGCCTGCATAGTCCGCATGCGGCGCGGGAATGCGCTCTGCGTGCGCGAGAGGAGAAGTGAAGCGCGCCAGATACACGCCTTGGCTGAAGACGATGTCGCCGGAGGCAAGCTGTTTCCCGCCCCAGCGGGCAATGCCGTGATCGCAGCGGTACGACTCAACGCCGGATCCATCGGAGTAGACGAGGAACAGTTCGGGGGTTACGCCGGAGCCAAGTGGAAAGCCCGCTTCGAACAAAACGCGCCCGTCGGCGAGAACGTCGGCAGGAATTGCGCTGGCCGCTGCGTAGGTAAGCGGGAGCAAGGGAGTGTGATCTGCCGGAGGATCGAGCGGCGCAGAGATGAGCTGGAATCCGGCCGGAGTGTGCTGTGCGAACACGAATCGCCCCCCAGGCAAATAGAGGGGACGAATCGCATCGTATGGACTCGATGTCAGCTGATGCAGGGATCGATCGGCGAAGGTCAGTTGCCAGATTTGCCATGGATCGTTTGCGTTCTTCTTGCCGGCGAACAAGACACGAGCTGCATCGAACGAGACATTGGCATCTGCCGTCGATGCGAAACCCGCAACGAGGAGCTCCGGGATGCCGTCGCGAACAAGCAACAACTGTGCTCCGCGCGGAAACCGCTCTGCGCTGCGCAAAGCAGCGAGAGGCTCATAGGCAGGCGCAGCGGTGACGATGAAGTCTGCGGAAATCTTGTTTGCTGCCGAATCAGCGCCGAAACCACAAACGAAAAGAAGCAGAACGGAGCAGGCCAGTGGAACAAGCGTCCTGGGGCCAGGAGTCATCCCACGGCCTCCAGGAGCTGTTGACTCAGCTGGCCAGAAGGACGCGCACGGAGCGCAAGATACGGCTCGATCGAGGTCATCATCGCATTGAATTGACCGAAGTCGAGAGATTGATCGCCGTCGCTCCAGGCCTGGTCGGGATTGGGATGGACTTCGACGATGAGGCCGTCGGCACCCGCGGCTACGCCGATGCGTGCCAGAGCGGGAACTAGGTCACGATTGCCAGCGGCGTGGCTGGGATCCGCAACGATGGGCAAATGCGAAATCTGTTTGATGAGTGCGATTGCGGTCACGTCAAATGTGTTGCGTGTCGCCGTCTCAAACGTGCGAATGCCGCGTTCGCAGAGGATGACGTTGGGATTGCCGTTGTCGAGAATGATTTGTGCGGAACGCAGAAAGTCGGCAATCGTGGCGACCATACCGCGTTTCAGCAGGATGGGGCGTCCGGACTGCGCTGCAGTTTCAAGAAGGGTGTAGTTCTCCATGTTGCGCGATCCGATCTGCAGGATGTCGGCATAGGCGGCAACCAAGGGGACGTCGGCCTCGGACATCACTTCAGTGACGATGGCAAGGCCGGTCTCCGCGCGCGCTCGGTCGAGCATCTTGAGACCTTCAAGGCCGTGCCCTTGAAAAGCGTATGGAGAACTGCGGGGCTTAAACGCTCCACCGCGGAGAATGCGGGCGCCGGCCTCGCGGACATGGTGCGCCGTCATGATCAGCTGGCGCTCCGTCTCGACTGAGCAGGGGCCGGCCATGGTGATGAAGTCGCCGCCGCCGATGACGAAGTCAAGAACAGGGACGAGGGTCTGCGCTTGCTGCGGACCTTTCAGAACCCCGGGACTTTCGGCAAAGCGTTCTTGCCAACTTATGCGCAACGGTGCGCTCCAGTCGGCCTCCGTTTACAGGGAAGCCTCAGACTACTGCGGTGTTCTGTACGACGCCTCAACCCAAAGGTGTATGCACACGCATATGTGATCGGGCTCACCTTTTTCAAGGTTGGACTGAGGACGAACGTTTGTCTGTGATGGATGAACTTGATTTGGACTGAACTAGTCCGGTAATGCCAGAGGTGGCGCCTGATAGCCGAAGGCGCGGTCGATTACAGCCGCGATGCCGAGCGCGATTTCGTCCTCGAAGGGACGAGCCGCGACCTGGACACCGATGGGCAAGCCCTCGGCCGAGCGGCCAACGGGGACGACTGCCGCAGGCGCAGCCAGCGCATTGAACCACTGCGTGTGGCGGACCGCGTCGAGATAGGCAACGGTGTGACCGTCGATGGTCCATGTGCGTTCGCCATGACGCCAGGCGGGAACGCTGGCCACCGGGCAGAGCAGGACGGGGTAGTCGGCTAATTCTTCGAGCGTTTTGGCGCGCAGCAGGTCGAGTTCCGCCCAGACATTCAACAGATCCGTTGCGGAGAGAGGCGGAAGGGATTCAGCCATGGCGAGGAATTGCGTAAAGATTGGGCTGAGCTGATCGCGTTTTCCGCGAATTGTCGGCTCATAGAACATGGCGCCGCATTGGACGAAGAGCGTGTTCCAAAGCTTGCGTAGCTGCTCGAGCGTGCGCGGACGGAATGGTTCCACGCGGAAACCGGAATCGCGCAGCGCAGCAGCAGAGGCGTTGATCGCAGCACGCGTCTCCGGCGTGACCGGGACTAGCCCGTCGTCCTCGAAGAATCCGATTCTGAAGGTTCGGAGTTCGTCGAGAGAGCGTTCACGGAAAGCGACGGGGGGACTGATCGGGTCGTTTGGATCTTGTCCGCCGAGGGAACGGAAGAGCAACTTAACGTCTTCGATGGTGCGAGCCATGGGGCCGATGGCGCCGAGCACAGAGAACGGACCGACGCAGGGCGGCAAGTGACCGATTCCAGGAACGCGGCCGGGGGTGGGCTTGAGGGCGCAGATGCCGGTGCAATGCGCCGGCACGCGCACTGACCCGCCGCTGTCGGAACCGAGCCCTGCCGCGGACATGCCCGCGGCGATGGCTGCGGACTCCCCTCCGCTTGAGCCGCCGGGAGTCCGCGTGAGATCCCATGGATTCGAGGTACGACCGTGGAGCAGATTGTCGGTCTCGTAGGCCATCAGGAATTCAGGACAGTTGGTGGTGCCGAGAATCAGTGCACCGGCGGCGCGCAGGCGAGCGACCACCACGGCGTCTTCGCGCCGGATATTGCCTTGGTTGATCCGGCTTCCGATCTCGCATCGATAGCCGGCGGTCGCGATGGAGGATTTGACGGTCACGGGCAGGCCAAAGAGCGGGCCACGGGTGCCTTGCTGAGCATCCATCTGTGCAGCCTGAATCCGGACGCGTTGCGGGTCGAAATCGGCGAACGCGTTGAGGCGTGGATTGAGGCGTTCGATTTGCGCGATGTGCGCGTCAGCCAGCTCGAGAATCGACACGTCACCGGCGCGAAGAAGCTCGATTTGCCGTGCTGCCGGCTGCAGGACCACATCGTTCATGGTCTTTTGGTTTGGCTCGACGTGGGGGCATCGTCCGCGGGTGTCGAAGGCAGCGTCTCGTAGTTGAACCGGTAGAAGCGCACCGGCTCTCCTGAATCGAAGCGATCATTCCAGTTGAGCTGATAAGTCAGGGCATCCTGGTCGTCGGGATAATTCTCCGAGTTCGCATAGGGATACTTCGACATGCCATGGAAAGGCAGCTGGGACACGGTGTACGGCGAGGCATCCCACCAGTCCATGTCTTTGACATATCCATTTGCATAGAAGAAGTAATCGCGTTTCCAGTGCGCGGGTAGGGCAGGCAGCTTGCTCGCGTCAAATTCTGCCGCGATCTCCTCGCCGCTTCCAAAGATGGCGTAGCGATCGTCGATACCCTTCAGCAGTGGTGTGACGTCGCCCAAGCGCGTGTAATTGCCGCGTTGGTGTTGGAACGGGCCGGTAAGGCTGACGCGATCGTAGTCGTAGTCGAGGTCGCCGGGACTCTTTCCGTCAATCTGCGTGGGATAGCCGCGGAAACGCTCGGTCGCATGGGCCAGCGGAATTTCGGTGGAGCGTGAAGTTGCTTCGGGCGCGTTGTCGATGAGCACCTGGTCCCAATAAATTTCGAGATTGGTCATCAGGCGGATGCGCTGCGTTTGTGGGGGGAGTTTGCCGGTAAGGTCGACGACGATGGTGCGTTCGAGTCCTGCCGGGAAACCTGCGTCCCCGGCGATGCGCTGCCAGGTTCCGTCGGGAAGTTGCGCTTCGACATAGGGCGAGACGGGTTTGACGCCGGCTTGCCACGCAGCGTAGAGCGAGGTGGCACTGAAGTAGTTGACGTAGCCGGTCATGAGCAGGCGC
This sequence comes from Occallatibacter sp., assembly GCA_036267935.1. GTDB lineage: Bacteria > Acidobacteriota > Terriglobia > Terriglobales > Acidobacteriaceae > Telmatobacter. The sequence continues at coordinate 58,349 of DATAVC010000050.1, read as the reverse complement.
AGCTGCGCTTTCGTGTCGACCGCGCCGAGATTGAGCGTAAGAGCGTGGAGATTTGCAAAGCCATCGTAGGGTGAAGGTGCGAAGCCGCTGGCAAACTCGTGATCGCGCGTGCTGAGAGTTTGCAGGACATCGCCGCCTTCGCCATCCCAGGCGCCGACGGGCAGATGGGTGGGCTGGGATGCGATGACACGGCCTGACGCAAACGGCGGTTCGTCGAGGAAGCGCTCGTCGGGATTGACTTGAACACCGTCGGGGTGATCGACAGCGACGAGGCGCAACTGGTCGATGTAGTTGACCTCTTCCATAGGCTCGATGAAGCGCAGGCTCAACTTGTTTTCGATGCCTGCGAGTTGACTGCCGTCGACCTTGATCCATTCCCCGGGATTGGGGATGTTGCGCCGCTGCGGAGTGAACCAGTGGCCGACGACGGCGGCACCGATGACATCGGTCACGAGGCGATATTTGTGGCCATCCCACGCGAAGAGCACGGGGCACGAGCTGCCGCGGCGGTCGGCTTCTTTCATGGCGACAACCTGCGTGCGGGGCAGATCGATTTCATCTTGCAGCACGCCGGTCGGCCAGAGGATGCGGAGCAGGTCGATGCTCTCGGCTTTGCCGAGGCCGATGAGGATTTGTGGCGCCGCTTGCGTCTGGTAGCCCGCGGCGCCAGCCAGTTCCCACTTTTGCCATTGGCCTTCCGCAAAGATTTCTATCTTGGTACCGAGGGCGGTTTTATTGTCGGCGAAACCAGTGAGGTCGAGCCGTACGAAGTGATTTTTGTTTGCGCCGATGTTGCGCAAGAGGATGGGCGGAGCGTTGAGCTGCGTGACGATCAAGTCGGCGGCGCCGTCTCCGTTGATGTCGGCGGCGATCAGGCCACGGGGTGATTTGAGCTGGAGTGTGTCGAGGCCGAGTGCATGGCTGACGTCGTCGAAGGTGCCGTCTCCCCGATTGCGCAGGACACGAAGCTGCGGACCGCTGGCGGTTTCGACGATCGCGGCGAGATCGATCCAGCCATCGTTATCTATATCGATGGGCGTAATGCCCCAGCCGCGCTGTGCGCCGGAGAGGGGAAGGTTGACGCGCTCGAAGCGTCGGCCGGCTTTGTCGGGAGCGGCAACGTTGCGCCACAACGTGAGTCCGGGTGCGCCATCGTGGGTGACGGCGATATCCATCCAGCCGTCCTTGTTGAAGTCGAGAACCGCGATGCCTGTGGTGGCGGGCAGCGTTTCACTGTAAAGAGGCTGGGCAGGATATTTGCCTTCGCGCGGGTTGACGAAGAGGATCGGCGCGGGGCCGTCTCCGGTGACGGCGAGATCGACGGCGCGGTCGTTGTTGAAGTCGGTGAGGATAGCAGCTGCGGTTTTGCCGGAACCGCCGAGGCCGGTGGGCTCGGTCCATTCGGTGAAGGTCTTGTTGCCGTTGTTGCGCCAGAGAACGTTGGGCAGGTCGCCGGCTATGAGCGGGTCGCCAGTCAGCAAAAGATCGAGATCGCCATCGTGATCGTAGTCGACGAAGGTGATACCCGCGGGGTGGTTGCGTGCGGCGAGGTCGGCTTCGGCGGTCACGTCTTGAAACTTACCTTTGCCCAGATTGCGGAAGAGCATCACCTTGTCGTCGAAGGCCACGGCAAGATCATTGAGGGAGTCGGCGTCGTAGTCGCCCACGGTACAAGCTACGGCATGGCCAGAAGCGGTGAGGCCGAGAGAAGCAGCATCGAGATCCTGAAAACTGCCGTCGGCGCTGCGATGTAAGACACGAATGGCCTGCGGCCCTGCCTGCAGCAACACGAGGTCCATCTGGCCAGTGCCGGTGGCATCGATCATGCAGGCTCCGCCGGTCTCGGTGCTGGTGGTCTCACTGGCGAGGAGGGGGTTCGCAGCCAGATGCACGGGGATCATTACGTGGTCGAGCGTCTGCGGCTCTTCTAGGGGGGTGACGGTTGAGTAGTGCCCCTGCTCGCCGTAGGCGAGACCGATGGCCGCGGAGATCTTGGTGCTGGTGAGGTGCTGGAAGATTTTGAAATGCTCTTTTGCTTCCGGCGTATGGCCGGTGCGTTGCAGGGCGCGGGCCATGGCAAATTCGGACGATGCGTGGAGAGGCGTGATGGCGAGAGCCTGCTTGAGGACTTCGATTTCTTTATCGAATTGCTTTAACTCGCCATAGCAAACACCTTCGAAGTACCAGGAATCTGCATCGCGGGGATCGAACTTGACGGCTTGTTGAAAGCTGGCAAGCGCGGCATCGATCTCGTTGTCGGCATGCTGCGCGAGGCCGAGGTTATACCAGGCTTGGGCATTACCCGGGTCGAGCACGAGGGCTGCGTGCAGCACTTTTTTCGCGTCGTCGAGCTTCTGCAACGTCATCAGAGCGATGCCGTCGTTGATGGCCGCCTGGGCCATCCTTGGATCTTTTTTGAACGCATCGGAAAAGCTGGCGGCGGCTTTGTCGGTGAACTGCTGGCCCATCTGGGCGACACCCCGGTTGTTGAGCCGGACGGCCTGGGGATCAAGATGCGGCTGAGCGGCTCGAGCGCTGGCGGCGCCTGCTGTCAGAGCGATCGCGCCGAGCGCGGCCAAGCGGGTCAATCTCTTGCTCAAGTTGGTCTCCGAGGTTGTCAAAAGGTGGTGACCATCCAGTGTATGCGAGCGAGAGAGCAGCCGCCTCCACCCTTCGTATCATCCTTTGCGGCGATCGCCAATTTATACTCGGTTTTGTGGTCCTATCGCTCGGAAGCATCGATTGGCGCGGCTTTCTCGGACGCCCTCCGTTGATCGCGTCGTCGGTCGAAACGCTTCGCGCCGTCGTCCTAGAGCGGATACTGATCACTGGCGCGGGCGGATCCATTGGCTCACGACTGGCTCGGCGGCTGGTAGACGGTGGGGCCCAGGACCTGGTCCTGCTGGATTCTTCAGAGAGTCATCTGATGGCTCTGCAGAGCGAGCTGGCCGGGAAGGGTCCGGGCGTTCATTTTGTGCTGGGGAGCGTGGGAGATCGCCCCCTCCTTGACGAGATCTTTGGCAACTCTCGGCCGACTCTCCTCTTTCATGCTGCTGCGTACAAACATGTGCCCCTGCTGGAGCAGCATCCTTTTGCGGCTCTCGAGAACAATGTCTTCGGCTCGGAAACGCTGATCGCGGCGGCGCGCGATTCTGGTGTCCGCATGGTGCTGCTGTCGACGGATAAAGCGGTAGAGCCCGCCTCGATGCTGGGTGCGTCCAAACGCATCGCGGAGCTGATCGCCCTGGCTGCGGAAGGTACGGTTGTTCGACTGGGCAACGTACTCGCCTCGAGCGGGAGCGTCGCCGAGATTTTTGTCGCACAGATCGCCGCGGGCGGTCCGATCACGGTCACCGATCCATCGGCACGCCGGTACTTCCTCACCGTGGATGAAGCGGCAGACCTGTTGATCGCAGCGGCGGCGCGGGCCGCACGCGGACAACTCTTCGTCCCTGCGCTCTCGACGCAGCATTTCATCGCCGATCTGGCCCGCTTTATGGCCCATCAGTTGGCCCCGATGCAGACGATCGGGATTGAATTCACCTCGCCGCGACCGGGCGACAAGGAATCAGAGAAGCTGTGGGGTTCTTCGGAACACGGCAGCGGTCGAAGCGTGGACGGCTTGTTCACGATTGAATCTCCGCGGGTTGAGAACGGCCTGTTACGGCGTGCGCTGTCCGGGCTTCGGGATGCCCAAGAGGCGCGCGATCTGCAGTCCGTTGTCCAATGCCTGCGGATGGTTGTGCCCGACTTCACGCCGAGTGCTTCGCTGTTGCGACTTGCCCAACGCCCCCTGGCGCGAGCGACACCGTGAGCGCTTTGAAGCGACGGATTGGCGTGGTGACGACCTCACGTGCCGATTACAGCCATCTCTATTGGCCGCTTCGCGCGCTGGCTGCGCATCCGTCGACCGAGTTGGGTGTGATCGTGCTCGGACCGCACCTGTCGCCGGAGTTTGGCACGACGATTCGTGAGATTGAGCGCGATGGATTTCCAATTGTCGCGCGGATCGAGTGCCTGTTGAGTTCCGATACAGATACAGGCATGGCGAAGACGCTGGGGCTGGCCGTACTCAGCCTTGCGGACGCACTGACAGCCTGGAGACCGGACCTGCTGCTGCTGATTGCCGATCGCTACGAGATGCTGGCGCCGGCCCTTACAGCGCTGACACTGCGGATTCCCGTCGCACACATTGAAGGCGGCGAAGTCAGCCAGGGCGCGATTGACGATCAAGTCCGCAATGCGCTCACGAAGATGGCGCATGTTCATTTCACGTCGACCGATCTGGCACGGCGACGGGTGATTGCCATGGGAGAAGAGCCTTGGCGTGTGCATCGAGCGGGGGCTCCTTCGCTGGACCATCTGCGTCGGTCTGTCCTGCTGCATCGACCGGAACTGGAGGCGAAGCTCGGGGTGTCGCTGCGCTCTCCAACGCTGCTCGCAGCCTGGCATCCGGTGACGATCTTGAAGGACACGAACGCCGAGGCCGATTCCCTGTTCGGGGCCCTGGCGAAAATTCCCGGCCAACTTATTTTTGTTTATCCCAACACGGATGCGGGCAGTTATGTGTTGATTGAACGGACGCGGGCATTGGCCGCTCAGCGGCAGGACACGCATCTCTTCGTGAATCTGGATGCGGTCACCTATTGGAGTCTTCTAGGGCAAGTCGATGCGATGATCGGCAACTCCTCGAGCGGGATCATGGAAGCGGCCTCGTTCGGGCTTCCCGTCGTGAATGTCGGCATGCGCCAGCAAGGGCGCGAACGCGCGGGCAATGTAATCGATGTGCCGGCAGACCCGACGGCGATTTCTGAGGCGATTTTCCGGGCTCTCGACCCCGCCTTCCGCGCCCGTCTCCGCGGGATGACGAATCCCTACGGCGACGGAACTGCCGCGGACACCATCACGCAGGTTCTCGCGTCGGTGCCGCTCGAGCGCATTCTGATCAAGGAACCTGCGCCCGTTCTGGATACCAAACGCCCATGATGGCCCGCATTCCCCTCTCGTCGCCCGACATCACGCAAACAGAAATCGATGCGGTTACGGCGGTTCTGCGCACCGGACGCCTGAGCCTGGGACCAGAACTCGAAGCCTTCGAGCGCGCCATGGCTACGTTGCACGGTGCAGCGGGCGCAGTTGCCGTCAGCTCGGGGACGGCGGGTTTGCACCTGGCTTTGCTGGCGCTGGGAATCGGGGCGGGTAGCGAAGTCATCGTCCCCTCGTTTGCGTTCGTGGCTGTCGCCAACGCCGTGCTGCACGTGGGCGCGACGCCGGTGTTCGTGGATATTGATCCGGTCACACTCAACCTTGATCCGGCACTCGTTGAAGAGGCCATCACAACTCGGACGGCGGCACTTCTTGTTGTCCACACCTTCGGCGTTCCCGCGGAGATGGATCGCCTGGTGGAGATTGCGCGCAAGCATCGACTGGCCCTGATCGAGGATGCCTGCGAGGCGATTGGCGCCGCATACGGATCCAAAAAGGTGGGCACGTTCGGGGAGATCGCGGTGTTCGGCTTCTACCCCAATAAACAGATCACGACCGGTGAAGGCGGATGCGTGCTGGTGCGCGATAAGAGTCTCGGGGAGCGTCTGCGCAGTCTACGCAACCAGGGGCGGCGTTCGTTAGGCAAAACTGCGACTCCGGAGATCGACGGTGCTGCCGCAAATTGGTTCGAGCATATCGAAATCGGGTATAACTACCGGCTCTCGGAGCTTGCGTGTGCACTGGGACGGGTGCAGATCGGCCGGATGGACGAGATTCTTGGGTTGCGCCGTGCTGCCGCCGAACGATACCACGCGCTGCTGGAAGGTGTGGGCGAGTTTGAGCGGCCACCCCTCGCGACTCCGAACGGGACGATCAGCTGGTTTGTCTATGTTGTCCGGCTCGCGGCCCCGCTGGCGCACCTTCGCGATCGGCTCCAGGAAACGCTGTCGCAGCGAGGCATCGCCACCGGACGGTACTTCGCACCGATTCATCAGCAACCGGGCTGGAAGAACCATCCTTCCGCGCGAGCCTGTTCTCTCCCCTGGACGGAGAGCATCGCCCCGCGCACGCTCGCGCTCCCGTTTTTCAATCGCATTACGTCCAATCAGCAGGGGCAGGTTGTCGAGGTGTTGCGGGATGCGATCGGGCGAATGTAAACGTTTGTAGCATGCCATTACGTCGGTAAACTATCTCTGACTTAGTCGAGTTAGTTAGTCGACTCACTCAGTCCAAAAACAACCTTCGAACAATTTCGTTGCGCATCGGCAACTCTCTCCATGAGCGTGCCATCTTAACTGGGTGCATCAATTTTCGGAAAGTTTGTCGATCGCTTATTGACAGGGCCTTTGAAGCGGCGCACGATCGATCCAGATTGGTGCTTTCAAGCAGCTCAGTTTCATCATGGGAAGCACCGGCACATTGCGGGGTTTCGCAATGGAGCGCAGCATATCGGGCTACCTAAACTAGGATCATCCAACCCCCGGGAGAGCAGGTTCCATGGTAGTCACTACACAGAGCAAGGGCCGAGGCGTCACCGGACTCAACGTGGGAACAAACAACGTGCAGCGCTATTTTCCGCGCAGCGTTTCGTTCATCGAGTTACAGCTGGATCATCTTCAGATCCAATGCGATCTTTCTCCCGACTTCTGGCAAGACCAGCCGGAGATTTTCGATCCCCGCCTGTGTGCGTGGCTCGAATCAAAACATTTGAACGGCTTGCCTGCGCGGGGACCAGTTCCTATGGCCCTCATTCCGGCGGGGAAGAATTCGTTTCGGCTTCGTCTGGTTCAGGCCGGCGCTCAGCCCAGGGCGAAGTTGTCACCGAGCGCGCTTGCGTCGTAGACGCGGCAACTGAGGACCTGGTCGAGTTCCACTGATTGGCAGCAATGCCCTCTTATCTGACAAAGAAAACGATTACTTTTTTGCAAGATCAGACCTTTACACGATCGAAAGAAGCGCTAACTCTCCTTCTAACCTCCTGAGTGAATCGACTTACTGCTGAACCTTACCGGCACACCTGGGACAGCTTTTGCGTGGCGCTGCCCGTTTGAGGAGCTGCCAAGGTTTTGCGCGAGTGTTCGCGCTTCTGAAGCCGGCCTGCCTTCTGGCTTGGGTTGATAGACTCAGGAAGAGATGAACTTAAGCGATCTTCAGAAGGCGGTGGAGCGGCATTTTGACGCCGGTTCAGCCGCTGTCAGCGATCCTGCCGCAGGCGCAACCTTTCTTGAGCTGCGGAACGCACTTGAGCGGGGTGAAGTCCGCGCCGCCTCTCCCGATGACACAAGTCCGATTGGCTGGCGAGTCAATGCCTGGGTAAAACAGGGCATCCTGCTTGGTTTCCGCATTGGGGTGCTGCAGGACTACGGAAGCGCCGGATTCTCATTCGTCGACAAGAGCACGTATCCCATGCGCCACTTCACGCAAGCAGATGGGGTGAGAGTGGTTCCCGGTGGTTCGTCAGTGCGCGCAGGGGCTTTTGTGGCACGGAGTGTCGTCTGCATGCCGCCGATGTACATCAACGTGGGTGCATGGGTGGATGAAGGCAGCATGGTCGATTCGCATGCCCTGGTAGGATCGTGCGCCCAGATCGGCAAACGGGTTCATTTGAGTGCCGCGGCGCAAATCGGCGGCGTGCTCGAGCCGATTAATGCCAGCCCAGTCATCATCGAAGACGATGTTCTGGTGGGGGGCAATACCGGCGTTTACGAAGGCACCATCGTACGCAAGGGCGCCGTGCTCGCTCCGGGCACCATTCTGACCCGCGGAACTCCGGTCTTCGACCTGGTTACGGGCACTGTTCTGCGGGCTACAGCCGATCAGCCGTTGATTATTCCGGCTAATGCCGTGGTTGTTCCCGGCTCGCGTGCCGTCTCGAAGGGCAAGGGGCAGCAGTGGAGTCTCAGCCTGTTCGCGCCCGTCATCGTGAAATACCGGGATGAGAAGACGGACCTGAGCACGACGCTGGAAGACCTGTTGCGCTAGGCCCTGCCGTGCAGTGCCTGGCGCAAGAGCAATTAAGGCAGAATCGCAGGCGGGCGTCGTTCGGTGGGCAAGGAGCATCGGCTCCTGGATGTGAAGGGCACGGCATACGACCGCGTCACGTGGAACCGGTCCATCACGACGTAGTGGGTGCGGAGTCCCCCCACGGTCTGCGGAAGATCAGGCGGAACCTGTCGGCGATCGACGTAGATGATCAGCGCAGCTTCGCGAGGATTGTCGAGACTCTGGCCGACACCAACTCCGAAGATCGCCGTATTGCCCTGCATGAGTTTGCGGGAATTCTGGTCCTTCACGGCAATGGCGTGGTTGAGACTGACGGCGGACAAGGCCGGCACGTCAGACAACGACACCGTGGTCGGCGCTTCGCCGACGGTTACCGCATGAGTGCTGGCTGGGATGACAAGGGTTCGAACGCCGCCTACAGTTGCCGGCACCGGCGGATCATGTCCCTCTGCCACGTAGACGATGACGGCGGCTTCGCCGGGGTGATCGCTGCTCTTTCCAGCGGCGACACCGAGGATGCCAGCGGAAGCGTCGATCAACGAGCGGGCGGCGTTGAGCCCATGCTGCGCCCGATCAGACTCCGTGTCGCTCAGGCTGCGCGCCTGGGCCGCCGACGTCGTGTTGTCGCCATAACTCAAACAGCTGACCGCGTGATCGGCACCGCCGACGAACGCATACGTAGCGCCGTTACCCACCTGTGTATCCAGCTCGTTCAGCACGTCGCTCACCGGGTTCGCCAATCCCTGCGAGACCCCAAGCGCATCGGAACCGCCCGCGAAGTAGAGGCCCACAGGTTCGGCGTTGGCTGTGTCCACCAGCAGAGCTCCGGAATCGCCTGCGTCACTGAGGTGGTTGCCGGTGATCCCGATCTGGTGAGTAAAGGTCTTGGTCAGGTAGGAACGCGTTTCCGCGCAATCGCGGTAGTAGTCCACTGCCACGTCGACGTCGACAGCGGATACCCCGCCACAGGTCAACCCTGTAGTTCGGCCGCTCTTGGCCACGCGCAGCTGGAGTTGTGCCGGCTCACCTTTGCCGCCGGTGGATGAGACTCCCAAGGGAGCCGCGGCCAGTGTACCGTCCGCCTGGCGGGTTCCAAGTTCTTGAATGCTTCCCAGCGGGTCGACACTATGCGACGCGACCTCGGCGATGGCCGCATCGGCGTTGGTGCTGCGGGAGCTGAGCGGCAGCCAACCGGTCAGCGAACCCACCGGCTGGGTCCCAGCGCCGTCCCCGTTGGGTGTGCAGTTGTTGTCGATCAGCCCGGGTTGCACCACATCATCGCCCACCGTCGCATGGTCACTGCGCGCCAGAACGTGATTGTTGCTGAGCAAGTATTGCTTGCCGTGGTCATCCTGGAGGAGCGCACCCAATGTTCCGCCACAACAGTCCACCACCCGGTTGCCGTGCGCATCGTAGTCATTGTTGTTTCCACCGGAACTGCCGAGAAGCATCGCAGCAGGAAACTCGGTTTGATGTTCGGCTGGATTGCTGGTGACCCCTGCGGAGTTGAGCAGGACCGCCACTTCAGTTTTTGCGGCTTGCTCTCCGGCGGTCGCGACGATGTAGGTTACAGAAGTCGTCGATACCGTGGACGGCGCTGTGTAGGTAACGGAGCAGGAGGTGAAGGCACGCTCGTCGTGCTGGCAAACGGGCAAGCCAAGCACTCCCTGGCCGCTGCCGGTCCCAGCAGCTGTGTCTGCGAGTGCGAAATGGATTCCTGCGCCGCCGCCTGCTTCTGCCAGGATGCCGGTCACCGTGACGGTGCCATTGGCCCCCAGTGCTACATTCTCGGGCGTGAGCGGCTGAAGAAAGCCCGGCGTCAATAGCAATGAGGAAGTTGCTTTGGTGGAGGGATCGGCCTTGAGGGTCGCCGTCACCATCACTTGCACACGATCTGCGGTGAGGTAGCCCGGAGGCGAGTATTGGCCCTTCGCGTCGATCGTTCCAGGGCCCGCGACCGGATCTCCACCTGCAACGGACCAGGTCACATCGGCTGCTCCGCCACGATTGAGGATCGCGCTGAACTGGTGGACGGCATTGCCCCGCGTGTTGGTTGAGTTGCAGCCGCTGCAGTTGGTGTCGATCTGGCCGGTGCCCGGTGTCAAGGCGAAGAGGCTGTTGGTCTGGTTCGCGATCACGGAAGCGCCGCCACAGCCTGCGAGCAGAGCGGCACCCATGGCCATCCCCGCCAAGGCGAAGCCGATGCGCGCGTGTCGCTGGCGCCGGATGGGTCGCCGCGTGACCACGACGTCGCGAAAGATCGAAGCTGGTTGGGGGGAGATCAAATTGCTTAGCGATTCGATTGTTTGCAACAGGCTGCTTTGTGGTTAGACTTCCTCTTACAAGTTTAGAACGAGGCAAGGGTGCCCGACCGGGGAAGATGGAGCGGACATTTTCAGGCACGGTCCGTAGGTAACGCCAACATTCACAGTGACATTGCCGATTTGGTCCGTTTTTCTTGGTCAATCGCGGAGGGACAGTCGTGACCCAGCTGATCGCGACGCAAGCTGATATCACCACCTTGCGGGTGGACGCCATCGTGAATGCCGCCAACGAATCTCTGCTCGGCGGGGGCGGCGTCGATGGCGCCATCCATCGCGCGGCAGGGCCTGAGCTGCTGGAGGCTTGTCGCAAGCTTCACGGCTGCGCGACAGGAGATGCCAAAGCCACGCCGGGATTTCTGCTGCAGGCCAAGTGGGTGTTTCATGCCGTGGGGCCTGTGTGGCATGGCGGATCGCAGGGAGAAGATGCACTGCTGGCAAGTTGCTACCGCCGGTGCCTGGAACTCGCAAGCGAGCATCGAATCCGCTCCATTGCGTTTCCTGCGATCAGCACAGGCGTCTACCACTTCCCTTCTGAAGCGGCCGCGCGCATCGCTCTTGCCACCGTTCGTGCGCATCTAGACGACAGTGGAGTTGAGGTCGTCCATTTCGCGTGTTTCAGCGCGGAGACACTCGCCATCTATTCCCACTTGTTGACAAGCTGAAGAACGAAGCGAGGCTTGATCGTTGCCGAAGACAACCTCAATGATCGCGCGACCCATCCCACATGCGGTGGAGAAAGGGAGGGTAGCAAGTATGAAACGCGCACGTTTGACAAGCAATAAATTTGTTCTCGCGTCGGCAACCGTTTTGGGCACCGTGCTCATCGCAGCGGGCTGCCAGAAAGCGACGCATCCAGACGAGAAGGATGCGGTCAACACATCGTTGAAGAGCAGCAACCTGAGCGCCGTAAACGTTTCGCAAGATCGCGACAAGGGCGTCATGACCTTGAGCGGGAACCTGGCGTCGGAGGATATGAAGAATCAAGCGGAGACGGTGGCCAAGCAGGCCGCTCCGGATTACACCATCGCCGACGAAATCGGCGTGCGGCCGCCCGATGTTGGACAAGCGGGATCCATCGCTTCAAACGTCGACAGTGCCATTGAAGACAACTTCAAAGCCACGCTCAAGGCGCATGACAGCCTGAACGATCAGAGCATTTCTGGTTCCGCGAAGAACGGCACGCTGGTGTTGAAAGGAAGCGTGAAGACGACTGCGCAGAAGAAGGAAGCGGAGAAGCTGGCGAAGACTGTTCCGAATGTGCAGCAGGTCGTGAACGAACTCGAAGTGAAGCCGGGCAAGCACTCGACTGCAAACTCCTAACTCGGCGCCCGCACTGCAGCTGACGCGCATTTTGCCTTTGTGGCGAAGTGCGCGTCTCAGTTGATGGTGACGACTAACTTGCCGAAGTGGGATCCTGTCTCCATGCGGCGGAGAACGTCAGGCACCTTCTGCCACGGAGCGCTTTCGATGACCGGCTTGAGACCTGCCAGCGTGATGAAGGCGTTCATCTCTTCGAAGTCTTGCCGCGAACCGACGTAGATCCCCTGGATACGAATTTGTTTGTGCAGGATCTGCGATAAGGGGATTTGTTCGCCGGGACCTGAGAGTACGCCGATCTGGGCAATGGTCCCGCCCATGCGGACCGCACGCACAGAACGAGGCAGGGTGCCCACGCCGCCCACTTCGACGACGAGATCGACACCTTCATCGTCGGTCTGCTCCCGCACCCATCGGTCCCACTCGGGTTTCGCACGATAGTTCAATCCGGAATCCAGACCCATCGCGCGGGCACGCTCTAGTTTGTCCTCGCTGCTTGAAACGCCGAGGACGCGCATTCCCATGAGCCGGGCGAATTGGAGCGCGAAGATCGAGACACCCCCTGTGCCTTGCATCAGCACCGTGGCGCCGGGCTTCAGATTTGCCGTAACGAGGGCCTTCCACGCGGTGACCGCAGCGCAGGGCAATGCGGCCGCTTCTTCAAAACTGAGGTGCTTCGGAATCGCGACCAAGCCGGCTTCGCGCAAAATCATAGAATCGGCCAGCATGCCGTCGATATCGCCGCCAAGGGCGCCCCTCGCTTTTGCCGGAGTGGGTGCACCATCGATCCAGTTCTGCATGAAGATGCCGGCAACGCGATCGCCTGTCTTCCGCGTGGTCACGCCTTCACCGACGGCAATCACTTCTCCTGCTCCATCGGAGCACGGAATGCGGGGAAGCTTGAGTTTGGGGTTGTAGAGCCCTTTGACGACGAGCAAATCGCGATAGTTGAACGAAACCGCCCGCACAGCGACTTTTATCTCGCCGGGGCCTGGGGTAACGTCTGGCCGCGTGACAAGCTGAAGAGAATCAATGCCAAATGCAGGAATCTGCCATGCGTGCATCGCTGAAACCTCATCGCACCAGAGGTGGAGGGGCCAATCTGCGGTACACATTCGCGTCAAGCGCCCGTAGAATGAAGATATGGCCCGTGGATGGGAAAGTAAATCGGTGGAGGAACAGATGGCATCAGCCGCGAATCAAGCGGGAGGAGCGACGAGCTCCGGAGCAGTCAGCGAAGAAAAGCGACGGCTCGCCGACGTGGAACGTGCCCAACAGGCGCGTCGTAAGCAGTCTCTCGATTTGCAACGTGAACTGATTCTGTCGCAGCGGACATCGAACGCCGGACGCCGCGCGGCCCTGGAAGCGGCGCTGAAAGACATTGAAGCGCAGCTGGCGACTCTCAACTAGGGACCTAGGCCGTCCCCCGGGCTACTCGTCGCGATGAAAGAGCAGCGAGTTGGCCTGCTGAACCGGCGTGAGCAGGACGCGCGCAATATTGACATGCGCAGGCCGGGCCGCCGCCCACACAATCACCTCGGCCACATCTTCGGCCGTGAGCGGTTTCACTCCTTTGTACACTTTGTCTGCGCGTTCGCTGTCGCCATGAAAGCGGACCAAGCTGAAGTCTGTTTGCACCATGCCCGGATCGACACTCGTCACGCGGATGGGTGTTCCGAGGACGTCCTGGCGCAGTCCGTCGTTGATCGACCGCTCCGCAGCCTTGGTTGCGCAATAGACGGCCCCGTTGGGATAGGTGATCTCGCCAGCCGTTGAACCCAGGTTGATAATGTGGCCTCGTCCGCGGACGACCATACCCGGCACCACGGCGCGCGTCACGTACAGCAAGCCCTTCACGTTGGTGTCGATCATCTCTTCCCAGTCTTGAATCTTGCCCATGTAGAGCTTATCCAGGCCGCGGCTCAAGCCGGCGTTGTTGACCAGGATGTCGATCTCGCCCCATGCAGCCGGCAAATCGTCGATGGCCTGCTGTACCGCGCGACGGTCGCGGACATCGAGGTCGATTGAGTGGACAGACGGGGCACCAAGTTCCAGGGCTTTCGAGGCGACTTCGGCGAGTTTCGATGCACGACGCGCCGCAAGCAACAGGCGCGCCCCCTCTGCCGCAAAGGCTAAAGCCGTGGCCGCGCCAATGCCGGCGCTGGCTCCGGTGATAAAGACGATCTTTCCCTTCAAGCTCATGACACCATCCTAACGAATCGGTGCGTTGAACACATGGTTTCTGAGGGCGGGTTGCGGAATCGCGAGACAGTACACTGGTCCATTGATGCTGCAAACGGTCACAGCGACGCGCTACGTTGTTCCTTTACGCGAGGGTGGATCACTACCTGCGATCGTGGAGGCCGACGATCTTGGCCTGTACGTCGTCAAGTTCCGCGGAGCCGGACAAGGGATTCTGGCGCTGATTGCCGAGCTGATTGCAGGCGAGATCGGCCGCGCTCTCGGCCTACGCGTGCCGGAGATCGTCTTGATCGAAATTGTCGCCACGCTGGGCCGCAACGAGCCTGACTACGAGATTCGGCAGCTGCTAAAAGCCAGTACCGGGCTGAATCTGGCTATCGACTACTTGCCGGGATCGATCACGTTCGACCTGGCGGCGCGCGATACCGCGACTGCGGAGGAAGCCTCTCTTGCCGTGTGGTTCGACGCATTCACGCAGAACGTCGACCGCACAGCGAAGAACACGAACCTTCTTGTCTGGCACCGGAAGCTGTATCTGATCGATCATGGCGCCGCACTCTATTTCCACCACGATTGGGATCGCATGGAGGAGAAGATCGAGTCTCCGTTCGCCGAGATTCGCCACCATATCCTGTTGCGCTGGGCTTCGCAGATCGCGGAGGCTGGAGTGATGGCGCGCGAACGGCTTACGGGGCAAGGTTTGGAGGAGATTGTTCGCCAGGTGCCGGATGCGTGGCTAGAAGCGATTCCCGGCCATTTGAGTGCCGACGCGCGCCGTGTTGCGTATACCGATTTCTTCAGGCGAAGGCTGCATGCCGCGCAGATCTTCGAGAAGGAGGCCATCGATGTCCGCGCACGCCTCCTTTGATTACGCCATCCTGCGCGTTGTGCCGCGCGTGGAGCGCGAAGAATTCATCAACGCCGGGATTGTTGTCTTTTGCCTCGAAAAGGACTACCTGGCGGCTCGCATTCGCCTCAATGGCGGCCGGCTGAAAGCGCTTTGGCCGGAGGTTGACGCCGAGACGGTGGGCAATCATCTCGAAGCAGTCCGGCGCATCTGTGCGGGTGAAGCGGCGGCTGGACCCATCGCGCAGCTGTCGCGCCGCGAGCGTTTTCATTGGCTGGTATCGCCGCGCAGCACCATCCTTCAGACCTCGCCAGTGCACACGGGCGTTTGTACTGACCCGGACGAATTGCTGGATCGGCTGGAAAAGCAATTTCTTTCATGATGAGGATGAATCTTCGGCTGGGCCCGGCGATTACTGCTTCGCGGCGGCCCTGAGCAGTTCGCCGAGCGCGTGCACATCGGCCTGGTTTGTATCGCTGACGATCACGTAGCGAAGACCGGCCTGGCTCCAGCTCTCGACACTGAACCCGTTGGCATGCGTTTCAGACGGATTGCTTCCCAGTGTGCCGTTGGCCTGCTGCGCGATGAAGACGGAGAGATCGTGTTTGCGCAGTTCAAACAATAGTTGAGCAGCGGGCTGGTCGTGCACGTAGACGAGCTTGCCACCCAAAAGCGCGTAGGGCGAATTCGCAAGCTCAGGAAGGTTGAAGGTGAAAGGCAGCTTGCCCTGGAACCATGGCTTGACGGTATGGCGATCGGTGGAGACCACGTCGACTGGATTGGCACTGGCGATGGTCGCGACATGCATGTCGAGCAGCTCGGCGACGGCCTGTTGGCGCTCGGCATGGCGCACCCATAACTGAGCCGAGGCGACGATCAAGAGGAGGGCGGCCAGTGCGCCGGCCAGAGTCGGCATTCGGCCTGCGAACCAGGAGGGACGGCGTTTGGCCTGGATGTTTTTCTCGACGCGGAGGCGGAACTCCGCGGACGGCGTATAGCGCGCCGCCGCTGCCCGCGTTGCGCGCTTTAGCTGCACCCTGCCGAGGACCTCGGCTGAACATGCGGAACAGGTGCGGAGGTGTTCTTCGAGCGCAGCGAATTCCGCCTGGCTGTCAGGGGCCTGCGGATCGTCCACGTACGCATCCAAGTTAGCGCGCCATTGCTCGCAGCTCATGCGCCCACCTCCTTGGCGGCTAGCCGTGTGCGCATGGCTTTTCGAGCGCGCGACAGGCGAGACATCACGGTGCCGATGGGGATGGAGAGTGCCTGCCCTATCTCCTGGTAACTCATCTCTTCGAGGTCGCAGAGCAGAATCACTTCACGATAGTGGAGGGGCAGAGACTCCAGGGCCTGCTGGATGGTCTCGATTTCTACCCGCGCCAGAAGGATTGATTCCGGTGTGCTTTGCGTCGCAGGCTCGGCGACGGCATCCACGTCTGCATCGATTGATGTCATCGCTTTGAGACCGGTCTGCGAGGTAAGAAAGGTATTGCGCAAAATCCGGTAGATCCAGGCGCGAAAGTTAGTCCCCTGTTGAAACGAGGAGAATCCGCGGAGCGCCTTCATGTAGGTCTCCTGCACCAGGTCTTCGGCGGCCGTCGTATCGCGGGTCAGCCAGCACGCGAAATTGTAAAACCTGGCGAAATAGGGCATCGCCAGGTCTTCAAACGACCCGAAATCACCTGAGTGCTCGGCCACAGCCTGAACAGTGTATCTCACGATTTAAAGTAGCAGCCGCTCTCTGCCCCGCTTAACTGGCGAGGGGCAAATTTATTCCAGCGGTGGCGTGATTTTCGGAGACACGAAGGCCGACCGGCGCTCCGCTCTCGAAGTGGGGGTGGGAGGGACGGGCTTACTGCGGTGTGACCAGGTGGTGGGCGATCGCGAAAAGAGCCAGCTCAAGGCGTGTCGAGACACCGGTCTTGTCGAAGATGTTTGACAGGTGTCGCTTGACGGTTTCTTCGCTGAGGCTGAACTGCTTGGCGATATCTCGATTGCTGCAGCCTTCGACGATGCACCCTACAACTTCAAGTTCCCGTGGCGTGAGGCCATAGGTCTTGGGCTGCGGTGGTGTTGCCTGCTGCATCAGATCGTGGAGAGCCGAGACAAGGTTCACGACGCGCTTGCCGCCGATCCAGTAGTCTCCGGCGGTGACGGTGCGGATGGCCGTCTTGAGATGCCCCGCGAGGGCGTCTTTCAGCACGATGCCACGTGCGCCGATGTGCAGCGCCTCGATGATCTGCTGGGTCGTAATGGTCGAGGTGAGGAGCAGGATCTTGACCGACGGCGAGCCCTTCATGATGGCGCGCATGGCTTCGAGACCCGGCAACCGGGGCATGGCAACGTCGAGCAGCAAAATGTCAGGTTGCAACTCGAGCGTCTGGGTGATGGCCTCGTCGCCATCTTCTGCCTCGCCCACAACGTCGAAACCCTCTTCGTTGGTGAGCATATTGCGTACACCAATCCGTACTACCGGATGGTCATCCGCCAAAACGATTCTCGTTAAACCTTCCACTGGAGCGGGACCCCCTCAGAATCTACTGCTGTATATCTATTGTGCACGAATTCGCTACCTATCTGATTCGACAGCCACTAAACCCTGGTTACCTTGGGAATTCAACTTCCAGCATACGCTCAAGGTTCTCTTGAGCCAGTTTCAATTCATGCCGGATGGACGCGGAGTTATTCAAGTCGTCACTCTCCGCTTCAAGCAGTCCTCCGAGGCGGGCCGCCTGACGCGCGCCTGCCATCCCGCAACCACCCTTGATGGTATGACCGATCCGTCGCACGGCGACTGCATCCTTACGGGCAATCGCCTCTTCGAGCGCGACACCTCTCTTCTTCAGATCGGAGACCACCGCGACATACACTTCGCGGACGGTCGGCTCGGGCATCATCTGGCGGAACTGGCTGAGGATTTTGGCACTCACCACCGGTTCCTCGATGGTGACTTCGGTCCGGTGTGAAGCCGTGCGATCGTTCTGATCCAGCAGTTTCTGCAAAGATTCGGGGCTAAATGGCTTCAGCAGGAAGCCGTCCACGACCGTTTCGAGGTCAGCGGGCAAGCCGCTTCCGCTGATGGCGTAGATGCTGGCATCGCTCAGGGTGCGGAGCTTCTCGATGAGCTTGGCTCCGTTGAGGCCGGGCATCTGCACGTCGACCAGGATTACCTGCGGTTCGCACTTGCTTTCTTCGAGCATGGCGACTGCGGAGAGGCCATCGGACGCCGTGTGCAGCGTGTGGCCGCTCATGGTGAGGATAGTGGCGATGACTTCTCTGCTGATCAGGTCGTCATCGACGAGCAGCACCGTGGCGTAATTGCGATCAGCATTGATTCCCAGCATCGCGTCTTTCCCCACTCCGCGGGGATGATCCTATTATTCCTCGGGAACGGAGATTTCATGCAGCCAGCCGGGTGCCTTCAGTAACTCCCGCGGCCGGGAGCCATCGGCCGGTCCCACCAGTCCATCGCGCTCCATGAGGTCGATCAGATGGGCTGCGCGGCCATAACCAACCCGCAAACGACGCTGCAGCAGCGAGGTGGAAGCCTTGCCGAACTCGAAGACCAGGCGCACCGCATCGTCGAACATCGGATCGTTGTCCTCTTCGCTTCCGGCTCCGCCCCCTTCTGCGTTGGTGCGCTCGTCTTTGGGCGATTCGAGGAAGCCTTCTACGTACTCGGCGTTGCCTTGCTCCTTCCAGAAGCTCACCACTGCAGCGGTTTCTTTCTCGCTGACATAGGGCGCATGGATGCGCATCAGGCGGCTGGTTCCCGGCGGCAAAAAGAGCATGTCGCCTCGACCCAGCAGAGCCTCGGCGCCATTGGTATCGATGATGGTGCGCGAATCGACCTTGGTGGCGAGACGGAAGCTGATACGCGTAGGAACGTTGGCCTTGATGAGCCCGGTAATGACGTCGACGCTGGGGCGCTGCGTGGCCAGGATCAGGTGAATGCCTACGGCTCGGGCCATTTGTGCGAGGCGTGTGATGGATTCTTCGACATTGGACCGGTCGAGCATCATCAAATCTGCAAGCTCGTCGATGATGATCACGATGAAAGGCAGCGGTTCTTCTTTCTCTCCCTCGTCGAAGAGCGAAGGCATGGAGCCTTCGAAAAGCTTGTTGTACTGATCGATATTGCGGACGCTGCGGCTGGCGAGCAACTTCAATCGGCGTTCCATCTCGCGCACCGCATTGCGCAGCGCATTGGCGGCGAGCTTCGGCTCGGTGATGATCGGCGTGAACAGGTGGGGAATGCCTTCGTACATGCCGAGTTCGACGCGTTTTGGATCCACGAGAATGAGGCGCACCTGCTGCGGCGTGGTGCGGAATAGAAGGCTCATGATCATCGCATTGATGGCAACCGATTTGCCCGATCCGGTGGAACCGGCGATGAGCACGTGGGGCATCGAAGCGAGATCGGCTGTGACGATGCGGCCATTGATGTCTTTGCCCATGGCCAGGGTGAGCCGCGACTTGGCCTTGGAGAAGGTTTCTGACTCGAGC
Source organism: Occallatibacter sp. (assembly GCA_036267935.1). Taxonomy (GTDB): domain Bacteria; phylum Acidobacteriota; class Terriglobia; order Terriglobales; family Acidobacteriaceae; genus Telmatobacter. Next base: position 39,164 of record DATAVC010000050.1, on the reverse strand, counting down.
ACGTCGCGCAGGTGAATGGTCTCGCGCTCGTGATTAGGTACCTGGATGCCCACCGTGCTTTTGCCGGCCATGCGTTCGATGAGGATGCTCTCGGCGCGCATGGCCAGGCAGAGATCTTCAGCCAATCCGGTTACGCGACTGTATTTGACGCCGGCTTCTGGCTTGAATTCATAGGTGGTGACCATCGGGCCCGGGTTGATCTGGACCACCTGGCCCCGGACATCGAACTCCGCGCATTTTTCGACGAGCACACGCGCTTCTTCGCGCAGCTCATCTTCTCGTACGGCTTGCGGACCGGCCCCGGCATGCAGCAGGGTGCTTGCGGGCAGCTTGAAGCCGCTCACATTTTTCGGCGCAACGGTCACGGCGCGGATGTCGGCATCGGCGCGCTCGTGAATGGCGATCGTTTCAAGCGCGGGTGCGGGAGGTGCTGATGCATGCGGTGGCGCAGGGACTGGAGCGCTTCGGGCCAACGCTGGCTTGATCTCAAGCGGACGCGGGACCGCCACCGGACCTGTGGATGGGATCGGGACCTGGCCAACGGACGCGGGAGCAGTTTCGGCGACAGAACGTTCCCAGATGCTTGCCCTGCGCTTGATTTCGGGAACCGGCGGCGCGTCGACTGGCTGGGCGGCCACGCGCTTGAACGCAGGAATCTCGTCAACTGGATCTGGTTCCTCGGCCTTGGTACGGCGGCGCAGGAGATTCCAGAGATTGAAACGGTGCTTTTCAGGCGAATCGACGGACTCTTCGGCCGCTGCGATCGAACCCGTAAACAGCCTCTGATTCGGCCCGGGCGCCTGTTGTTCGGCGCGCACCGCTTCGCGTTCGGCTTTATCTTCGGCCCGCGCTTCGCGCCAATTGCGCCAACGATCGTTCAGCGCGATCAGGTGGATCCACCTGTCCTCAACGAATTGCTTGACTGCCCAAATGCTGACGGCGAAGGCAAAATAGACGCCGGTGACGGCCAAGACCGCGGCCACCAGCCACGCGCCCTGCATGTTGAGATATACGACCAGCGAGCCGGCGACGATACGGCCGATGACGCCTTCGACCGGCAGGGCGTGGAGCCAGCGCCAGTGCCACGGCAACAGGCCAAAGACTGCGGGAACAAAGAAGACAGCGAGGAGCGTGCCAACCGTGCGCAGCCAGATGGAGCCGCCGGAGCGCGATCGCACCCAGCCCCAGCTCACTCCGCCGATCCACAGGGGAAGCAGAAACGCGCTAATGCCGAGCGCCTGGAGCATCATGTCGCTCAAACTGGCGCCTAGCAGGCCGATCCAGTTTTGGACTGCCCGCGGAAGCAGCAAGTCAGTGGCTGTATTGAGCGAAGGGTCGGTCGGGTGGTAGGTAGCCAGGGAGAGGAAAAGGAGGATCGAGAGCAACGCCAGCACAAGACCCAGAAACATGTTCAGGGCGCGGCTGCGCGTCGGCGAAAGAGCGATCGGTATGGCCTTCATGAAGGGATGTCACGGATTGATCGCACCTCGCCCGTAGAGCAGCGAAGTCGTCAGTCCGGTCGGACAATTCCCAGAGCAGTTTTATTATCTGTGGCTGGAAAGGCGGCTGCCGACAAAACGAGGGTGGGGGAACCATGGTGCCTACCCCCGGGCGGACCGGATTATTGGCCGCCGATGATCCTGGCTCCCCACACGAGCAGCACAATGCCGACGACGATGCGGTAGATGGCAAAGACGGCGAATCCATGCTTGCGCACCCAGGCCAGGAACCACTCGACGACGCCCAGGGCCACGATGAACGAGATGACGAAGCCGATGGCCAGAACGATCCATCGCTGGCCGTTCATGGTGACATGGGCCGCGGCATCGCCTACCGCCCCGGCGGCCTTGCTGGCGTGCAGTTCTTTGAGCAAGTCGTAGCCGGTGGCGGCGAGCATGGTGGGGATGGAGAGCAGGAAGCTGAACTCGAGCGCCGTGGGGCGGCTGAGCCCGGCAATCTGGCCGGAAGCGATGGTCGACATCGAGCGCGAGACGCCGGGAAAGATTGCCGAAAGCGATTGGCAGAGTCCGATCCAGATTGCCTGTCCGAGCCCCATCTCCTCGACGTGCTGCGTGGTGGGTTCGTAGCGACTGGCCCAGATGTCGATGGCCCACATGACGATGCCGCCGACCAGCATCGCGATGGCAATGACGGTAAGGCTGCCGAGATTTCTGTCGCTCCACTTCTTAAGCAGCAGGGCTGGGATCGATGTGCAGACGAACGCAAAGAAGGTCATCGAGATCGGATGGGTTAGCCAATTCCGATCGCCGCTCTCTCCCCTGGGGAACGAGTGCAGGAACTCGACGATGCGCTCGAGATAGAGCAGCAGCAAGGCGAAGATTGCTCCCGCCTGGATGACGATGGTGTACATCTTCCAATACGTGTCATCGAGGGGAATGTGCATCAAGGCTTCGGTAATGCGGAGGTGGGCCGTGGAGCTGACCGGCAGAAACTCGGTCAAGCCTTCGACAATTCCCAGCAAGACCGACTGAATGTAGACGTTCAAAAAGCCTCCCAAAGACAGCCATGGATGGTGCTTGTTGCGGCATCTGTACCGCGCCGCTCATTGGCGGTCGATGCCGTAGACCGGTACTCCCTGGTCCAGTTTGTAGACGAGCGCCGCTGCCCGCCAGGTGTAGTCAGACTGGGGAAACTTGTCCTTCAATCGTGCGGTCAGGTCGCGCGCATGGGTATGCGCTTCGTCCTGCTTCTTGTCGTTGCCGTCCGCGCCAAACATATCGGAGAGGGCGGCCTGGCGATACGCCGCCTCATAGAGTGCCTTCGCGGTGCGCGGACCATCTGGATGCTCAGCGGCGTACTTCTCGAAGATTTCGGCTTCTTTTTCGGGACACTTTTCAGAGCCCTGCCAGTCGCCACAAAGCTTGTTATCGATCAGGTCGTAGTCTGCCAGGTCAGCCTGTCGAGTGTGCGGATACAGCTTGGCGACCTTCTTGAGATTATCTTCATCCATCTGGTTGCGCATGTACGGATCGCGCTCTTTCGCCGATGGGAGCGCACCGAAGTCACTCTTCTGAATCTGCCACAGGATGTCGGCTGCGCGCCATGCGGCCTCTGGCGCGAGGGGCGAGTTGGGATACATTTCTACCAGCCGTCGGTAGAGCAGATGCGCACTGCGGGCAGCATTGGCTGGTCCGCGCGGGTCGCTCGCCTCGGCTTCCTGGTTGGCGGCTTCTCCCATCAGCACCTGGTCGCCGTTGGCCGTGTCTTCGACCACGACACCCTTCGACTCCATCCATCCGGAGATTGGCGGCGGCGTTTCACTGGCCCCAAAGATCGGCTGGTCGCTGGTGTGTTCTTCTTCGATGTCGGTATTGGCGTAGACACGGAGCCAGGGTCCGCTCTTTTCGGCGATCACCATTTCGCGGCCGACCTGTACGCGATCGACTTTCTGGGCACTCTTGTCCGGCGAGACGTAGAGCCATGTGACGCGCAGGGCCGTCGCCCGCGGACCTGCCATGGGTTTGACGAGCTGGTCTTTTTTCTTGTCGGCTGACCAAAGCGCGGTTGCACACAGCACGAGGAGAACGGACGCCATGGCTCGAAGGGTGAACGGCCTAAACTTCATCGCTGAAAAGATCATAGTGCAACGACGTTACACGCCAGTTTCAGTAAGCACCTGGCTGAGAAGTTCGCGTGCGACGTTGCCGCCGCTGACGATGGCCACCGCCTTGCGATAGGCCGGCAGTTCGTCGGCGTGGAACAGGAGCGCTGCCGTGGCCACCGCTCCGCTGGGCTCGGGGACCAGACGGGCGGTCGCGATGATGGCGCGCATCGCCGCTCGAATCTGAGCTTCTGAGACGGTGATGATTCCGTCGACATACTTCTGGATGTGGGCGAAGTTGCGTACGCCGACGCTCTGGGTGCGCAGGCCGTCGGCGATCGTGCGGCTGGTAAGTTCTGCCGGCCACTCGACGATTTTGCCGGTACGATAGCTTGCCGCGGTGTCGCCTGCCAATTCGGGCTCGACGCCGAAGACCTTGACCGAAGGCTTGAGCTGCTTGATGGCCGCGGCGACGCCGCTGAGCAGGCCGCCGCCGGAAACCGGTGAAAGGACGAGATCCACATCGGGCAACTGCTCGAGAATCTCGAGGCCGCAGGTGCCCTGGCCGGCGATGATCTGCTCGTCATCGTAGGGCGGGATGACGACGTAGCCATGTTCGCGGACCAACTCTTCGGCCTTGGCGAGGCGCTCGCTTGAGGCGGGCCCCACATCGATGACTTCAGCTCCGAGCACGAGGGTGGCGGCGCGTTTGATCGCGGGCGCGTTTGACGGCATCACGATGACAGCCTTGGCGCCGACGGCACGCGCTGCATAGGCCACGCCCTGGGCGTGATTGCCGCTGGAATAAGTGATGACGCCCCGCTGAATCTCTTCAGGCGAAAGCTGGAGGACCTTGTTGGCCGCGCCGCGAATCTTGAATGCGCCGATGGGTTGCAGGCTTTCAGCTTTGAGCCACACTTCGCCGGCCAGGCCAGCAATGGGCGCACGCACCAGCGGGGTCTTCAGGGCGATTCCGGCGATCCGTGCAGCTGCCGCGCGTATCGTATCCAGCGAAACCAATTCTTCTGTCGCTATGCTCATGGCCGATACCTTTCCGGGACCGGTCCCGCGGTCGTCTCCGGCTCCCACAACACCGACAAAATTCTCCAGCGCGTCCCATCAAAGGCTGCCTGGATGCTATTGATTCCGGTCACCTCGGGCTTTCCATCGGGTGTCGGCCGAATCTCGTAGGTGCTCCAAAGGTGCGCAAAATGGCCGTAGCTCTCGCTCTCGACCTTAACCTGCACCTCGTAGAAGGTCTGGTCGCCTCGCTTGGCTACGGCGCTGATCCAGTCGTCGACGGAGAGAATGTGTGGCGCAAAGGTACCGTCTGGAGACTTGGTCATCGGACTCATACGCGCCTGCGGCAGCAGGATGTCGCGGAGACAGGTGCGATCTTTGTTGCCCGGTCCGCTCACAGCGGCGTCGAGAGCTTTGATCAGCTCTCCCAGCGTGGGCGTGGAAGGGCACACGGTTACGATCGCTGGGGGGGCCGCACTGGACGGAGTGCTCTGGGCGCGAGCCGAGCTCAGAAGGAGGGTAGGTAGGAGAAAAGTCGCGAAGACGGGCAGGACGAGAAGCCGGCGCATACCGCGATTTTACATTTGGGGCGCTGATTTGATCGACCGGGACGTGCGGGAAGGCGTCGCGTGTGATGGGTGGCGGCGATCAAAGCTCGCAGGAACGAACGTCGCGCCGCCCCTGCGTATGCGGTCAAATCTCGAGAATCACGGGCATGATGAGAGGGCGACGGCCAGTGCTCTTCTGGATCAGGCGCTTCAGTTCCACGCGCACCTTTTCTTTGACCATGCCGTAGTCGGACTTTTCCTCATCGGTCAGGCTCTCGAGGGTTCGCAGTACGACCGCGCCGGCTTCATCGCTGATGTCGGCGCCACCGAAGCCGCGCATGATCAGCTCGGGAGCACGCTCTACCTTGCCGGTGCGCTTGTTGATGGCCACGACTGCCAGCACGATGCCGTCCTCGCTGAGAATGCGGCGATCGCGAATGACGAGATCTTCAACCACATCGATGGATGAGCCGGAGTCGATGAGAATGCGGCCGGCGGTGACTTTGTCCTTCTTCCGCGCGTCGTCTTTGTCGAGTTCAAGCACGTCGCCATCTTCGATCACAATGGCGTGCTCCACGGCGCCGGTCTCCATCGCGATCTGCGCATGACGGCGCAAGTAGCGGTAGTCGCCATGGACGGGGATAAAGAATTTTGGCCGCACGAGGTTGATCAGCAGGCGCATTTCTTCCTGGCATCCGTGACCGCTGACGTGGATCAGTCCGTGCTGGCCGTCGTCGTAGATGACCTGCGCATCGCGGCGGAAGAGGTGATCGATGACGCGGAAGATCCCTTTTTCGTTGCCGGGGATGATGCGTGAGCTGAGAACCACGGTGTCGCCTGGATCGACGTGCGCGTGCTTGTGATTGTCCACGGCAGCACGGCTCAGGGCGCTCATCGGCTCGCCTTGGGTTCCGCTGATCAGAATCATCAACTGTTCGGGCGAGAAGTCGCGCATTTGCCCCGGATTGATGACCAGGCCGGGCGGCAAATCGAGATAACCCAGGTCCTGCGCGATCTCCGTCGACTCCATCATGGAGCGACCGAAGACCACGACCCTGCGTCCGTGCGCGCGGGCCAGTTCCATGGCAATACGAATGCGGTAAATCGAGGACGAGAAGCAGCTGAAGAACAGCTTCTTCTTGGTCCGCGAGAAGATTTCGTCCAAACGCGGTTTGACTGCAGCTTCGCTCGGCGTATAGCCGGAGCGTTCCACGTTGGTTGAGTCTTGCAGAAGAGCGAGGACGCCGCGCTTGCCGTATTCGGCGAAGGTATGCAGGTCGAACGGCTTGTCGTCGAGGGGCGAAAGATCGATCTTGAAGTCGCCGGTATGGATGACGACGCCGACGGGCGTCTCGACGGCCAGGGCCACGCAATCGACCAGCGAGTGGGTCACGCGGATCGGTTCAATCGTGAACGGGCCGATGGAGAACTTCTGCTTGGGCGCAATCTCGATCAGCTCAATCTCATCGAGCAGCTCGTGCTCTTCGAGCTTGCCCTCGACATACGCGAGGGTGAATTCGGTGGCATAAACGGGGACTTTGATCTCACTCAAAATCCACGGCAGCCCGCCGATGTGATCTTCGTGGCCGTGGGTGAGGATAATGCCACGGACGTGCGCCTTGTTCTCGATCAGGTAAGTGATGTCGGGGACGACGATATCGACGCCCAACAGCTCCGACTCGGGGAACATAAGGCCCGCGTCAATCACGATAATGTCGTCTTCCCAGCGAATTGCGAGGCAGTTCATGCCAAATTCGCCGAGTCCGCCGAGGGGGATGATTTTAAGCTTCTTGCTTTGCATCGGTCATCTCCGATGCTAACAGGGACCACCTGTCTCCTCTGTTCCGCCCTGCCCAAGGTCGGGTCCGGGGTTCTTGCAGCACGACATTTTTTCTGGATCGTGCAATCCAAATCTCCTCTGCTTCCGTTCCTGAGGTGTACGCCGTTTGAAACGGGCCCCAAGTTGTGCGTTAGAGGAGGTTTCACTTTGGAAAAGCTCCACGAGTTTGCGCGGCGGGCAGTTTCACGCCGCAATTTTCTGGCCGGCCTGGGATACACGGCAGGTACAGCAGCCGCAGTCACCTTGGCCGCAGGTTGCGGCAGCTCAGGCACGATGACCACAACCCCCACCCCCCCGACAACTCCAACCATCACGGATGCTGACGTTTTGAATTTCGCCCTCAACCTGGAATATCTGGAAGCTGAGTTCTATCTTCGTGCGGTGACCGGTTCGGGGCTTTCTGACGCGGATGCCGGCACAGGCGCAGGCGCAGTGACCGGCGGGGCGCAGGTACCGTTCAAGACCACAGCCCTTCAGCAATACGCGATGGAAATCGCGAATGACGAGCTGGCCCACGTACGTTTCTTACGTAAGGCGCTGGGCACGGCTGCCGTGAGCAGGCCGGCAATCGACCTGACAAACAGCTTTAATGCGGCAGCAACGGCTGCGGGCATTGGGTCAATGTTCAATCCATTCGCCGACGAGAGCAGTTTTGTTGTGGGCGCCTTCACTTTTGAAGATGTGGGTGTGACCGCCTATCACGGCGGAGCCGGCCTGCTTACCGACAAGGGCAATCTGGCTGCAGCGGCGGGCATAATGGCCACCGAGGCCTATCACGCGGCCGAAATCCGCACATTGCTCACCCAGTTGGGCGGCAACTATCTCACCTACGCCAACCAGATCTCGGGGCTGCGCGCAGCAGCAGGCGGTGGCGCGGAAGTGACGGTTGCCGGCAACACGATCGTCGCGGCTGACTCCAATTCCATTGCTTTCGATCGCACGACGGACCAGGTGCTGCACATCGTGTACCTGAATGCGACGCCGGGCGTGGTTAAGAGCGGCGGCTTCTTTCCCCAGGGTATGAACGGCACCATCTCAGCCAGTGCGAGCTAAGGAGATTCACCCATGGAAACAATCTCAAAAGATCTGCTTACCGGAGAACGCAAGGGCATGGGCCGGAGAGCGGCCATGCTTCTTGGTGGCGCAGCGCTGGCGGGCATGACGATGAGCCGAAGAGCTAGCGCTCAAGCCGCCGTGACCGACACCGACATTCTCAACTTTGCACTGAACCTCGAGTTTCTTGAGGCCCAGTTCTATACTCTGGCGACCACCGGCCAGACCATTGATCAAGCTGGCCTGAGCATAGCCGGGGGCGGAGGCGCTGGCGGAGGCACAGTGACGGTGAAGGCCAATCCGATGGTGACCTTCTCCACGCCTCTCTTGCAGCAATTTGCCATGGAGACTGCGCAGGACGAGCAGAATCATGTGGCGTTTTTGCAGAAGGCTCTCGGAGCAAGCGCTGTCGCGATGCCCAATATCGACTTGATGAACAGCTTCAATGCGCTGGCATCAGCCGCTGGACTAGGCGCTTCGTTTGACCCGTTCGCCAGTGAGACCAATTTCCTGCTGGGAGCATTCATCTTCGAAGACGTCGGCGTTACGGCCTACCTGGGCGCCGCGGGCCTCATTTCAACTGCCGCCTATCTCGATAAGGCTGCGGGAATCCTGGCTGTCGAGGCATACCACGCGGGGAGCATACGGCTGCGCATTTTCCAGGCTGGTTCGGCAGCGGAAAGCGCGGCCACAAGCATTGCAACGGCACGGGCCTCACTCGATGGCACAAGCAACGACGACATCGGCGTTGGCCTCTCCAACGGCGCCGCGACGATTGTGGATGCCGATTCGAACGCCATTGCATTCAGCCGGACCACGGCTCAGGTGCTCAAGGTGGTCTATGGCGGCGGGTCGACGGGCGGAGCCTTCTTCCCTAACGGATTGAACGGAACAATCAAGTAAGAAGCTTGCAGGTATGAAGCTTGGCACCGTGCGGGGCGCTCTCATCGGCGCCTCGTACGGTGTTTTTTCGGGCTGCTTACGCTCCAAGCATTCTGGCAGCCCACCTTTTCTGCGCCGAGCTTCAGTCTTGGGCTGCTCGCTCGAGAGTCGCGATGTCGAGTTTTTTCATCTGCAACATCGCCTGCATGGCCTTGGGATGCTTGATGAGATCCATGATGCGAGCCGGCACGATCTGCCAGCACAAACCAAACTTATCTTTCAACCAGCCGCAGGCAATCTTGTTTCCCCCACCCTCGGTGAGCTTGCTCCAATAGGTGTCGATTTCCTGTTGATTTTCGCAGCGCACAAAAAACGAGACGGCCTCGTTGAACTTGTACATCGGTCCGCCATTGAGGGCGGTGAACGGCAGGCCGTCGAGTTCGAAGCCGATCGTCAGGACTGATCCCTTCGGTCCGCTGGGGTCATCGGCTTGGCGGATCAATTTGCTCGTCTGGTGCGAGTTTTTGAAGACACTCAAATAAAACGCGACTGCTTCTTCGGCATTTTGGTCGAACCAGAGAAAAGGCGTGATACGGGAAGCTTGCTCGACTGCGCTCATGGGAACCGTCCGGGGGAATGTTGAGCTCGCAGGGTCTTCATCCATCAACCGCTACGGCCGCATCATCACAACATAATTCACTTGCAAAATGCAAGCTAACTCGGTAGGTTGCTTTCGTGGCACGAAAACCCAAGACCAGGAGCCGGACCGGATGTCCGGTGTGCGTTTCGCTTGAGCGCTTCGGCGATCGCTGGTCGCTGCTGATCATTCGGGATCTTATGGTGCGCGGCTACCGCACATTTCGGGAGTTCCAGAATGCCGGCGAAGGGATTGCCACCAATGTTCTTTCGAATCGTCTGCGCAAACTGGTCGCGCACGAGATCATCACCGCCGTGCCCTCTGCCGAAGATGGCCGCAGCGTGCATTATCGGCTCACGTCCAAAGGAATCGCGCTGGCGCCCGTGATGCTCGAGTTGCTGATCTGGGCCGCACGGCACGAAGAGACTGCTGCGTCCTGTGCGTTTGTCGACCGGATGGAGAAAGACCGCGAAGCCGTTCTTGCCGAAACGTATCGACGCTGGGAGCAGCGGGACCTGACGCCGATCCTTCCCCCTTTTCCGCCCCCCACCCAAGTCCAGAGGAGAAAGCCGACACGATGAAGATGAATACTTACCTCAACTACGGCGGCAATTGTGCCGAGGCATTTCGGTTTTATGAAAAGCATCTAGGCGGCAAGATCGGCATGATGATGACGTATGGCCAGTCGCCTGATCAGACCAATGTCAAGCCGGAACATGCGCACTTCGCACTGCATGCAAGCATCACCATCGGTACGACCGTCTTGATGGCGAGCGATGTCGACCCGCAGCGCTTTCAGCCGATGCGGAGCGTGTATCTCTCATTGAGCGTTGACACCGACGCAGAAGCGGAACGCATCTACAATCTGCTGGCCGACGGAGGCCAGGTGTACATGCCCATGGCCGAAACCTTCTTCGCGACGCGGTTCGGGCAGCTTCGCGATCAGTTTGGCACGTCGTGGATGATTCTGCACGAGCGCCCCATGCCTTCTCATCCGTAAGAAAGATTGAACGCGCGATTTGAGGCCGGGTGGTTCTAACTCGGCCAGCGCGGCGAGATGCGCATCAAGTCGAGATCGCCCAGATCTTGCACCGCAAAAACAGGCGATGAAGCGGGAATGGCAAGGATTCCGCGGGTGGGCAATTCGATCTCGCTGAAACTCGGGCTGGTGATGCGCGCCGAACCAGCCGCGGCAAAGAGGTAGGCCAAGCCAGGGGCGGGCTCGTCGGGGGCGCGGAGGGTTGTGCTCGACCGGCTGAACCGCACCGGGATACGCTCCACGCAGAAATAGTTCTGATCAATCAGAATGGTGCGGTCACCCAGCACGCGGGGCGCAACCTTGCCGGCCTGGGTCGACAGCCGCAACGCTTCGAGAGACTTCTCGATGTGAAGTGGTCGGGGACGGCCGTAATCGTACATCCGGTAGGTCAGATCGGAATTCTGTTGCGTCTCGAGCAGGATCGATCCGGGCCAGATGGCGTGGACTGTTCCGGCATCGACAAAGATCATGTCTTCGGCCGCGACGGGCAGAATCTGGAGGCTGTTCTCCAAGGTGCCGTCGTGAATCCCTGCACGCACATCGTCAGGAGAAACACCGGGTTTAAGTCCCAAGGCGACGCGGGCACCCTGGTCGGCGCTGAGGGCATACCAACATTCGGTCTTGCCGCGGGGCTCACCGTACTTGATCGCCATTTGGTCGTTGGGATGGACCTGCACGCTCAGCTTTTCTTTGGCAAAGATCACCTTGATGAGCAGCGGTGAATCTGAAGACGGGGCATGTCCGCCGAGGAGGGCTTCAGCGTGTTCCTGGAAGAGCGCGGCCAGTGATTTGCCGGTATGGGGCCCGGTCGCGACCCGGCAGTCATCGCCGGTCAGCCAAACTTCTCCGATGGCTGTCTGCTCGGGGCGCTCGAGGGCGTAGTCGTACCAGGGGCGCAAGTCACGAAATCCCCAGACTCTTTCAACAAAGCTTGGTTCGAGACGGAACGGGGAGAGCGTAGCAAAGACCGAGCCCTCCAGGTCAGAAGCGGGACTCGATGAAGATTTCCGGAAAAGTCCTATTTTTGCCATGTCTGACCGTGCGCAACGGCCGTCCAAGCAGGTGCTGGATCGACCGGCAAGTCTCACTCTAGCAGAAGCCTGGGCTGAATCCGTTCTGCCTCGGCCCGCCACTTTCGGGCACCTTCGTTGGATGCCGCGAAAGCTCCGATTGTCGAGCGTTATCTGCGGTGTGTAAAGTTCTTGTGCAAGTTTCCTTGCCTTTCGCCGAGTTCGTCAGGTCAAACGACCGGAAGACGCAATTCCCTTCCCACGTCGCCACCCTGTCGCTGAAAACGTTATGGGATGCCCAGCAGTTGGCTCAGGATCGGGTGATTCATGAAGCGAAGACTCATTTTTGCAAGTCTGATCGCGGCGATGGCCCTATCCGCTTCCGGCACTCGGCGTGTCACTGTTGCGCAACTGGATGAGGTTCTTACCAGCGACGACGCCGCGCATCGGCCGGACCTCGACGCAGCGCGGCAGATCGGCGAGATGGAGATGACGGAGCGCCTGACCGAGCGCAGTCTTGGACATTTGGCTGCGGCGCACAAGCTGGGGCCTCGTACGGCGCTCGCCCTGCAGCTACTCTCGGACCAGTCGGCATTTCTCGATCCGCCTGCTGCTGAACTGCCTGCCACGGGCGCACCAGACGACGCGGAACAGCAGCGCATGTTGGACGCGGCCCGCGCCTACTCCGTACAGACCTGGTCGCGCATGCCCAACTTCTTTGTCACCCGGGCGACCAACCGTTTTGACGATGCCCCCCACGTGCTGGTGAAAGGCGACTGGCCGGTTCGTGCCGGCCTTCAGCCAGTCGGCTCGCTGACCCGAGAGGTCACATTCCGTGACGGCAAAGAGGTGCAGGACGAACCAACGGACGCGGCATCTTCTGGGACGAAGGACCAGCAAGAGCTGGGGCTGCATAGCTGGGGAGAATTCGGACCCGCGCTCTTTGTTGTCTTGTCGGATGCCGCGAAGGGCAAGATCACTTTCAGCCACTGGGAAGAGACGGGCCTGGCCCGCGCGAATAGTGCTACCGGGGCACCCGAGGGAACGAATGCCCTGGCCGCCGTCTATCGCTATTCGGTGCCGCACACGGTCTCGCACTATGGCGTCAATTACTGTTGCATTCGCGATGCCAAGTCCATCGGCAATCCGCGCGTCAATTACGGCAACGACCGCGGACGAAGCAGCGGGCCGTCACAGTATGCGGTCAATTCCGTCACTTTCCATCCCTTCGTGGAAACGCCTGGCTACCACGGCACGATTTCGATTGACCCGGCGACCGGTATAGTTCTGCGCATCACGATCGAGGCGGAGCTAAGCCGTTCGGATCCGTTGATGAGCGCTGCGACGGCCATCGAATACGGACCTGTCCGAATTGGCGAATCAACCTACTTCGGTCCCGTGCACAGCATTGCGTTGTCGGTGGAAGACGCCAGCATGGCGAGCTTGAACGCGAATCGATCGAGCGGGAATCCCGACGAATTCGCGGGCCCGGCCTGGAACAGCCCAACGACGAGCGGCACCTCCAATCCGATCACGCTCATCAATGAGACGCGGTTCCTCGACTACCACCGTCTAGGCTCGACGGCACGCATCCTGACCGATACGGCTGCTGGAGGAGCGGGGGCGATACCTTCGGATGCGGCGGCAAGTCCTGGCGCGGCAAGTGCGGAGCCCTCTTCCTTGGTGGCTGCTCCCGATGCGCCCGCGGATGTCGCCTCGGCTCCATCAGCATCGTCCGCCTCGACAGCCGCAATGGCGCCCGAGCCTCCCCCTCCTCCCGCAGAACCGGTCATTCCCGAGATCAGCATGAGTGCGGCAAGCGGCGTTCCGGATCAGGCCGCGGATGCGCCTCAACAGGGTGACGAGACCTTCTCTCTCAAAGTGACTTCGCGGTTGGTCGATGTGGGGCTCGTGGCCTACGACAAAAAAGGTCACCCGGTTACGGATCTGAAACCGGACGAACTTGAGGTCTACGACAACGGCCACAAGCAGGAGATTCGGTCGTTTGGCCTGGCCGACAACGCCGCCAACCCGGCGGCGCCTCAGGCCTCCGCAGCCAGCGCGACGGCCGCCCCGGAACGTCAGGAGCCGCTCTTCTCGAATCGCGCGACGGAAGTTTCAGCAGCCGCTGCGCCCGTTGCGTCGGACATCGGTTCGACCATTCTCGTCATCGATGAAAGTCACATTGCGTGGAGCGATTTGAGCTACGCCCGCGGGCAGATCCTGAAGTTCCTCGGTGCCCTTGCCCCCAGCGAACGAGTTGGCCTCTACTCGATGAGTAGTCTGGGCTTCCGTATCCTCTCTGAAGTGACCACGGACCACGCGACGTTAATTGCCCAGATGAGGAAGTTCATGCCGTCTTCGCAGTCGCTGGCCAATGCACAGGATGAGGAGATGCGCAACCGTCAGCATTTCGATGAGGTGCACAATATTGCCGACTTGAACTCAGTGAACGGCAATCACACCGATGCGTCGGATGGGGCAGAACCGATCGATCCGCAATTACTGAAGATGGGAGACGATCCCACCCGCGCATCGTTCGTCATTCTGACGCAGGTAGCCCGGCATCTTGCATCGATACCCGGCCACAAGAAGCTGGTCTGGGTCTCGAGCGATAACGTTCTTGCCGACTGGCGCGACCAGACCGTCGGCGTCGACAAGACCGCGAAGGACGACTCGGCCTACGCGCTGCATGCGCAGGAAGCCCTGAACGAGGCGCACGCCGCGGTGTATCCCTTCGACGTTTCGCAACTCGAGGTGGGCGGTGTGGGCGCCGATTTGCAGCACAGCAACGTGCAGCTCGCTCCGGCCGTAGCCGATAACGCTGCGACCGCTGCAGCCGCAGGCGCGAGCAGCAGCACCGTGGCGCCAGTGAACCGCGACACCTCCGCGGGCCGTATTGCGGCGTCGATGAGTCAGGACTTGCATCCCGTGCAAGGGCCGGTGCGCGAAGTGGCAGCCGCAACGGGAGGCCGCGTGATTCGGCGTGCGGGCGATCTCTCGTCGCAGCTCGACCGCATCGTGGCCGATGGCCACGCGACGTACATGCTGAGCTTCACGCCCCAAGGATCCGCGGACGGCCAGTACCACACCATCAACGTAAAGCTCACCGGCCGCAAGGGGCTCACCCTGAGCTATCGCATGGGATATGTCTTCGACAAAGAGCCTTCCTCATTGAAAGAGCGCTTTCAGCAAGCCATCTGGCGTCCGGTCGACATGAGCGAAATCGCCGTCTCTGCAAACGTCACCGCGGCGAGCGATGGGGCCAGCGTTAAGATCAACATCGCCACCCGGGATCTCGGCATGCGTCAGCAAGCAGGCCGTTGGTTAGATCGCCTGGACATCTTCTTCATTCAGCGGGACGACGCAGGCCTGCACGCGCGGGTGGAAGGGCAGTCCTTAGGACTGAAGCTGAAGTCCACCACGTACGAAAAATTGATCCCGGAGGGCGTACCCTTTCAGCATTTTGTGGCGGCCAGGCCGGGGATGGCGTCGCTGCGCGTTCTGGTGGTCGACGAAAACTCGGGGCGCATGGGTTCGATCACGATACCCTCGTCGGCCATGAACGGTGGTCAGGGAGAGTGAGTTTGCAGTACAGAACGTAATGTCAAAACACAAGCGCGGTCCTTCGCTCGACGAATGAGGCCGCCACGAACCATCAAGGGAGGAAGCAATGAAACATTGGGAAATGCTTATGATCTTGGCCCTCGCCGCAATGCCGGCCTGGTGCGCCAAGGAGGTGACCGTCGAGGAATTGAAAAATACCTTGACCACGATGCACCAAGCGAACAAGAGCGACGCCGAGGTGGCGAACGCCCTGAAGCAGCTGGAACTGAGCGAACAACTTACGCGCAATATGATGAACAGCCTGGTTTCTGATGTGCCTGGGCCCTTGTCGACGGAGCAGATTTACGTTCTTGAGGCACGCAGCGCGGCTTTGCCGCCCCCGGTCTCGGACTTGCCCTCGACAGCAGCGCCGGATGCAGCGGCTCAGAAGGCCCTTTTGGATAAGGTGAGCGATTATGTGAGCAAGACCTACACGCAGCTGCCTGCGCTGTCGGCGACCAAGACCACGATTCGCTTCCAGGACAACGTCGAAGCTGCCGCACCGAGCTCAGGAATGCATGGAAGTGCGACCGATGTGAGCACGGGATCGGGCTTTGTGACCGCTTATCAGTTCATTCATTACATCAACTCCACTGACTCGAAGGTGACCAACGATCACGGAGCCGAAAAGCCGCCCGCGGAGAAGGACAAAACACCCTGGGGGGCAAACAAGATGATCGCTCTCGAAGAGCCTGATCCCAGTCTTGGCGTCATTTTTCAGGAGGCACAGGGATCCGGAGATATCAAGTTTGTCCGCTGGGAAACGGTGAACGGAAAAGCAGCGGCAGTATTCAGCTTCGAGGTGCAGAAGAAGAAGGCCCATTTCCCGATCAACGTCTGCTGCTTCCCTGATGTTGAACAGGCGGGAACGGTTCACTTCACGGGCCAAATGGGCACTGGAGGCTCGGGAGGCTCGGCAGGTGGAGGGGGCGGCGCCAAGGGCAACTTCCAGACCAACACCAACTGGAACGACTACAAGACCACTGCTCCATATCACGGTGAGTTCTTTGTCGATCCGGATTCCGGCATCATCGTGCGCATGATCACCGAGCCTGAGTTGAAGTCCAGCGACGTAGTGCACCAGATGGATGAGCGGATCGACTATGGTCCTGTGACGGTAGGCAGCAAAACCCTGATTTTGCCCGTGCGGACCATCGTCAACACCGAAGTCGTCCCCAATGGAGATTCGGGATCGGCGGGGAAATTCTCTATCCGTCGCACGCTGTTTACCTCGGAGTACAAGGACTATCAGCCTGCTGGTCAATAGCCTGAAACCTCGAGCGGCGCGGTCACCGATCACAGGAGCCGCGCCAGCTTCGTGAAACAATACGCACGATGAAACGTACTGTTTGTGCCTTGATCCTGCTGCTCTCGGCGACCCGCTGTTGGTGTGCGAAGAAGGTGACTGTCGACCAATTGGAAGAGCTGATGCGGTCGATGCAGCAGGAGAAAAAACCCGACGCGGAGATCGCCACTGCTCTCAAGCAAGTAGAGCTGAGCCAGGAACTGACGCGCAACAGGATGAACGGCCTGGTGAGTTACGTGGCAGGCCCACTCTCGACCGAGCAGGTCTATGTGCTTGAAGTGAGGAGCGCGAATCTGATTCCGCCGGATTCCGATCTTCCCTCCACGCCTGCTCCTGATGCCGCCGAGCAAAAGACAATTCTCGACAAAGCCGCGAGCTATGTGGGCGGAACATTCGAGCACCTTCCTGATCTTGCCGTCACCAAAACCACTCTGCGCTTCCAGGACAACGTCGAAGCGGTCGCTTCGAGTTCGGGCATCCAGGGAAGTGCAGAAGATGTTGTGGTGGGCGCCGGATTCTCAAATCAAGCCAGCTTCGTTCACTACATGAATTCATCTGAGGCGCGCATCGCGAGCGTTCACGGAGCCGAGAAAGATACTGGCCGGAAGGACACCACTCCGTGGGGCGCCAACAAGATGATCGCTCTCCGGGAGCCGGATCCGAACCTGCCCCAGGTGTTTCACGAGGTGGAGAGTGCTCAACAGATTCACTGGGTTCGCTGGGAATCGATCGATGGCAAGCCCACCGCGGTATTTTCGTTTATCGTGCCGAACGATCATTCCCGCCTTGATGTCCGCGTTTGCTGTTTTCCTGTCATTCACCAGGCGGGTATTGCGACTTTCTATACCGCGACCACGGCCCTGACTCTGGCCGGTGGCGGAGGATCGGGCGGCGGCGTGGCCGGAAACTTTCAGACCAACACCAACTGGAATGAGTACAAGACCACCGCACCTTACCACGGTGAACTCTTCATCGATCCTCAAACCGGGATCGTCGTGCGCCTGATCGTACTGGCGGAACTCAAGTCCTCCGATGTTGTGCACGAATATGACACGAGGATCGATTTTGCGCCCGCAAGAGTGGGCGACCACACGTACATTCTGCCGGTCAAAAGTTATGTCAACACCCTGGTTGTTCCCAATGGAGACTCGGGCGCCGCGACGTACACGACCCGGCGCACGCTGTTCACCTCGGAATACTTGGACTACGAGTTGTCGACAGCCAAGTAGCCGCGGGTGACCGCAAAGGAAACTGAGGTGCCCGGGGCGAGGGTTTGACAAGCCTTACTTTGGTCCTGAAGCCGGGGGCAAAAATTCATTGGGATGCGTTGTTGCTTTGCTAAGCTCGGCTCAACATGCCCCGTATCCCCGCACTTTCGTTGGCTGCGCTTGCGCTGGCCTTCACCGCATGGCCGGCCGCGGGCCAAAGCTTTCAACCGAAATCGATCCGCTTTAGCGGCGCACCTGAGTATTCTGACCAGGAACTGCTGAGTACGGCCGATCTGAAGCCCGGAACCGTGCTCACCTACGCGGAAATGAATCGCTATGCCCAGAAGTACGTTGACACGGGCATGTTCTCTTCCGTGGCTTTCAAATTCGATGGCGACAACCTGGTTTTCCAACTCGCGCCTGCTTCAGACCTCTTGCCTCTGCGGCTGCAGAACCTTCCGCTGAGAGCCGGCAAGGATCTGGACGATCGACTGCATCGGCAATTCCCGCTGTATCACGGTGTACTTCCACAACAAGGCGGACTCACAGAAAATGTCCGAGCCGCACTGGAGCAAATGCTCGCGGCGCAGAATATCCAGGCATCCGTCGCTGTTGTGCCCTTCAAAGATCCGACGCTTGGCAAAGTAAGCGCAGTCAACTTCGCGATCGTTTCTTCATCCGTTCTGGTGGGTGACCTTCGCACCGAGGGAGCGATCGTTGCGCTCGACCCGAAGGCGTCTGCCGTTCTCGCCAAATTTCCGGGGACGCCGTATGACGGGGACGGAACGACGAGCCAGATTGAGTCGGCTCTCACTGCCTATTACAAGGATCAGGGTTATCCTGAGCCGAACGTGCACGCCACCGCGCTGCCCAAGCCGATTGTTTCTGCGCGCGCGCTTCGTATTCCCATGCGCATCTCGATTGTGCCGGGTGTGCAATACAGGCTGACCGGCATCCAGCTGCAGCCGGGCTTGCTGGTTTCGCAGGCGGATTTCGATCGCCAGTTCTATTTCCGGGCCGGCGATCCTCCGGACGGCGAACGTTTGCGCGCAGCATGGAAAGCGATCGAGCGCGTGTATCGCGATCGCGGCTACGTGAAGGCCAAGGTCGAACCATCCCCAAATCTCGACGCGACCGGCAGGTCGATGACCTATCTTGTTGGCGTCGATCAAGGGCCGCCGTACACCATGGGCCGGCTCACGATCGACAACGTCACCGACGATCTGCGGTCGTCGATGCTGGCTGCCTGGAAGATGCCTGCGGGCTCGGTCTTCAACGAAAGCGCGATCTCCGGCTTCTTCAATTCGCATGGTGTGAATCCTGCGTTGGAGCAGGTTTTCTCCGGCATTAATTTCCAGTACACAACGCACCCCAACGACGATGTCCATACCGTCGATGTGAAATTGACACTAGAGAAAAAGCCCTGAGTCCGGCTATGCTCTGGGCCATGGCGATCCCGCAAATCTTCGACCACATGTTCCAATTGCCGCTTCCCTTCCTCGAGAAGCTGCTTCGTCCTGTCATTGTCTACATGGTTCTGGTGTTGCTTCTGCGGCTCTTTGGCAAACGAGAACTCGCACAGCTCAATCCATTCGATCTCGTTGTTTTACTGTCGCTGTCGAACACCGTGCAGAACGCGATTATCGGCGATGACAACTCGGTGACCGGCGGCGTCATTGGAGCCTTCAGCCTGCTGGGAATCAATTGGATTGTGGTGCGGTTGTTGTTTCGCTCACCGCGCCTGACGCGGGTGCTTGAAGGCCGGGCGGCTTCGTTGATCCGCGACGGGCAGATCGACCGCAAGGCACTGGAGCGGGAATCGTTGACGCACGAGGAACTGATCGAGGTGATTCATCGCCAGGGTTTCGAGCATGTCCACGAAGTGCGGCGCTGCGACCTGGAGCCCAACGGCACATTTTATGTCGAGGCGTTCGATCCTTCGATCCATGACAAGCAGCACGATGAACTGGTGGCGAAGATTGAAGCTTTGACGCGCGAGGTGGCTGCACTGCGGAGCTGACTTCGTCTGGGACGAAATCGGAGCTGTCTACAGGAGACGCCTCGTGGTCGGCTTATGCTTTTCTGCGAAAGTTCAGAGCGCTCATGGCGTGGAAGGCACAGTTGGCCCCACCGCAGGTGGCTATTCCCACTCGATGGTGCCCGGGGGCTTTGACGTGATGTCGTAGACCACGCGGTTGATTCCGCGCACCTCGTTCACGATGCGGCTGGAGATGCGCTTGAGCACGTCGTGCGGCAGGGGAGCCCAGTCCGCAGTCATGCCGTCTTCAGAGTGCACGGCGCGCACGGCGGCGGTATACGCATAGGTGCGCTGATCGCCCATTACGCCTACACTCATGACCGGCAACAGCACGGCGAAACTTTGCCAAATCTTGCTGTAGAGTCCGGCAGCCTTGATCTCGGCGACGACGATGTCGTCGGCCTCCTGCAGCACTGCGATGCGCTCGGGCGTGACTTCTCCCAAAATGCGCACGGCAAGACCGGGGCCCGGGAACGGTTGCCGTCCGAGAATGTCCTCAGGCATGCCAAGATCGCGCCCGATCCTGCGCACTTCATCCTTGAAAAGATCGCGCAGCGGCTCAATCAGCTTGAGCTTCATACGCTCAGGCAAGCCGCCGACGTTGTGATGGCTCTTGATGGTCTGGCTCGGGCCCTTCACGCTGCTGGACTCGATCACGTCGGGATAGAGCGTGCCCTGCACCAGCCAGTCGACGCCGCCGGTTTCCTGCGCAATGCGAGTCGCCTCGTCGTCGAAGACAGCGATGAACTCCGCACCGATGATCTTTCGCTTTGTTTCGGGATCGGTGACGCCCGCAAGCTTCGACAAGAACCGGTCGCTCGCATCGACGGCCACCACGTTCAGACCCAGCTTGTCGCGCAGATTCTTCTGCACACTCGTGAACTCGTTCTTGCGCAGGACACCGTTGTTGACGAAGATGCAGGTCAGGTGGGTGCCAATGGCTTTGTGGACCAGCACGGCGGCCACTGACGAGTCGACTCCGCCGGAAAGCCCGCAGATGACGTGCCCCGTTCCCACCTTGAGCCGGATCGATGCCACGGTCGACTCGATGAAGTGGGCCGGTGTCCAATCACCGCGTGCGCCGCAAATCGCGAACACGAAGTTCTTGATGAGTTGGGGACCGAGCGGCGTGTGGTGGACTTCGGGATGGAATTGTACGGCCCAGATGCGGCGACTCTCGTTGGCGATACCGGCCAGGGCGTTCGAAGTGACGGCGGTG
This sequence comes from Occallatibacter sp., assembly GCA_036267935.1. GTDB lineage: Bacteria > Acidobacteriota > Terriglobia > Terriglobales > Acidobacteriaceae > Telmatobacter. Next base: position 18,196 of record DATAVC010000050.1, on the reverse strand, counting down.
CGATGGAAACCTGCCGGCAACTCCAGGGCTTCGTCGCCGTGGCTCATCCATACGTGCATCGAGTCGCCCAGCCCCGCGAAGAGCGGGGTGCTCGTATCTTCGATGGACACGTCGGCGTGGCCATATTCGCGCTTGGGCGCGGTGCGCACCTTGCCGCCCATGTGGTGCACGATGAAGTGCAGGCCGTAGCAAATGCCCAGCATCGGCGCATCCAGATCGAGCAAAGCAGGGTCCGCGGCGGGAGCATCCGCGTCATAGACCGACGAGGGGCCCCCGGAAAGAATGACGCCGATTGGTTGATAGGACCGGATGTCGGCCAGCGGAGCCGTACAGGGAAGGACAACGGAAAAGACATTCTGTTCGCGAATACGCCGCGCGATCAGCTGCGTGTACTGCGAGCCAAAGTCGAGAATTACGATTGTCTGGGTGTCCACTCCCTAGTGTGGCAGGACGGCGGCGGCGCTGTAAAGATGATGCGCTCTACGATTCGATGGATTGAGACGGGGCGGATTGAATTGCGTGTACGCCTTGAGCCAACGTTCGGAGGGCGAGCAATCTTGCAGGCCCGACAGGCATGCAAGACAGGCTGAATCGAACTCGTTTTTTAAATGAGGTCTTGTCTCCTTTCAGGGCACGTCTCACCAGCAATATCCCTCTTCAGGAGGGTGCGAACCCACTCCAATCAAACGGGCGTGCAGCGAGACGCAAAGCGCTCGCAATTCGCACGCCAAGTGTTCTTTTTTCATACAGTTATAGGCATACCATGAATTGGTTATCGGGCTGCCCTAAGGGGCCATTCCTTCTCCACCAAAGCCGCATTGTCCCGCGCGCCGGTTGGCTCTAACCTTCTTCCATCGGGAGAAGCCAGGGTATCGGCCCATCCAACAGAGCACGGAGGCAACAACCATGGTCGAGACAATCCTCAACAACAACTGGGCATCCTCGCTGGGAGTCTTTCCGAGCTATGGATTGATGATTGTTTTCGCACCGGTCGTAAGCTTCGTGGCCATCAAGCTTCTATTGCTCGCCAAGGCGACCTCGATGCAAAAGAGATCGCGTGAGTGGGTGTTTACCCAGGATCGCGATGAAAATGGACTGCCCATCCTGGCAACCGCCAAGGTTCGCAGCGCCCGTTCGATGAGATTGCGGTAATCAGTACGGGCGCACTCCGCTTCAGCGAGAGGCGCCGCTGATCTTCTTGCAACCCCTGACCCCTTTCCCCGATCTGCCATTTTCCAGCTGCCTCAACGCCCTGCACACCCTGACATTTCTGTCTTCTCCGCGTGATAGCCTGCTTATCGACGCAGCTTATGCCAAATAGGCTGCCCCAGGTACCTTTCGGGCTCATCTTGCCGGCTCGCTCGCTGCCGATGGCTTGGCCTGCGGACCTCCTTGAGGGACATTCCATGAAGCAATTCAGCCTTGTTGCGATCCTGCTGACTCTGGCCGGCGTCGCTGCCGCGCAGACTCCATCCGCTTCTTCTGCGGACAGTGCAGTTCCTGCGCCTCCCGTTGAGACCAGAAGCTTCGATGCTTCGGCGATCGACAAGTCGGCCGATCCGTGCACCGATTTCTATCAATTCGCCTGCGGCAACTGGGACAAGAACAACCCCATCCCTTCTGACCAGGTGCGCTGGGGCCGGTCTTTCTCTCTGCTTCAGGAACGCAACCGCTACCTGCTGTGGCAGGAGCTCGACTCGGCCGCTAAGGATCCGAAGAGTTCGCTTCAGAAGCAATATGGCGATTTCTACAGTGCCTGCATGAATACTGGCGCAGTGGAACAGAAGGGGCTGACGCCGCTCGATCCGGCACTGAAGCAGATAGCCGCCCTCGACAGCCCAAAGAAGATCGCAGCCCTTGTGGGCAACCTTGAAGAGCATGGTGCCCCTGCCGGGCTATTCCGCTTCGGCGTGGGCCAGGACGAAAAGGATTCGTCCAAGCAGATTGCACAAATCATTCAGGGCGGACTTTCTCTGCCCGATCGCGACTACTATATCGTCGACAACCCGCGCTTTCTCGGGATCCGCAAGGAGTATGTCGAGCATGTCGCCAAGATGTTCACGCTGGCCGGCGATAGCGGTGAACAAGCCACGAAAGAAGCCACGGCGGTGATGGAGATCGAAACCGCGCTGGCCAAGGCTTCTACCAGCCGCACCGATCTGCGCCAGCCTGAGAATCACTACCACATCTATACGGTTGCCGACTTTCAGAAGCTCGCGCCGGATTTCGATTTCAGTGTGTTTTTCACCGATGTGAAGGTGGGCCATTTCGATAGCCTCAACGTTGCCACGCCCAACTTCTTCAAGGCGCTGAACGACCTGATCGCCAGCGAGCCGGTCGACGATTGGCAGTCGTACTTCCGGTGGCACGTGATCCACGGCCTGGCGACCGATCTTCCCAAGACCTTTTTCGACGAGAATTTTGCCTTCTTTGGCAAGACGCTTGCCGGGCAGAAGGAGCCCCAGCCTCGCTGGAAGCAGTGCACCTCGCTTACCGATCGCGCCCTGGGCGAAGCCGTGGGTCAGGACTGGGTCAAGCAGAACTTTCCGCCGGCGGCCAAGGAGAGCATGGACAAGCTGGTGGCGGCGCTCGAGAAGTCGCTGGGAGACGATATCAAGACTTTGCCCTGGATGGGGGACGACACAAAGAGAGCCGCGGAAGAGAAGCTGGCCGAGTTCCGCAACAAGATCGGCTATCCGGAAAAATGGCGCAGCTATGCGGGCCTGAAGGTCAACCGGGACGACCTGGTCGGCAATGTGGAGCGGAGTGCCGTCTTCGAGCGGAACTTCGATCTCAACCACCTTGGCAAGCCGGTCGACGAGAAGGAATGGGGCATGACGCCTCCCACGGTCAACGCTTATTACGATCCGTCGATGAACGACATCAATTTTCCTGCGGGCATTCTGCAGCCTCCGTTCTTCGATCCTCACATCGACCCGGCGGTCAACTTCGGCGGGATTGGCGTGGTGATCGGCCATGAAATGACCCACGGTTTCGACGATCAGGGGTCGAAGTACGACGGGAAGGGCAATCTGCGCGAGTGGCAAACCGCCGATGACCGCAAGAAGTTCACCGAGCGGACCGATTGCGTCGCTGACGAGTACAGCGGCTTTGAGACGGCGCCGGCGCACGGCGACCAGCCCCAGCAGAAGCTGAACGGCAAGCTGACGCTGGGCGAGAACACCGCCGATAACGGTGGGTTGCGCATCGCTTACCTGGCTCTTCTTGACACGCTGGCAGCTGAAGGGAAGACGATCAACGACAAAATTGACGGCTATACCGAGTCGCAGCGCTATTTCATCGGGTTCGCCCAGGTCTGGTGCCAGAATCAGACCGAACAGGTGGCTCGCCAGCTGGCGCTCACCGATCCGCACTCGCCAGGCAAGTGGCGGGTGGACGGCTCGGTGCAAAACTTCGACGAATTCGGCAAGGCCTTCGGGTGCACCAAGGGCCAGCCGATGTACCCGACCAACGCCTGCCGCGTCTGGTAACTCTCTTCTAGGCGTCCCGGAGGCCGGCCCCTCATGACCTTCGGGATGCGCTACCCGCCGTTCTCTATCCTTGCAAACGGTCGAAATTCAACTGATTCCGCGCCAGACCCCGTTGACATTTGGTTCGTCGTCCTCGTCCAAAAGAGGACTGCGCCTGACGATATGGGGAGTTTTATGAGGCAGAACCGTCGCGCGGTATCTGGAGGCAGCGTGCCGCAAAAGGCGGCCCGCTTGATGCAGCGGAGCAGCAGGTGCACGGCAAACTAGGCACAACCTGCCTCGGCCTTTTACAATGCAGCAGGGACCCATCCCAACCCAGCTCTGCTGCGGAACAAGCCAACTTGGCGGCCTCGCCCGACCAGGATGAAGGAATCGCATGAAGTTTACGAAATTCGGCAAGACCCTTCTGATGATTGCCATCTCGGCCGGCGTCATCGTGGGAATTACGTCTTGCGTCCAAAGTTATTCGGTCGGTTATCTGTACGTCACGGGGACAAACAATTCAGGATCCAGCAATAACGGCATCATCAGCGGTTTCAAAATCGATCACAACAAGGGATTGCTTACCGCGATCCATGGAACGCCCGTCAGCTCCGGCGGTGCAAACCCCGGCCGGGCAGTTTTGCTTACCGGTGGCCGTTTCATCTATGTGCTGAATCGTGGCAAGAACTCTGCAGGAACGGCGGATTGCACGCTGGCTGACCAATGCGGCGGCGCCAACATCTCAGAGTTCTCAATCGGTGGAAACGGCGTCCTTGCTCCCCAGGGGCAGGCGTTCTTTTCGCAGGGCATCAACCCCATTCGTTTGATCGCTGACACCTCGGGTAACTTTCTCTATGTGCTCGATCAGATCGCGCCCGACAGCAGCACCTGCGCTCTGGCACTCGGTTCAAGTGTGACGTCGTGCGGTGACATCACCGCCTTCAAAATCGATGCCAACACGGGTCGGCTTACGCTCGTCGTCAACGCCCAGGTATCTTCGGCAAACGGCCAGGCGCTGCCTTACTTCCCTGTTCCGGCCAATCCCATCGATTTCGTTCTGGCGTCGAGCTACATCCTCACCTTAAGCGGAACCCCCGGCACCGGTGACGCGGTCTTCCCGTACACCTATGCAGCGGCCACCGGTCAGCTGACGGTGAACCAGAACAGCGCACAGCCTCTGAACATCGCGAAGGCTACTTCAATCGTGGCGGCGGGCGGCGATGTCTATGTGCTCGACAACGAGCCGGGCACCTTCAACGCAAACGGATCAACGGTGACCGCCCCGGGCTGGATCTTCCCGTTCACGGTCGGAGCCAATGGCGCCCTGCAGCAGACTTCTGGTGGCGCGGTGCCCGACGATGTGGCTTTGACGAACCCGGTCTACCTGGTGCTTGAGAGCAAGGGCAAGTGGCTTTATGTCGTGAATGCCGGCAACAACGACACCAGCTCGGCCAATTCAGCGAGCGGGATTGCGGGCTACGTCATCGATCCGGCGACGCACTATCCGAGCGAGATTCCAGGCAGCCCATGGGGCACTGGATCCGGACCGCAGTGCATGCTCGAGGACCCTTCGAGCCAGTTCCTTTACACGGCGAACTTCAATGACGCGACCGTGACGGGGCGGTCGATCGACCAAAATTCCGGCGTTCTTAACAACCTGCCCGGCTCCGCCAACAAGAGCTATCCACTGAGCGGCCCGGCGGCATGGTGCATCGCGACCGGTCGTACGAGCTGATTTGTCGGAATTCAACTTGGGCAGGGCGTTTCCCCTGCCCCGGGTTCCGGAAACCTTCGGATGCCTGATGACCTTAGCTGAATCGCAGGTGCGGCTTTTCCATTGGCCGGGGCCGATTCGATTTTGAAACCAGGATGTGCGGAGACGCTTTTTGCTCCGCCAGCGAAAGATGCGCATGAAGTTGAACAGGTCGAGCCAGCTTGTGCTGGCCTCCGCGGTGAGCTTGCTGGCAGCTGGTCTTTTGACCGCATGTGGTTCCCTCACTGCCGATTTCGTCTACGTGACCAGCGCCAGGGCAGCTGGCGCGAACAATTACGGCGAAATCGATGTCTACGAAATCAATCAGGAGTCCGGCCGGATGCGGCAAATTCCGTCGTCGCCGTTTCTTTCTGGCGGACGTAATCCTGTCGCCGAAGCGGTGTCGCCCGACAGCCTGAGCCTTTACGTCGTCAATGAAGACGATAACTCGATTGTGCAGTTTGGCATCGGCACCGACGGCAAGGTCTATCCGCAGCTCACAGTGAATACGCCGGGAGTGTTTCCGCTGGCGGTCACCGCCGCGGGCAAGTTCTTGTTTGTCGCGGATACCTACCAGCCTCTGCCCACCTGCTCCACGGCGTCACCGTGCTCCGGTTCCGTCGCGGTGTACCCGATCGGCGCCAACGATGCTCTGGGCGATCCGGTGGTCAACGCCAGCATCAGTGCCAGCTACTGGCCCCTGTCTCTGCCTGCTCATCCCGCCGATGTGTTGACGCCGACGGCCATGACGTCTGCTGCTGCCGGATCCTACGTCTACGTGACTGCTTTTGATGCCACGGCGGGCGGTGGATACGTCTTCGGTTTCTCGGTCAATAGCGATGGCACGCTGACAGCTCTCCATGGTGGGGTTCCATTTGCGGCTGGGCAGCATCCTTCATCGATCGCCAGTTCTCCAGACGGCAGCGTGCTTTACGTGACGGACTCGGCGAACAACGGCGTCTACTCCTTCACCGCAAATGCCGGACTGCTGACTGCCGTGGGGGGAAGCCCGTTCGCAACCGGCAATGCCCCGGCAGCGGTTGTTGTCGATGCCTCGGGAGGCCACGTCTTTGTCGCCAACTCTCTTGACTCGACGCTGACGGTCTACTCCTCGAGCGGAGGCGCGCTGAGCTCGATCGGCACCTACGCAACCGGCACGCAGCCAGTGGCTATCGGCATCGATCCGTCGCTGAACGAATACGTGTACACAGCAAATTTTCTGGGCAATACCGTCTCCGGTTTTCAGGTCGACGCCGGCAGCGGCGCGCTGTTGAACTCGCAGTTTTCTCCCTACGGATCCAACGCAAACCCCACGGCGGTTGCTGCAATTCCGCATGGAAAGCCAAAGACCTAAACGCCCGATACTCGGCAATGGGTCAATTCATAAGTGCCCGCAGTCGGCTTTTACAATACTTACGGGCACCAAAACAAGAACGGTCCGGGCTCGGTTCAGCATAGCCCGCCACGAAGGAAGCGCATGAAGTTGAACAAATTGAGCCAGCTCGTACTGGTCTCTATTACCGGCCTTCTAGTGGCCAGTCTCTTGGCTGCCTGCCAGCTCGTCACCATCGACTACGTGTTCGTAGCCAGTTCTGTCGCAGCCACCAACAGCGCCAATGGACAAATCGACACGTTCGCATCCGACTCTGAGTCGGGCGCGTTGCGCAAGGGAGGGGCCACTGTTTCCTCCGGCGGTATTGATCCGGTTGCGATGGCGGTCTCAGCGGACTACACGAACCTTTATGTCGCGCATGCCGGCGACAACACCGTCGTCCATTTCGCGGTAGCTTCCAATGGCGTCCTCTCCTCAAAGGACACCGTGACGCTGAGCGGGCCGCCAGTCTCCCTGGCAGTCAACTCTGCAGGCACCTATCTCTATGTGGTCTCTGGAACGACTGCGGCGACACTGACCGAATTCCCGCTTTCTGGCGGCACTATCGGCTCTGCGACTGCGCAACTTGCGCTGCAGATTCCGGGCTTCACGACGGACAATGTGGTGCCCACCGGCGTCGCTGTACTGGCCAACAACAGCCAGGTGCAAGGCAATGCCGTGTTTGCCACGGTCTACGATCAGTCCGCTTACAATCCGGGCGGAACGGTGACGAGTACGGCACACCCAGGGTGGGTGTTCGGCTTCAGCATCGGCTCAGGCGGCGCTCTTACAACTGCGGCAGGAAGCCCCTACCAGGCCGGCGTCAAGCCGTCCTCCCTGGTCTCTGATCCCACCGATCGCTTCGTCTACGTTACTGACTTCGCTTCGAACGAACTGATCGGCTACGGTATTCAGAGCGGCAGCAACCTCAGCTTCCTGATCAACGGCCCCTTCAAGACCGGGAACGAACCTCAGTCGGTTGCCATCGACCCGCGCGGCAAGTATTTGTATGTTGCGAATGCACTCGACTCCTCCGTTTCGGCCTTTGTCATCGATCTGTCCACGGGCACGCCATCCGCGGCCGTCAACCCCACCGGCAGTTCAATCAACGCAACCGATACCGAACCGCTTTCGCTCGCGGTGGACCCGGCCTTGGGACGCTATGTCTATACGGCCAACTTTCTGGGCAATTCGGTTTCGGGCTTCCGGCTCGATCCCAATGCCGGCAATCTTTCGCCAGCGCAAGCGACTCCTTATCCTTCAGACCAGAAACCAACCGCGATCGTGATTGTTCCGCACGGAAACCACTCCCTGCAGGCGGTCGCACCGTAGGCTTTCGTGCATTGCGCAGCCAAAAAGCCCAGCCATGTGCTGGGCTTTTTTATTGCTCCTTTGCCGAGGGCCTACCCTGACGCGTGCATCCAATTGCGCAACTGTCTTTGCACCGGCTTCTCGATAAAATGCAGCGCCAAGAGCGCCATCAGGACCAGCAGCACATAGCTGATCCATGGATCGAAGCGGTTCAGGCCCAGGCGATCGAGAACGTGAGTGTCGTGAATCAGATTCCACATGTTGAAGTGGAGAAGGTAGAGGCAATAGCTTGCCTCGCCCACGAACACCAGAGGCCGGGACCCGATGATTCGCGCCAGAAGGTTCTCGCCGGCGAGGCCAATAATCATGCAGCCGAAGCATGGCATCAGCAATCCGTCATGAAGCAATGCGTACGGCATCCGTCCTGACGCGAGGATGAGGAAAAGCGCTGCGAAGCCGGATACGCCGAGCAGCAAACGCGTGAGGCCCGGCCGCGGCATCACAGCATCCATTCCGGCCAACAGCACGCCAAAGATGAAGCTCGCAAGATGGGACAGCGGCGTGTACTTCAGAGCCTGGAGCCACGGACCGTAGCTGAAGCGATTGGGATGCGCAATCCCGTCGGGGAGCAAAAGAAGATACAGCGTTCCGGGAATGAGCCCCAGGGCCCACACCAGGCCAAGCTTCCAGAGGTGATGTTGCGCCTTCTCGGGATTCTTCCAGCGCGCCATCCAAGGAAAGATCAGGTAATAGAACCACTCGGCCGACATGGTCCATGCCGGCGTATTCAAGAATGTCGCAATCTCAGGGATCCACCCCTGTAGCAAGAGGGGTGTGAGTACCATGCCGGCCCAGAACATGCCATGGGTGTGCGAGACCCACTCCTGCGGTAGGACGCGCCACGACAGCAGGAGGCTCAACAGGTAAATCGGATAAAGCCGGGTGAAGCGAGCCTTGTAATAGCGGATGGTGTCGAATTGGCCGGCGCGGGCGCGCGCGGAGTAGTTGTAGGCCATGACGAAACCGGAGAGCAGAATGAAGTAGCTCACCGAGGCATAGCCGGCATTGACGATCGGCGCAAACCAGCCGAACCAGTCAGGATTGGAAAAGTGGAAGAGGACGATGTTGATCGCAGCAAAGCAGCGCAGGCCGGTGAGCGCTTTCAGCGGAGCTGGCTTGGGGCTTTCCACTTACGTTTAGACGACTCCGGGCGATCGACTGGTGCAGGCATCCAAATCCAAGTGCTGCCCGGCCGTACTCAACTACAGACTGCGTCGAAGAATCGGATTCTACGCTGTGACGAGCGAACCAACCTTTTCGCCCTGCACGACGCGGCGAATATTTCCCGGCTGATTCATATTGAAGATGATCATCGGGAGGTTGTTGTCTTTGCAGAGACTCACCGCGGTCAGGTCCATTACCTTCAGGCCCTGGCGCAGGATGTCCATATAGGTGAGCTCGTCGTACTTGACTGCGTCCTTCACCAGGACAGGATCGGCATTGTAGACGCCTTCGACCTTGGTGCCCTTCAGCAGCACATCGGCCTTCATTTCCATGGCGCGCAAGCTGGCCGCCGTATCCGTCGAGAAAAAGGGATTGCCGATGCCGGCTGCAAAGATGACCACGCGGCCCTTTTCAAGGTGCCGGACGGCGCGACGGCGGATGTACGGTTCGGCGATCTGATTCATGAACACTGCGGTCATCACCCGGCACTGGACGTCGCGTGCTTCCAGGGCGTCCTGCAATGCGATGGCGTTGATCACGGTTGACAACATACCCATGTTGTCGGCGGCCACCCGATCCATTTCCTTGGCCTGGACCGCAACGCCGCGGAAGAAATTGCCTCCGCCTACGACCACGCCGATTTCCACGCCCAAGGCGTGCACGTCGGCTAATTCACCGGTAATTTCGGACACCTTATCGGCATCGAGGCCAAAACCCTGCTTCCCTGCTAGTGCTTCGCCTGAGAGCTTGAGAATGATGCGCTTATACATGCCTTTTCAGAGTATCGCATACGGATGGCGCGTGCTTGGCAGCGGTCTTCGCGAGGGAAAATAACGCCACGGCGAACTCCCCGGCATGACGACCTTCTACGCTGCGGCTTCTTCGTGTCTGCTGGGTGTCGCCAAACGCGTTTCGTCGCTCTTCGCGGCCTCTCGCGGAGCACCACCGGGAAGCAGAATCGAAAAAGCTGTGCCGGTGGGCGCGAGCACACGCGAGCGAAAGCGCAGTTTGCCATGATTGCGCAGCACGATATCGCGGGTGAGCCACAGTCCGAGGCCTGTGCCGCGGCTTCCCTTCGTCGTAAAGAATTGTGTAAACAGGCGCGACCGAATGTCGTAGCGAATACCGCTGCCGCTGTCGGCAACAGTGACGCGCGCCAATGGACGCCCATCGAGCGTCACGCACGATACCCGCAGCTGCAGGACGCCTCCTTGAGCCATGGCATCGAGGGAGTTGCCAATCAGATTTACCAGCGCTTGCCTGATTTCGCCTGCCGAACAGAAGGCAATCGTTTTCGGCGCGACCAAGCCCAGGTCGATATGCCGTTCGTGCAGTTTTCCACGGAACAGCGCAAGCGCCGATGTTGCGATCTCGGCCAGATCGCAAGAGGCGGGCGCGGCGGGTGCGCGATGATAGCGCAGGGTCTGGTTGATGATCTCGCTGATGCGGACCATCTCCTGTGATGCCAGGTGCGCGAAGCGGTGGGCATCCTCAAGAATCGAGCTGGTCTCGGCTAGGTAGAGCAAGTTGCCGATGGCTTCGAGCGGATTGTTGACCTCATGGACCATTGTTGCCGCCAGTTGGCCACTCATGGCGAGTCGCTCTGTATTCCTCAAGGCTTCGTCCGTTCTGAACTGACGGTCTGCGGCATCGCGCACTTCGAGCTGTTTCAAGCGCGACGTGTACGCAACCTGAATGGCACTCAGCAATGATTCCTTCCGCACAGGCCGATCGAGCAAAAACAGACTGCGAATTTCCATGCGCAAGTGGCTGGCCGTCTCTGAATGACTGGATTCGAATGCACTGCTGGTCAGCAGCATTACCGGCAGGTCAGACCAATCCGGCTGGGCGGCTACAACACGGCGAAGACTCGCAATTCCGCCGCCGATGAGTGCCTCATCAGTCAGAACGAGTCCCAGAAGCTCCTCGTTCTTGAGTTGCTCTACCTCGTCGATGGTTTTGCAGCACAGGGTCGGATACCCCGACGAATGGAGGAAGGCACAAATCAACTCCCCGTCGCGACCGACAGGAGCAACCACCGCAAACGTCCGATGAGAGCCTCGATCCGGCATCACAGCAGCGGTTGTCCTCCTTTTAACTCCGGTGTGCCGGTGAGCACGCCGGTAAAGTTTCTCAAGGGATCTCCAATGTGCAGCCTGCCATGGCTGACCAGTAGTTCACGAATCGATCGCTCGTGAGGGCCCGATCGACGTTTCACCACCGATAATGCCTGCCGCACTTCGCCCGCAGCTTCGAAATAGCGCAGCAACAGTACGTTGTCGGCCAGATAACTAACGTCGGTCGGCGATGAAATCGCATGCCCCGGCAGCCCGTACTGGGCCAGCACCAGAAATGATGCAACTCCTACTTGGTTTAGATACGAAAGGAGCTCATGAAGCTGTACCGTCAACGCCTGTTCTTCGCTCATGGAGTTCATCAGACCATTCAAGCTGTCGATGACCACGATGCGCCACGCTTTGTGTTCCACGCCGTGACGAATGCGGTCGATGAACTCGCCCGGCGAAAGATCTGCGGGATCGACCTGTTCCAGATGGATGGTTCCGTCTTCGACGAAGCGGTCCAAATCCAGGCCAAGTCCCCTGCTGCGATCGAGAAACGATTGCCTGGTCTCGTCGAAAGTGAAGATCGCGCCTTTCTCGGCCCTCTTGGCGCCGCTCACAACGAATTGGGCGCAGAGGGTGGACTTGCCGCAGCCCGTCGGTCCGGCGATCAGCGTGCTCGTTCCCCGCTGCACCCCGCCATTGAAGAGAGCATCGAGGGCGTCGATACCGCTCGGCAAATCTTCGCTCTCCACCGGGGCGCCGCGATGTTCGCCTGAAACCAGCCGCGGAAATACCCGCACTCCCCCTTTCACGATGACGTAGTCGTGATAACCCTCGCGAAAGCTGGCGGCGCGGACCTTCAGTACTTCGAGTCTTCTCCGCGTGATGCCGTAGTTGCGCTGCAACACCTCGAGACGGATGACGCCATGAGCAATGGTTTGCACCTGGCTTTCCAGATTGTCGTGGAAGCGCTCATCCAGCAGCAGGGTCGTGCAGTCGCGCCCTTCGAAGAACTGCTTCAAGCTGAGGATCTGGCGCCTGTAGCGCAGCGAATCGCGCGCCAGCATACGCAGCTCAGACATCGAATCGATGACGACGCGCGATGGATTGACGTCACGAACTTTGGCTAGAATGGTTTCGAGCACATCGGCGAGTTCAACTTCTGCCGGCTGAAACACGGTGTATTGACCGGACGGCCCGGCGATCTCAGGAGGAGAAATCTTGGCGATCGTCACGTTGTCGAGACTGAAACCGTGCGAATCGGCGACGTGCCTCAGCTCCGCCTCGCTTTCTGCCAGAGAGATGTAGAGCCCGGTCTCTCCGCGGCTCGCGCCGGCCAGCAGAAATTGGAGGGCGAGGGTTGTCTTTCCCGCGCCAGGGTTCCCTTCGACAAGGTAAAGATAGCCCTTTGCGAGGCCTCCTCGCAGAATGTCATCGAGTCCTGTGATTCCGGTTAAGAGGCGTTCTGCCGCGTTCTGCATGGGTCGTACTGTCTCCCTTCAGTTGGAACCACTTCGACATCTTTCGCGCCCGCACGGTTCCTACGTGGTGGTGCCCGCGCATCGGCTCAAAAATCGCCGTACAAAGAACCACACTGCCGAACCAACGCACAATTAGGGCGCAAAGAACGCACGCTGAATGGACGACACGACCCCGATGCTATGGGATGCCCATGTCGAGGAAAAAAGTTGTTTGTCCAAGGCTGCTAAGTCCACGCGCAGCAGAAACCTTGGTACACATTCTGTGATGCGAAAACTGGCTAGTGCAGCCGATGCGGGAACCGCGCGCGAGTGCTTCCCGTAATGAATTGACAAGGCAATCCCGTACCGCGAGGATGCCGCTTTCCCATTGGTCGGAGGTGACGCGATCGCTGCACTATCCTTCAGGGCTATATTCGGTCCGCGCATGCAGTTGGCCTGCCTCTGTACGGCCCTGGGCCTTGTTGCCGGCGCCGCACGGGCACAAGATGGCTCCCACGATGGCTCGTCGGATAGCGCCATGGGCGGCATGGCGCATATGGCGGGCCACATGCACATGACCGATTTGCGCCCCATCGAGCCAGGGGACAAGGCCAAAGCCGATGCCATCGTCGCGGCCGCGAAAGAAGCGATGGCGCCGTATCAGGACTATCGCAAGGCCCTTGACGACGGTTACCGGATCTTTCTACCGAACGTGCCTCAGCCGCAATATCACTTCACGAAGATGGAATTCGGCATCGAAGCCGCGCATCACTTCGACCCACTCAAGCCAACTTCGCTGCTGTACAAGAAGAATCCTGACGGAAGCTACAAGCTGGTAGGGGCCATGTACACCGATCGCGTGGGCGCAGGCGAAGATGAATTGAACGAACGCATTCCGCTGAGCGTCGCGCATTGGCATCAGCATGTGAACTTCTGCAAGGCGCCCGCGGGGCAAGGGGCTGGCTATTTCGGACCCGACGCCAAGTTTGGCTTGATGGGATCCATTCACACCCAAGAAGCATGCGATGCTGCGGGGGGAGTCTTTCTGCCTCATGTCTTTGGCTGGATGGTGCACGTCTATCCCTACGAAAGCGACCCGAAGAAGATCTGGTCGATCAGCGATGACGGCGACGGCCACGACAATATGGATCACTCGGCCATGCCCGGCATGAAGATGGACTAGCCGCAAAAAAAGAAAGGCCTGGAGAATTTCTCCGGGCCTTCGCATTTCTGAATCTGACCGATTTATTCGGCTGCGGGTTCTGCCGCCTTGGTCTGGGATACGGTCCAATCCTGCGCACCCACCTTGAAGCGGGCAAAGCGGCGGACGGTGATATTCTCACCCAGCTTGCCGACCTTCTGTGCGATCAGTTCCTTGATGGAGATGGTTTGTTCCTTGATGAAGGGCTGCTCGAGCAGGCAAACTTCTTCGTAGAACTTCGCCATCTTGCCGTCGACGATCTTCTCGATCACGGGTGCGGGCTTGCCTGTTGCTGCTGCCTGCGCGCGGTAAATCTCTTTCTCGCGCTCCATGTCCTCAGCAGTTACGTCCTCTTGCTTCACGTAGCGCGGGTCGCTCGCGGCGATGTGCATCGCAATGTCCTTCAGCAGGTCCTGGAAGTCTTCGGTGCGGGCCACAAAGTCTGACTCGCAGTTGACTTCGATCAGCACGCCAATTTTGCCGCCGGCATGGATATAGGTGCCCACCGCGCCTTCATTGGTGCTGCGAGCCGCCTTTTTCTGCGCCGATGCCATGCCGCGCTTCCTGAGCACAACGAAGGCATCCTCAATATTTCCCTTAGCCTCCTGCAGAGCTTTCAGGCAGTCGCCCATGGGCGCTCCCGACTTCTCGCGGAGATCTTTCACCAGCTTTGCATCAATCTTGTCAGCCACAGTCGTCATCTCACTTCCTTCGTATTTCTAAGCCTTCGCTTGTTCCCCGCACGAGAGCCGTTGGCAGGCAGGGTTAGATAAACAGGCGTTTACGCAAGAAAAGCGTGGCTCCATTGTTGCGGCCACGCTCTCCTCAGTATGCGCGATCAAACGCGCAAGAAAGATTAAAAGCCTTCCGCTACTTCGGCCTCATCCAGAGCTGCAACGGCTGCGGGGGCCTTGCGAATGCCGCCGCCCAGCGCCGCTTCCAGATCGACTTCTTCTGGAGCCGCCGCCTCAACTGCGACGACGCCCTCTTCTGCCACCGGTACCGGCACTTCTTCAACAAACGCCTTGTCGCCCACCAGGTTCACGCCTTCGGCTGCCGAATCGGCAATCTTCGAGGTGAAGAGGCGAATCGCACGCAGCGCGTCGTCGTTGCCAGGGATTACGTAGTCCACAACCGTCGGATCGCAGTTGGTGTCGACCACGGCAACCACCGGAATGCCCAGCTTGCGGGCTTCCTTGACAGCGATTGCTTCGTTGTTCGAATCCACCACGAAGACCGCGTCGGGAAGACGCTTCATGTTCTTGATGCCGGCAAGGTTTGCCTGAAGGTGTTTGCGCTCGCGCTCCAACCGAATGACTTCTTTCTTGGTCAGCAGCTCGTAGCGGCCGTCCACGGCCATTTCATCCAGTTCCTGAAGGCGCTTCACCGACTTCTGCACGGTCACCCAGTTGGTCAGTAGTCCGCCCAACCAGCGCTGATTGATGTACGGCATCCCAGCGCGTGTCGCCTCTTCTGCGACGGCGTCCTGTGCCTGGCGCTTGGTGCCGACGAACAGAATCGTCTTGCCGCTGCCGCACAGTTCGGTGACAAACTTCGACGCATCCTTAAACAGCTTGAGCGTCTTCTGCAGGTCGATGATGTAGATCCCGTTGCGCTCGCCGAAGATGTACTCCTTCATCTTTGGATTCCAGCGCTTGGTCTGATGCCCGAAGTGAACACCCGCTTCGAGCAGCTCCTTCATTGTGATCGTGGCCAATGGGCCTCCTTCGTGGATTGCATCCGGAGAATGCTGCCTGCTCCGGATTGAACCCGCTTGCGCGGGAGATTGAAACTTTCAGTTCACGGTTCTTAGTAACGGCTTCGATGCCGCTAAAAACTGTGAACTGCGTGCAAGCGCTAGCGCTTGCTGAACTGGAACCGCTTACGAGCGCCCTTCTGACCGTACTTCTTGCGCTCTTTCTGACGCGCGTCGCGAGTCAGCAGGCCTTCGGCCTTGAGCAACTTGCGCAATTCTGGATTGAAGAGGATCAACGCACGGGCTACGCCCATCTTGACCGCATCTGCCTGCGACGACACGCCGCCCGAAGAGACGGTGGTGAGAACGTCAAAGGTCGAGGCCAGCTCGGCAACCACGAGGGTGCGCTTGGCCGAAACGCGCTGCTGCTCGGTGACGAAGTATTCTTCGAAGGCTTTGCCGTTGACCTTCCACTCACCGGTGCCGGGGCGCAGAAAAACGCGGGCGATCGCCGACTTGCGGCGGCCCGTTCCGTAGTATTGAACCAGATCTGCCATTCTTGTTTTAGCTCTCTCTGCCGGCTCCTCTGAAGCGCGGCCAAACCAAATCTGTTATGCGACGTTCATCGGCACCGGCTGTTGCGCCAGGTGCGGGTGCTTGTCGTCGCGATACACCTTCAACTTCGATCCCATGGCCCGCCCCATCTTGGTCTTGGGAAGCATGCCCTTGATCGCCTCTTCAAGGACCTTCTCAGGCCGGCGCTTGATCAGGCGCGTGAACGACTCTTCGCGCAAGCCGCCGGGGTAGCCGGTGTAGCGGCGATAGAGCTTGCTGTGCGCCTTGAGGCCGGTGAGCCGAACCTTCGCCGCGTTGATCACAATCACGTGGTCGCCGGTGTCGATGTAGGGAACATACTGGGGGTTCAGCTTGCCACTCAGAACACTGGCAGCCTTGGTGGCGAGACGGCCCAGGGTCTGGCCATCGGCATCCACCACATACCATTTGCGGACAATCTTGTTGCCGCTCGGAACAAAGGTCGACATTCTCTTCTGCCTCGTACAACTGCTGCAAACCGAACATCGTCGGCTGCAAAATTTCGATCGCGCAACATGCGCCTGCGCCCATGCAAAACGCAAGGGCTTCAATTCCACCCACTGCCAAACAATTCTGTTCGCGTGAGAATTGCGGGGCTTGCCCTTGAAAGGGCGTTGGCTCCCCTGGACCGATCAAACCACTCCATGTCCAGAAAGCCGGCTGCCTGCTCCGGCAATAACCTCAACTGAGAGGTTGTCCAGAAGGGTCAGGTGGTGAGCACAGACCCCAGGCACAACACCGCACAAGGACTTTAGGATACCCGAACTACGATGCAGAGTCAACGAATTGCAGCACTTTGGCAGGGCTCTTCATTTGGGTTTCAGGGGCTTACGCCTCCACCATCGGAATCAACTTGCCGCGCACGAAGTCTGAGATGGTTTTCCCGCTCGTTTTCGCCGCGTTTTCAATAGCCTGCAACTGATCTGGCGTCATGCGGACACGAAGGTATCCCGCCTTTGCACTGCCCTTCGGGAGCGCGGGCCGTCCGGCTCTCTTTGGTTTAGGTTGTCTCGGCATCGCGCAACTCCTGCAGGATAGCAACTCTGGCGGGGTCTTCGAGGGTTGTCGTGCCTCCGGTTATGAGCACCCTGCGAATGCCACCCCTGCGCTCGATTAGCGCGGATTGCCAGCCCTCTTTCAAAGCCACGATGCCTGCGATTTGCTTGTCGGTTTTGAGTGCGTTTTCCGTGCGCTGTCCCATTGTATTTATTGTACCCCAATAACATTGGCGTGAAGAGTTTTTGGGGTACAATTTTAAAATCATGCAGAAAAGATTGGTGATGGCCGCGATAGTCCTGATTGCCTCAATCGTATTGGTGGCCAGATTCGACAAGAATTACGAAGCCCTCGGCCATACCTACGAAATAAAATGCGCACAGCCAAGCGAACCACCCTCGGCTACGACTTCTCTCGCGTGCACAGTAGACCCTGAAGAGCGTGCAAGTCAGAGCGAATCCAATCCGCCATCGTGGCACAAACTCATAGCATGGCCCGAGGGAATTACTGCTTGGCTGATTATGCTTACGCTTGGCGCTATCGTCTGGCAGTCGTGGGAGACTCGTAAGGCTGCTGAAAATGCCGGAGAGCAACTTGCCTTTCAAAGAGAGACTCTGCGCCCACGATTGAAAATATCCACCTTTACTAGGGACACCTTCAAAGAGGCGATGGCCGGAGATTGGGTATTCGTGAGTATGAAGATAACTAATACCGGGGGACTCCCTGCTTATGGCGTTGTTGCTGACACTTGGATAGAGTTCATTAGGGGCGAACGGCCACACAGATTTTCCTCTCTGGCCAAGTACAACAAGTCAGATTCCCCGTTGAATGTTCATGTCGGAGACCCTACTGGATTCTTCATTCCTCTTCATCGGAAACTCACCGATGAAGAAAGATGTGCTATGGGTCACGCCTTGGGTACCATATGTTTCCGCGTGAGGTTGACGTATCGCGCATTCACCGATGAGGTGCACACCGACGAGGCGTTTATGGCTAGCCTTGACGGAATGGAGCATATAGGCGAATACAGCAGCGAGACATAGCCCCAAAATC
>DATAVC010000049.1:0-28220 GCA_036267935.1 Occallatibacter sp. | reverse complement strand
CATTGAGGTCTTGATGAGGTCAGGGAAGTCGGCGAGGTCGCGCTTGTTTTCCGCGGGTAGAATCGCTTCAAAGATTCCGGCGCGGTGAGCGGCCATCAGCTTTTCCTTGAGGCCGCCGATGGGGAGGACTTTGCCGCGAAGAGTGATTTCGCCGGTCATCGCGATATCGCGGCGGACTTCGATCTTCGTGAGCGCGCTGGCGAGGGCCGAGGCGAGGGCGGTGGCGATGGTAATGCCGGCGGAGGGGCCGTCCTTGGGGATGGCGCCTTCGGGGACGTGGAGGTGGATGTCGAGGTTGCGGTAGAAGTCGCGGGGGAGGCCGAGGGCGTGGGAGCGGCCACGGATGTAGCTGAGCGCGGCCTGGGCCGACTCCTGCATAACGTCGCCGAGCTGGCCGGTGATGGTGAGCTTGCCTTTGCCGTCGAGGACCTGCACCTCCGTGGTGAGGATGCTGCCGCCGACCTCGGTCCATGCCAAACCGGTGACCAGGCCGACTTCGCTCTTTTCGTGCACTTCGGAGTCGCGGAACTTGGCGACGCCGAGGAACTCGTTGATATTGGCGGCGGTCACTTCTTCTCTGTGTTTGACGCCCTTCTTGACCACGCGCCGCGCGACTTTGCGGCAGACGTTGCCGATCTCGCGCTCGAGGTTACGTACTCCGGCTTCGCGCGTGTAACCGCGAATGATGTCGAGGATGGCGTCGTCTGCGAAGGCGATGTTCTTCTCGTTCAGGCCGGTTTGCCCACGCTGTTTCTTCACCAGGTACTGGCGGGCGATTTCGAGCTTCTCCTGCTCCGTGTAGCCTTGCAGACGCAGTACTTCCATACGGTCCTGCAGTGCAGCGGGAATGGTGTGCATCACGTTCGCTGTTGCGACAAAGAGCACCTGGGACAGGTCGTAGTCGACGTCGAGGTAATGATCCTGGAAGGTGGTGTTCTGCTCGGGATCGAGCACTTCGAGCAGGGCCGATGCAGGATCGCCGCGGAAGTCCGAGGCCATCTTGTCGACTTCATCGAGCAGGAAGACGGGGTTCTTGGTTCCGGCGCGCTTCATGTGCTGAATGATCTGGCCGGGGAGAGCGCCGATGTAGGTGCGCCGGTGGCCGCGAATCTCAGCCTCATCGCGCACGCCGCCGAGCGAAAGGCGAACAAACTTGCGTCCCGTGGCCTTGGCGATCGACATGCCCAGCGAAGTCTTGCCCACGCCTGGGGGGCCGACGAAGCAAAGGATCGAGCCCTTGGGGTTCTTGACGAGTTGGCGGACGGCGAGGAATTCGAGGATACGTTCTTTAATCTTCTCCAAGCCGTAGTGGTCCTCGTTGAGAACCTTTTCAGCGAAGTCGATGGAGCGTGTTTCTTTGGATTTTTTCTTCCACGGCACGGCAAGGAGCCAGTCGATGTAATTGCGGCTCACCGTCGATTCGGCCGACATGGGCGGCATGGCTTCAAGCTTCTTCAGTTCCTGGATTGCCTTGTCGAGGACGTCTTTGGGCATACCCGCGGTCTCGATCTTTTTGCGGAGCTCATCGAACTCGCTCTTTTCGCCGCGACCGAGCTCTTTCTGTATGGCCTTGATTTTCTCGTTGAGGTAGTACTCTTTTTGCGCGCGTTCCATCTGCCGCTTGACGCGCGACTGGATGTTGCGGTCGAGGTCGAGCTTTTCGATTTCGATGTCGAGGACGTCGGCGATGCGGGAGAGGCGGGCGATGGGGTCGAAGATGCCGAGCAGTTCCTGCTTTTCCTCAATGCCGATTTGCAGATTCGCGGCGATGGTGTCGGAAAGCTTTGCGGGCTCGTCCATGCGAACCGAGGCGATGATGGTCTCGTAGTTGAGCGACTGCTGCAGCTTGACGTATTGCTCGAAGAGCGACGTGACGCGCTGCATGAGCTGTTCGACCGTCTGGGTCATCTCGAATTCACTTTTGCCGGTGCGGACGGTGGCGACGAAGAATCCGTCGCGATCGGTGACGTCGATTGATTTAGCGCGTTCGACACCTTCGACAAGGACTTTGATATTGCCATCCGGCATTTTGACGCTCTGCACGATGTTGCAGATGGCGCCCACCTGGTAGATTTCCTTGGCCTTGGGCTCGTCAGTCGAGGCGTCGTGCTGGGTGGCGAGAAAGATCTTGCGATCGCCGTTGAGCGCTTCCTCGAGGGCACGGACGCTGGAGAGGCGGCCGACCACGAATGGCGTCATCATGTAGGGGAAGATCACCATGTCCCGGATGGGCATCATGGGCAGCTTGCGCGGTTCATTTTTTTCGCGGGACGAGGTCATAGGCACACCTTTACGGACAGCATTTGTATTGGACGCGCTACGCCGGCATCGGCTGCAAAGATGGTTTCGCCGTTCATGTTGGGATTGTACAGCGGAATCCTAAAACACAGCGGTTACGAGGGAATGGCGCTGTGTAGACCGGATGGACCCGTCTTTCGTGCAGCGGGTTTAAGCGCAGTCGAAGTTGTCGCTGCAGGTTCCATTATCGGCGGACGTGGCAGTTTGGATTTCGGTTTGATGAAGGTTGAGATTGGTGAGACTGTCGAAGCCTGTGCAGAGGCCCCCCGTTCTCGCCGGTTTCCGCGTGCTCAAGAGGTGAATTAGTGCGGTCGGCGAAAAAGACGCGCGGGGAGCACGTTACTGGAATAACCAAGGCAACGGGCCGATTCTGCACTTTGCACGCTTTGAATGGGCGTGGGCGGGCCAAAATAGGGAAGAACAAATCCGCCGGAAGGTTTTATTTCCGGGGTGAAACTGTTCTCTGAACTGATACTTTTCACCGTTTCTGCCGATATACCGACATGCCTCAAACTACCGGAAACCCGACAAGCCTGTATTCGACTGATACGCCGCAAGTTGCGCGCTATGCGGCCCGCCAGCCGATTTTGACCACCGATGAGCGGGTCTTCGGCTACGAACTCCTTTTCCGTTCTGGCACCGAGAACCATTTCAATGTCAATAGTTCCGATCCATCCGATGCCACGCGGTCGGTGATCGACATGTCGAGCCTGCTGGGACTTGGCGTTCTTTGCGACAACACGCTGGCTTTTATCAATTGCACGCGGGACATCCTGCTGAGCGAGTTCATCACCCTGTTGCCTCCGGAGAACGTGGTTCTTGAAGTGCTGAGCTCGGTGACTCCGGACGAGGAAGTGATGCTGGCGCTGGCGCAGCTGAAGCGAGCCGGCGTCAAGATTGCGCTCGATGATTACACGGTGGGTGATCCCCGCGAACCGCTGGCCTATTTTGCGGATTTCATCAAAGTCGACCTGCGCCAGACTTCGCTGGCGGATGCGGGCATTATCGTGTCGGGCCACAAGGCCGTCTGCCGCATGGTGGCGATGAAGGTTGAGACGCGACAGGACTTTCAGCTGGCGCGCAAGGCTGGTTTCCAGCTTGTGCAGGGTTACTTCTTCCGGCGCCCGCAGATGGTGCGCACCTGGACGGGCTCGGCGAATCGCGCGATCCATTTGTCGCTGCTGAACGCGGTGATGAAGGCTGATCTGGACCTGGCAGAGATTGAGGAATTGATCAAGAAGGATGCGACCCTTTGCTTCCGTCTTCTGCGTTATCTGAACTCGCCGATGTTCGGCTTCCGCAGCGAGATCTGCTCTGTGCGGCAGGCCTTGATGATTCTCGGTGAAAACGAAACGCGCCGCTGGTGCCGTCTGGCCGTGACGCTGGAGATTTCGCACGACAAGACCTCGGACCTGATGCTGGCGGCTCTGACCCGCGCCCGCTTCTGCGAGCTGTTGGGACCCAAGGTTGCGGACGGCAATATCGACTTGTTCCTGCTCGGGCTTCTGTCATTGATGGACGCCATCCTGGAGATTCCGATTGCTTCAGTGGTGGAGGCACTTTCGGTCCACCAGGACATCAAGCTTGCGCTGATCCACAAGGAATGCAGGCTGACGCCTCTCTACAACCTGATGCTGGCGGTGGAAGCCGGCGAGTGGGATATTGTGAGCCACCTTTGCGAAGAGCAGCACATTCCCGAGGCGTTTGTTTCGGGCGCGCAGTGGAAGGCGATGGAGTGGGCGCAGCAAGCGAGTGTGAGCGACCGGTAACGGCAAACGCTCCTGCACAAACGAATGCCCCTCACGCCGATTGGCTGAGGGGCATTTTTAATGCTGTGATGCAGGTTGGTTATCCGGCCTTTTCGAGCAGGCAGAGCGACAGATCGCGGCGCTCGACCATTTCGCGGGTGATCTCGAGATCGCGGACGCGTTTGTTCGACGGCAGGTGATACATCAGGTCGAGCATCAGCTCTTCAAGGATCATGCGCAAGCCACGTGCACCCACCTTGCGGGCCAGGGCCTCGCGGGCGACCGCGGCTGTAGCGTCCGTGGTGAAGTGCAGCCGGACGTTCTCGTATTCGAGGAGGCGCTGATACTGCTTGAGAATGGCGTTGCGCGGCTTGGTGAGGATCTCGATGAGTGCGGCTTCGTCGAGCTCGTCGAGGATGCCCATGACGGGCAGGCGACCGACGAACTCGGGAATCAGGCCGTACTTGATGAGGTCTTGCGGCTCGGTCTTGCGCAGCAGTTCGGTATCGCGATGCGAACGAACTGTGGCTGCATCTGCTTCGGCGTCGACGGCTTTGAATCCGAGGGCTTTCTTGCCGATGCGCCGTCCTACGACGCGCTCGAGGCCGACAAAAGCGCCGCCGCAGATGAAGAGGATGTTGGTGGTGTCGACCGCTGTGAATTCCTGGTGCGGGTGCTTACGGCCGCCCTGCGGAGGAACGTTGGCGACGGTGCCTTCGAGGATCTTGAGGAGTGCCTGCTGCACGCCTTCGCCGGACACATCGCGGGTGATCGACGGGTTCTCGTCTTTGCGGCCAATCTTGTCAATTTCGTCGATGTAGATGATGCCCTGCTGCGCGCGGGTGACATCGCCGTCGGCGGCTTGCAGCAGTTTGAGAATGATGTTTTCGACGTCTTCACCGACGTAGCCAGCTTCGGTAAGCGTGGTGGCGTCCACAATGGCAAACGGAACGTCGAGCATCTTGGCCAGAGTGTGGGCGAGCAGGGTTTTGCCGGAGCCAGTTGGGCCAACCAACAGGATGTTCGATTTCGCCAATTCCACTTCGTTATTGCGCATGCGGTTCATCTGGATGCGCTTGTAGTGGTTGTAGACGGCAACGGCGAGTTTTTTCTTGGTTTGGTCCTGGCCGATCACGAAGTCGTCGAGGAAGCTCTTCACTTCTTGCGGCTTTGGCAGGTGGCCGGCGGTGGTGGCGGGATTGGCTTCGCCGCGGTCATCCTCGAGGATCGAGTTGCAGACCGCGACGCATTCGTCGCAAATGTACGCCCGAGGATAGTCACTCGGCGACGAGATCAACTTGGCCACGGCGTCCTGCGATTTGTGGCAGAACGAGCACCGTAAGGCTTCTTCAGGTCCCGTGCGCGTTTTCATTGAACTACCCCCTGATAAGATACCGCGATTTAGGTTGCTTGACTATGACCCTTAAGTGCGGGGCCGATCGATGATTTCGTCAATAATGCCGTACTCTTTGGCCTGTTGCGAGTTCATGATGAAGTCCCGTTCGACGTCGTGTTCGATCCGGTCGAGGGGCTGGCCGGTGTGCCGGGCCATCAAGGTATTGGTAATTTCGCGGATGCGAAGGATTTCGCGGGCATGGATATCGATATCGGTCGCCTGACCGCTCAGACCTCCCATGGAGGGCTGATGGATGAGGATACGCGAGTTGGGCAGGGCAAATCGCTTGCCCTTGGTGCCGGCAAGGAGGAGAAATGCGCCCATACTGGCTGCCTGACCGATGCAATAGGTCACCACATTGTTTTTGATGAATTGCATCGTGTCATAGATTGCCAGGCCGGCGGTAATCGATCCGCCGGGAGAGTTGATGTAAAGCTGGACATCCTTCTCCGGATCTTCGCCTGAGAGGAAGAGCATCTGGGCCACGATGAGGTTGGCAACCTGGTCGTCAATGGGGGTGCCAAGGAAGATGATGTTATCGCGCAGCAAGCGGGAGTAGATGTCGTAGGCGCGTTCGCCGCGACTCGTCTGCTCGACTACCATGGGGACTAATGCCATTCGGCGTTCTTCTCGCTCTTCCGTTGGGGGTGATTCTCCCCCTACCTTTTTGAGGCTGTGCGATCCGGAGTGGGGAATTCCGAAGCGAGCAGCGTTGCCCTCAGCGCCCTGCGCAACTAGGCAGGAAGCCTTTCATACAGCACATTGGCGGTCTTTTCGCGCTTCATTTGTTCCCGGATTCTAGCGAGCCCGCCATCCTGAGTCAAACGCTGGCGGAGCGCATCAACCGGCTCATTTGATTGAAGGGCCGCGATTTGCACCTCGCGGTCCAGTTCCTCATCGGTTACCGTTACCCCCTCTACGTCGGCAATTTTGTCGAGCAGGAGGTTGGTTTTGACTTCGGCGATTGCGCTGTCCCGCTGGGCGACGCGGAGGCGTCCGAAGTCGAGTTTGCGCATCTGTTCGGTGGCCATACCCTGGGCAGCCAAGGCGCGGAGTCCGCGTTCGAGGCGGGCATCGACCTGATCTTGCACCAGCGACTCGGGGACCGGGAACTGGAACTTCTCGGTCATCGCCGCAAAGAGCTTGTCTTTGGTCTCGGCCGACACGCTGCGCTGCTTGCGGCTGTTCATGTGCTCCCGGATGCGTTCTTCAAGTTGGGCCAGGCTCTCGTAGTTGCCCACCTCCTTGGCGAAGTCGTCGCTCAGTTCGGGCACGATCCGTTTCTTGATGGCCTTGACGGTGAGTTCGTAGGAGACGGTTTTACCGGCGAGCTTGGGCTCGGCATAGTCGGCCGGATAGATGACCTCGGCCTTCAATTCCTGCCCTGGCTTGGCGTCGCGGAGCACGGTGGTGAAGGCTTCGACGGTCTCTTTGCCGCCGACCTCGACCATGGTGTCTTGCCCTTCGATCGGCGCGGCATCGTCTTCACCCTCGATTTTTCCGGCGTATGAGATCTGTGCCCAGTCGCCATCCTTGAGAGGGCGATCTTCATCGACCGGCTCGATGGTGGCGCGCGATTCGCGCAACTCGGTCAACTCATTCTGGAATTCTTCTTCAGTGACGGCGCCGGAGGGCTTTTCGACCACGACGTCGTTGTAGCCGTCGATGGAGAAGGCAGGCACGTATTCAAAC
The DNA here is from genome assembly GCA_036267935.1 of Occallatibacter sp. GTDB lineage: Bacteria > Acidobacteriota > Terriglobia > Terriglobales > Acidobacteriaceae > Telmatobacter. The sequence goes on along the minus strand of DATAVC010000049.1, from coordinate 21,086 downwards.
GAGGCCTTCACATGCAGGGGCTGGCCATCTTCAAGCGTGAGTTCGGTGACCTGCGGCTGTCCTACGGGCGTGACGCCCAGTTCGCGCACGCCCTTGTTGAAGCGCTCGGGCAGCAGGCCGTCGATGACTTCTTTGCGGATTTCGTTGGCGAAGCGGCGACGCACGACCGACTCGGGAACTTTGCCGGGACGAAAGCCAGGAATGCGTGCGTACTTCTGATAGTTACGTGTCACGGTGCGAAAGGACTTCGCGACTTCGTCGGCTGGAACATCCAATACCAGTTCGCGCGTGCAGTCGGGATTGAGGACTGGTCCGTGCGCGTGTTCGTGGTCGTGATTGTGGCCTTCGTGATCGTGGGCGTGTTGCGCCTCTGGAGTGGGATCGATCGGGGAATTTTCGAGGGTGTCAGTAGAACTCAACGTGTATGCCTTCCCGGCGCGGATGCGCCGAAGAAACTGCCAGGAGCCGCCGGGAATGAAAGCACGGCGAGGCTTGGGTTCCTTTCCCTTCATGGTAAGAGGGTTCGCTGGCAGGGGTCAAACTGGGGGGAGAAGTGTTTTCCACCGTGTCTAGGCGGAGGTCACGTTACTCTTCAGTGACATAGGCCTTGCGGACGTAGGGTAGGAACCGCGGATCGGCGGCGCCGCAACGGGCATAGGAGTTGCGCGCTTCGGTCAAACTCAGATGTCCATTGACGGTGAGACGGATCTCGGAGGCGTCTTCGTCCTCCTGTCCATCGTCTTCCCACCAGCAGACGGGACACAGTTTCATGGCTGCGGGCGCTTCGAGGGTTCGACATCCGCAGCATGGGCAACGAAAGAGCATTGGGAGCGGTTTGTGGGCAGCGGCCGTCTGCATAACCTGAATAGACGGAGTTTTCCACGTCTTCGTTGACATCCCTGGGAGCGGCAGCGGGGCCGTCGGGCGTCTATTCTGTACAACGATGAACAGGAATGAAGGGGCCTGACCTTATGCAGCGAGTGTTTGTTGAATTTCTGCGCCGCAATATTCTTGTTGCGGCCGTGTTGCTGGTGCCGGCGTGTGTGCATGCTCAGTCTTCAACGGGCACCCTGCGGGTGGCGATTGTGGGATTGGTACACGATCACGTCGCGGGCTTTTTGGCGCAACTGCCGCAGCATCAGGATGTGGAGCTGGTGGGGATTGCCGAGCCCGATCCGGCACTGCAGGCGAAGTACAAGCAGAAGTACAACCTTGCCGATGGCCTCTTCTTCAAGGATGTGGCGAAGATGATTGAGCAGCGGCGGCCGCAGGCATTGCTGGTCTACACGTCGATTGCCGATCATCGGCGCATGATCGAAGTGGGTGGGTATTACGGCGTCTCGGTGATGGTTGAAAAGCCTCTGACCATTTCACTCGACGACGCGCTGGCGATTCGGAAGGTGGCGCGGGAAAAGCATATTCACGTGCTGGTGAACTATGAGACGACGTGGTATTCGAGCAATCGGGCAGCGTACGAAGAAGTGATGCATCGCGAAATCGGTGATATTCGGCGCGTGGTTGTGCATGACGGGCACCAGGGGCCGAAGGAGATCGGCGTGTCGCCGGATTTTTTGAAGTGGCTGACCGATCCGCAGCAGAATGGCGCGGGAGCGCTCTACGACTTCGGCTGCTATGGTGTCGATCTGATGACCTGGCTGATGGGTGGCGAGACACCGCAGACGGTGACGGCTGTCGTGAATCAGGACAAGCCCGAGATTTATCCGAAGGTGGATGACGATTCCACGATCGTGCTGAAGTACCCGCATACGCAGGCCGTGATTCAAGGTTCGTGGAACTGGCCGTTCAGTCGCAAGGACATGGAGGTTTACGGCGCGACCGGGTATGCGATCACGGTGGGCCCCGACCGGCTTCGCGTGCGCCATGAGCACGAGAACGAAGATCATCTCGTGACGCCTCAGGCCCTTGAGTCCAACGAAAAAGATTCGCTTAGCTATCTGGCAGGTGTGTTGCGCGGGCAGATTCGAGACACGGGCGATTTGAGTGCGCTCGATACCAATGTCAAGGTGATGCAGATTCTGGATGCGGCGAGGGAATCGGCGCGCACGGGAAGAAGTGTGCACCTTTCGCACCTGTCCGACGAGTAGGGCACGGCCGAAAGCTCTCGACTAGTACAGCAAATACTTCGCCCGCACGGGTGCAAATGCTGCGATGGCATCCTGCCACGCTTCGGCGATGCGACGTGGATCTTGTCTTGACAAGAAAGCATCGAGGCTGGCCTTGTTGACCATGAGAGCGTCGAGGCGAGCGACGTCGAACTTCTCGGGATAGAACGTGTGAAGCGCCGCTGCGATCTCGAGGCCCATCTCAGGGGCATCGAGCGCATCGCGATCGGTGAGCAGGATGCTGACGCCGCCGCACTCCTGGCCTGCGTACTGCGAGCTTGTGGGGGTGAAGCGTACAGGAACGAAACGCACGCCGGCGATCTGTCGCGCATTTAGAGCTCGCGCCAATTCTTCTGGCATGACCCAGGGAGCGCCCACGAGCTCAAACGGCGTGTCGGTCCCACGCCCGACCGAAACATTCGTGGTCTCGATCATGCCGATCCCCGGGTAGAGAATCGCCTGGGTGAGAGTGCGCAGATTCGGCGATGGATTCGTCCACATCTCGCCTGTGGAATCGAACCAGTCGCCGCGCATCCAACCTTCCATGGGTACAACTGTGAGCTGTGCGTGGATGCCGCGTTCCGCATTGAAGAGCCGTGCCAGTTCTCCCATGGTCATGCCATGGCGCACCGGAATTTCGCCGTAGCTCACAAAGCTCTCACGCCCGCTGTCGCGCAGGGGGCCTTGCACGAAGGCGCCGGTAATTGGATTGGGCCGGTCGAGCACAAGAATTTCCTTGCCCGACTTTGCTGCGGCTTCAAGAAAATATCCCAGCGTGCTTTCGTAGGTATAGAAGCGCACGCCTGCGTCGGCGATGTCGAACACGAGCGCGTCGAGTCCAGCGAGAACGGTTGGATCGGGTCGTCGCTGGGCATCTGTTGCGCCGTAGACGCTGTCAATCGGCACGTTTGTTGCGGGGTCGCGCGCATTCGCAATCTCAGTTGTGTCGAGTTTGCCTGCGATGCCGTGCTCGGGGCTGAAGATGGCGGCAAGCTGCAGTCCTGGAGTCTGCGCCAGCACGTCCGCGGTGCGGCGTCCTTGTGCGTCGAGTCCAGTTTGATTGGTGACCAAACCGATGCGCACCGGACGGGCGGGATTCGGATGCAGCTCGCTGAAGTGATGTTCCTCCAGCACGTCGATTCCGTTTTTGACGACGCCGTTGCGAGTTTGCAGGCGGCGCGACGCCATGAGTGTTTCGTTGTAGCCGGTGATGCGCGCCCATCGCAGCTTCTCTTTCTCTGAGACCGTGAGCGCGAGCCCTTGCACGACCGCTGTTGCCACGCGTGAGCGCAGAGAGACGGTCGATCCGCCGGGCATGTGGACCGCGTTGGTGAGCAGGATGATGTAGGTGTCGGTCACGGGATCAATCCACAACGACGTGCCTGTGAACCCGGTATGGCCGAACGAACCCACCGGCAGCAGTTCGCCGCGATTGCTTGCGAAGGGCGAATCGATGTCCCATCCCAACCCACGTAGACTCGGCGCGTTCGCGGGCTGCTGGGGTGTTGACATCTTCTCAATTGCCAGTCGGCTCAGGATCTTCGATCCGCTGAGCAATTGCTGCGCAAATTTCGCCAGGTCGTCTGCTGTCGAAAATAATCCTGCGTGCCCGGCCACGCCGCCCATGCGCCGCGCGGTGGGATCGTGCACCACTCCGCGCAGCATCTGGCCTTGTTCGTCGCGTTGCGTGGGAGCGATGCGGGGTTTCAAGGTATTGGGCGGCAAAAAACGGGTGTGGCTCATGCCGAGAGGCGCGAAGACGTTGCGCGCTGCAAACTCGTTGAGGGATGTGCCGGAGATTTTTTCGACGATGAACCCTAGCACTTCAAAGTTGATGTCGCTGTAAACAAATAGTGTGCCCGGAGGATTGGCAGGCGTTTGCTCCATCGCCATTTTGAAGGCGGTATCTCGGCCCTGCCACGGTGTTTTCAGATCGAGATCAGGGGCGAGTCCCGAGTAGTGGGTCATCAACTCGCGGACTGTAATGTCCGCTTTGCCGTTCTGCGCGAATTCCGGCAGATAGACGGCGACGGGATCGTTGAGGCGGATGCGCCCCTTTTCAAGAAGCTCCATCACCGAAGTCGTCGTGGCTATGCATTTGGTCAGCGATGCCAGGTCGAAGATGGTGTCGACGGTCATCTTCTCGCGCGTGGGATCGAGAGATCTCCAGCCATACGCTTTGCGATACACGATGTGCCCGTTGTGACCGACGATGAGAACGGCGCCGGGAATTTTCTGCTGCGCGATGGCATCTTCGATCAGGGGATCGAGGGTCGGACCCAGGGCAGCAGGATGCGCAACGCGATGCGGGAACGGCGTGCGCTGCGCGTAGCCGATGGCAGTCGGCAAGATGAAGGCGGCGAGAAGAAGGGCATGGTGCCAATGAGTTGGTTTCATCGTCTCCCTATGGACGGCTCGGATGACGAACTCGAACGAACGCAGAGGTCGTAACAATCTTGACACCACTTTATATGCCGCGCGCGAGGTTCGCGTCGGTGAGTCGTCGCGAAGCTACAATGGGGGCGTGCGAAAAGTTATTTTCTTCAGCGTGCTTGCGGTTATCGTTCTCGTTCCCGTGATTGTGATCTTTGCGCGGGCGGCGACACCTGTTGTGGACTTGCCGGCATCGGTGACCACGCTCGGCCAGGCCACGCCAGTGAGTGTGCGAGTGCAGGATCCGCGGGGTGTCCGCAAGATGACGGCGACCATTGAGCAAAATGGGGCGAGCTTTGTGGTGGGCACGACGGCACAGCCTTCGAAGACTGCCATCACGAGCTGGAACTTTACGGCGGGCGTGCAAGCGACGCCGCAGCTCAAGGACGGGGCGGCCAAGCTGATTGTGGAAGCCACATCGAACGATCTGCTGGGCAACAAGGCGCGGACGGAGCGCGACGTGACCGTGATTACGCGCATGCCCTCGCTTAGCGTCGACTCGGACCAGCACTACCTTTATCAAGGCATGGCGGACCTGGTGACTTTCAACGTCTCGGGACCGTCGACTTCTTCTGGTGTGAAGGTTGGCGATCAGACCTATCGCAGCTGGCCGATGCCGGATGGAAAGCCCGGAGAATTTTCGCTGTTCGCGTTTGCCTGGAACATGCCTCAGGGAACCACGCCGTTGGTGTATGCGTCGATTGGTGCGGGCAGTGACGTGACAGAGCCGATCGTTGTCCAGTTCCCGAAGAAGGAGCAGCCTCATTACACGGTGCACGATCTGCAGATCAGCGACGCGTTCTTGAACAAGGTGGTCAACGAGCTGGACCCGAGCGGTTCGGGTGATCCGGTGACGTGTTTTGTGAAGATCAACAGTGAGATGCGCAAGGCGAACAACAAGACGCTGGCCGATCTGCGCTTTAAGTCGGCATCAAAATTTTTATGGTCGCAGCCGTTTGCGCGGCAGACCCATGCGCAGGCCGAGGCGACCTTTGCCGATCTGCGCAACTACATTTATCACGGCAAGAAGATCGATCAGCAAGTGCACCTTGGATATGACCTTGCGGTCACGCAGCACGTCGGCGTCGAAGCCTCCAATGACGGCGTGATCGTGTATGCGGCGCCGTTGGGCATTTATGGCAACTGCGTCGTGGTCGATCATGGCTACGGCCTGCAGACGATCTATGGGCACATGAGCGAAATTGACGTGCAAGTAGGCGACACGGTCAAGCGGGGGCAGGTGATGGGCAAGAGCGGCATGACGGGAATGGCGGGCGGCGACCACATCCATTTCGCAATGCAGTTGGATGGGGTGCAGATCGATCCCAAGGAATGGTGGGATCCGCACTGGATCAAGGACCACATTGCGCGCCGCGTCGATTTGCCGGGTTTCAAGGGCTAGCGGTCAGGGTTAACCGAAGAGGAATTGCCGGGTGGAGGGTGATACGACCAGTACCAAAAGCGAACGCTTTTCAGTACGGTTTTTGTCCCACCCACTGACCGTTCTTGCACTCCGAATATCCATCGGACAGACGACGCGGTCCGTCGTTCTCATGCGTCGCGGGGACAAAGTCATCGATGACCCACCGCTTGTCCTCTGGAATCGCGGTTACAACACCCTCAGCGTGGTCGTACGAAGTGGGCTGGCCGCAACAGTAGGTTTGTTTCTGAGTAAATCTGAGGTGAACATCCACTCGATTTTTTCCGATGGCTCTGCTACCGAGAATCGAGAACTTCGTGGGGCTTGCCGCTTCGTTTGGTCCAGAGAACGCCCCTACCTCCAGCCACGGGGTCGTAGGTTTGTATTGGTTGGCACGAAGAGTCTCGCCGTAGCGCCGGTAGTAATCGTCGTCGCATGCCTGGATGCCGTTAAGTTTCAGAACAAGTCGTTTGCTGAGGAGGGGCCAGAGAGCCTTCTTTGCTCGTCCTTGGGGAATCCCCAGCGGTTGGTATCGGACGACGTAGGCGTAGAAAACCCGCACAGCGTCAAGTGCGGCTTGCGACGCATTGCCGAGCACCTGACTAGGTTCGGACACAACGGCATCGCTCTGAGCATGGCCCTGCGTGCCGTGCGTGAGAACCAAGAAGCATGAAAGTAGAAATACAGCAGTATCTACAAACCAGCGGTTCGGCTTGCTCATATTGATTTAAACACCATAGATAGACTCTACAATCCGGTCAACTCCCAGACTCATTTCGCCATGCAGTTGGATGGGGTGCAGATCGATCCCAAGGAGTGGTGGGATCCGCACTGGATCAAAGACCACATTGTGCGCCGCGTCGATTTGCCGGGGTTCAAGGGCTAGCGGTCAGGGTTAACCGAAGAGGAATTGCCGGGTGGAGGGTGATACGGGCGGAGCGCTCAAAAACTGTTGTCATCCCGAACGCAGAGAGGGATCTGCGGTTGTTCCTCATCACATTTCATTCGACCACCGCAGCATACGATCAGCCCATGCCCGAAGGATCCTTTTGTACGTACATGATGGCCAGTCGCAGCCATACGCTCTACGTCGGAGTAACGGGTGATCTCCTCAAACGTGTCTTCCAGCACAAATGGAGAGAGCACGAGGGGTTCACATCGCGCTACAACTGCGATCGCCTTGTCTGGTTCGAGCGCCACCAGGAAGTGCAAAAAGCAATCGCGCGTGAAAAGAAACTCAAAGGCTGGAGACGCTCGAAAAAGATCGCGCTCATCGAATCCGCCAACCCGACTTGGATCGACCTCAGCCGCGCATGGTACGACGTGGAACCTGTCGACTATCGTCGGGCACTTGACCGGATAGATTCCTGAAAAGCAACCGCGGATCCTTCGTCCCCTTCGTTGCGCTCGGGGTCTTCAGGATGACAACCGGAGTGGAGCTAGGCCCTGGGCCTAAGCTCGAAGTTCGTCTGGCCGTTCGCATGTTTCAAGTCGTTGCAGATCATTTCTCCGCATTCGCTACGCTTGGATGGAGAGAGAACCGAAGGCCCTGCACAGTTCGTCCGCGGCCTGGACTTGAGCGGCCTGCAAGTTCTCTTCGTCGAGGACATTGAGATTCAACATCCTGAAACGAACGAGATTGGCCCAGATTCAGGTCCGCAACTCGCATCGATCGAGGAAATTCGAGAAAACACCCGGGGGGAGGGTGCCCGTCCCCCCCCGGGCCAGCTCGTGCAACTGGGCCTACGGCACAAACACGTGCAGGCGCACATGCCATTTCGTGCTCTGGCCGGGCTTGAGCGTCACCATGCCGGTGTCCATCTTGCCCCACTCCTTGCCAAAGGGATTGGCGAAGTTGAACTGATCTTCGATGGCGACGAATTGCATGGCCGGCGGAGCGTACATCTGGATGGTTTTGATCTCCGGCGAGATGCCGACGATGTCGACACCGTAGTGAGCCGCCGGATCGATCACCTTGACTGTCACGACGCCATTCTTCCACGCAAGCTTGCTCCAGTTGTCGTCGTAGAAGTTGTGCGCGAGGGCGACGCCGTCGGGTGCGCGGAGGTCGTATTGTGTTCCGTCAACGGGCTTGATTTTTCCGGTGGGAAACACGTTGTCGTAGTTGTCGACTTCGGCGAGGTTCGAGCCGGGAATATGGATGCGCACCTGCGTGCGATCTCCCGAAGGCAGAGCGAAGTAAGGATGCCATCCGATCGCCATGGGTTCTGACTCCGTGCCCACGTTGCGGGCCACGATGCTGGCGTCGACGGCCTCAGCGGTGAGCGCAATGGTGACGACCAGATCGGTCTTCGAGAACCAATGGCCGCCGAAGTCTCCGGCGTGAATGATTCCCGTGACTTGCTGACCGCCGGGAATGTCTTTCACATGCAGGTCTTCCGTTTTGGCTTTGAGGATAAGTCCGTGCATGGCGTGGCGTTCGGCGCCTGGGTTCTTGCCGATGTTGTTCGCCGGCAGCGTCACCGGATGTCCTTCCCACGCGGTGCTGAGGGTTGTGCCGTCGGCTGAAAGCTTGCCGCGGATGCGATTGGGATAGGGCACCAGGAAGGCTGCGCCCAGGCGGTAGCCTAAATCGCCATTGGGGGTGTCTTTGTCGTCGAGCATCTGTTTGGCCGTCGCGAGGTCGGGCGACGCCAGCACATGGATGCTGCCTTTGCCCGGGTAGTTGGCGGTGACCTGGATGAGTTCCATCCCGCGGCCGGGAGCGAGAGTGACGCTGGTGAACTCGGGTTTGGTCTTGCTGACTGCGGTGCGGCTCAGGGTGACAAGCTTCTGGCCGCCGATTTCGGTGTCGTTTTGTGCGGCGCTCGACAGGACAAGGCTCCCCAGGACAACGGGCAGGGCAAAGGGAAGGGTGACCAGTGCGCGGAAGGACTTCTTCATCGTGTTCCATCCCTCAAAGTGCGATTGATTTTCCGGTGGAATCGCGGGGCGGACGGTTTTTGTCTGCGGCGCGGAAAGCGTATTCCGGAAGCCGCCTCATTCTACGACAGGGGACGCAGGGAGGGCACGGAATCGGAAGAGGAGGGAGAGTGGTGCATTTGCACTACGACCGCAGTTGGCTGGTTGGGTGGCCTGGTGCCGGTCCCCTGAGACTCTTCATCTCTTTTCGTCGCACGCCGATAAGCAGGTAGAACCATCGCGCACGCGCGGGTATCGGATCGCGGCAGATCGCGGAATGAGGCCAGAGGATGGAAGCACGGGGACAACTGATGAATATCGAGACGCTGGTTCCCGAGGACGTCTTCATCTATTCGCAGACCGATTTGAAAGGTCATATTACGGAAGCAAACGAGAGCTTTGCCGAGATCAGCGGGTATTCCGTCGAAGAGATGACCGGCAAGCCGCACAACATCGTGCGCCATCCAGATATGCCCAGGGAAGCCTTCGCGGACATGTGGAAGAGCCTGAAAGCGGGGCGGCCATGGCAGGGCCTGGTGAAGAATCGGCGTCGCGACGGGGGATTCTATTGGGTGCAGGCGAATGTCTCGCCGGTGCGGGAAGGTGCCCGCGTGGTGGGCTACCAATCGTTGCGGCGGCGCCCGGAGCGGGACCAGGTGCGAGCTGCGGAAGAAGCTTACCGCTTGATCAGGGAAGGGAAAAGCTCGCTGCGCATCGAGGAGGGCGTTGCGGTGCACGCGCGGGGGCGAAGGTCCGAGTTTCTGGCGCATCCGAGTACGCAAATCGCGTGGGCTTCGTATGGTGCACTGGCTGCGGCGGGGGGTGGTGTGGCCATGGCTCTCGCGGGGGACGGGCATCCCGCGCTCCGCATCGTGGCGATGAGCTTGTTGCTTTGCAGCGCGGCCGTGAGTCTGTTTGTGCGGCTTCAGACCTTGCCCCGCTTGCAGCGTGATCTGGATGGCATGGCGAACTATCTTGATCGCATTCTCTCGAGCGGCGACCTGACGCTGCGTTTTGATATGGACCAGCGAGGACGTTCTGGAGTCGTAGCGCGCAAGCTGTCCATGACGATGAACTGGATCCATTCGACGGTGGAGTGTATTGGGGACGCGGTGGGCAGGGTTGGAGGCGCGACCGCCGAGGCGTTGAAGGACGTCCAGGAGATTGATAAGGCAACGAACTCCCAGAACATGGCGACGTCTTCAGTTGCGGCGGCGGCGACGGAACTGAGTCTTACGATCCGCGAGATGTCGGACTACCTGAAGAAGACCGAGCAGATGGTGACCAATTCAGGCCGTCGCGCGACAGAGGGCGCCGATCTGGCAGAACGAGCGAGCGCGAGCATTGAAAGCCTGGCCCACTCCATCAAGTCAGCTTCGAGTGAAGTGGAGGCGCTGGGAACCAGTTCGGCCGAAGTTGGCCAGATTGCGGGCGTGATTCGGGAGATTGCCGACCAGACGAATTTGCTGGCGTTGAACGCTTCGATTGAAGCGGCTCGCGCCGGAGAGGCCGGACGTGGATTTGCCGTGGTGGCGAATGAGGTGCGGCGTCTGGCGGATCGGACCATGCAGGCCACCGGCAACATCGATGCCCTGATCGTCAAGATCAAGGGGGACAGCGAGCGCGCGATCGCCGGTATGCGGACGGGCGCTTCAGAAGTGAACGGCGGTGTTGCGTTGGTGCGTGCCTCGCAGGATGCCCTGATTGGCATCAACGGGCAGATGAGCGACGCCGTGCGGATGGTGTCAGAGATTGCTGTCTCTTCGTCGCAGCAGACAGAGGCCATGAACGAGATCGGCGCGAACATTACCCATGTGGCCGCCATGACGGAGCAGAGCGTCGGGTTTGTCCGGAGCACGACCGAGCTGATGGAGGGTCTGAGCACATTGCTTGGGCGCGTCGAGAAGGCGATTGGGCAGTATCAGACGTGAGGCATCGCGCTTTGAGGGCGCAGACGTGCGGGGAACCGATCAGTTGTTCTCGAGAACGGCGCCCTTCGGTTCCAGGGCGAGGTCAATCTCCAAGCCCGGTTCCGTGCTTGCGGCTGGCAGGGCGATGTAGCGATACGCGGGCAGAGCCAGCATCGCGAAGGCGCCTACGAGAGTGATGGCACAGAAGAGATTGAGGATCCAGTTGTAGCTACCGGTCTTGTCGTAGATGCGGCCGACGATGAGCGGAGCGGCGGCTCCGGCGACGGCGAAACAGCTGTACACGAGGCCGTAGAGGGTGGTGAACGACCTCAGTCCGAAGTAGCGTCGAAGCATGTAGGGGATCAGGTCGAGTTCGCACCCTGCGCCGAGGCCGGCGATGAAGGCTGCAGGAGCCGCGGCAAGGAATGAGTGCGCGTGCGCGAGGACCAACATGCCGCTGCCTGCGGCGAGCAGCGAGGCGACCGCGATGGCGCCGCCGTGGACATAATCGAGCAGCGAGCCCAGGATGAATCGGCCCACGACGCTTGAAACACCGAGCAAAGAAGCGACGATGGCGACCTGTGTGGCCTGCAGTCCATGTTCGCCCAGCATGGGCGCCAGATGGGCCAGCGCTCCATTTTCACTGACCGACAGAGCGCAGACGCCGAGAGCCAGAATCCAAAAGCTTCTTGTGCCGAGGGCCTGGGTCCATCGCATGCCGGACGTGGGCGCTGCGTGCGGCTCGGACGGACGAGAGGATGGTGGCGAAGGCGCGAAGAACCACGTGAGAGGAGCGCCGACGAACAGCGGCAGGGCAGCGAGGGCGAGATACGTGACACGCCAGCCATGGGCGGAAAGCAGATATTCCACCAGAGGTGGAATCAGCAGCGAACCGATGCCGGAACCGGCGACCACGATGGAAAGAGCTGCTCCCAAGCGGCGTTCGAACCACGCTGTCACGACGCGCGCAAAGCCAAGCTGGTAGGTTCCAGTGCCGGAGATGCCGATGAACGCTGCGCACACGTAGAGTTGGGCGAGATGCGCGGTGAGGAATGCGAGAGAGCCGATGCCCAATCCGAAGGCCGCCAGCATCGCGGCAATGATCTTGCGGGGTTCGAAGCGATCGAACAACCTGCCCATGAACGGGGAACAGATGGCCACCGAGATCGCAGCGATGGAGAAGGCGCTGGATACCTGCTCGCGGCTCCATCCAAACTCGTGCTGCAGCGGTTTGACCAGGAAGCTGAAGCTGTAGATGAAAACAGTTGCGAAGCCGGTGAGAACGCCGATGTGGCCCACGGCTGCGACGCGCCAGCCCGGATAGGTGAGCTGGTTCTCGGTCGGCGGCGAAGCGTCGTGTGGTGCAGATGTCGTATGCAAAGGGAAGAAGGCCTCGCGTCGGAAGGAGCGCGCATTCGCATTATCAAAACTCGCGGCCACACTTGGCATCTGCCCTGGGTTGGGCGATCTTCTCCACCTTTTGGAGGAGCTGGCAGGACAGAGAGGGGTTGAGGGCCTGTCTGGGGATCACCGGGAGGGGAGCTAGTGTTGAGTGTGGTCCGGGTTAGGGCGCGTAGCTGAGAATTGCGCCGGGAATGGCGTGCAAAGGGAGCACTTTATCTACGCCGCCCATTTTGATCGCCTCTTTAGGCATTCCGAACACGATGCATGTGGCTTCGTCTTGGGCGACGGTGGCGGCGCCGGCTTGTTTCATCTCTGCCATACCGCGTGCGCCATCGTCCCCCATGCCGGTAAGGAGGACGCCGACTGCGTTGGGGCCGGCATAACGCGCGGCGGAACGAAACAAGACATCGACAGATGGGCGATGCCGGCAGACCAGGGGGCCATCTTTTACTTCGACGAAGTAGCGAGCGCCGCTTCTTTTGAGCAGCAGGTGATGATTGCCCGGGGCAATGAGGGCACGTCCGCGAATGACGGTGTCATTGGTCTCTGCCTCTTTGACCGTGATTGCGCAAAGACCGTCGAGCCGGTTAGCGAAGGCGCGCGTAAACAGCTCGGGCATATGTTGCACGATGACGATTCCGGGCGTGTCTGCGGGAAACGATTCGAGCAGCGATTTGAGGGCCTCGGTTCCTCCGGTGGATGCGCCGATGACGACGACCTTTTCAGTGGTCTCTGCCATGGCATGGGTGGGCGGCGAGAGGATCGCGTCGGCGGTCAGTTTGGGTTCGACTGTGTGTGACGGACGCAGATTGTGCGGCTTGACACAGGCCGCCGCTTTGACTGCTTCGCAAATCTGGGTTCGAGCATCTTCAAGAAACTGTTTGGTTCCCAGCCGGGGTTTTGTGATGACGTCGACGGCGCCATACTCGAGTGCGCGCAACGTACTTTGTGCGCCTTGGTCCGCGAGGCTGGAACAGATGACCACGGGAATCGGGTGCTGGGCCATGATCTTCTTCAGGAAGGTGAGCCCATCCATGCGCGGCATTTCGATGTCGAGGGTGATCACGTCCGGAACCTGTTCCTCGATGCGCTCGGTGGCGGCGTAGGGATCGCCTGCGGTGCCGATGACCTGGATGGCCGGATCGCTGGAGAGCACGCTGGTCATGGTTTGTCTCACCACCGCCGAATCGTCAACGATAAGAACCCTTACCATTTTTCTTCCCCCGTCAGATCGGGTTCGAGGCATGCCGGCGTCAATTCAAACGGCGCACGAGGACTTCGCCTGTTTGCGTGTTGAAGCTCAAGTTCAGTCCCCGGGTGCCACCCAGGCTCGAGGCAGCTACGGCGAACCCTTCTTCGCGCAAGACACGCAGGGCTGCATCGCGATTCTGGTGTCCGATGGTGAGTCGGGTACTGCGATCGAAAGTCTGCAGCACGTCGGCGCCGCCGAACAGTTTTACGGTAATGGCGTTTCTGGGAATGCCGAAAGCGTCGAAGCGGGCAGCAAGTTCCCGGATTGCGAAGTCAACGTAGTGGCGGGGCTCTCTTGGGCTGAGGCCTCGTGCGGCAGCGCCCGGGCATTGCGGCAGCATGGGGTGACAAAGGGCGCCAATGCCGCGGTGTGTGGCCAGGAAAGCTACGGCCACGCATGATCCGAGCAGGGTCCGCAGGATAACCGGCCCCTGCGCCAAGTGCGACTCGCCGGGCTGCACATAGATCTCCATCAATTCCATTTCACTGCACTTGCTCGGTCCGTCGGTAGAGAGAGGGCGCTTCAGGGATCAAAGGCAGATTCATCTGATGCAGGGTTTCCGCATGTCCTACGAACAGGTAGCCTCCGGGCGCAAGGCATCGACAGAGCCGGGCCAGTATGCGCTGTTGTGTGGCGCGGTCGAAATAGATGATGACGTTGCGACAAAAGATGGCATCGACCGGCTCGGCAACACCGTAGTCAGAGTCCATAAAGTTCAGACGACGAAACTGAACCTGGTTGCGCACCTCGGGCACGATACGCAGGCGCTGCTGGGAGGCGTCGCGGCTGCGTAGAAAGTACTTTCGTCGGAGAGAATCAGAGATGGCCTTGGTGGCCTCTGCCGCATAGATACCGCGATGAGCCTTTGCCAGCACGGCGGTCGAGATGTCGGTGGCCAGAATCTGAAACTGGAATGCGGGCCAGGCCTGGCCATATTCACTGAGGACGATGCCCAAAGTGTAGGGTTCCTCGCCCGTCGAACAGCCGGCGCTCCAGATCAGGAAAGGACGCGCGGCGGAACCGCGTGCAGTCGTCCACTCGGGCAAAACGCGCTGGGCAAGGAAGTCGAAGTGCTTTGCTTCGCGAAAGAAGTCAGTCTTGTTGGTCGAGACGACGTCGATGAGATGGACGATCTCTTCGTCCATCCCTCGGCGGCTGAACAGAAAGTCGCAATATTCCGCGTACGATTCCAGTTGAAGAGCTTTCAAACGGCGTTTGATGCGAATCTCCAACATGGTTCGTTTCTCCGCGCCGAGGTTGATGCCTGCCTGGGCGCGAATCAACTCGCAGAGACGCGCATAGTCGCGCGATGAGATGCGCTCGGACCCGTTCTGCCGATCCGTGCGCGGGACTGGTTGCGGTGCAGCGTTCACGCGGCGGCCTCAGCAAGCACGTGCGCGGCCTCCGGCGACCGCATCGCGTTGAGCTCGTCCACCGCAAAAACGCGGTCGATGTCGAGAATCATGATGAAGTGGGATTCCCGTTTGCCCATTCCCTTGATGAAATCGGTTCGGATGTGTGTGCCGATGCGCGGCGCCGGTTGAATCTGCTCCGGCTCGAGGTCGATGACTTCTTCAACCGAATCGGCGAGGGCGCCAATGACGGTCGCTTCGCCGTCGAGCATGACCTCGACAACAACGATGCAGGTATTGCGGGTGCTTTCGGTCTTGCTCATTTCGAAGCACAGGCGCAGGTCGACTACAGGAACCACACTGCCGCGCAGGTTGATGACCCCGGCCATGAAGTCTGGTGTCCGGGGAATGGCGGTGATGGAGGTCAGATCGAGGACCTCGCGCACTTTCGCGACATCGGTCGCGAAAATTTCGTTACCGAGCTTGAATGTCAGGTACTGACGTGTCTCCGTGATCTCGCTTACGCTCATGTTCAACCCCTTTTAAGGTGTGAAGACTGGAGAGCATGCCGCTGAAGAGCGGCATGCTCCGCCCATCAATACCGCTCAAACTCGCCGTCACCGTCGTCTGCCTTGTCGCCCAGTTTCAGGCTTACGCCGCCTTTAGCGTTTTCTCTGAATGAACCAAGGCTTTCCTGTTTTCCGTTGCGAGGGTTAGGCAGACGCTTGGCTGCGCTTGTCGTGGGCGTCTTGCGCAGAGGAGGTCCGGATTCTTCGCCTGTCTTGAAGAACGCAAGCGCGCCTACCAACTGTTCGGACTGGCCGGTCAGCTCCTCGGTGGTCGAAGCCATTTCTTCGGCCGCAGATGCATTCTGCTGGATGACCTGTTCGAGTTGTTGCAGAGCCTTGTTGATTTGTTCGGCGCCGGTATCCTGTTCCTTACTGGCCGCGGTGATCTCCTGCACCAACTCGGCGGTTTTCTGAATGTCGGGCACCAGTTTTTCCAGCATTTCTCCGGACTTCTCTGAAACCTTCAGCGTGGTCGACGAGAGCTGATTGATCTCGCCTGCGGCCTTCTGGCTCCGTTCCGCCAGTTTGCGAACCTCGGCCGCGACGACTGCGAAACCCTTGCCATGCTCCCCGGCGCGTGCCGCTTCGATGGCTGCGTTCAAGGCCAACAGGTTGGTTTGCCGCGCGATCTCTTCAATGATCGAGATCTTGTTGGCGATTTCTTTCATTGCGGCGACGGCTTCAAGAACGCTTTTGCCGCTTTCCTGGGCGTCTTTGGCTGACTTGTTGGCAATCTTGTCGGTTTGTTGCGCATTGTCGGCGTTTTGCCGAATGTTGGAGACCATTTCTTCCATCGACGAGGACGCCTCTTCGGCTGCTGCCGCCTGGGAACTGGCGCCTTTCGACACCTGGATCGACGCCGTCGAGATGGATTGGCTGGCGGCCGCTACCTCATTGGCGATGGAACGGACTTCGGAAACCGTTTGAGTCAGGCCGGCGACCATCGCTGCGAAGGCCTGCATCAGTTTGTCTTGCGCCGACCGCTCTCGAATCGTCACCGAGAGATCGCCATTGGCGATTTTTTCGGCGGCACCGGTCACATCGTTCATCGCCGTGATGAGCTGGTTCAGGTTGGTCTTAATGGCGTTGAAGTCGCCCAGATAGTGTTCAGTAATTTGCGAAGGGATATCTCCCTTGCTGATTTTTTCAACGTAACTTGCAGCCACGTTGAGCGGCCCAATGACCGCGTCGAGGGTATTGTTGATGCCTTCTACGATCTTGCGGAAGCCGCCCTGGTGCCTGGAGGCGTCGGCGCGCGTGGCGAGCTTGCCCTCGACGGAGGCCCGGATCAGGGCGTCGGTATCGGCGATGAGACTGCGCAGGTTTTCGCGCACCTGTTCGATGGTTTCGTTGATGAAGACTTTCTTTCCCGGAAAGCGTTCGAGCGGGGCATCGAAGTTACCCTTGCCGAATTCTGCGATACAGGCCATCGCCTTCTTCTTTACGGCGATGTGTCCCCCGACCATGTCGTTGACGCCCTGCGCCATCACCCGATATGCACCCTCGAACTTCTCGGCGGGGATGACGACATCGATATCCCCTTTGTTGTGCTCTTCAGACATGCGCTTCATCTCTGCGACGAAGCCATTCAGAGAATCGATGCAGTTGTTCAGGCCATCCTTGATGGCGTTGAAATCGCCCTTGTAGGCATCGGTGATGCGCGGTGGAATGTCGCCCTTGCCGATGCGCTCGACATAGTCCCGGGACACATGAATCGGCGCAATCAGTGCGTCCATCATGGTGTTGACGCCGCGCACGACGTCCGCATAGGCACCTTTTAGCCGCTCCGGATGGCCGCGCTCCGTCATGTTTCCTTCGCTGACTGTAGTAGTCAGGCGCGCGAGCATGGAGATCAAGGTCTTCATCTCTTCGGCAACACCATTGACGGCGATCTTCATCTTTTCGTGATCGCCTTTGTAGGTCGCGGTGATGGTCTCGTCGATTTTGCCGTCGGCGATCTGTGCCAGAACACGATTGCCTTCCGCGATCGGCAGAAGAATGGCGTCGAGCATCTCGTTGACGCCTCCGATGATCTCGCGAGACGAGCCCTCAAACTGGGCGATGTGGCCGCGTTCGGAGAGGCGTCCTTCCTTGGAGGCGTCTACCAGGCGCATGATTTCCTGACATACCAGGAGCACGTCGTCCTGTGTGTTGTCTGTGGTTGCACCAGCGAGGTGCATTCCCTCTCGCCCATTGGGGCGATGTCCATTTTCGTTGTGATGAGACGTACCGTTTTCGTGGCTCGCTACTCTTGGCATGTTTAGCCCTTTCTCATTGGTTCGCTCTTGCTGCGTCGCCTGCGTGGAGGCTCGAAGATCAAGACGGTTGGATCGCGGTGAGGCATTGCCTGGATGGCTTTGTGTTACGAAATGGCGCCGCGGGTGGACCTGCTCTTGGGTTTCTCATCGTGTGGCTGCGCGCCTTGCACGTGGCAGCCCGGACAGCTTCCTGCGCCAGGCGCTCAGGATCGAGGATCAATGCGACCGATCCGTCGCCCAGAATGGTTGCGCCGGAGATGACCTGGATATTGCGATAAAAGCGACTCAGGCTCTTGATGACCGTCTGGCAGTCTCCGAGAACCTCGTCGACCACGAAGCCATAGTGCCCGCACTCGGTTTCGACCACCATCACCTGTTCGAGATCGGGTCGCTGGCCCGCCACCTGGAAGTACTCGCGCAAGCGGATGTAGGGGACAATCTCTTCGCGCACGGCCGCCACATGGTTGCCGTGGGCATCCGCGACGTCGCGGCTGGTCAACTCGATACATTCGAGCGTATTGGCCAGCGGCAAAACGTAACTGGCGCCGCCGACGCGTACCAGAAGCCCATCAATGATGGCGAGGGTGAGCGGAAGACGGAGGGTGATGGTCGTTCCCTTGCCGGGCTCATTGGCGATGTCGACGATGCCGCGCAAGCCTTCGATGCGTTTGCGCACCACATCCATGCCGACGCCGCGGCCCGAGACATCGGTCACCTGCTGTACGGTCGAGAAGCCGGGCTGAAAGAGCAGAGCGAAGATCTCAGTTTCGCTGAGCCTGGCATCGGCTTCAATCAGGCCTTTCTCGAGGGCACGTTGCCGCACTGCTGCGACATCGATGCCGTTTCCGTCGTCTGCCACTTCAATGAGCACGCTCGCGCCGGCATGACGT
Source organism: Occallatibacter sp. (assembly GCA_036267935.1). Lineage (GTDB taxonomy): Bacteria > Acidobacteriota > Terriglobia > Terriglobales > Acidobacteriaceae > Telmatobacter. Next base: position 2,553 of record DATAVC010000049.1, on the reverse strand, counting down.
GCCGACAGGCGAACGGTGGCCGTTGGACGCTTCCCGCGGGCAGTGCGCACGGCGGGGCATTCGATCCCATGGTCCATGCTGTTGCGAATCAGGTGGAGGAGGGGATCACTCAATTGCTCGATGACCGTCTTATCCAGCTCGGTCTCGGCGCCTTCGATCACCAACTCGACTTGCTTGCCCAGATCGCGCGCCAGATCGTGCACCAGGCGGCGGAACCGCTCGAACGTGGCGCGTACCGGCACCATGCGAAGATTCATCGAACTCTCGCGCAGCAGCGACGTGAGACGCTCGATCTCTTCGGCCACTTCGCTGACCTCGGTGTCGTCACGCCGATTGGCGATCTCGTTCAAACGCGCTTGCACAGTGACCAGCTCGCCGACCTGGTCGACAAACTGATCGAGCTTGGATGCAGGCACCCGGAGGCTCGTTGCGGAGTTGTTCGTCTCCGTGTGACGACGTTCGGGTGGGCCGACGCGCCGGTTTTCGATCGGCACAGCGAACGCCGTCTGCGGGGGCACGGCGAGATTCTGCATCTCGTCGGCGTTCGCGCGCGGCTCAATCGTCAATGCGCAGGTATCTTCAACGAAGATGAACACGTCGCGCATCGCATCGGCTGTCGCCGTGCTCGATAAGGTAATGTCCCACGAGAGATAGCACCGATCCGATTGCATCTCATGCAAGGGCGGGACACTCTCGAAGTTGGCGCACACGGAAAGGTCGCCGAGTGCAGCGAGTTCCTGCAGCACAAGCAACGGGTTGGAGCCATTGGAAAGAAAATCGGGACCGGGCCGGAACTGGATACGCCAAACTCGGGCGGGACCATCGAGCAAGGTGTCTACGGGAGCAATCTGAGCCTGCTTCGCCTGCTGCGGTGCAGGCGCGCCAGTCAAGCTCCGCACCTTTGCGAGGAGATCGTCGCGTCGCTGACTCTCCGCGTCTCCACCCGCGTCTTCGAGCATGGCTTTGATCTCGTCCAAAGAGGCCAGGGTCAAGTCGATCAACGCGCCGGTGACTTCAAGCCGTCCATTGCGCACGGCGTCAAAGGCCGTTTCGAGATTGTGCGTGAAGGCAGCCAACTGTTCGAAGCCGAACATGGCGCCCGAGCCCTTGATGGTGTGCAGCCCGCGAAAGACGCGGCCAATCAGTTCGCTTTCGCCACGTCTCTCATGCAGTTCGAGCAGGGCGGCTTCAAGATCGACGAGAATCTCGCGCGCTTCGTCGCGAAAGCTCTGCCGGAAGAGTTCGATGTTCTCGGTCATGCGGAACAACTTTCCGGCGGAGCCTGGACGGATGCGTCTGGGTCGTGCAGGCCTGCCTGGGGCACGCCAGAATTGGTCAGGCCAGAATCAGGCAGGGCTGGTTGAGCCAGCCCCGCGCGGGACAGAGTGGAGAGGACTTCTTCAGGAACGGCGTCCTCGAATATCCACGCGACACCCTGCGTGGAGGCTTCACGCCGCGCTGCCCAAAGCAATTGCACTGCGGTGACATCGAGATACGTCACCTCGGCTACGACGAGATGAAGCTCCTGGGACGAACCCAGAGCCTCCAGAAACACATCTTTCAATTCTTCGGCAGCCGCAACGTCGATGACGCCCGTGAGGCGTATCCGACTGCTCGTTCCGTCTCGTTCGAATGTGATGGCCACGTCTGTTTCCTGCCGCGTTCTACTCAGCACGTTGCTGCCCGTGCCGAGAGGTTCTGGATAAAAACAAGCCAATCGCCGTGATTAAAAAAGTTCAATGGCAGGGCGACTGTGATCGCTTTTGCCCGCTCCGCCAGCTACCGCAAGGTGGGTCTTCGTCTGACTCGCCATCTTGTAGCGGCTCAGATGTGCCTCGAGGAGAGTCTTGAATGTTTGTTCAAGCTTCCCATCCCAGTTCGAGTCTTCCGGCTTGGTGGCTAAGAGTTCGAGGTGACCGCACATTTCGACCAGGGCTTCCTGTACATGCTCCATCCTTTGCCGCATTACATCTTGAAACTGAATATGGCCCAGGGCTGTCGAGAGCCGTCGCACGCATTCCTCGTAGCTCGCATCCACACCCGTGATTACGTCGAGCAGCAGCTCGCCGTTCTGCGAGAACTCGCGCTGCATCTCGCCAAGTCCCTGCAGCAGGGTTTGCATTCCTCGATCTTTTTCATGTCGATCGAGGGAGGCCTTGGCATCGGCCATCTCCACAGCCACTTTTTTCCACGTCGAATTGATCTTTTCTGCGATGTCCGCCGCTGCCCGGGTCGAGCTCACAGAGAGCTTCCGCACTTCATTGGCTACGACGCCAAATCCGCGCCCGGCACTTCCGGCACGCGCTGCCTCAATCTCCGCATTCAGCGCCAGCAGGCTGGTCTGCTGGGCAATTGAAGTGATCACTTTGATTAATGGGGTGAGTTCTTGCACTTCGCGCGCCAGGCCTTCAATTCTCATGAAATTGCAGCGCAACTCGGCCATCTGCTCGCCCAGTTGGACCTCCAATGCGCCAATAGTTTCCTTATTCCTCTCGGCGCGCGCATGCGTGCTCTCGGTCAACGCCTTGCCACTCTCAATGGAGCGTCCGATGT
>DATAVC010000048.1:0-24562 GCA_036267935.1 Occallatibacter sp. | reverse complement strand
CGCCCTTTTTCTTTGCCTCAAACTTGCTCGCTACGATCGCGGCAAGCGAGAATCGGAACAGCCGCGCGAGTCGCAGGCCGTCTCATTAAGATTGAATGCACTTGACACACATGGAATTTCGGACATTTCTCAAAACTGTTTGCTGTTGCCTCGCAACGCCTCTCCTTGCGGCTTCCCTTGCCGCCCCTGCTCAGGGTCGGCCTGTCGTTGACGCGAGACGCCAGCTTGCCCTTGAGCTCGAACAGCAGGGCAAGAATCACGAAGCCGAACTTGCATGGCAGGCCATCCTCAAGACTCATCCAGGAAACCCCGAACCGATGGCCCACATCGGGTTGCTCGAGGCGCGACAGCAGCACTTCAGAGAAGCCGTGCCGTACTACCGCAAGGCACTCGCCATCAATCCCAATGTTCCCGGCCTGCGTCTCAATCTGGCCCTGGCCCTCTTCAAGGGCGGACAGATTAAAGAGGCCATTCCTGAATTCGAAATTCTGCGCCGGGGAGCGCAACCGAAATCGCCCGATGCCCTTCGCTTCACCGTGCTCATCGGGATGGGCTACTACGGCCTCGCCGACTACCCGCACGCGGCTTCCAACCTGAAAGAAGCGGCTGATGCCGATCCCAACAACCTGGAACTGTTGCTCGCGCTGGAGCAGAGCTACTTGTGGTCGCGTCAGTTCAAGTACGTCCTCGACGTCTATCACCAGATATTGACTCTCAATCCCGATTCCGCCGAAGCCGACATGGTTGCCGGTGAAGCGCTCGATGAGATGAAAGACAATGCCGGCGCTACCGAGATGTTTCGCTCGGCTGTGAAAGCTGATCCCAAGCAGCCCAATGCGCACTTCGGCCTAGGCTATTTGCTGTGGACACAAAAGCAGTATCCCGAGGCTTCACGCGAGTTCCAGGCAGAACTCGCCAACGACCCCAAGCACGTACAGGCGATGCTCTATCTAGCCGACGCCGACATCCAGATGAACCAGATCGACGATGCGGAACCCCTGCTGCAAACTACGGTCAAAATCGATCCGACCATTCCCCTTGCGCACCTTGATCTCGGCATCGTGGCGTCCAACGCCGGCCGGAATGACGAGGCTCTGCGTGAATTCTTGTTGGCCGAGAAGAAGATGCCTGACGACGTCAACGTCCATTGGCGCCTTGCGCGCCTTTACCGGCTCTTGGGCAAGAAAGAGCAGGCCAAGGCAGAGTTCGACAAAGCGAGCAGCCTGAACAAACAGGCCGATGATGCGCTCTTCAAGAAGATTCAGAACGGCAACAAGCGCCCACCGAAGGGGCCGGCTGCGCCCGCTGCCACCGGCGAAAATTGAGCCCTATTTATTTGTCGGGCATCTGCACCAGCGCCGTACGCTGCAGCGCCATCGATTGTGCAAGGGCTTTTTCAGGACAGATGTGCCGGGTCTCAATGGCCTCAAGTTCACGTGTAGTCTTTACATCCGACACAACGGTCACAAAGCAATAGAGACAGCGCGAACTCAAGCTGCCGCCTTCATTTCGGGTACGACTGTACATCAGGTTTCCTAGAAGTGTGGAGTGGACGGTTCGATCCTACGCGGCCAGACTTACAACGACCCGTGATTCGAGTCACGAGTTTCTGTGTTCTGTGAACAATCTCCTAGATCGTTTCGTTCTCGTTCGGATTGCGCCGCAGCTGCCAGCATGGAGTCAATCCCACCTGTGGAAAGAGAGAGACCGAGCACGGCTCATCGAATGTCCCCACATAGTCGTACTCCTGCTTGTTATTTTTCAGCGGCACAACCAGCGTGCGATTGACGGTGACCGACGATTGCGGCGAGCCTTGCAGCCGAAACGCGATCCAGTCCACCGCATACGTCGCGATGCCGAGCGCAATCAGCACCAGCACTGCGCGCAGCAGCCAGCGTCCAGCTTTTCGCAGCATCGATCAGCCTTCCCCAAGCAGGCGTGAATTCCCTTTCAGGCCCACGCCGGTCAGCCGGCCGCGCCGCGCCTCTCGTAAATAGAAGCTCAATTGTGCGGCAGCCTGGGCATAGCTTAGCCCCTCCGTGCGCATGTTTGAAATGCAGTTGCGCTCTGCATCGGTCCGTCCCGGTCGCGGCTCCCATGTGATGTAGGCGCCCATCGAATCCGGCGCGCTCAACCCTGGGCGTTCCCCAATCAGAACGACACTCAGCTGCGCTCCCAGCGCCGCACCAATCTCATCGCCGATGGCCACACGTCCCTGCTCCACAACACACACCGGAGCCAGCTTCCATCCTTCGAGCTGCGGAAACAGCGCCGTCAGCACAGGCACTGCGTGCCGTTCGACCGCAAGCGCCGAGAGCCCGTCGGCCACGATTACTACCAATTCGAAGGAGCCGCTCTTGGCGTGCTCCAGCGTTGTCCTGCTTTCCTCATCCAGCGTGCGTCCCAGGTCAGGCCGTTGCAGATAGATCGCCCGATCTTCGGCCAGCGAATGTAGACGGAGCACTTCGTTGCCGGCAACCGCGCGCAGGCTTTGCACCAGTGCCGCGGTTTGCAGTCGCGCATGGACAGCATCGCGCGCCAGGGCGTGGGCCTTCTGAAAATCAAGTTGCTCGCGGGTCTGCTGGCTTACGCCCGTGCGCCCCAGCGCAACGCGCGCCGGAGTCAGCGCACGCAACCGCGTCGTCCACGATGGCGAAGTCAGCTCCGTCATGCCAGGAGCAATTTCTCTGGATGGTTTGCATCCAGCCGCAGCCGCTCGAATTGTTCTCCGTTGAGCCACGCCTCAAACTCCGGCGCCGGCCGAAGACCGAGCACGCGTCGCACGTAGAGCGCATCGTGGAAGCTCGTGCTCTGGTAGTTCAGCATCACGTCATCGGCTCCCGGCACGCCCATGATGTAGTTCACGCCCGCCGTACCCAGCAGCGTCAGTAAGGTGTCCATGTCATCCTGGTCGGCTTCTGCATGATTCGTATAGCAGACGTCGCATCCCATCGGCAGCCCTAACAGCTTGCCACAAAAGTGGTCCTCAAGACCCGCGCGCACAATCTGCTTGCCGTCGTACAAATACTCCGGCCCGATGAAACCAACGACCGTGTTCACCAGCATGGGATCGAAATGCCGCGCTACCGCATACGCGCGTGCTTCCAGCGTCTGCTGATCCACGCCCAGTCCTCCCGTGCCGCGATGCGCATTGGCTGAAAGCGCCGACCCTTGCCCGGTCTCGAAGTACAGAATGTTGGTGCCCACCTGTCCATCTGCGCACATCGCGCCTCGGCACAATTTCTTGCCGGCATCCTGCGCCTCGGCCAGCAGGGCAAGGTTCACGCCAAAGCTCCGATTCGCCGCCTCCGTTCCCGCGATCGACTGAAAGATGAGATCCACCGGAGCGCCCGCTTCCAACGCGGCTATCTGGGTGGTCACATGGGCCAGCACGCAGCTCTGCATGGGAATCGCGAACCGCTCGCGCAGTGCATCAATCAATTCGAGCAGTCGCTTGGTGCCTGCAACGTTGTCTCCTGCAGGATTGATGCCAATCACCGCATCGCCCGAGCCCAGCAGCAGCCCATCCAGAATCGAGGCGGCGATGCCCATCGCATCGTCGGTGGGATGATTCGGCTGCAGACGCGCGCTCAGCCGTCCCGGCAAACCTACCGTCGTACGAAACCGCGTCACCACGCGAATTTTGGACGCGGCAAGAATCAAGTCCTGGACGCGCATCAGCTTGCTCACCGCTGCCGCCATCTCCGGCGTCAGTCCGGCGGCAAGAGAGGCGATTCTCTCCGGTGTCGCCTCATCCGACAGCAGCCAGTCGCGCAACTCGCCAACCGTCAGGGATCGCACCGGCGCAAACGCCTCTGCATCGTGCGTGTCCATGACCAGGCGCGTCACTTCATCGTTCTCGTAGGGCACCACGGCTTCTGAGAGGAAGAGCGCCAACGGGACATCGGCCAGCGCAAACTGCGCCGCCACGCGTTCCTCTGCCGACCCTGCCGCCACCCCGGCCAGCACATCGCCGCTGCGCAGCGGCGTCGCCTTGGCCAGCAGCTCACACAAGCTCGCGAAGGCGTAGCGTATGTTGCCGATGCTGGATGAAAAGGTCATACGAGTGCTTCCAGCCTAACCGAAGCGATACAATCTCGCCCTGCCGCACGCCGCGCGTCAAATAGTACAAGGCCTGGCGCCACGCTCGCGCGGCACCGGCTCGCGGGGGTCCGTCATGCGGTGGCTTGTCCTGCTCGTGCTCTTTGTGGATGTCTCCGGTATCCATGCCCAAATGCGTATCTCGGTCGCGCAGCTGGAGGACTTCCTGTTGTCCCACCGGGCTGCAAAGGAATCGGACCAGGAAACCGCGCAAAAACTGAGCGCAGTGCAGTTAGCCGAACAGCTCAGCGAATCACGTCTGGCGCGTCTGTTATCGAAACTCCGTCTGGGTCCAAAAGCCGAAGAGCAGGTGAGGCTGCTTGCGATCACTTCGATCTTCGAAGCTCCCCCACGCGCAGACCTGCCCTCCAGTCCTTCGCCTGATCAGCCCACGCAGGAGCGGATCCTGGCCTCGGCGCGAGACTATGTGGCCGCCTCGGCCCGCCGGTTGCCCGATTTTATGGCCATACGCAAGACCGATGCTTTCGCGACTCTGCCACCGTGGGGCGACCAGACCCCGGTCAAGCCAGAAACTGAACTCCACTTCACCGGCGAACGTCGGCTCGAAGTTACCTATCGCTTGGGTCATGAAGTTTCTTCGCTGACGAACAACGCGGCTCCAGTCTCTGAAACATTTACGACATGGGGCGAGTTCGGCCCGATCCTCGCTACGATCTTGGGGGACTCTTCTCTGGAACAATCGTATGGAGCCGTTGGGAAGTCGACGCGGAGGACAAGCGGCGCGCGGTCTTCCACTACGCCGTCCCCAAATCGGCCTCGCATGACCAGATCGACCTGTGCTGCTACTTGCGGTTCCACGACACCCCGGCATACCACGGCGATCTGTCGATTGATCCGGGGTCGGGGGCCATCTTCCAGCTGACTCTCGAAGCAGAGTTCAGCGACGATGCGGTGTTGCGCGAATCGAAGATGGCCGTGCGTTATGGTCCCGTCGACATCGGCAGTCAAACCTACATCTGCCCTTTGCGCGGTGTCGCCGTCGGTGTCATCCATGATGCTCAACTCGAAAAGATCGACGGGCTCGGCCTGCAGAGATTCGTCAATGTCGTGCACTTCACCGACTATCACAAGTTCGGTTCAACGACGCGAATTCTGACCAGCCAGTAAACCAACCCCCAAGCCATTCCTGATCGTCATCTTCGTCCTGCCGTTCGCCGACCGGTTCTCGCGCCTGCGCATCTCCGCACTGCAGCTGCTCTGGATCGTGAGCGGTTCGGCTTGCATCGAACTCTTTTCGCCCAGCCCATTTCGCCACCATTGGCAAAGTTCTCCGCCAAATAGAAAAGGGCCAGCCCGCAGGCCGGCCCACAGGACAGATCAAAACCGCTACGCTTTAACTGACGCCGCGCGTGCCGACACGCCGCTCAGCTCTGCAGCTCGCGCTTCCGCATAGGCAGCCGCGCCCATCAACGCCGCGCGGCTCTCCAGAATCACACGCACGGGCGTATTGATCAGCAGCTGACTCAGCCGGCCCTTGTCCGTAAAGGCTTTCATGAATGTGCCGTCCTTCAGCTTCTCCAGAATCCGTGGGGCGATGCCGCCGCCCACATACAATCCGCCTACCGCGAGCACCTTCAGCGCCAGGTTGCCGGCCTCCGCTCCATACGCTGAAACAAACATGTCCAGAGTTTTTTCGCAGATCTCGCTCTTGGCAGCCAGGCCCATCTCCGTAATCACCGCGTTGGCGTCTGGCATCGAGGCAATCTTCTCCGCCAGCCACGACGGCTCTTCTACGCCCTTCACATCGCGCAGAAACTCGTAGATGTTGGTCATGCCCATGCCGCTCACCACGCGCTCAAAGCTGATGCGGCCGTTGTATTTGTGCTGCAGAAATCGCAGCAGGTTGATCTCGTCCTCATTGCGCGGTCCGTAATCCGTGTGCCCACCCTCAGAAGGGTAGGGAACATGGATGCGCCCGTTCCATGCCAGAAGTCCTTCACCCAAGCCGGTTCCTGCGGCAATCAAGGCCCGGTTGCCGATCTGGCTGGGGTCGCCCTCGCTCAGCGTGAAAATCTGGTCGGCCGAGAGCTCGGCAATGCCATAGCCGTTCGCTTCCAGGTCATTGATCAGAAAGACGTGCTGGATGCTGAGCCCTGTCGACAACTCGCGGCTGTCCAGCGTCCACGGCAGGTTGGTGAGCCGCAGACGACCGTCCCGCACCGGTCCGGGCACTCCGAAGCACGCGGAGCCCACTTTTTCGGCGCCCAGGAACTCCTTCACGATCTCCGCCAGCCCGCTATATTCCTTGGCGGCGTAGCGCTCGTCCCGCGTATGGCTCAATTTTCCGTCTGTAAATTCGTATAGTGCGAGGTGGACCTTGGTCCCCCCCACATCTCCGGCCAAAATCATCGTTCCCTCTCGAGCACACCACAGCCTTCCCCGTTGGCTGGGGGCAAAAGCGCAGCAGCAGCCTGGTCCAAGACCAGAGTGAGTATACCGCTTGAGGGCCAAATCAGTTGACTGGGAAGACGTTCCGGATCTTGTGGTCCCATCAACACTTCCTGCAGAACCTGGGCCTTGTCGGCTCCCCCGATCAGGAAGAAAACTGACGCGGCATGGTTGATCACGGGCCACGTCAAGGTGATCCTCCAGGAGTCCTTCTGCTGGGGTACATGATTGGCCGTCACCAGCCGGCTCATCTCATGGATGGCCTCGGTGTGAGGGAACAGGGAAGCGGTATGCCCATCCGGGCCCATACCCAGTCCCACCAGGTCGAATCGCGGGCTTTCCGCTCCCTCCAAGCGAAAGGTATTCCGCAGCACCGATTCATAGCGGGCAGCCGCGACCACCGGTTCCAGCTCGCCCTCCATCCGGTGCACTTGCTCCGGCTTCAGGGGCACCTTGTCCAGCAGGGCCTCGCGGGTCATCCGGTAGTTGCTCTCGGCGTCATCGGGAGGAACACACCGCTCGTCCACCCAGAACAGATCGAGCTTATCCCATGGCATCCGGCTGCGCCACGGTTGTGCCGCATCGGCCAGCAGCGCAAACGCCGCCTTGGGTGTGGATCCGCCGCTGATGGCAATCCGAGCCCGCCCACGCTGGGCCGCGGCTTGTTCTGCCGCCGCCGTAAATCGTTCGGCCGCATCCACCGCCAACGCCTGCGCGTCCGCCACAACCTGGTAATCGATCCTGAGCTTCTTCCCCATCCGCGCGCCCTCCGCTTTCTACCTTACAAGGATGCTCGGCGCAGTTCTGAAGTTCCGACGCGATCGATGGGATGGTTCTTCAAGCCAGAAGCTGGGAACTGCAACCTGAGCACTGAGAATTTGGAACTGGGGACTAAGAACTGGGAACTGTCTCTTACCGTCCCAGATACACCCGGTACTGCTGCTCCAGCACGCCTGCAGCGCGCGCCAGAGCCAGTTTCGACAGGTTGTATTGGTAGAGGCTTTCGATCAGGTTGTTCTGCGCCGTCGCCAGTGTCGATTCCGCAGTCACTAACGGAAGATTGTCGTCGACACCCGCATTCACGCGGTCTGTCTCGTCGCTGAGCGCGCGTGTTGCCAGGTCCACATTTGACCGCGCAACATCCACCAGCTTGCGCGATGCCCCGACGTCCAGCAAGGCCGAGCGCACCTGCTGATCGATGTGGCCGCGCAGGTCTTCCAGTTGCGCATTGACTGAGGCAAGCTGTGCCGACGACGATTGCTCGTCGCCGCGTAACTTCGCCTCGTTGAAGATAGGGAAACTCAAGGAGCCCTGCGCTGCGAAGACTCCATGCGAAGGCGAGCCGTTGACCTTGTCGACGCCGTAGTAGCCGCCGAACGTAAGCACGGGCAGTCGCTGGCTGCGATACACCGCGTGAATCGCCTTCACCTCGACCAGCTGGTTCTGCAGATTCTGATAGTCCTGGCGATTTTTGTATGCCACCGCGCGCACTTCTTCTGGAGTTCCCTCGGCAAGGTCGCTGTAGGGGGTGCGGTCTGTGAGGGAAATGTTTTGTCCCGGCGTGACGCCGATCTCGCGCTTCAGCAGAATCAGGTCCTTGTCCAGGGTGTTCTGCGCAGAAATCACCGCCTGCTGCTGTGCCTGCAACTGCACCCGCGCCCGCAACTCATCGAGATTCGCCACCGTGCCGGCTTCATGGGCTGCGTGTGCCTGATCGAATAGCACCTGGTCGGTTTGCTCCAACGCCTTGGCCTGGTCAACCTCGCTCGCCGCGGCAATCGCATGCAGATAAGCGGTCGCCACCTGCTGCACCACTTCGCCGCGCGCCGACATCTTGGCAAAGTGCGCTGCGCGTTCGGCTGCCTTGGCTCCCCGCCAGCCTGCAATCACCGGACCTGAAAACAGAATCTGGCTGTAGTTGAGCTGGCCTTGGGTCAGGTCGTCCTTCGTGATCGGGTTGAATCCAGACGCCCCACTCATGCCTAGAATGGAAGCAAACTTGCTGATGGCGCTCGGTCCAAATCCCTGAGCGGCAAGGTCGTGTTGGAAGATGCCGGTCCCGCCGCTCACTGTCACCGTGGGCAAAAATTCCTGCAGGGCCTCATTCTTTTCGCCCTGCACGGTCTTCTCGCCGCTCTCGGCCTCTTTGAGCCCCAGATTGTTCTGCAGGCCCCACTGTACCGCCTCGTCCAGCGACAACTGCACCACTTCATCCGTGGCCGGACGCAACGTCACGCTGCCATAGAAAGGGTTCGCTGCCGAACTGGGATTGCCCATCTGTGCGCGCGCCGAGGCGGCAGCTGTCGCCAGCGCCAGGGCCGCACACCAAACCCGCGCTCCCGCCCATCGGGAGCCAAAATGGACCGTACGCCTCACAATCATCATTCTCTCAGATGAGCGACCGTCTCCAAGGATTCCCGATCCAGGGCGAAAATACGGCGCAGAGCGGGGCAGAAACTGCATTTCTGCCCCACCCCGTGGTCAAATACTCTTCTGCGCCCACTTCCCGCGCCGGAACAGCACCACCCCTGCAATCGCCATCGCGCACTCGGCGACCACCACGGCCAGGAACCCACCCTCGGCCCTCCAGTGCAGATTCACCGCCAGCGCCCACGCCAGTGGCAGTTCCAGCACCAGGAAACCGAAAAAGTTCACCCAGGTTGGCGTCAGCGTGTCCCCGGCGCCGTTGAATGCCTGCAGCATCACCATGCCATAGGCATAGGCGATGTTGCCGCAACTCAGCGTACGCAGGGCTGCCGCAGCGATGACCACCACCGCAGGATCATTCACGAACAGCCGCACCACCGGCGTGGCGAACACGATGAAGAACACGCCGATCGACCCCAGAAAGATCATGTTGTAGAGGCCCGTGCGCCATACCGCCAGAGCTGCGCGGTCCGGCCGTTTGGCCCCCAGGTTTTGTCCCACCAGCGTGGCGGCCGCGTTGCTCAGCCCCCACGAAGGCAGGATGAAGAAGATCACGATCCGGATCGCGATCGTATACGCTGCCACTGCCGGTGGACCGAACAGCGCGAAGATCCGCACCAGTCCGATCCAGCTCACGTGCGCAATGCTGAATTGCAGAATCGCCGTGACAGAAACGCGTAGAAGCCGCGTCATCACCCGCAGATTCAGGCGCAGGTGCCGCGCCAGCACACGAATCCGCTCGGTGCCCTTCATCAGCCGGTAGAACTGATACAGCACGCCGATGCTGCGCCCGGTGCAAGTGGCCAGAGCCGCGCCCGTGACGCCGAGATGCGGAAACGGTCCCAATCCGAAGATCAGGCATGGATCGAGCACCAGGTTGATGATGTTCGACACCCACAGCAAGCGCATCGCGATCGCCGCATCGCCGGCCCCGCGAAAAATGGCGTTGTTCAGAAACAGCATGATGATCGCACCGCATCCTCCCAGCGCGATCCGCGCATAGCTCGACCCGTTGGCCACCATGTCCGGCGTTGCCCCCATGGCGCCCAGCAACTGTGGCGCAAAGATTCCCGCTGGGATCCCGATCACGATCGAGATCATCAGGCCCAACCCGATCGCCTGTACGGCGGAGATGGCTGCATCCTCGGGGTCCTTCTCGCCGATCCTGCGCGCCACCATTGCGGTGGTTGACATGGCAACGCCCATGCCGATCGCCATTACCAGCGACAACATCGACTCGGTCAGACCCACGGTGGCGACGGCATTCGCGCCCAGCCGACCGACAAAAAACACATCGACGACGGCAAACAACGACTCCAGCACCATCTCGAGCACCATCGGGATGGCGAGCAGAAAAATAGACCGGTTCATGCTGCCGATCGTGTAGTCCTGGTGTGTGCCTTTCAGCGCCTGGCGCACTGCGCCCCACACGCCGCTCGGCTGCATCTCGGCCGTGACAACGCTGCGGATCGAGGCCTCACTCGAAGTGTTTGTAGACAAGGTTTCACTCGCCGCTGTTGCGGTCGATTCAGACAAAGACATAACAAAGCTCCATTGCGCTACACGCAAAAACGGCATAGCGATGCGAATGGGGTCAATGCTGCGATCAGCTTGTGTGTGCAGATTGTCCCCGGGGCTGAGATCCATCCTCGGGGAAACCACCGGTCGGTGGCTTTGGGGTCAAACTGCCCGAGGCAATGTTCAGCGAATAGGTCGAAGTCGTACGGCGACGAGCTGAATCACTGTGCTCCTCCGGGGCCGAATGAATCGGGTCTTTCGACTATAACCCGGTTTCGGGTCCGACTTCCAGCAAATCTCGTCACATTTTGGGGCTCTGCTTTGAAATGCCCCGCCTGCCTGTGACCGAGTCAATTCCGGCCTCGAAACATTCGCTGGTACTGATCCTGAATCGCGGATCCTATGTGAAAATGTCCACTTGCGAACACGGAAACCTGCGTTCGGACAGCGGACGCCACTGGGGCTGGGGCCCACGGCCTGTTTTCATTTGGAACATCGGCGAGCATAAATACGTCTGAATAAAAGGAATAGTTGAGGAGTCGAGCGACTTAACTGCATCCTAGTAAGGAGTGGCCCGACGCTTGCATCTCTCCAAGTCGCGAGAAATGTTTTTGCCGAATCTGTGAACCGCGAAGACCCACGGATTCGTATCAGTTTAAGTTGCGGCTCTGCCGCTCCACAGAGCAAGGTTTCAATCACCGGGCTCATGTGGTCTCCCTCCCCCTTCCTTTAGCCGGGAAGGGGGATTCTTTTTTCCCCCGACATGTCCGGCCCGTCCGGCCCTGACCGTCAGCACATCACACCTCAATGGACGTGCAGAACGTCATCGTTCATCGAGAACTGATCCTTGAAGCCTTTCTCGTACGGAAACACGTGAATCATCCAGGTGAAGACGGCCGGAAAGAACGTGCCGCCTTCGGCATCGCAAGCCACCTTGGTATGGATCGAGCCGAACATGCCGAACTTTGGATGGTCGCCGAAGTACTCTTTTACTTTGTTTGCCGGTGCTCCGCAGAAGTTGGTGTGCTTGTGCCAGCGCGCAATGCTCAGCGGAACTCGCTGGTTCAAGTCATCCTCTGTCGCATTCGGGCGAGCAGTGAACATCACGCCTTCCAATTTGAAGCGCTGCTTCGGCGTGCGGAAATAGAGCAACGACGTAGGCCGCGTGGGGTCAAACGTTGTATCGGCTAACTTCGCGTTGGCATCGTTGTTGAAGTGGAACTGCGGCTGGTCAACGGTTGGATTCGCCTGCAGAAATCCGTCCGCAATGGCTTTTTTGTAATCCTGATACTTCTCAATTGCGGCGCGCACCTGGTCGACCACCGCTTGTGCCCGTGCCGCATCTCCTGGCTGCTCGGCGCGTTTGGGCGTGACACACATGTGATTCGTCATGGCGGCCATGGTCTCACCCATCACGCTCATGCCCTGCATGCCGCCCATGTCATCGCATGGATTTCCCGATGGGTCTGTCGTCTTTGCCATTCCAGGCATGTCGCTCATCGGCGCATTCTGGGCAAAGGGAAGCCCCGGCTGCAGGCCAAGGAAGGCGCATCCGCTGAGCAGCGTCAGGGCGAATGCGCCGTAGAACGTCAGAGGCTTCTTGCGGAGAGCTCTCGGCATACGAACTTAGACGCCACTCGAACCAAGACGAATGTCTGCTCAGAGAGCGCCGATAAGCCTTTGTGCCGAAGTGGATGGCGGCAAGTCTCTGCGGGCACAATCGGGAGCCGAACCGGCTTCAGAATTTTGGAGGCTTGTCGCGTCGAGAGCGCGCCTGTGCGTGGCTCGTCCTTCTGGCTGCTGATGGTGTCCTTGGGGCGAAGCGCAGTTAGCCGCACCGCAGGTGCCTGGACGGCCAGTCCTGTTCGGGGTCCCCACGGATAGGACTGGCCTTGGGGTGATTGTTAGTCTTCTTCTTCTTCGACCGGCCTCTTGGTATTTGCCAGGATCTTCTCGGCAACCGGCGCGGGCACATAATCGTAGTGATCCATCTCCATGCGATAGCTGCCCTTGCCCTGGGTCATCGAGGTGAGCTGCGTGGCGTAGGCCAGCATCTCGGCCATCGGCACTTCGGCGTTGATCACCGTCGTGCGCCCTTTTGACTCCATACCCTGCACGCGCCCGCGCCGTCCATTCAGGTCGCCCATCAATGTTCCGGCAAACTCATCGGGAGCTTCGATTGCCACCTTCATGACTGGCTCGAGAAGGCAGGGTTTGGCCTGTTCCATCGCTTTGCGGAACGCGAGGCGTCCGGCTTTCTTGAACGACATCTCGTTCGAATCGACATCGTGATAACTGCCGTCGTACACCGTCACCCGGAAATCCACCACCGGATAGCCGGCCAGATAGCCGCGCGCAGCCGACTCCAGAATGCCTTTCTCCACCGCTGGAACGTACTGCCGCGGAATCGATCCACCAAAGATGTCGTTGACGAACTCGAATCCTCCGCCGCGCGCCATCGGTTCCATCTTGATCTTGCAGTCGCCAAACTGTCCGTGACCGCCCGACTGCTTTTTGTGTCGTCCCTGCGCATCCGCCTTGCCGCGAATCGTCTCGCGATAGGGAACCTTCGGAGCTTTCAGCGTCACCTCAGCGTGATAACGCTTCTTCAAACGCGCCACGATCGTCTCGATGTGGGGTTGTCCCGCGCCGGCAATCAGAAATTCGTTGGTCTGCGGGTCGCGATAGAAGCGGATCAGCAGATCTTCTTCCATCAGCTTGTGAATGGCGGGCGCCAGCTTGTCTTCATCGGCGCGTGTCTTCGGTTCGATCGCATAGGTCATCGCCGGTTCTGGCAGCGAGGCCAATTCGATTTGGATGTCGGCGCCCTTCTGCCCGAGGGTATCGCCCGTGAACGTCTCACGCAGCTTGGCCACGGCGCCAAGATCGCCGGCGTGCAGTTCGAGCAGCTCAACCGCTTTGCGGCCCTGCATAATGCTCAGGTGCGACAAGCGCTCCTGCCCGCGGCGCGTATAGTTCTCTAGCGTCACATCGTTCTTCACCACGCCGCTGATCACCTTGAAGAAGGTGATGCGTCCCGCGAAGGGGTCGGACATGGTCTTGAAGACCACAACTGCCGCGGGCTGGCCATCGTCCACCTTGCGTTCCATGGGACCCGCATCGGCGGATCCCGCGGCGTTGCCGTGTGCGGACACTGCCTGCAACGCTCCAGCCGTCACCGGCATGGGCATGCGCTCAATCGGAGCCGGCGCGTATACCTTGATGAAGTCGAGCAGATGATCGGTCGCGATATTCTTGTCGCCGCTGGTAAATAGCACCGGGAAGATGCGATCTTCGCGAATCGCCTCATGCAGCGCCGTGATCAGATGCTGTTCGGGAATCGTGCCCTGAGCAAAAAACTCTTCCATCAGCTCGTCTTTGCCTTCTGCCACCAGCTCCACCAATGCCTCGTGCGCCTCTTTGGCCGCGTGGGTCAAGGGTGCTGGAATCTCACCGATCTTGCCTTGGCCATTGCTGCCGGCTGCGTAGTAGAAGGCTTCCATCGTCACCAGGTCGACGACACCGTGAAATCCCTCGGCATCGCTGATCGGCAGCTGCACCGGCACGCATTGCCGTCCCCAGCGCTCATGCAGATCTTCAATCAGCGCAGTCAAGCCATGGGCTCCGCCGGCCTTCGGATGGTCCATCTGGTTCACCACCACGATGCGCGGAACGTTTGCCTCTTCGGCATACTTCCATACGCGCTCGGTCATCGGCTCGGCGCCGTGCTGCGCATTCACCACCACGACAGCAGCTTCTACAGGCAGCAGTGCCGCGCGCGCCTCGTGGCTGAACATGTGGAACCCGGGTGTATCCACCAGGTTGATCTTCACTCCCTGCCACTCGGCAAAGGCAATGGCGTTCTGCATGGTGATGCCGCGCGCGATTTCTTCTTCGTCGTACGCTGTCACCGCCGTGCCGTCCTGGACGCGGCCTTGGGTTGGTGTGGTTTTCGCGGCATGCAGCAGGGCGGCAATCAAGGTGGTTTTGCCGCTGTGCGCATGCCCCACTACAGCTACGTTGCGGATCTCACTTCCCTGGTACGTTTTCATGTTGCTTCCTCCTCCACCTGCGATGAGGCAAACGCCTTCGGCAGGTCCGCGACCAAAAAAGGGCGCGGGGTTAGTGTTGGGTTGGCTGCAGGACGGGCGCGAAAGAACGCCGAGGATGGCGATCGGAGTAAAAGGCAAGCTTGTTCGGGAAGGGAAGGGCGACACAGGGAACCCATCCACACGTCCGTCAGGACGTCATGGGGTCCGAATTTCCGGGCTCGAGCGCCCGGTCTGCCGTCTTCCTCGTCCATGCGGAGAGTCTCCGGCAGGCGTCGGCAGGACCAATCCAAAAACCAGGGGAGTTCCGTCGACGTCTTGCTTTAAGCCACGGATGCTATCACACCAATTGTGCGAACGTCCTGTGACAAAACGCACGTCGCCCGGCGTCACTCAGAAGCCCGAAAGAGACACAACCCCACGGAGTGGGTTACCAGTGGAGGACCGGCAGAAGGCTTGAATAATCATCGGTCCACAAGCGAAGCCCCGCCTTGATCGCGGCGGGCCGGACTCGCGTCGCAACCTCGGTCTGCGCGAAAAAGTCAGGGCTATCCGTCACCAGGATCCAGGTCGACCCAAATTCGCCAATCTCGTCCTGGGGGCCGTTCGATACGCGCATCGCCTTCATCCCAGAGGCCTTTGCCAGCAAGGCGATCGGCGGCTCCAGGTCCACATGCTGATTCGAGACGTGGAAGGCCAGGATTCCGCCTGGGGCCAAGTGCCTGCGATAGAGAGCCACGGCCTCCGTCGTCAGCAGATGCAAGGGGATCGCATCGCCCGAGAACGCATCGACCACCAGCACATCGAACCGTTGAGGCTCTTCCCGCAGCAGCGACAGCCTGCCATCGCCCTCGACGACGTCGATGTGCGCGCCCGAGTCCCGCAGATAGGTGAACACATTGTTGGCGATGGGCGGCACTGCGGGATTGATCTCGTAGAACCGGATACGATCGCCCGGTCTGCCATAGGCGGCAATCGTTCCCGCGCCGAGTCCGATCACACCAATCGCACGCGGCTTTCCTGCACAACAGAAGCGCAGCGCGAGGCCTACTCCGGAGTCTTCAGCGTAGTAGCTGGTAGGCAGATGCCGCAGCTGCTCCGTTCCAAAATACTGCGTTCCATGCTGGATGGTTCCATTCAGCAATGTGCGCGTCACCGACCCGGGATAGCTGCGATTTTGCCGCACTCGCAGCGTGCCATAAAAATTGCGGACCGCGGCGATGGTCTCGTGCTGGTAGGCGAGATGCAGCCACCAAACCAGGAGCACCATCAGGATGCTCGCGACCCCCCAGAGCAGCCGCAGATTCCATCCGCTCTTCCAGGTCACGGCCAGGGCAAGCAGCGCCGTCACCAGAAATGTTGCGGGAAGATCGTAGTTGAATCGGAAAGTCAGCGGGGAAGCGACGCCGACAAGAAACGATCCAAGAGCGCCACCGGCAGCAAACAGCAGGTAGAACAGAGTGGTCTCCGAAGCGCGCTTAGGCCTTAACGCGACGGCCTCGCTGTGGCAGAAGAAGCACGCGACGAAGACCTCGATCATGAAAAATGTCACGCTGATCCGCATGGGGAGCGCCACGTCGGTCTTCGACATCATGTAGGCCAGGCTCCCGAGCATCACGAGCAACACCCGGGTCACAAGGCCGCGGGCCAGCAGGGCGGGGAACTGAAAGGCCAGGATGATGGTGAGCAGATAGACGCCGAGCGGCAGAATCCACAACAAGGGAATTGGCGCGATATTTGCCGTCAAATAGCTGGTGACGGCGCTCAACTGCATCGCCGCGCCCATCGGCAGCAGGACCCACAGCAGCTTGCTCCCCAGCGAAGAAGCGGAGGTTTCGCCTTCGATCTCAGCGGGCTCGACAGAAGCCTCCTGGGCGTCGCGCGCCTTCAGCGCCAGCAGGGCAGAGAGAATGGCGAAGACCGCGAAGCCGCAAGCCCAGGTAATTCGTTGCGCTCGCAGCGTCAGCCACGGCTCGACGGCGCTGGGATAGAGCGCCAAGGCCAGCAACGATGCGAGGTTCGAGAGTGCGAAGAGACGGTAGGGGATTCCCCCCGCTTCGGTCCTTGTCCACCAGGCCTGCAACAGCGGGCTGGTCGCACCCAGGGCGAGAAACGGCAAGCCGATCCAACCGCTCAAAGCGAGAAAGACGGTCAACACCGGCTGTTCGGCACCTGTGCCGATGCCATAGCTTCGAAGAGCCCACGCCAAGGCTGCGCACGCCGCCACTACCAGCAAGGCGAAGTGGACAAACCAACGTGGCTTGCGCGCGAGCCAGTGCGCATAGAGATAGGCCAGCAGTAGGGCAGTTTGGAAAAACACCAGGCAGGTGATCCAGACGGCGGCCGATCCTCCCAGCATGGGCAGCAATTGCTTGGCTGCAATCGGTTCGACGAGGAAGAGCAGGAACGAGCCCAGAAAGATCGTGACTCCAAACAACCAGCGCGTGCTCGCCATCTCAACCTCAAACAGAAATTGCCGTTCCAACGCCCGACCAAAGCAAGCACGGATGCTATCACAGCGATTACTGCGGAGCCCGGCGCCGCCGCGGTCAGAAATCGTGTCTGTGGTAGAGTCGCCTTAATCTGATCCCCTCCGCGTTCTCCGGTGCCGCCGACCCACACGAGGTATGCATTGAGCCCAGCTCCCAGCGCCAAGCCAGGCGAATCGTTTGCGGACGCGGAATCCTCCGTCGGTGCGTCTGCACTGCGCAAGGCAGGTCGGCGGCTCCTGCCGATCCTTTCCATCGGCTACTGCCTCGCGTACATGGACCGCATCAATATCAGCTTTGCCTCGTTGCGCATGAACGCAGACCTGCACTTCAGCGCGACAGTGTACGGACTTGGCGCAGGCCTCTTCTTCATCGGCTACGCCTTCTGCGAAGTTCCGTCGAACCTGCTGCTCTTGCGCTTCGGTCCCAAACGATGGCTTGCGCGCATCATGCTTACCTGGGGACTGCTCGCCGCCGCCATGATGTTTGTGCGCACGCCTTGGGAGTTCTATGGCCTTCGCTTTCTGCTGGGCATGGCCGAAGCTGGCTTTTTCCCCGGCGTGCTGTACTACCTCACCCTCTGGTTTCCTGGATCGATGCGCGCGCGCGCCGTCAGCCGGTTCTATGTCGCGCTGCCTCTAAGTTCTGTCGTCATGGGGTCTCTCGCCGGCTGGCTGCTGGGACTGCAAGGCAATCTTGGTCTCGCAGGATGGCAGTGGCTCTTTCTCCTCGAAGGCCTGCCGGCCGCGTTGTACAGCCTCGTAATTCTCAAATGGCTGCCCGACACGCCCGAGCGGGCACAATGGCTGACTCTCGAAGAAAAATCCTGGCTGAAAAGCCGCCTTGCCGCCGATTCCTCGACTGCGCACCTGGGCCATCACGCCGGAGTTCTGCAAGCCCTGCTTTCGCCCAAAGTCTGGCTCATCGGCCTCTTCTTTTTCAGCGTGCTCACCTGCAACTACGCCTATGGATTTTCGGCGCCTGCCATGCTGCAGGCTGCGACCGGTTGGAGTGTAGGAAAGGTAGGCGGCCTGGTGGCGGCCTTCGGCGTTGCCGGTGCACTCTCGATGCTGTTCGGCGGCGCTCACTCAGACCGAACCGGCGATCGCGCTCTCCATTGCATCGTGCCTTGTTGCGTCATGGGGGTAAGTTTCTTTGTCGCGAGCTATGGTCAGCCGGGCTGGCTCGTCGTGGTTGCGCTTGCCATCAGCTTTATTGCGACCAATGCGCTACAAGCTCCCGCGCTGGCGGTTCCGACCGAGTTCATGGCTGGCCGCGCAGCCGCTGCGGGCATTGCCGCCATGAATACCATCACCATGTTCAGCGGATTTGTCGGTCCCTATTGGATGGGCTTCATGAAAGATCGAACCGGTTTTTACTGGCTCGGCCTGCGTGGGCTGCTTCTGCCCAGCCTGATGGCCGCCGCGGTCACGTTCGTTTTGACGCGCAGCCTGGCACGCAGCAAATCCGCGGCGAGTGCACCAGGCGACCTTGCCAGCGAAACTGCCTGAGCTGCCGAAAATCTGCGGGTTCTCGGAGCGAATCTGGATCTAGACGCTGGCCGTAGCCGGCAAAATCTCGTCCACGTCGATCCATTGCGTCGGATAGTTGCCGGTGTAGCAGGCCGTGCAGTAGCGATTGGTTTCGCCATCGTCGCAGCACTTCAACAGCCCATCCAGTGAGAGGTAGGCCAGCGAATCGGCCTCGATATAGCGGCGAATCTCTTCGACGGATTTGTTGGCAGCAATCAGGTCGCGCTTGCTCGGCGTGTCGACGCCATAGAAACATGGTGAGATCGTCGGCGGACAACTGATGCGCAGGTGCACTTCTTTGGCGCCGGCTCCACGCACCATGCGGACAATTTTGCGGCTGGTGGTGCCGCGAATGATCGAGTCATCGATCAGGACGACACGTTTGCCTTCGAGCAGGTTGCGCACCGGGTTCAACTTCAGGCGTACCCCAAAGTCGCGCACCCGCTGCTCCGGCTCGATAAACGTGCGGCCCACGTAGTGATTGCGGATCAGCCCGAGGCGGAAGGGAATTCCCGCTTGTTCCGCATACCCGAGCGCCGCGGTCACGCCCGAGTCCGGCACGGGAACGATCACATCGGCAGGCACATGCGACTCACGTGCGAGCTGCCGCCCCATCTGGTCGCGGCTTTCCTGCACCCAGCGGCCAAAGATCCTGCTGTCGGGCCGCGCAAAATACACGTGTTCGAAGATGCAGCTGGACTGCGGTACGCCCGATGCATACTGGCGGCTGGTGACGCCATCCTCGGTCACCATCACCAGTTCGCCCGGCAGCACGTCCCGTTCGTATTCGGCGCGTAGCAGATCGAAAGCGCAGGTTTCCGATGCAAAGACAATCGTGTCGGGACCGTCGGAATTGCGAATGCGCCCCATCGAGAGCGGCCTGAAGCCGCGCGGATCGCGCGCCGCGAACACACGATCACGCGTCATCATCACGATCGAGAAAGCGCCCTCGACCTGCGAGAGCGAATCGGCGATGCAATCCACCAGCGTATGCCGGCCCGAGTGCGCAATGAGTTGCACGATGATTTCGGAATCGGATGTGGTCTGGAAATAAGCGCCGTCGCGTTCCAGCCGTGCGCGCACGTTGCCCAGATTTACCAGGTTGCCGTTGTGCGCAATTGCAATGAGTCCCTTGGTGGATTCCACTCGAATCGGCTGTGCATTCAGCAGTGCGGAGTCGCCGGTGGTGGAATACCGGGTGTGTCCGATGGCCATGCGGCCTGGCAGCTTCTGCAACACGTCTTCGGTAAAGATCTCCGAGACAAGACCCATGCCCTTGATATTGGCCAGATGCTGTCCGTCGGCCGTGGCGATGCCCGCCGACTCCTGTCCGCGATGCTGCAGTGCATAGAGGCCCAGGTAGGCCTGGCGGGCTGCATCGGGATGCCCGTGAATTGCGACGACGCCACACTCCTCACGTAGCTTGTCCATGCTGCGCGCACGGCGCACTGCCGCTTCGCGGCCTTCCGCTCTGCTTGTAGCCTCGTTGAGGTGCCTCGACTCGTCTGTTTCGCCGGCGACCCCTTGCAACAGCAGTTGGCTTGCGCGGTCAGCGCGATGCGCACGGCCGGTTGCGGCTTCGCCGCGAGAGAAGCGCTGGGTCATGCGGTCACCTCGTCGTGCAGAGCTGCCTCAAGCGATTGGGCCCAAGGGGCACGCAACTCGGCGATCGAAGCTGAGATCAAAGGTTGATGATCGACGCTGACCTCCAGGCGGTCGCCGCCCGTTGTCCCGATACGCACCGCGAGAAACTTGAACTCACCGGCCAGCTTCTCGATGGCGCCGAGGTGCTTCTCCGTCGCCGTCAACAGCACGGTTGTTGCCGGCTCCGCAAACAGGCCGAACAACGGGTGCGCCAGCAGCGAGGCATCTTGTTCCACCGTCGCGCCAATGCCTTTTGTGAACGCAGCCTGGGCCAGCGAAGCGGCGATGCCGCCGTCGGAGATGTCGCGGGCTGAATGGATCAGCTTGCGATCGGCAAGGCCGCGCAGCAGCGTATGCAAATCCGCTTCCGCATCGAGATCGAGAGCGGGGGGCTTGCCCCAAAGCTTGCCCAGCAGCACCTTGGCATACTCTGAAGATCCGAAAGCGACCAGTTCATCGGCAGCCTCGTCCTCAGTCGCATCGGGCACGGCTTTCGGCCGAGCCGCAGACTCAATCGCGGGCAGCGGGTATTGGCTGATGGGTGGCGGATCGAGCGGGACCTGAAGAGCAGGGTCAGGCGCCACGCCGCGCGGCACAGGCCACAGGAGCACAATCGCGTCGTTCTTCTGCTGAAATCCTGCCGGCACCGCTTTGGTGACGTCGTCAATTATGCCGACAATCCCCAGAACCGGAGTCGGGTAGATGCCTTCGCCCTTGGTCTCGTTGTAAAGCGAGACGTTGCCGCCGGTGATCGGCGTTCCCAGCGCAATACAGGCTTCTGAAATGCCATCGATGGCCGCCGAGAGCTGCGCCATGATCTCGGGCTTCTCGGGATTGCCGAAGTTCAAGCAGTTCGTCGCCGCCACCGGCAAGGCTCCCGTGCAGGCGACCTTGCGCGCGCTCTCTGCCACCGCATGCATGGCGCCGAGCTTGGGATCGAGATATGCCCAGCGTCCATTGCCATCGAGGGCCATCGCCAAACCGCGTTCATGCCCTGGCGTGCCGGTGCCTTTGATCCGCATCACGCCGCCTTCGCCACCCGGACCCTGCACAGTGTTGGTCTGCACCATCGTGTCGTACTGCTCGTGCACCCAGCGTTTCGAGGCGACATTCGCGCTCGCCAGCAGCTTCTTCAGGTCCGCAGTGTAGTCGCGATCCTTGGACAGTTCACTCAGCGCATCTTCCGGCGGATCGAGCGGAACCGGCGCTTTCCAGGTTCCTACGGGACGGTGGTACAGCGGTGCATCGTCGGTCAGCGATTCATTGGGAATATCCGCCATCAACACGCCATGGTGACGAATCCGGAGCCGCGGTTCGGGCCGCACCGTGCCTACGATCACCGCGTCGAGACCCCATTTGGCAAATACGCGCAGCACCTCATTCTCGCGGCCCTTCTCGGCCACCAGCAACATACGTTCCTGGCTTTCCGAGAGCATGATCTCGTAAGCGGTCATGCCGGTCTCCCGCTGCGGAACCAGGTCAAGCTCGACATCGAGCCCCACTCCGCCGCGCCCACCCATCTCGCAGGTCGAGCAGGTCAGACCCGCTGCGCCCATGTCTTGAATACCCACGATCGCGCCCGTCTGCATCGCTTCAAGGCAGGCTTCGAGCAGCAGCTTTTCCATGAACGGATCGCCGACCTGGACGTTCGGCCGCTTTGCCTCAGTGCCCGCGTGAAACTCCTCGCTGGCCATTGTGGCGCCGTGGATGCCATCGCGTCCCGTCTTTGCGCCTACATAAATCACCGGATTGCCGGTTCCGCTGGCTTTGGCGTAGAAGATCTCGTCCTTGCGCACCATGCCGAGGGCGAACGCATTCACCAGGGGATTGCCCGAGTAGCACGGCTCGAACTTGGTTTCACCGCCGAGGTTGGGCACGCCGAAACAGTTGCCGTAGCTGGCGACGCCGCTCACCACGCCATCCACAATCGCATGGTTCTTGCGGACGAGTTCGGGCTCAGAGCCTTCTCCCTCGCGAATCGGCCCGAAACGCAGCGAATCCATGACCGCCAGCGGACGCGCACCCATGGTGAAGATGTCGCGCAGGATTCCACCCACGCCTGTGGCCGCGCCTTGATGAGGCTCGATGTAGCTGGGATGGTTGTGGCTTTCGATCTTGAATGCGCAGGCCCAGCCGTCGCCCACGTCGATAATGCCGGCGTTCTCGCCCGGTCCCTGCACCACGCGTTCGCTCTTGGTCGGCAGACGCTTTAAATGCACGCGGCTCGACTTGTAAGAGCAGTGCTCGCTCCACATCACGCTGTAAATACCCAGCTCGGTTAACGAGGGAACACGCCCCAGGGCCGCGAGGATGCGGTCATACTCGTCTGCCGTAATGCTGTGTTGCGCCAGGAGCTCAGCAGTGACTGCAACCGGCTCGGGAACGACTGCGGAGGCAGGAGTCATCACGATTGCCTTTATTGTCGCATGGGACGCGCCGCACCGAACCGGCAGAGATGTGTGGAAAGCTGGTCGGTACCGAACGATTCCGCTCGCGTCGCCCGGAGCGTCTCAGATGTTGAGAGCGCCAATCCAATGTGCGACCGCGAGCCAACCTGAAGTCTCGCTGATCGGCGTCCGGATCAGATGGACAATCAGAATCAGGGTCCCGCCCCAGAGTGTGGCGCCGGTGAGCCGCTTCAACGTGATCCAGTCGTAAGCCGCCAACGACAAAGGGATCAGCAAGGCGACCAGCGCGGAGTTGGGAAAGTTGTTGGCAAGTCCCTGCACAGGCAGCCGCTCGATGCCACCGATGATCGCCTGCGACATCCCCAGGATCATCCAGCGTTTGTGCTCCGCGGGGGTCCGGCGCATGCGGTAGGCCATCGCAAGGCAAATGGCAAAGACGCCGATCCGCGTCACGAGGATGAAGGACTCGGCGCCCGTTGTTGGGTCCAGATGGAGAAGCACCGCCAGCGCCAACAGCGCCGAGACCACCCAGACGGCGCCGACCCCGAACCCCCAAGGGCCGATCCTGCGGTGCCAATCCAGTCGACCCATGGCGGCGAGCCCGGTTTGCACCGCAAAGGTACACAGCCACAAGCTCACCAGCATCACGTGGATACGAATGATCCAGTGCTGCATCTCGGGGTGATAGAGCCCGACAACGAAGATGCGCGGGCCGTAACCGACACCGACGATACCCAGAATCAGCAGGGCCAGCGCGGGAAACATCAGGCGTGGCCTGCGTGGCAGTGCAAGGGTGTTCATTGCTGCCAGCATAGCGCGGCCCAGGTGCTTTCAAGCCGGCTCAAGAAGAAACCACTCAGCCAATGGGCTCGAAAGGCGAAGCCGTCGGGCAGGGCTCATTCGTGGTGTTCAAATGCGTCAAAGCCATGCTCTTTGACCAACTGGTCACGCTGCGCAAGCACCAGGTCAGCTTCGATCATTTCTTTCACCAGTTCTTCGAAGCTCACAGTCGGCTTCCATCCCAGACGGCTGTGGGCGTGCGAGGGGTCGCCAAGAAGTGTCTCCACTTCGGTTGGGCGAAAGTAAAGCGGGTCCACGGCCACGACGACGGAGCCCTTTTGATCGACCGCCGTTTCGCTTATGCCCCGACCTTTCCAGTCGAGTCTGAGTCCGATGACATCGGCAGCAAGCGTCACGAATTCGCGCACGCTGTGCTGCATGCCAGTGGCGATGACAAAGTCTTCAGGCTTTTCCTGCTGCAGCATCCGCCATTGCATCTCGACATAATCGCGGGCATGCCCCCAATCGCGAAGGGAGTCGAGATTGCCGAGATAGAGCTTATCCTGCAGGCCTAATTTGATACGCGCAAGTGCCCGCGTGATCTTGCGCGTCACGAAGGTCTCGCCACGCAGCGGAGACTCGTGATTGAAGAGAATTCCATTGCAGGCGTAAATCCCATAAGCTTCTCGATAGTTGACGGTGATCCAGTAGGCGTAAAGCTTGGCCACTGCGTAGGGCGATCGCGGGTAGAAAGGCGTCTTTTCTGTCTGTGGCACCTGCTGGACTAGGCCGTACAACTCGGATGTCGACGCTTGGTAGAACCGCGCCTGCTTCTCCAAGCCGAGGATCCTGATGGCCTCCAGGAGCCTCAGCGTGCCCAGACCATCCACATTTCCGGTGTATTCGGGCTGGTCAAAGGAGACTTTGACATGGCTCTGTGCGCCGAGATTGTAGATCTCATCTGGCTGGATTTTCTGAATCGTGTGCAAGAGGCTGCATGAATCTGAGAGGTCGCCGTAATGGAGAACAAATTTACCGTCTCCGACATGCGGGTCTTGGTAAAGATGGTCGATGCGATCTGTATTGAAGAGTGAACTGCGCCTCTTGATGCCATGGACGTGATATCCCTTCTTGAGAAGGAGCTCAGCAAGATAGGCGCCGTCTTGGCCTGTGATTCCGGTGATTAAAGCTGTCTTTGGCAATGA
>DATAVC010000047.1:0-39684 GCA_036267935.1 Occallatibacter sp. | reverse complement strand
GCTCAATGGGCCGTCGTTTGTTTCGTCAGTCGACAGCGGCAATCTCGTGGCTTCGCTCTACACGCTGCACGCGGGCGCTCTCGATCTCATCGAGAGGCCGCTGTGCTGCGCGCAGCTGTTCAACGGCATTCGTGCTCACTGGGCGCTGATGCATTCGCAAGGCAAGCTTCCTTCCAAGCTGGCGTCGTTTCCCATGCCTGGACCTGCGGCGCCCATCTATGACTCGATCGCATGGCTACAGAATGCGGAAGAGGCGTTGGCCGCCGCGACAACTTCGCTCAAGACGCAGTTGCGCAATACCTGGTGGTATTCAGAGACCGTCCATCGTATCGGTGCAGCTCGTTCGCTGATTCGCAGCTATGCTCCCTGGATGCTGCCGGAGTTTGAGAAGCTGCGCGGCATTCCCGAGCTGGGTCTTGCGCGCTCCTCAGCTCTCTCGATCGAAGAAAGCATTCCGTTTGCGAAGAGCCTCGAGGCGCGGTTGGCCAATGCACAAAACACACTCGTGCGTGAACGCGACCTGCTTCCGCTGGTGGATGAACTGCGCAAGATGATTCCGGCGACGATAGAAAATCTGGATACGCTGATTCGCGGTTTGCGCGCCATTGCGCAGGAAGCATCGCGCCTGGCGGACGGAACAGAATTCGACTTTCTTGTGGATCCGAATCGACAAATCCTGTCGATCGGCTACGAGATGGCCAAGCATAAGACCCACGAGGCCTGCTATGACATGCTGGCCTCAGAGGCTCGTATCGCCACGTTTCTTGCGGTCGCGCGCGGCGATCTGCGCCAGGAAAGCTGGTTCAAGCTCGCCCGTGACTTTGCCAGCGCCTTCGGCCAATACCTGCTGCTCTCATGGACCGGCACCATGTTTGAGTACTTGATGCCGTCGCTGTGGATGCGCAGCTACTCGAACACGCTCATCTCGCGCACCCAGAACGCGATTGTGGGAGTGCAGCGCGGATTTGCCCGTTCGCTTGGAATTCCGTGGGGCATCTCAGAATCGGGCTCGGCACGGAAAGATGACGCAGGTCATTACTCCTACCACGCCTACGGTGTTCCCCAGGTGGCGTTGTGGTTCGAAGCAACCGCAGGGCCGGTCATCTCACCGTACTCGACATTCCTGGCCCTCGGTGTCGATTGCGTTGAAGCGTTGCGTAATCTGCGCAAGATGGAATCGATGGGCTGGGTTGGCGCCTACGGCTTTTATGAGTCGGCCGACTACATGGCCTCATTGAAGCGGCCGGAACTGACACGCGAGTGGATGGCTCATCACCAGGGCATGGGGCTGCTTGCGGTCGTCAACCTGCTGCACGACAACGTCATGCAGCGCTGGTTCCACAGCAATCCGCTGGTTCAGTCTGCGGAGCTCCTGCTGCATGAATTGCCCACCAGCAAAGGCGTCATTCGTCGCAGACTGCAGGAATTTTCGCCTGTACCAGCGGCGGCACCCACGCACGCACCCGCACCGGCTGCAGCGACCGCAAGTTGATTGGTTTCCGACGCGAATCGATTGATCTCCGCAACTCCCGGATGCCGGGAGTGCGCCTTTTGTAGTAAAAGGGTTTACTGAATTCGGCTGGCGCCATCTTACGTCGCGCAGGCCATGAAAGAAGCCCATGCGTCGATTGTCCGTCGTCCTGTCCCTTGCCCTTGCTCTCGCCTTCGCAACTTCATCGTTCGCCGCTTCGCCCGCTCAAAGCTTAGGAGTGTTCGAGGGCCAGTCGGATGTGGGTAGCGTGCTTCCCGCAGGTACGCTGCATTACGACCAGGGAGAGCAGGTGTATACCATCGCCGCAGCGGGCGCGAATCTCTGGTCTACGACGGATGGCTTCCACTTTGTCTGGAAAAAAGTCTTGGGAGATGTATCGCTTACGGCGGACATGACTTTCCCTGACTCCTCCGGCAGTCCAAGCCCGCATCGTAAAGCCGTGCTTATGTTTCGCCAGACGCTGGATGCGAACGGTGTTTATGCGGACGCTGCGCAACACGGTTCGGGTATGACGGCTCTTCAATATCGTCGCGCGTCCGGTGCGACCACGCAGGATATCGAGCTCAACATTGCAACGCCCCACCGTATCCGGTTAGAGAAGCGCGGCGACACGATCACGATGTTTGTGAGCGTACGTGGAGAGCCGCTGCATCAGGTGGGTGCCTCGATCCAATTGCATCTCGACGGGCCCTTCTATGCGGGCATCGGCGTCTGTTCGCATAACAAGGACGTGACTGAGAAGGCGACGTTCGCCCATGTAGAGTTGACGCCGCTCGCAGCAGCTGCAGCGCCCGCGAATCTGACCCTCTACAGCACGCTGCAGACCATCGGCGTCGAAGACAACTTTCGCCGGGCGGTCGTGATCGCCTCTGAACGTGCACATCTTGAAGCGCCCAACTGGTCTCGCGACGGCAAGACCCTTATCTTCGATCGCGAAGGCCAGCTATGGACGGCTCCAGCTGAGGGCGGACCGGCGACACGCCTGGATACCGGAGCGACCACGCGCTGCACAGGCAGCCATGGTCTCTCGCCCGATGGCAAATGGCTCGCGATTAGTTGCAGTAGGGCGGACAAGCCCGAGACCCGCGTCTACATCCTGCCGTCGACCGGAGGCGAGCCGCGATTGGTGACCGAAAACCCGTGGTCCTACTTCCACAGCTGGTCGCCCGATGGAAAGACGATCGCCTTCACGCGTCCGAGCCACGGTTCGGGCAACATCTACGCGATCTCGGTCGAGGGCAACGGCGAAACAGCTCTCACCACGGGCAGTGGCATCAGCGATGATCCCGACTACTCCCCCGACGGCAAATATATCTACTTCAACTCGGACCGCGGCGGTTCGATGCAGATTTGGCGTATGCTCGCCGACGGCAGCCATCCCGAACAAATCACCTCCGATGAGTTCCAGAACTGGACGCCCCATCCCTCTCCCGATGGCAAATCGATCTTGATCCTCTCGTACAACAAAGATGTGACGGGACATCCGGCCAATAAAGATATTGTGCTGCGCATTCTGAATGTCGCGGACGGCAAGATCCGGGTGCTGGTGAATCTCATCGGAGGTTCAGGGACCGATAACGTGCCGGATTGGGCACCTGATAGCGCGCATCTCGCTTTTGTCAGTTATCAGATGCTGCCCGCCGAGGACTCCGGCGCCAGCCAATAGGCTGAAGAATCGGTAGGCGACGCAAGCAGTCCGCGGAGGTCTCTATGCCTCCCGGACTTCCTCGACGCGTGCAACCGACGTCCCATGATCAATCCGGAATGGGTGAAGGCACCTCATGCCTCGCCCGCCCCTCCAGAGCTCAGAGGCCAGCCTCCGCTGCGGTAAACAGCGCGCAAATCACGGGGCATCGCGCCTCCTTTCAGACCCTCCAGGGAGTAAAAACACTTCGTCCACACGCCGCATCTAAATAACCGGCAACAAAGCGATGCGATAGTAAACCGCGTTTGTGCCCGGGGAGGCCGTCAACGTGCGGCACTCTCTTGAGTGCGCTCGATTGTGCTTCTTTCCCCAACCCTAGGCACGTCAAAGAGCCCGCTCTTTTGCGAGGAGGCAAATGATGCAGTTGAATGAAGTTAAGAACTCTGTACGCTCCGATTCACGCCGTTTTATTTCCCAAGCCACGGGCTGTGCCTGGTGGCTTTTTTTGTTTGTGGTGCTCGTCGGTGGAGGGCAATCGGCCCAGGCCCAGTTCAACGCGTCGCTGCGTGGGACGGTGACGGACCAGACCGGCGCCATCATTCCTGGCGCGACCGTTTCGCTCCTCGATAAGGAGACGAATCAGATTCATACCTTCGTGACCGACCAGGGAGGTCTGTTCAATTTCAGCGCGCTTGCGCCCGACCACTACAGCCTTTCGGTGGAGCGCGACGGCTTCAAAAAGAAGAATGTCGACCAGGTCGTCCTCATTCCCGAGCAGTCCAATGTTCTCAATGTGCAAATGGAGATCGGCAACGCGCAGGAGACAGTGACAGTCAACGGCTCCGCAGCGCCCCTGCTCGACACAGGCACGGCGACGGAGAGCGCCACGATCAGCAGCGAGGAGATACAGCATCTCCCATCCTTCAATCGCGATGTCTTCCAGCTGGCCCAGCTTGCTCCGGGCACATTTGGGGATGCTTCGCAGTCGGCGGGCGGCGGCAGCTATGAACTGCCCGGCAACCAGGGCCCCGGCGGCTCGGGCAGTGGAACGTCCGGCATTTTCCAAACCGAAAATGGACCGCAGATTCAGGCGCGCGGCGGACAATACGAAACCAACGGCATCTCGGTGGACGGCATCAGCACGGTGAGCGCGGTGTGGGGCGGGACATCGGTGATTACCCCCAGCGAAGATTCCGTACAGGATGTCAAAGTCGTCTCCAACAGCTATGACGCAGAAGTGGGGCGGTTCAGCGGCAGCCAGATCCAGGTGACCTCAAAGAGCGGCACGAACGATCTGCACGGCAGCGCATTCTTCAAGGCTTCCCGGCCTGGTCTCAACGCTTATCAACGCTGGAACGGCCTTGGCTCAACCACGCCCGGGACTCCAGCCGCGCGCGGACTCAACCGCGACGAAAATCGCTTCAACAACTACGGTGGCAGCCTCGGTGGACCCTTCTGGCGCAATCATCTCTTCGCCTTTTTCAATTACGAGACGAGCCCCCTTGCGGCCACGGCCACGGGGCAGAGCTGGTATGAGACGCCGGAGTTTGATAGCTCGGCCGCATCGTCGAGCAGCATCGCATCGCAATACCTGACCTACAAAGGGGAAGGTGTCGCATCGGGCGGCATGGTGCAGGCGACATGCGCCCAGATCGGACTGAGCGAAGGAGTGAATTGCGCGACGACTCCGAACGGCCTTGACGTGGGCTCTCCGCTGACGTCTGCGCTTGGTACGCAGGACCCCACATACGGCGGCTCGACGAACAGTCCCGGTGTAGGCGGAGGCCTCGACGGCGTTCCCGACATGGCCCTGTTCAGCACGGTCAACCCAACGACAACGACGCAGCAGCAATACAATGGCCGGCTCGATGCGCAGGTACGCGAGCGCGATCATCTCGCTTTCGCCATATATTGGGTTCCTGTTTCCAGCACCGACTACAACGGTCCGGTGCGTTCGGCGAATTTCTGGCATCACAGTCAGACCAACGACGCGTTCTCGATCATCTGGAATCACACCTTCAGCCCAACCCTGCTGAACCAGGCGCGCGCCAATGCCGCGGGCTGGCGCTGGAATGAGGTCGTCTCCAATCCCCAGGAACCCTTCGGTTTGCCCCAGGACAATATCGACAACACGGGCAGTCTCGCAGGTAACAACAACTTCCAGTACTTCGGCCCTCCAGGGCCCAGCAACTACAACCAGTGGACCTATGACTATAACGACGTGCTGACCAAGGTTCTGGGTCGTCACAGCATCAAGGCTGGCGGCGATTTCACGCGGCTCTACTTCCTGAATAATCCGACTTACTCTGCGCGTCCATCGTTCTCGTTCCGCAATCTTTGGGATTTTGCCAACGATGCGCCCTATCAGGAGAGCGGGCAATTTGATGCAAGCACCGGCGTGCCCTTCGCGAATCGGCAGGATGATCGCGTGAACCTGTTGGGATTCTTTGTGCAGGACGATTTCAAGCTGCGTCCCAACTTCACCATCAATGCGGGCCTGCGCTGGTCCTGGTTTGGCCCCTTCTCTTCCAAAGAAGGCAATTTGGACGTTCTCCGTTTCGGCTCGGGGTCAGCCGCTCTCAGCAATCTGAACGTGCAGGTGGGCGACACTCTGGATACGCCGCAGAAGTGGAACTTTGGTCCGCAACTGGGCTTTGCCTGGCTGCCGAAATCATCGATGGACCGGCTGGTCGTCCGAGGCGGCTTCGGGATCAACTATAACCAGAACGAAATTGCCATCATCTCGAATGGAGTTGGCAATCCCCCAAATGCGGTGCAGGCTTCATTCTGCTGTTCTACGCCGACTGCGAATGCGCCTGGAATCTTCTACGAGACGGCGACGAATATCAATTCTCTCTTCGGCTTCGCACCGAATCCGTCGACGATCACTACCTTCGGGACCAACAATCTTCCCGTCTCGGCGACATCAAGCCCAATCTCGGTGACTGGATTTGATTCTCACCCCGGCACCATCACCAACTACCACTATTCCCTCGACCTGCAATATCAGTTCCCGTTCGCGATGGTCGCCACGCTCGGCTATCAAGGGAGCCAGTCGCGCCATCTGCTTATCCAGTCCAACTACAACGCCGTCGCTGCGGCACAGGGTATTCCTCTCAACCCCGCCGTGAACTTCGTCGATCTCTATACGAACAGCGGATCGGCGAACTACAACGCAATGATCGCCACACTGAAGCACACCCTGTCGCATCACTTCAATGTGGAAGCGCAATACACCTGGGCGAAATCGATGGACGAGAACTCCGGTCCGTACGAAGAAGACCCCTATCCGTTTAACTCGCACGCAGCCTATGGCCGATCGGACTACAACGTAGCCAATGCGTTCAAGCTGTTTGGTCTCTGGCAGCCGGTGATCTTCCACAACGAAAACAACTGGGCCGAGAAAGTCGTAGGTGGATGGTCGATTAGCGGAATCTTCAATTTGCATACGGGATTCCCGATCAACCCGCTTTACAACGTGAACACGGCGGGCGGGCTGTATTACAACGGCAGCTCGTACAAGCAGCTTCGTCCGGCAGCATTCAGGGGCGGCGCCGGGACGAGCACCGGCAATAGTACGTTTATGCAGACGACGAATCCCAACTACAAGGGCGACGCGACTGCCTTCTTTACAGCGCCTACGTTCGTCGACGGTCCGGCATTTCCAGCGACCGCTGCGCCGCCGACGCCCGGCATCCATCGCAACAGCCTGAACGGGCCGGGGTATAACGACTTCGACGCCTCGCTCACCAAGGGCTTCGGTCTACCGAACAATCGCGTGCTGGGCGAACGTGCGCGGCTCGAGTTCCGCGCTGATTTCTACAACCTCTTCAACAAGAACAATCTCAACCCATCGAACATCGACAACATTCTTGGTTCCGTCGATCCAGACGGCGCCATTACATCGGTCAACGACGACTTTGGCGTCGCCCGGACGTCCCTCGGATCCAGAACGATCCAGTTGCAATCGCGGTTCTCGTTCTAGGTGGTGATGGAGCATGGAATCAATACGGGGCGCATCGTGCGCCCCTTTTCTTTGCGTGTTGCTCCTGCGGCTGCATTTCTCGAACAGGGAATGTCGATGCCCAAATCCATCGCTCCGGGAGGGCACGTCAACCATTCGTAATTCGTTTCGCCAGAAGATGCAGAGTCTTACCGCACAGGGATTTCCAATACCGCGAGGCCATTGACCGGGAGCGTCAACTCCAAGGATCCTTTGGCAAGCTTTTGATGCTCGGCCGCGGGCAATGCTGACGCCGCATTGAGAGCCTTGATTTGCGTCTGTGTTGGATACGGCGGGCTTCCCATGGCGCGATAGGTCGTCATGGGGTTGCCGTGCGTAGCATCGACGCGCTGGATCTTTAGTGCTGCACCCGAGGCCACTCCTTTGAAATTGAGATGAAGAGTGATTGGCGTTCCTTGCGCGACTTTGTCCATGTCCACCAGGTTCCATGCCGCAACGACCAGCGTCCCATCTTTTTTGCGGGTCACGAGGACATCGTCGGAAGAGTTCTCCATTCGCTGGTCTCCAAGTTCGTGCAACAGCGAAAAGTCGTAAAAACTCGGCTTCTTGATTTTGTCTGGAGCAATAAGTCCGAAACCGTTATCGAAGGGCTTTTTCTTCACGCCGCCCTCTTCAAACACGTCGTCGAAGGTCCACCACGACATCAGCTGCACGTCACCGTCGCATTGGCTGATGTCGCGCGCCAGGGCAGGCCCCACGTACCAGTTGTCGCGCGCACCCAACTCGCCATACGATGGCACGTTCCATTCTGACCAGATCAGAGGAAGCGAGCCGAGGGGCGATCCGGCAATCTCATCATGCGTCTTCTTCACGGCGCGGCACACGCGGTCGCGCATCGGAATATCCTCATTGGTGCCGAACAGATCCTGTACCGTATCGTCGGCGTATCCGTGGGTCGAGATAAAGTCGATGGGGATGTTCTGACTGTGAACGTGATTGAGGAACTCCGGGATCCAGTGCGCCGCCGCGGTGGCCGGTCCGCCGACACGGATCTTCCCGCTGACCGCCTTCAGGTCGCGCGCCGTATGGTCGTATAGCTCGAAATACGTCGCCTGCTTTGGTTCGCCGGCCCAGAAGTCGATGTTCGGTTCATTCCAGACTTCGAAGTACCACTGTGCGACTTCATCGATTCCGTAACGATCGACCAGATGCTGCGCGAAAGCGTGGATCAGCGCGTCCCACTTTGCATAATCTTTGGGGGGCGCGACATTCTGCTTGTACCAAAAGGGATGGATCGCAGGTTTCGACGCCAGCTTGTACGGCATGAAGCTGATCTCGACAAAGGGCCGGACTCCCCGCGCCAGCAGACCATCGTAGATCTGATCGACGTAAGTGAAGTTGAAAACGGGGTCGCCGTTCTTGTCTTCGTCGTAGACGCCTAATTCATCGTGGAAGATGGCGTGAAAGCGCACGTAACGCATTCCAACTTGATCATACACTTCGCTCAGATCGTCCAGGTAGTTCTCTCGCAACGCGAGCGCTGCCCGTCCCGAGCCGAACATCTCTTCCCAGAAATGTGGAAACGGATGGGCGGGCGCATGGGCATCAATCGTAATGGGGGTTTGCGCACCGGCGACAACCGATGCGAGAAAAAGCAACAACACAGGTGCGACGCGCATGGAGAGGGCCCTCTTGGTCCAGATAGAAGCCTACGGCATTCGCCGAGGGATATTTGGTTGGATGCCGGGGATGGACTCGATTAATCGCTGAAAAGGAAGACCCGGCCTGAGGAGCCGGGTCTGTACGAGGGTACATGGTCAGTAGATCAGCAAGTCAATAACGGAAGGGCTGGTTCGTCATGTGGGCCATCGCACGGTCATAGCCGCGTCGGAAGCCTTCGCGGTAGGCTTCACGAAGCTCGGGCGCAAGTTGGGGATGCCGATATTCGTCTCGGTTCTCCACGTTCGGTTCGCGATGGTTGTCCATATCGCGACGCGCGCCCTCCATGCCGTCGTGAAATCCACGGCGCTGAATGTCATTGAACTCATTCGGAATCGCGTCCCACTGCGGCGGCGGAGGCGGCGGAACAGGCTGCTGGAATTGAGATCCTTGGCCGCCCATCAGATGCGACATACCCGTCTGATATCCGCGCCGGAATCCCTCTTGATAGGCCTGCCACATGCCCGGCGGAACATCTGGATGCCGATATTCGTCGCGGTTCTCCACGTTCGGTTCTCGATGATTGTCCACATCGCGACGCGCGCCTTCGATGCCGTCGTGGAATCCCCGCCGTTGAAATTCATTCAGTTCCTGAGGGGGCGCGTCCCATCCGTAGCCAGGAGAGGCTTGCTGAACCGGCTGCTGGAATTGGGGACCGGGTCCCTGGCCTCCCATCAGATGCGACATGGCCGTTTGATAGCCGCGCCGGAATCCCTCACGATAGGCGTGGCGCATACCTTGCGGAACATGGGGATTTCTGAATTCGTCTCTGTTCTCCACATTCGGTTCGCGATGGTTGTCCATGTCGCGACGCGCGCCTTCAATGCCATCGTGGAATCCCTGCCGTTGAAATTCATTCAGTTCCTGAGGAGGTGCGTCCCAGCCGTATCCAGGAGGCGGAGGCCCTTGTTGTCCGGCCAGGGCACGGGCGTATGGCGCGGCTGATAAACCAACCAGCAGAGCAACTGCGGAGATTCCAAATCGATGGAGGTGCATCGTCTTTCTCCTTCTTGTAAAAGGTGCGTGATGGGGGAGCCGGTCATCGGGATCGTATCTGCCGGCTGTGAGAACCCGCCGCGTCCAACGGCTTGGGGCATGTCGATTGTATCCACATAGGCGCAGGCGCGCTGCTGGGGGCCAAATAGGCAAACAAGCTTGCCTAGAAACAACAAACCCGGCCGCAAGGGCCGGGTTGCTGTGTGGTGCGTGATTCTTGCTGCACTCAGTAGTGCTGGCTGTTGAGGTGCGACATCGCTCGATCGTAACCGGCTCGGAAACCTTCCCGATAGTCTTCTCTCAAGTCGTGAGACACATGGGGGTGACGATACTCGTCGCGGTTCTCGACGTTGGGCGGCCGGTGGTTATTGAAGTCCTTGCGAGCGCCTTCGATGCCGTCGTGGAAGCCCTGGCGTTGCGCTTCGCGGAACTCAGAAGGGGGCGCGTCCCAATCGTGGTCGTGGCCATACTGCGCTCCAGCTGCCGGCGCGGACGCTGCGATTGCTCTCGCCTTCGCGGGCGCGATGCAGGTCAATGCGAGGGCGAGCAGGGGAAGAAGAATCCATTTCAATTTCATCGTTTCAGAACCTCCGTTCCAAGCGAGTGTGATGGCCCGAAACGTGCCTTTGTTGCCCTCGCCCTCATGAAAAATCGGAAATGCGCGGGGCGATCGGCGCAATCCATTGAGGAATGTGCATTTGTCCGTTGGTAGGCACATGGTGGCCGAACCCTGGCGCAACGGACTATACTCGGCGCAAACCCGCATCGATTGGACCCAAGCTATGACGCAATGGATCAAAGGCGCCGCTATGCTGCTTCTTCTGGCTCCGCTTGGCTTCGCGCAGACCAAGGTCCACAAGAAGTCCGCGCCCCCGCCCAAACCCGAACCCACGGAATCGGACCTGGTGGAATATATCCGCGGCTCCATGCTCTCGCTGAGCCCCAGTGATGGCGTCAACGACAACCTCGACGTCCGTTACGACGAAACGACCAAGATCTTTACGGTGACGACTCCCGGCGGCCGCTGCGACTTATCGATGAGCGCTCTTAATCCCAACAACGCTGTCTGGGATATTTTCGATCCCAGCGACAGTGACCGTCAGCGCGAAAAGCTGGTTCGCCTCACGATGGTTTCGGTCGCAGGCAAGACGGCGCGCACCTGCTATGACAAGCTCGATCACGTCGACACTACACTCATCGGCAATCGGGCGCGGTTCCTTTTCTCACAGCCCAAGACCGATGATGTGCCTGATTTCCAAGAGAAGATGACGAAGGCGATCAAGAAGCTGATCGTGCTCGATGGCGGCGCCGCCGAGAAGGACATCTTTTAGTCGCAGGGCTTCACTTTGTAACAGGTCATGCGCTCCCAGTGCCCTTGTAAGATAGGACTGTTGCTGAGATCCCATGCCTCCTATCGCTTATCTCGAATGTACTCGCTGCCACGCTCATCTTTCCGCCGAAACTCCGCAAACGGTCTGCACGCGTTGTGAGAGCCAGCCGGCCGGCTCGCTCTACGTGCGGTATGACTTCTCAACCCTGCGCGGCAGCCATCCTGCGCAAGTCATCGATGCCGGCACGTCGGGCTGGCAGGGCATGTGGCGCTATCGCGCCGTGCTTCCTGATGTAAAACCAGTGACCCTGGGCGAGGGCTGGACTCCCATGCTGCAAAGCAAGCGGCATTCCCGTGCCTACCTTAAAGAAGAGGGCGCAAATCCGACCGGCACCTTCAAAGCCCGCGGATTGGCCATGGCCGTCTCGATGGCGAGTCACTACGGCCTTCGTAAGCTGGCCGTG
Organism: Occallatibacter sp.; assembly: GCA_036267935.1. GTDB lineage: Bacteria > Acidobacteriota > Terriglobia > Terriglobales > Acidobacteriaceae > Telmatobacter. Next base: position 28,074 of record DATAVC010000047.1, on the reverse strand, counting down.
CCATCGGCAGGAAACGCCGCTGGAGCTTTGGCTGCCTACGCTGCGGCTGCCGGCATTGAGGCGCAAATCTTCATGCCGCGGGATGTCCCTTTCGCTAACTATGTCGAGGCGACTGCGTACGGGGCCAAGGTCACGCTTGTCGATGGGCTCATTTCTGATTGCGCCCGCATCGTGGCCGAGCGCAAGCAGCAGGAGGGTTGGTTCGATATCTCCACGTTGAAGGAGCCTTTTCGCGTGGAAGGCAAGAAGACCATGGGCTACGAACTCGTCGAACAGCTCGGCTGGGAATATCCCGATGCGGTCTTCTATCCCACGGGCGGCGGCGTGGGCCTCATCGGCATGTGGAAAGCATTCGGGGAGATGGAGGAGCTGGGGTGGGTCAAGCCCGGCAAACGTCCGCGGATGATCGCCGTGCAATCGTCCGGTTGTGCGCCCGTTGTTCGCGCCTTTCAAGCGGGAGAAGCCGCGAGCACCATGTGGCAGAATGCGTCCACATTCGCCGCGGGACTGCGCGTGCCCAAGCCGTACGGCGACGCCATCATGCTCGACATCCTCAAGGCCTCAGACGGCATTGCCATGTCTGTCACCGACGAAGAGATTCTGGCGTCGATTCTCGATTGGGCGCACAACGAAGGCATCTTTCTTTCTCCGGAGGGCGCAACCGTCACGGCCGCCTATGACCAGTTGCTTGCCGCAGGCGCGCTCAAGCCCAGCGATCGCGTGGTGCTCTTCAATACGGGAGCAGGGCTCAAGTACACCGACGTGATTGCGGAGGCGATGCAATTGAAGCGGCCTACAGTCCAGCCCTGAACATGACAGAATGGGGCATCGATGACTTCGACCGAGATTGCACCCCGGGCGAGTAATTCTGCGACGAGTTCGTCGCTGCTCTGGAAGATTGCGCTCATTCTATGGCTGGCTGGCGCGGCTACGGGGGCATGCGGGGCATCTGCGCCGGGCATCGTTTTGCGCGTCGTGGCGCTGGTAGTGTGCGGTGCAGGTTTCTTCGGCCGCGGGTCGCTCTTGTTCTGGACCTCTTTCTGTATGCTCGCGGGTGTCGAACTGGGACTCGACGCGCCGCAGGCTGCCGCGCAGACGCATTTCTTCGCCGATCTGTTTCTCCGGCTGATCCGGATGATTGTTGCGCCGCTGCTGTTTGCGACGATCACGACGGGCATTGCCGGCCATGGCGAGTTGCGCAGCATCGGTCGCGTGGCCGTAAAGGCGATCGTCTACTTCGAGATCGTGACCACGCTGGGCCTGTTGATTGGCGCCGTGGCCATCTCGCTTTCGGGGGCTGGATGGGGCGTGACGATTCCATCGGTGCCAGCAGGGCTTGCCGGCGCACCGGCAGCGCAGACCTGGCAGCAGATTCTGCTGAATCTCTTTCCTGAAAACATCGCGCAGTCGGTCGCACAAAATCAGATTCTGCAGGTGGCTATATTTTCGGTGCTCTTCGCCACTGCGCTGGCCCTGTTGCCTGAGGCGAAGCGAGCACCCCTGCTCTCCGTTCTTCAATCACTGGCAGAAGTCATGTTTCAGCTCACGCGTATCGTGATGCTGCTGGCGCCGGTTGCCGCCGGAGCTGCGCTGGCGTATACGGTGGGTGCGGTCGGCCTGCGAGCGATGCTTCCTCTGGCAAAGCTGGGCGTGACGTACTACATCGCTCTGCTCGCGTTCACGCTGCTCGTGCAGATTCCAAGCCTGGTGCTGTTCAAGGTGCCATTGCGGAGATTTATCGCCGCAGTGAGTGAACCGGCATCGATCGGCTTCGCCACCACGACCTCAGAGGCGGCCCTGCCCCTGGCGATGGAGCGGATGGAAGAGTTTGGTGTTCCACGCTGGATTGTTTCGTTCGTGATTCCAGCGGGATACAGCTTCAACATGACCGGCTCGAGCGTGTACCTGTCGATGGCCGCAATTTTCTGCGCCCAGGCGGCGGGCATCCATTTGTCGGCCGGTCAGCTCATTGCGATGCTCGCGATCTTGATGCTCGCCAGCAAAGGAGTCGCCGGCGTTCCACGCGCTGTGCTCGTTGTGCTGCTTGCAACGGCGAGCGCCATTCACCTGCCGACCGCGCCCATTCTGCTGATTCTGGGCATCGACACGCTGATGGATATGGGCCGCACGTTGATGAACGTGGTTGGAAACTGCATTGCTTCGGCGATTATCGCTCGCACCGAAGGCGTTTTGAGCGTGCCCGCAGAGCAACCAGGAGCGCAGGCTGCCGGCTAGGGGTGAGATGGAACGAGCGCATCGAAGATTTTTCCCAGGAGCCTGCGCAGCGCCTTTTTCGACAGAATGTCCGGCTCGAAGTGGCTTTCGAGAATCAGCCCTGAGAGCACGGGGCCTAATGCGCTGAGGGACGATTCAATATCCCCTCGCTGACCTGCAGTCAGATGGCCAAACATCCGGTCGAACGTTGCACTGTCACTCATGGCCTTTGACATCTCGAAAGCCCTGCGCAGCCGCTCTTTCGATTCAGGATGCCGCAGCGCGTACAGTTTGAATTCGAGGGTGAGGATGGACCACGCTGTGTCGCGCAGCAATCCAACATAAAAGTCGCGAAACGTCTTCAGACTCTGCTTGCGATGGGTACATTTCTTCAGGCTGCGGACGAGCTGCACGATGTAGGAGCTGGTGCGATCCTCAAAGAGAGCGAGAAACAGGTCTTCCTTACTCTTGAAGTGCGTATAGACGGCGCCTTTGCTTCGCTCCGCGGTTGCGGCAATCGCATCGAGCTGCGCACTCTCATAGCCATCGCGCACAAACACCGCTTCGGCCGCGTCCAGAAGCCTGGCCCGAGTTTCCTTGGTGCGCAGCTCTTGTTTGGTTAGCGTTTGCACCGCAGCTCCTTTGCGATCGTTCCGCGAAAATCTCGCATTGACAACATACTGACTGGTCAGTATGTTTCTTGAGTATGCCACAGGTCCGTTAGCCTGCGCTTCGGCAATCCGGTGCTGCGCAAATGCAGCGGCATCAATTGAAGCAAGGGCAGCTGGAATGCATTCATTTCTACCCGCTCCTCAGGAGCGAATGTTGCACGTTCTGCAGTTGTCAGAAAGGTTGTCGGGTCAATGAAACCACGCATCGCATCCCTGTTCGCTTTGGCTGCACTTCTCATTCCGAGCACGTTAGTTGTCGCCCAGTTTCCGGGAATGCTCCAAAAGAAGCATTATCCCTGGTCTGATCAGAGTCTCACTCCCGATCAGCGCGCCGATCTGGTCATCAAAGAACTGACGCTCGACGAGAAGATCCAGATGCTGCATGGTCTCGGCTGGCAGGCATTGTTCAGTCAACCTGAGTCTGGACCTGCGACGCGCGCCATTTCGACGCTGGGCTTTATCCCGGGTATTCCGCGACTCGGCATTCCCGATCTGCAGATGACCGACTGCGTGGAGGGGGTCTCTGGGGCCGGCGTCAAAGGCCGCTACGCAACCGCGCTCACTTCTGCCGAGGCCATGGCCGCGGCGTGGGATCCAGCGCTTTCGTACGAGATCGGTACCATGATTGGGCATGAAGTGCGCGCGATGGGATTCAATATGTCGCTGGGCTCAGGCATCAATATGATTCGTGAGCCACGCGATGGCCGCACCTTCGAATACAAGGGCGAAGACCCGCTGCTCGCAGGCACGCTGGCTGGTCAGGAGCTGAAAGCCGAAAAGGCCCTGCACTTGATTACCGATATGAAGCATTATGTGGTGAACGACCAGGATGCGGGCCGCACCACGGTGAACTCGATCATCAGCAAGCGCGCCATGCGCGAAAGTGATTTGCTCGCCTTTCAAATCGCACTCAAAGATTCCGGGGCGGGAGCCGTGATGTGCTCCTACAACCGCATCAACGGGACCTACGGATGCGAAAACCAGTACACGCTGACGGATGTGCTGAAAGGCGACTTTGGCTTCAAAGGATTCGTGGTGTCGGACTGGGGCGCCACCGAGAGCTCGACGAAAGCAGCCCTCGCCGGCCTCGACGTCGAGATGCCGGGGAACGACTCGTTTGGTGAGCCGCTGAAGAAAGCCGTGCAGTCGGGCGAAGTGCCGACCGAGCGGCTGGACAATATGGTGCACCGCATTCTTCGCACCGAGTTCGATTCCGGCATTGTTGACGATCCGCCGCAGCCGGATTCTCCCGACGTAAAGCGTGGCTTTGAGGTTGCCCAGAAGACTGAAGAGCGGGGCGCCGTGCTACTGAAGAATGACCGCAACCTGCTGCCGCTGAATGCTGAGTCCATCCGGTCGATTGCGGTGATCGGGGGACATGCGGATGTGGGCGTTCTCTCCGGCGGAGGATCTTCGCAGGTCTCGCCTGCGGGTGGCAATGCCGTTCCACCCCCTCCAGAGATCATGAAGAACCCGCTGGCGAGTTTCATGCTCCTGCAGGTCTACCATCGCTCCGCTCCTCTCGCGGGAATTGAAGAGAAGGCAACGCATGCGGTGGTGAAGTTCGATGCCGGGGACGATCCAGCCACTGCAGCGGCTCTGGCACGCCAATCGAAGGTCGCGATTGTTTTTGCTTTACAACATGAGTCGGAGGGCATGGATCTCAAGAATCTTTCGCTGCCTGGGAACCAGGATGCCTTGATCGAAGCGGTTGCGGCAGCGAATCCACATACGATCGTCGTGCTGGAGACAGGCGGCGCGGTGTTGATGCCGTGGATCGACAAGGTTGGTGCGGTGGTCGAAGCATGGTATCCGGGTATTCGTGGATCGGAGGCGATCGCCAATCTTCTTTTCGGCGATGTCAACCCGTCGGGGAGGCTTCCGCTTACGTTCCCCAGGAATGAAGCCGACTTGCCTCATCCGGTTCATACCGATCCTCCAGCAGCCAGTGCTGACCATCCAGCGCCCAAGCTGGCGGGTTTCCCGGGACTGATTGCGATGGCCATGGTGTCAGGACCATTCTTCGATGTGCACTACGACGAAGGTCTGAAGGTCGGCTACAAGTGGTACGACGCGGAGAAGAAGCCCGTGCTCTTTCCATTCGGCTTCGGCCTCTCGTACACGACATTCGCGTATGCGGGTCTTTCGGTGACTCCGGGCGACACAACCAGCATCTCGTTCACGCTGAAGAACACGGGCAAGCGTGCGGGCATTGAGACAGCGCAGGTTTATGCGTCGTTGCCGGATGCGGCGGGCGAACCTCCCAAACGCCTCGTGGGTTGGGCCAAGGTCGAGCTGGCTCCAGGCGAATCGAAACAAGTCTCCGTTCCAGTGAGCCGTGATCGGCTTTCAGTCTTCGACGAGGCGTCGAACTCGTGGCAACTCGTGCCCGGACAGTACGTGATCCGGGTCGGAGGCTCCTCGCGTGATCTGCCTTTGAGTCAAGGAATCTCGTTTTAACGTATTGCGCGGCGATTCGTCGGTGGGTGCGCCCAACCTGCGGGCGGATCGTCGCAAAAGAATCGATCCGATTTAACTCTTATCCCGAAAGGTCAATCTCGAATGAAGCAACTCATCGCAGCATCCAGCCTCTTCTTTGCCGTTTCTGCCTTGGCCGCGACCGCCCCCAACCTGACCGGCCAATGGTCTCTCCATCAAAGCATCGCGAACAACGAAAGCGATCAGCAGTGCACGTTTCTCCAGACGGACGCTAAGCTCGCGGGCACCTGCAAGACCGCCGAGGGCAAAGATGTGCAGGTCACGGGCAGCGTCGACGGCAACAAGGTCACGTGGAAATACGATACGGACTATAACGGAAGTCCGTTGACTCTCAGCTACACGGCCACGCTTGACGATTCGGGCAAGATTGCAGGCTCGGTTGAAGTGCAGCCGTACGGCGTGACGGGCGATTTCACGGCAACTCCATCGAAGGACGCTGGCAAATAGGAAGCGCGGTTGGCGCCTCCTCTCGGAATCGGTTCGCGGCTCGTCGGTGGCCTCACGGTGGCGGAAGGCTCCGCCACCGTTTCGCTGGCAGGCCCTCCCAGGGCTAAAAGCTGTCCGAGTTCTTTTTTGAATACAGTCCCTTTGTGGAAAATTAACTTATGACCATTTGCCTAAAAAACAATCATTTTCGTGAGAATTTGGCAGGGACAAATAAGCCAAAGTGCCAAAAAGCGTGTACATGGCATGGAATAAAGTCGCCTGACCCATGTAGAATCGGTCCGACATGTCGGACAACCTCAATCCCCGGTCTGAGCAGATCATCAAGTTTCTTCTCTCAGTTGGGACGGCTTCGGTCGAAGAGATCCTCGCCGTCGCCGGATCATCCGCTCCCAGCATTCGCCGCGACTTGGCACGATTAGAAAACCGCGGACTCATTCGTCGCACGCACGGTGGAGCGACCTTAGTCGAGCCGCTGTTGTATGAACCCTTTCGCTACGACAGCTCGTTTCTTGCGCGCGAACAGCGCTTTGCGGTGGAGAAGCGGCGCATCGGCCTGGCCGCGGCCGAGTTGATCCAACCCAACGAAACAGTGGGGCTCACGGCAGGCACGACGACGACTCATATTGGCCGCAGCCTGCGTCATCGCGAGAAGATTCAGGTGATCACCAATGCCATCAATATAGGCATGGAACTGTGCAATCAGCCCGGTGTGCGCACGGTTCTGACGGGTGGAGGCGTGCCGTGGGCGTGGTCATTTTCTCTTACGGGAAATGCTGCACTCACGTTCCTGAATGACGTCTACATGGACAAAGTCTTTCTGAGCGTAACGGGCCTGGACTTCGAGCGCGGCGCCACAACGCTTGAAACCGACGAAGCTCTTGTCTATCGCAAGATGGTGAAACAATCCAAGCAAGTCATCGTTGTGACGGACTCGAGCAAGTTGGGCCATGTGAGCCCTGCTTTCATCTGCCCCGCAAGCGATATTCACGTCCTGATCACCAACGAAGGCGCTTCGCCGCAGTCTTTGGCTCCCTTCGAACGGCAGGGCGTGCGCATCATTCTCGCTTGAATCATCGCTTCAAGGGCGCAGGGCGTCTCGGCGACTGATCTGCTCGCGCTGGCGCACACTGCTCTCTAATTCAATGATTCTTCGATAGTTATCGACGCAATTGGCGCTAAATCGCGCCTTTCCGCAGCAGCGCCATTTTTCGTCTCCGCCGAGCGTAAAACCAACGAAACGCGAGATGATCTGGCCAACTCGACCCATCTCAGCTCATCTACTTGATCATTTTCAGCCTTTTTGTTCAATTCTCCCTTGCAATTTATGTGCACTGGTCCTATTGTTTCAGAACGAAGAAAGATTCCCTGATTTCCGGAAAGCGAAGAAAGGCTGCACGCAAGACTTCGATTACGGTTCGGGGGCAGGCCGCAACACTTCGGCCAAACTTGTAGCACTTTGTGGAGGAAGCGTGATGCATATGCGGATAAGTCCATTGACTCAGCCGTGGTGGATTGCAGGCTGCTGCACCAGCAGAAGCCCGATGGACTGCAATCGACCGAACCAGCCTCGCTCTTTTCTGCAAATCCCAAGTTGAACTGGTTCCGTACAGCTACCCGCTCCGGACGCTTGAAGTACGCCGTCCAAAACCACCCCTCGTAGTTGGACATCACTGGATTTCTATGAAAGGTGCGTCGGCAATGATCAACACAGCACAAGCCCCAGACCACATCTCCCTTTCGAAACGTCTTCACCCGACCAACGACGGCGCTGGCACGTGGAGGAGCTCCGTACGCAGGTTCGCGCACATGATCTGGCTGCTGCCGCTCCTCTTTGTTGCTGCGATGCCCGGCTCTGCCCAAGAGTTGGCAGCAACCTTGAGCGGGACCGTGACCGACACCAGTGGTGCGTTGGTTCCGAACGCGGCGATCACGATCACGCTCAATGGAGTGAATTCCACGGGACGCCTTGTGCAGTCGGATGCGTCGGGCTCCTACACGGCTACCAATCTTCCCGCCGGAACCTACAGCGTGAAAACTGTTGCGCAGGGTTTCGAGACCTATGACGGCAAGAACATCGTGCTGAACGTTGCCGAGAAGCACACCTTCAACATTCAACTCAAAGCGGGCGCTCTTACCACCACGGTCACGGTGGAAGATAACCCTGTCTCCATCGACACGGAGAGCAGCGCACAAGCCGGCACCATCTCTGGAACGCAGGTGCGAGAGCTTGAGCTGAGCAATCGAAATTTCGAGCAATTGGTTACGCTGCAGCCTGGCGTTGTAAATCAGCTCGGAGACGAAGTCGGCTTTGGACTGTCGGACGGAACCGCGCTCGCAGTAAACGGCGCGCGCGAGACTGCGAATAACTGGACCGTGGACGGCGCGGATATCAACGACAGCGGATCGAATGCAACCTTGACCAACGTTCCCAGCGTCGACGCGATCCAGGAATTCACGTTGCAGCGCGGAACTTATGATGCAGGCTACGGCCGGTCGGGCGGCGGCCAGGTGCTGGTGGCTACCAAGTCCGGAAACAGCGCCTTCCATGGCGATGTATACGAGTTTGTCCGCAATGATGCACTAAACGCGAACAGCTACTTCAACAATCTCACAGGCCAGTCGCGCACCATTGAACGGTACAACAACTTCGGCTACACCATCGGTGGACCGGTCTTCATTCCGAAGGTGTACAACATCGACAAGAAGAAGACCTTCTTCTTCTGGTCGGAGGAATGGCGCAAGACGAGCACGCCTGATCCGATCACGGTGACGCCACCGAGCGCCGCTCAACTCTCCGGCGCGATTGCGGGCAAATTTACGCCGTCGGGCCCCAATGGCCTTGCCGGATGCACAACCTACGACGCCGCGACAGATACGACCCAGATCAACTCCGGTTGTTACAGCGCGAACGCCCAGGTGTATCTGACCAACGTGTTCAGCAAATTCCCGCCGAACAACGGCGACCTTTTCTACCAGTCCTATTCGCAGTTCAACAACTTCAGGCAAGACATCGTTCGAGTGGATCACTACTTCAGCGACAAGCTTCATTTTTACGCGCGCGGCATGCAAGACGACACGCCGATCGCGTATCCAACGGGGCTTTGGGCAGGCAACAACTATCCAGGCACGATGGCGACGTCGGTCGATGCGCCGGGCAAGAATGTCGTAGGCAACCTTACCTGGACCATTTCGCCCAAAGTTGTGAACGAGGTCGAATTCGTGTGGGCGCAGGGATCGATCGCTGCGACGCTGGACAACGGCGATGTTGCGAATTCCTCATCTGTGCGCAGCGCACTCACCAACAACTGGAACTACGCAGACCCCTACGGCCGCATCCCTTCAGTCAGTTTTCTCGCGGGTGGCATTCAGGGATTTGGCGAAGGAAGCGCCCCCTATAAGGAGCGCAATCTCGACCGGACGTACTTCGACAACGTCTCGATCAGTCTCGGCCGCAACACGATTCGCGCGGGCTTCCAGATTCAACAGATGTTGAAGACCGAGAATGCCTCGAGCGGCGCTGCGAGCTTTGTTTTCCCCACCTGGGGCGACTTCCTGCTCGGCAACGCTTACTCGTACTCGCAAGCGAGCCACGACTCCATTCCGGATCTGCACTACATCAACAGCGAAGCGTACGTGCAAGACGATTTGAAGGTCACGAAGAAGTTCACGCTCAATCTCGGAGTTCGCTGGAGCCGCTTCCCGTCGCCGACCGACGTCAACAATACTCTCAACAACTTCGATCCGCTGTTGTACAGCGCAGTCAATGCTCCGGCGATCGATCCTCTGAGTGGCGAGTTCGCTCCTGGACAAGTGCTCAACGGGAATGCTCTGGTTCCATCAACCTATTCGAACGGTCTGATCTTTCCCAAGGGCGCGGCTTGCTCCGCAGCGCAGGCTATCGGGCCGCTGGTGCAGTGCTCGCCCTACGGCGCTTACGTCAATCCAAATCACAACAACAATTTCGGTCCGCGCATTGGTTTCGCCTACAGCCCCGACGGACGCGGACTCACCTCGATTCGCGGCGGCTTCGGCATCTTCTACGACCGCGTGCTCAACGGCATCTGGGAACAGAATGCCTTCGGCGATCCGCCGCTGGTGCAGACTGCCACGATCCGCAACACGTCATTCGATTCTCCCGCAGGCGCCAATGTGGTGGCCTATGGACCGAACCTTCTCACGACGTCAGGAAATCCTGAATTCCAGGTTCCGAAGTACGCCAACTACAACCTGTCGTTCCAGCGTCAGTTGCTTCCCACGACGTTTGTCGAAGTGGCCTACGTTGGCAACCAGGCGCGTCATCTGCTCGGCGAATTGGATCTGAACCAGCCGACCCTTGGCGACAGGACGACCGCGGGAGCCAATGTCGATGTGAATGCGATTCGGCCCTATCTTGGTTATGGACCGTTCCACACACGCGCGCCTCTCTACACCAACAACTACAACTCGCTGCAGGTCTCGCTCAACCATCGCTCGTCCAGGGGATTGACAGTGGGGATCGCCTACACATGGTCGAAGGACTTGACCACTAACTCCAACGATCGCGGAACGGCGAGCCAGAATACTTACAGCCTGTTGACGGATTACGGTCCGTCGGCATCCAACACGCCGCAAGTCTTCGAAGCGAACTACGTTTGGGACCTTCCGTTCTACAAGACGCAGCAAGGTCTGGTGGGACATCTGCTGGGCGGCTGGGAACTGTCGGGCATTACATCGATGGTTTCAGGTAGTTCATTCCAAGCTACGCAGCCAGGCGATCCATTTGCTTGCACTGCTGACGCCACGACCGGACTTTGCGCTGCCGGCACGGGCGCCAACATGGGTCTCAACGGCATCGGTCTCGCTGAAAACGGAGACATCGCAATCCGTCCAGATCAGTTGGCTGGTGTCCACAAGACGAAGTCGCGTGACCAATGGTTCTCTACCTCGTCGTTTGGCGCCGCAGTCGGTCACTTCGGTTCGGAAGGCTCGAATCCCCTGCTTGGCCCCGGCATGCAGCGCTGGGATCTGGCGTCGATCAAGAACATCAACCTTGGCGATCGCTTGAGATTCCAGCTACGCGGCGAATACTTCAACGCGTTCAACCACACGAGCTGGGATGCGGTCGACGACAACATCTCCGACTCCAACTTCGGCCAGGTCACCAGTGCTCACATCCCGCGCGAAGTCCAGATCGGCGGAAAGATCATCTTCTAGCTGTTGCGATTTCGTAAAGCAAACTCACTTGGGCCGGGGCGAAAGCTCCGGCCTTTATTTTTGCGTGGACGGATCAGAGGGTACGGCAGGCGTGCCTGTCGACTTTGGCTTGCCGCTGCCGGGGAGCGTCGACATGATCTTCAACAGCTTGTCGTCCTCTGCCTGATTCATGTTCTTCGTCTTGGCGAACTCCGCTTTTGCATCGTCCACGCGGCCCATCGCACGATAGAGTCTTCCCATTTTCCAATGCACGCCGGCGTCGGTGGGATTCAGTTTGGCCGCTCGTCGAAACTCAACCAGCGCCGCCTCATTTTTGCCTTGGGCTGCATACACCGCACCAAAGTCAAAATGCTCCTTGTAGCTGTTGGTGTTGATGCGCTCCAGCTTCTCAAGTAGACCTTTGGCTTCATCGAGACGATTCATCTGCAGATTCGAGTCGGCAAGGTAGAGCATTGCCTGAAAATGCTGAGGATCATTGTTGAGCTCAGCCTGGAACTCCGGTGCAGCATCGGAGTATTGATTTTTCGTCCACAGGAGATACCCAAGTCCGAAGTGCACATTCGGCTCCTTCGGATTCACGGCTTCCGCAGCACGAAATTCACGGATCGCCCCCTCGGTGTCCTTCATCTCGTCGAGGGCCTCGCCGACGAGCATGTCGACCTCTGCCGATTCGGAGTTCTGCGCAATGAGACGGTGATAGTTATCCACGACGCAGGGATATTGCTTCGACAGCAGGCAGCTGTGTGCCAGTGTCAGCAGCAGCGTGAGGTTCTCTGGATCCCTATCCGCCGCTTGCTTCAGCAGGGGATTAGCGTCGCTGAATTGTCCCAGCCCGTAGTGCGCCATGGCGACCAAAATCGTGATCTGTTGATTCTCTGGCTGCGCCCTGAGAAGCGGCTCTAATTCTCGGAGCGCTCCTGGATAGTCTCCGCCTTTGAAGTAGGCGAGACCGAGGTTCAATCGCAACCCCGGCAAGGCCGCGTTCATGGCCATCGCCTTTTGATACCAGGCAATCGCTTCGGTATAGTGCTGCTGCTTCGCTTCGAGCAAGCCAAGCTCGGCAAGAGGCTCAGGCCGTGCCGGATATTGCTTTGCGAGCGCCTTCCATGCGACTTCCGCTTCGGCGAATTTCCCCTGACGTTCCAGTGTCATGGCTGCCTGCCGTGGATCTTCCTGCCCAAACGCAGCCCTTGGACAACCCGCAGTTGCAAGGGCTAACGCCACGGTAAGCCCGCATTCGATTCGCAAACGCATCCGCCGATTTCCCGTCCTTAGAAGAAGGTCTGTACCACGTCGATGACGTCGTACGCGGTATTCAATACGGACAGCGTCCGCCACTTGTCGAAAGTCAAACAGGGGTGGGCAATGTCGAACGCAATCATGTCGCCCACGCGCAGGTCATCGCCTGCTTCGATGTGCACGAACGCATGCTGGTCCATCATCTTGGTCACGGTCCAATGACGGGGCGCACCTTCGGGGCCTGGAGTGCCGGGCCGAAAATGCAGCGCCGGGACCGGGAGCCCGGAATCAAACGCCGCATCGCGTTTGCCCAGGCCGATAATTGCCTTTTCTGGTTCCGGAATCGACTGGACGTATGCCCACACCTGCAGCGCCGGAATCAGTCCCGACTTCATCTCCCGGGCGATGGGATTTCGTTCAAGAATCTTCGTCTGGGCCTCGCGATAGGCGCCCACATCGTGGGTGAGATAGCAGCCCGGCCGCAGCACGAGTTCAACAGCATTGCCCAGACCCGCCGTCGAGAACACATCGGCCACCACGTCGTACCACGCCGAACCAGCCCCGGTCAGAATCACTGGACTACGATCGAATCTTTTCTCCGCGAGCAAGCGCCCGGCGATCGCCACCGCGCGGGCAAGAAAACCGCGGATCGGGGCCTCGTCGCTGAGCACGCCCTCATAGACTTCCACGCCGCACAAAGCAATCGCGTGGTTCCATTCTGTCAGGGATTGCAGGACTGCATCGAGGTGGGCATCGTCTCGAACTCCGGTTCGTCCGCCTGCCACACCGATCTCCACTAGAACGTTCAGTCGCAGGTGATGGGCGGCGAAATGGCGGCCAAGCTGTTCCACCTGCTCTGCGGAATCGACGAGACAGAAGAATTCAAAATCAGGATCGCGTAGCAGCCGGCCGACGATTGCCATGTTTTCTTTGCCGACGAGTTGATTCGCCATCAAGACGCGTCGCACTCCGTGCGCATGCGCCACCAGTGTCTGCTGCGCTGTTGCGAGCGTGATGCCCCATGCGCCCGACTCGAGTTGCATCGCAAACAATGCCGGCGCCATCGTCGTCTTGCCATGCGGCGCGAGCTTCATCCCATACGCCGAGATGAACCGTTGCATCCAGCACAAATTGTGGTCGAGCCTCTCCTGGTAGAGAACCGCAGCTGGAAGGCTCAGATCCTCGCGCAGAAGGTTCCATTTGTGGGAGGCGATCGGACGCGCGTCAGCCGCCTCCGGCAAAGCACCCAGCCCTTTGTTCAGGGGCGAAAGCAACGCGTGCACCGCGGGAATTGTGTCCTGTCGATTCATCTCTCCATTCGCCTCCACAACTCAACTGATTCCGCGAAAAGCGCCCTGCAAATAGTCTATAGTTTGAGTCAGCGCGATGCCGAACTGCGACACTCTTATCCGAAGCGCACTTGTCATTGATGGCAGTGGCGACGAACCTCAGATTGTCGACGTCGCGCTCGACGGGGGCCGAATTGTGGCCGTCGGGTCCTCTCTCGCACACACTCCTGCCCAGTTGATTGACGCGCACGGTCTCGCGCTCGCTCCCGGCTTCATCGATGTGCATACGCACGACGATCTCTATGTCCTCCAGCATCCGGAGATGTTGCCCAAGTTGTCGCAGGGCATCACCACGGTGATTGTCGGCAACTGTGGCGTGAGTGCCTCCCCGGTTCGATTGAAGGGCGCGCTGCCCGACCCGATGAATCTACTGGGTGCCCCCGACGATTTTCGCTATCCGACGTTTGCCTCCTATAGGGATGCGATCAGGGCAGCACGACCCGCCACGAATGTGGGCGCGCTGATCGGACACACGGCGCTGCGCAATAATCACATGGATCGCCTGGATCGCGCAGCGACCCCGGGCGAAGTCGCCTCCATGCGGTCCGATCTGGTGGATGCGCTCACCGGCGGAGCGCTCGGCCTCAGCACTGGTCTGGCCTACGGATCTGCACGCTCTGCCACGACCGAAGAAGTGCTAGGACTCGCCGAGCCCCTGGCGGAGTTTGGCGCTCTCTACGCTTCGCACATGCGCACCGAGACTGACGCAATCCTCGAAGCCATGGAGGAGACCTTCACCATCGGCCGTCAATCCAAGGTTCCGGTTGTCATCTCGCATTTGAAATGCGCAGGCATTGCCAATTGGGGTCGTGCCGAAGAAGTTCTTCACACCCTCGAGACAGCGCGCAGTTCCCAGTCTGTCGGTTGCGATTGCTATCCCTACGCAGCGGGCTCCAGTACTCTCGACCTCGGCCAAGTCGATCCCCGCGTCACGATCACGATTACGTGGAGCGAGTCGCACCCCGAAGTCGGAGGCAGCACGCTCGCTTCGATCGCGGAACGCTGGCAGGTGACGCAGCTCGAAGCTGCGCGCCGTTTGCAACCTGCAGGGGCGATCTACCACAGCATCTCCGAGGCTGACATGGCTCGGATCCTCGCGCATCCGGCCACCATGATTGGTTCAGACGGCCTGCCGCAAGATCCGCGTCCCCATCCCCGCTTGTGGGGAACCTTTCCTCGCGTTCTGGGCCGCTACAGCCGTGAAGAGAAGCTGCTCACTCTTCCAGCGGCGATCCGCAAAATGACTGCGATGCCCGCGCAGCGCTTTGGCCTCTCCGCGCGTGGGCGGATTCAAGCGGGCTTCCATGCGGACCTGGTCCTCTTCGACCCATCCACAATTCTTGATACGGCAACCTATGCTGATCCTGTTCGTCCGGCGGTCGGTATTCATGGAGTATGGGTCAATGGCGTGCTCTCGTACACCGCCGACGGCGCCACCGGAGAGCGCGCGGGCGCATTGGTGCAGCGCGGGCAGACAATCTGGATGCAGTAATCCCACAAGGAAATGATGAACATGAAGCGATATGGAGTAGAGGGTGGCAAAGGCGCCGGCGGTCAGCATATGCCCTTTGCGCGTGCTGTCGAAGCGGACGGCTGGCTTTACGTTTCGGGCCAGGTGCCGATGATCGACGGCGAACTCGTTACCGGCAACGTGATCGTGCAATCCCATCAGGCCATCAAGAACCTGTTCGCCATTTTAAGCGAAGCTGGTTACGGTCCTGAGAACGTTGTGCGCTGCGGTGTATGGCTTGACGATCCGCGTGACTTTGCCTCTTTCAACTCTGTCTTCAAGCAATATTTTGGAGATCATCCGCCGGCCAGGGCCTGCGTTGTCTCCAGCATGGTGGTCGATTGCAAGGTGGAGATCGATTGCGTCGCCTACAAAGGGTCGACCTCCTGAAGATTTGTTTCGCGCATTTATTCCAGGCACTGCAACTGCAGAAGAGCTGCGATCATGATTGACCCTCACGTCATTTTTTTGCTTACCGCTGCGCTCATTTCAGTGGTTTGCCTTGTCGTGCTCATCGCGGTCTTCAAGCTCAACCCATTCATCACGCTCTTTCTCGTCTCCCTCGGACTCGCCGTCTGCGCAGGTTTGCAGCCCGCGGCGGCAATGCACTCCTTTGAGAGCGGCATGGGCGCCACCCTTGGCCACATCGCGATCGTGGTGGCGCTTGGAACGATGCTTGGCAAGATGATGGCCGAGTCAGGAGGAGCCGATCAGATTGCGCGAACGCTGATTGCTTTCTTTGGCGAAAAGCGTGTGCACTGGGCCATGATGGTGATCGGCCTTGTTGTCGGGCTGCCAGCATTCTTCGAGGTGGGATTCGTCCTGCTGATTCCAATCGCCTTTACAGTAGCCCGTCGCACGCGCACCTCATTGATTCTCGTAGGCATTCCCCTGGTCGCAGGGCTTTCGGTCGTGCATGGCCTTGTTCCCCCGCATCCAGCCGCGCTGCTCGCCGTCACCATCTATAAAGCTGATGTGGGCCGCACCATCCTGTATGCGCTTCTGATCGGCGTGCCAACGGCGATCCTTGCAGGCCCGCTCTTCGCCAAGATCATCGCTCCGAGGATTCAGCTGGCAAGCGACAATCCGATGAACGCCGAATTCGTGGAGCACGAAACGCCGCGTAGTCTGCCCGGATTCGGACTCACGATCTTCACCATTCTGCTGCCGGTGTTGCTCATGCTCATCGGTAGCTGGGCCAACTCAATTGCCGCGCCCAATAGCCTGTTGAACGAAGCGCTGCATCTGGTGGGCAATGACGATGTGGCGCTGCTCGTCGGCGTCTTGCTGAGCTTCTTCACGCTGGGCCAGCAGAGAGGCTTTAGTCGAGAGACGATCCTGCGCTTCTCCAACGAGTGCTTAGCCCCGACCGCGACCATCACCTTGCTCGTGGGCGCCGGGGGCGGCTTTGGCCGCGTGCTGCAAGACAGCGGAGTTTCGCAGGCGATTGTTCAGATCGCGCTCACAGTCCATGTGCCCCTTTTGATTTTGGCTTGGCTTCTGGCGGCGCTGATGCGCCTCGCCACCGGTTCATCCACCGTCGCCATGAGCACTGCAGCGGGCATTGTCGCGCCCATCGCGCTGCATGCAACGGGCGTGCGGCCTGAACTGCTCGCCATCGCGACAGGTGCCGGTTCGCTGATTTTCTCCCATGTCAACGATGGCGGTTTCTGGCTCGTCAAGGAGTACTTCAACATGACCGTGAGCGAAACCCTCAAGACGTGGTCCGTGTGCGAGACGATTATCTCGGTCTCGGCCTTGCTCTTCACGCTGGCTGCAGCGCTCGTCGTCTAGTTGCCCAGAAGAGATCAAGCGCGGAGATTTCCACGAACGCCGACCGAGGAACGCCGCCCGAGCACGAAGCGAAAGGTGCTCGAACTCCGGAATGTCGTGGAGTCAATTTTCGATTGAGTTGAAAAGTTTGGAGGCGCGGGCCGGGATCGAACCGGCGCATAAAGGTTTTGCAGACCTCTCCCTTACCACTTGGGTACCGCGCCTTGGCAGGGCTGTCTCTGTCCGGATTTGCTCCCATCGCCGTAGCCAGCCCGGCTGGGGCCGGAGGGCGATATGGAGCGGGAGACGGGACTTGAACCCGCGACCCTCGCCTTGGCAAGGCGATGCTCTACCACTGAGCTACTCCCGCGTGCTGCAGCCCTGAGTATACCGGGGTGCCTGAAGCCAGGTCAAACTGCGGAAGTTGCGCCATTTATGCTGTTTTTGGAGCTGCGTGAGCCTGCTCCGGCCTCAATCCGCACAATCTCTCCATCCCGCACGTAGAGAATGCGCGAGGCAATCGCGGCTGCCTCGGGATTGTGGGTAATCATCAGGGTCGTCTGGCCCAATTCCTGATTCGACCGCTGCAGCATCTGCAGCACCGCGTCGGAGTTCTTCGTATCCAGGTTGCCGGTGGGCTCGTCTGCCAGCACAATGGCGGGCCGGGTGATGAGCGCGCGCGCAATGGCCACTCTCTGCTGCTCGCCGCCGCTCAGTTCCGAGGGCCTGTGGCTCAGCCGTCCGCGAATCG
This sequence comes from Occallatibacter sp., assembly GCA_036267935.1. Taxonomy (GTDB): domain Bacteria; phylum Acidobacteriota; class Terriglobia; order Terriglobales; family Acidobacteriaceae; genus Telmatobacter. The sequence continues at coordinate 10,428 of DATAVC010000047.1, read as the reverse complement.
AGAGCAAATCGCTCAAATGATCCAGATAGGCGCGATCCATCGGGTCTTTGCGGCCGCTGATGTTGTACGCGATTTCAATATTGCCCATGGCAGAGAGGGTCGGCAGCAAGTTGAATTTTTGAAACACAAAGCCGATGCGATGTTTGCGCAGGCGGGTGCGTTCCGCATCATTCAGGCTGCCGAAATCAATGCCATCAATAATGACGCGGCCTTCGGTGGCTCTCGTCAGCCCTCCGAGGAGGTAAAAAAGCGTCGATTTGCCCGAGCCTGAGGGACCTACGATGGCGACAAACTCGCCAGTCGCGACATCGAACGAGACGCCCCGTACTGCGGATACCTGGATGCGGCCCGAAGAATAGACCTTCGTCAACCGGTCGGCAACAATAATGGGCGAAGACGCTGCGGGCGGCACAGCCCCTATTGTACCTGCGCTCCACTGTGCCGGCTCGATCCGCGCCCGCAAACCGTGGGGTCAAAACTCGTGGTGGGACTTCATGTCGTCATACTCATCAAAGGCTTTGATCTTCTTTAATTGCTCTTCCATATCGGCCGTATTCAGGTGAGGCAGCATGGCCGGCGCGTTCGCCCAATCAAAAGCCGTGATGGCAACCACTGCAACACCCAGGTTCAGGTCGCGCCGATCGACTTTGTCGAAGGTGTCGCTGGGCTTGTGGTGCAGCCCGTGATAGGTTTCACCGCCCGTCCAGAGAACAAAGCTCGGCACGCCATGAATCACAAAAGGTCCATGATCCGTGGCAAAGGTCAGGCCACCGGCGTTGGAGATACCGGTCGCATCGAGGGGCGCGAGCACGGGTTCAATCTCCTGCAGAGCTTTCGCCGCGTCGTCCCGGCCAAACACGTCCCATCCCTTCGGCGCATCGGCTCCGGTATCTGTGATGAAGACGCCCGCGCACCGATCAAGTTCATTGGCATGGGCACGCACGTAGCGGATCGAACCCAGCAGTCCTTCTTCTTCTCCGCCGAACAGGATGAAGCGCATGGTGCGTTTCGGCTTCAATCCGCTGGCCATGATGGCTTGCGCAACCGCAACGACCGAAGCTGCACCGGTCCCATTGTCTGCGGCGCCCGTGCCCAGGTGCCACGAATCAAGATGTCCGCCGATAATTACGTACTCGCCGTTGGCGTCGGTGCCGGGAATCTCGGCCACAACGTTGTCGACGTTCACGTGCTCGCGAATGCGATTCGTGAAACTGAATTCAACCTCGACCGGGCCGCGCTCGAGCAGCCTCCTCAACAGCAGGGAGTCTTCGAGTCCCACATTGCCCACCGGCAGACTTGCCAATCGCCCACTGCAGCAGGTGAACCCGAACATGTCAGGAACATCGTTGACGGCGCCTGAGCCCAGCAACAGAGCGCGCGCACCTTCGCCTGGCAAAAGCGCAATCGCGTCAAGGGTCTTGTCGAATTGGTTGGGATTGCTGCTGTGCAGTGAGTTCCGATCAATGAGGATGATCGCGTCCTTGATCTGGGCCGCCTGGGTTCGGACCGCCTCTTCTGTCAGTGCATTCAGATAATAGACTTTGCCCTGCACGCCTCCGGACGGCGTCGAGGGGCTCCATCCATCGCTTTCGAGGTGCAGACGCTGTTCATGCGGCGCAAGAATGCGGCCGGTGGCCCAGGTTTCCGGCTCCCACGTTGCCGCCAGCTCCCAGCCCTCACGATGCACCTGGCTCAAACCGATGTGTTGAAACTCTGCAACCGCCCAGTCGACGGCCTTGCCGTAGTTTGCCGAGCCGGTCAAACGTGGCCCAATCTCGTCGGCAAGAACACGGTCGTACTCGTAGGCCTTGCCCTCCAGGATGACCTGCCCACCCAGTCGCACCAGCCCGTCCATCCGCGCCCGATCGAGCGCTGGAGCGGGGGGAGAGGGAGCAGTGAGCGCGACCGCCTGGGCGAAGGCAAAAGCAGGGGAGAGAGACAGCAAAAGGAGGGCGGCGATGCGTCGCATGGGCAGGTCTCCGGGTTGGGTCAGTGTACCAAGTCCGCATCCGTCGAGGCCGACGCGGCCCATGCTCTAAGATAGTAAGGAACCCAATCAGTTGCAGGAATCCCAGCATGACAGCTTCATCCAAAACGCCTCTCATTGTTTCCCTTGAATCGGCCGCCTCCAAAGCCGGCCTCGCCCTGGTATCTACCACCGCGGGGACCGACTTCAACGGCGCACCGACGACCATTTTTCAACTCGGATTGGCCGATGTTCCCAATCGGTCGCTTCATCTTGAACTGAGCGAAGGTTTCGACTTCAACAAGCCGAATCTGCTTCCTGAGATGACTGCGCACCTGGCAGCCGAGGCAAAGCGTCTGCGCAATCCACGGCCCGAGTGCTATGTGACGCTCGCCGGCTTGCCGGTTGCTTTTGGCAAATTCCAGTGGCCGTTTCATCGTTCCACCTCCGGCGCTGACACCTACATCGTGCACGGTGAAATGCATCTGGCAGACGGCGGAGCTCACAACCTGCACGCGAAAGTTGCAGGTTCGGTGACCGTGACCTTCGCTGAAATTGTGCCGGCGATGGAGCAGCCCTACGCGGAGACCTTCGTGTACAACGCGATTCGCAAGACGGTGGATCTTGGCCAGCTCGAGTTCGTTAAGTCAGGCAACCGCCAGCCGGTGCCCGTGACCACGCGCTACTACAGCCGCTGGCAGAAGAAGTTTCTCTTTACTGAGACCAACGATGCCGAGCGCCTCGAGTTCCTTCTGCGCAAGGTGTACTGGCTCTCCGGTGTGTTGGGAGAAAACAAGCCCATCTGGATCGCCGATCCCCGCGATGCGCAGTACTTGAACACCACAGAGGCCGATCTTCTGCGCATGGCTGGCCACGAAGCCGGCGCTGGACTGATGACTCTGAGTGGCGAATTCGCAGCGGCCACTCCCGCGCTTCTCTCGCGAGCCGCCGAGTATCAGGCCGCTCTCGAAGGCGCTCTCAACTTCACCAAGCCGCAGTTCAATGAGTCGATGCGATCGGGCCACGCGAACATGTAGCTCGCCGAATTGCATCGCAGGAAAGCCAAAAGGGGTACGGCGATATGCCGTACCCCTTTTGTTGTGCTTCAGGCTCCTAGAGCGCGTTGCCGCAGCCGGCGCAGAAGCGCGCGCCCGGCGGATTCGTGCGCTGGCAATGCGTGCACGCAAGCAGTGTGCCTGGCTGAGCGAGTCCCGCCGAAGTCGGCGCGGCAGAGGGCGGCATATTCACCGTCACCTGGACGGGCCAGCCCATGAGTGGCACGCTCAGGCCCAGCGCAGCGGCAATTCCCGCCGCCTGAATCGCGTTGAATTCCCGTACCCGTCCCGGCATAAAGAAGCATTCGAGAAAGCCAAGCATGCTCGGAATGCCCGACCAGAAGAAGCAGCAATAGAGGATTCCCAGTCCGGTACGACGAAGATAGAAATGGTGGATCCCGAAGGTCCCCAAAAACAGCGCCAGGAGGATCCCGACGACTTCGTCGCGTCGTGCCGCCTCGTACTGTTGATAGAAGATTGCCTGGGCATTAGGATAAGCGGTCGTCGCCATCAGTTTTGCCTCATATCACCTGCATTAAACCATACGTGAATTCCAGGTCAATGGTTCCCGTGGCCTTAGGTCCCGTGACGTAGCATCAAAGCTGCTATGGCAACCTCTGCAACCTCTACGACGTTCGCGATCGGCAGCGATCTGCCCGTTCATCGCCTGGGCTACGGAACCATGCGCCTGGTGGGCGATGGCGCATGGGGAGAGCCTGCCGACCTTGAAGGTGCGCGTCGCGTGCTGCGCCGGGCCGCCGAACTGGGCGTCAACTTGATCGATACCGCCGACGCCTACGGTCCTGAGATTGCCGAGCGCCTCATTGCCGAAGCGCTGCATCCCTATCCCGCCGGATTGGTGATCGCCACCAAAGGCGGCATCACACGGCAGGGGCCGGCAAAGACCGAGTACGTGGGCCGTGGCGGCTATTTGATCCAGTGTGTCGAAATGAGCCTGCGCCGGCTCAAGCTCGATCGCATCGACCTCTATCAGTTGCATCGCATCGATCCGCGTACACCGCTCGAAGAGTCCCTCGGCGCGCTCCGCCTGATGCAGGAACAAGGCAAGATCCGCCACATCGGCCTCAGCGAAGTGAATCCCGCCCAAATTGAAGAAGCCCAGAAGATTGTCCCGATCGTCTCTGTCCAGAATCGCTACTCTTTAGCCGACCGCCGTCACGAAGAAACGCTGGCCTGGTGCCAGCAGCGAGGGATCGCATTTTTGCCCTGGTACCCCATTGTCGCGGGAAAGATTCTCAAGCCTGACCATCCTTCTGCCGATGTTCTTTCCGCAATCGCTGGCCGACACCAGGCAACCGTTGCGCAAATCTTGCTGGCCTGGTTGCTGCACCGTTCGCCGGTGATGCTGCCGCTCCCCGGCACGTCAAAAATTGCACACCTTGAGGAGAACGTGGCCGCTACCGACTTGAAGCTCGACGCCGAGGATCTTGCGGCGATTGAAGCGGCCGTCTAAGCCCGATCGCCTTTTTATTTCGCCGGCGTTTTATCCGCATCCTTACTCGGCCGTGGCGTCAGCGCGGGCGCCAGGGGATCGCCCCAGATATAGTGGCCGAACCAGTTCTCGTTTTCTTCCATCACCGCGCGCTGTTGCTTCGGTTTGTTGATCGGATGGCCGAACCCGTCATAGATCACCATCTTTACTGGAACGCCATGGTCTTCAAGCGCCTGCCGCAGCTCGAACCCATTGGCGAGCGGCACACGCTGGTCCGCGCCCCCGTGTTGGATCAGCGTCGGCGTCCTGGCCTTGGAGATAGAACTGATCGGCGAAGTCGTCTTGTAGATCTCGGGATCGTCCCAGGGCGTGGCGTGCAGATATTGCGGCGCAAACGGAGTAATGTCGGTGTTCACGTAATACGTTGTCCAATCGGAGATGCCGGCGCCGACCGACACAGCTTTGAATCGATCGCTGGACGTGGTGATGAACGCCGAGATATAACCGCCCTCGCTCCAACCCATCGACCCGACACGCTCCTTATCGACGAATCCCTGCGCAATCAGGGAGTCAACGCCGGAGATCACGTCGGCGTAATCGCCGACCCCAAGGTTGCGCACATTCAGCGCCCTGAACTTCGCTCCATATCCTGCGGAGCCGCGATAGTTCGGCCGCAACACAAGCGCTCCTCGCGCCACAAAACGTTCAATCGGGTAATAGCGGTCCGGGCTGACGGACGGAAAGTCGATGCCAGTGGGTCCGCCGTGAATGACCACCAGCAGCGGATATTTCTTCGCTGGCGTAAAATCGGCGGGCTTGTACAAGACACCCTCAATCTCGGTGCCATCGCCTGACTTCCATCGGATCACCTCGCGATGCGCGACCGTCCACGTCGACTCTTGTTCTGCCGCGTGCGTGAGTTGGATAGGGGAGCCTGCCGGCAGCGCTGCGGCGTAGATTTCGCTGAACGCGTTCTCTGAGGCGCCGCGATACGCGACATGCGTGAAATCGTTGCTGAAGGTGAAGTCGTTGGCGATGTCGCTGCCCGGCGTGGCAATCTTCTTGAACGTCCCGGTCAAGGGATCGAGAAGGAACAGCGAGGACGTCGTCTTTTCGAGTCCTGCGAAGTAGATGCCCTGGGGGGACCAACGCAGCAGATCGGCATCCTCGTCAAAAGCGTCGGAGATCACGCGGGGCGCGCCGCCGTCGGCATTCACCACCGCGATTTTCTGGTTGGCATAGTAGAAGTATTTTTCGCCATTCGAAGTGACGTAGGCGATCTGCTTTCCATCCGGCGACCATGCGGGATCCGTATCCGGTCCGGGCGTGTCGACGATCTTCTTCACTGCTCCATCGGGAACCGTGACAGTGTAGATGTCTGCAGAGAAACTGGAGATCAAATCAGGATCGCGCGTCGCGCTGAAGGCGATGCGCTTGCCGTCGGGCGAGAACCGAAGATCACTTACGCTGAAAGTGTCTTCCTTGGTCAATTGCTTCGGATCGCCCGGCGCGGAGATGCTGCCCGCTTCGGTGGTCTTGGGCAGGTCCACAAGCCACAGATGCGTCATATGGTAGTCGGCGTGAATCACATGGTAGTCGCCGAAGCTCTCCTTGCGATCTTTCATGAGCTTGGATGAGTCGGCCTCGGCCGCGATCGCGAGGCGCTGAGAATCAGGCGCCCAGTCGAAGCCACTCACCCCGTTTTCCATTTTTGTCAGTTGCTGCGCTTCGCCTCCGTCCGCAGGCATCACGTAGAGCTGCTGCTTGCCCTCCGGCGACTTCGGCAGCGTTCCCGGCCGATCCGAGAGAAACGCAATCCAGCGTCCGTCCGGCGACCATTCCGCCCCACTGCTGGAGTGGCCTGTAGCGGTCAACAAATGCCGCTCGCCTCTTGTGTCGGCTATCCACAAGTCGGTCTCGAACGCGTCCGCGTCCCAATCGGTTCGTGTCTGCTCGTAGAGCACACGTTTGCCGTCCGGAGAAATCTTCGGATGGACGACGTTGTGCATCTCAAGCGACTGGTCGATGGTGGGCGCCTTCGCGACCGTCGTTTGAGAGTGGCCAACACACGAAAACGGGAGAGAGACAACGAAGAGAACAACAGCAGGCGACCAGCGGCTCAAGTGCATGCTCCAGGCAGGATTTTCCGCAGTATATCCCGCCGCTGTCCGCACGCAGAAAGAAGAGACCCATAGCCGAAGTCCTGCCAGGGCTGATGGGTCTCGTCCGTGCCGATCTAAACCACTGCGTTGCGCGCGATCAGATCCCGATACCACTCAGCGCTCAGCTTCGGCGTGCGCTTCAGCGTCTTGAAATCTACGTAGTGCAGGCCAAAGCGCTTCGAGAATCCATCGGCCCACTCGAAGTTATCCATCAGGCTCCACAGGAAATAGCCTTTCACCGGATAGCCTTCATCCACGGCCCGATGCAAGTGGGTCAGGTGGTTGCGCAGATACATGATGCGATCCACGTCTTCGATGCGGCCCGCGGCATTGATCACGTCGTCCGACGAGGTTCCATTCTCGGTAATGTAGATCGTCTTCGGCTTCCACAAGTCGCACACGTTGCGCACGCCCCAGTAAATGCATTCGGGGCTGATCTGGATCCACGGCGAGTACATGTGCGGATACGAACTCGGCATCGGCTCGACTGCAAAGCCTTGCGGCGAATCGTCGGCACGCGCGTAAAGAGGGTTGTAGATATTCAGCCCCACGAAGTCCAGTGGGCTGCTGATCGCTTTCATGTCTCCCTCTTCGACCTTGGGCGCGTTGGCCCCTTCGTGCTCCAGGTACTCTTGGGGATACTTGCCCTCCATCACCGCCGTGAGGAACTGCGCATTGGCCATGCGCGTCGCCTTGCGCGCGGCGACAATATTCTCAGTTGTTTCGATCACCGGGACGAAGACGACTGCATTCTCCGCCAAGCCGACCTGCGTGCCGCTCGGTGCATTGGCGCGAATCGCCTGCACGCCGAGACCGTGCGCCAAAATCCCGTGATGCCGAATCTGGTTCACCTGTCCCTGGGGCAGTTTGAATCCAGGCGCGAACTGTCCAATCTGGTATCCGAGGTCGGTGAAGCAGACGAATTCATTGGTCGTCATCCAATGGCGCACGCGATCGCCCAGTTTTTGCGTCACATACGCTGCGTAGTCGGCGAAAGACTTCGCCGTCGCGCGATTCTGCCATCCGCCATCAAGCGCCTGCGGCAGATCCCAGTGAAACAGTGTGACGTAGGGCGTGATGTTGTTGGCCAGCAGTTCGTCGATCACGCGGTTGTAGTAGTCCAGTCCCTTCGGGTTTGGCTGTCCCGCTCCATCGGGAATCACGCGCGACCATGAGATCGACATCCGGTAGACAGTTGTTCCCAGGGCCTTGAGCAGTTGTATGTCCTCTTTGTAGAGGTGATACGAGTCGGCGGCCACATCGCCGGTCTCGCCATGGAAGGTCTTGCCCGGCGTATGGGAGAAAGTATCCCAAATCGAAGGACCACGACCGTCTTCCTTGGCCGCGCCCTCTATCTGGTAGGCAGCCGTCGCGCATCCCCACATAAATCCCTTGGGGAAGCTGAGTGTTTCACCAAAGGCGAGCTTCGGAAGCGATACCCCGGCATAGGCGGCAACCGCAGAAGCCGCTGCGCCCTTGCCAAATTGGCGACGCGTCAAGTTCTTCATTGAAGACGTTCCTTTCGAGTGCCCGCAAAAAATGGCGGATAGAAGCAAAATCGTTTTAGCAGAGCAGAGAACCGGCTGGCAAGGATGATTTCGCGACGGCACCAGCGCGTGTGACGGGGCGCAAGCCGACCCATGGTTAGGCATTGAACCCAGAAAAAGCCGCGATCCGAAGACCGCGGCTTTTGTTTCCGTTTTTGAGAGCCGGCGGGGCGCGAAGCGCAGTTGCCCCCACCACAGGTGGCTACATCTCTTTGACGCCGTCGACAAACGCTTTCAGCTTGCGGCTACGGCTGGGGTGGCGCAGCTTGCGCAACGCCTTGGCTTCGATTTGCCTGATTCTCTCTCGAGTCACCTGGAAGCTCTGGCCGACTTCTTCCAGCGTGTGCTCCGAGCCATCTTCGAGTCCGAACCGCATCTTGATGACGCGTTCTTCGCGTGGTGTCAGAGTGCGCAGAACCTGCGAGGTGTACTCCTTCAGGTTCACGCTGATGACGGCCTCTGAAGGCGACACCGCCTGACGATCTTCGATGAAGTCGCCCAGGTGCGAGTCTTCTTCTTCGCCGATCGGCGTTTCCAGCGAGATGGGCTCCTGCGCGATCTTCAGCACCTTGCGCACCTTGGCCACTGGAATATCCATGCGCCGCGCGATCTCTTCGCTCGAAGGCTCGCGGCCCAGTTCCTGTACCAGCTGACGGCTGGTGCGGATGAGCTTGTTGATCGTCTCGATCATGTGCACGGGGATGCGGATCGTGCGTGCCTGGTCCGCAATCGCGCGCGTAATTGCCTGGCGAATCCACCACGTGGCGTAGGTCGAAAACTTGTAGCCACGGCGATATTCGAACTTGTCCACCGCCTTCATCAGGCCGATGTTGCCTTCCTGAATCAGGTCGAGGAACTGCAGTCCGCGATTGGTGTACTTCTTGGCAATCGACACCACCAGTCGAAGGTTGGCTTCAATCAGCTCCCTCTTCGCCTGCTCGGCATCCATGTCGCCCTGGATCATCTCGCGCTGCGTGCGCTTCAATTCGACGATCGAAACACCTGCATCGCCTTCGATCTTTTCCAGGTCGAGCTTGCAGTTCTTCTGCTGACGCCGGTATTCCTTCTTCAGCTCTTCGCTCTTCGACGCGTCGTACTTCTGATCCAGCGAGCGAATCTGGCGCTCCAGCGTGCGCATCGTGTCGACGGTCTTGTTGACCTTGTCGAGCAGACGCTTGCGCTCAAGGCCGGTGTATTTCAGCTCGCGCACGATCCGGGATACGTACACCCTTTCGCGCGCAATGGCCCAGCGGGTCCGGCGCTGTTCGCGCTGGCTGGTCTTGCTGTTGGCCGCAGCCTGTTTCTCTTCCAGTGCGGCAATCTTCTTCTGGTGCTTCACCAGCGCTTCGACGCGCGTCACCGTGGAGCGCACACGCGCCTGCACCACGTCTTCGGTGAGTTCTTCTTCGTCGAAGATCACAACTTCTTTCACGTTGCGCACGCCGCGCTTCAGGTCTTCACCCAAAGCCACAATCTCGCGAATCACAATCGGCGAACGCGAAATTGCCTTCAACACGCGCATCTGGCCGCGCTCGATCCGCTTGGCGATTTCTACTTCGCCTTCGCGGGTCAGCAACGGCACCGTGCCCATCTCGCGCAAATACATGCGGACGGGGTCGTTGGTCTTCTCCAGGGTTCCGGGCGTCAGGTCGAGCTCGACATCCTCGCCGCCCTCTTCGAGCTCGAAATCCTTGTCGCTCGGGAATTTCGGCGCGTCGAGCAGATCGATCCCCTGACCGCTGATCGTGGTCAAAAGATCATCCATGTCGTCCGCGGATCCCATCTCTTCCGGCATCATGTCGTTCACGTCGCCGTAGGTGAGATAGCCCTTGTCCTTACCGGTCTCGATAAGGCTGGTGATATCGTCTTCAAATTTCTCGTTAGTTGCCAATGCAGCCCCTGCTCTCAGCGCGATCTTGCGTTTAAACACCGTGTCGCGCGACAGTGCGGCGTCCATTCAACGCGGCGAAAAAAAAATCTTCGCGCAAATGGGCGCACTCGGTTCCTCCGCTATGAAATAAAGCGGTTCAATTCATCGCTCGGAATCGGATGCCAGCGCTTCAGGTTGCTCCTGGTCGCCCGCGAGCCGAAGCTCATATGTGGGGCAGAGGGGGCGCGCATCCTCACAGAGATCAATAGATTAACACAGCTAAGCCGGCACTCGCCAAGCAATTCAATCGATTTTCCAAGGCCTCTGGCGCTTGCTTCCGAGCGGACTACCGAATCGGGACAATCTCGCCCAACT
>DATAVC010000046.1:0-54861 GCA_036267935.1 Occallatibacter sp. | reverse complement strand
CTGGTGGCAAGCAATATCGGGTCGCTCCCGGCGATGTAGTCAAGATTGAAACTGTTCCGTCGGAGACGGTCGAGTTCAGTGATGTGCTGGCAGTCTCTGGAGACAACGGCCTCGCCAAGCCCGGCAGCGCCAAGGTCACGGCAGAAGTCGTGAAAGAAGGCCGCGGCGACAAGATTCTGGTGTTCCACCTCAAGCGCAAAAAGCAGTACAAAAAGCTGCAGGGACACCGGCAGAACTTTACCGAGGTACGCATCAAGGCCATTGAAGCCGACGGCGTGACCTACACCGCAGCCAAGTAGGCGCGGACCAAGACTCTCAGAAGGGGATTTGAGCAATGGCACATAAAAAGGGTGGCGGTAGTTCAACAAACGGACGCGATTCGAACGCACAGCGGCTGGGCGTGAAGGCCTTTGGCGGCGAATTGGTCACCGGCGGGTCAATCATCATCCGTCAGCGCGGAACCAAGATCAAGCCGGGCACGAACGTGGGCCGTGGCTCTGACGACACGCTGTTCGCCAAGATCAGCGGACGGGTCAAGTTTTCTGACCATGGCAATCGCGGTCGCTTCGCCTCAATCGAGCCCATCGCAGAGTAGTTCCAGCTTCGTATTCATGAAAAGGCCACGGCATCTGCCGTGGCCTTTTCGCTGCCTTGTTCCCTGAAACCTGATCCCTACGACTTCGACTCGCTGCCGCGCAGGTTGGTGCGCGTCAGCACCTTGTCCACAACCTTCTCCACATCAGTCAGGAAGAAGCTGTTGGCAGGCTGTTGCACGGCCACCTTGGTTCCATGACCGAGCGCTGCAGCAATCTCGTTCCACCGATAGATCGTGGAATTGGCCGCCAGAACCACCGGCTTGCGCGCCGGTTCACGCAGGGCCGTGTAAGCAACCCAAACGCAAAGCGTGGCCAGGATCAGCGATTCGTTGAAGAATTGCAGGGGCGACGTCAGCGACGTATTCCGCGACCAGAACGACGAGAGAATGAAGTCATTCGCCGACAGCAGGCCGAACCCCAAAGCGATGCCGAATGCCTTGTCGCGTACCGACAGATGCAGCGCGTTCATACTGAGGCAAAGGAAGCCCAGCAGGCACAACTCCAGGATGCTGACCGAACGCATCAGCGCATAGGCTACGTCGGGAATGATCAGCGCCCCGTGATGCGAAAACGGCAACGTCGTGATGCTGACGATCAGCGAAGCCAGCGTCGCCCAGCGGAAAACCACCGTCCCCAGCTTCATCAGACCCGAGAATGCCGACAGCGCAGAACGGAAAACTTCAATGCAGATGAAAAAGAGCGAGATCGCACTGGCGATGTAAACCGCCCAGTACGCATAAAAATACATCGGGAAGAAGACGTCCTGGCGAACCCACGGCTGCGCCTGGATAAAGAGCAAGCCCAGCAGGATCGGCATCGAGCCAACCCGCAGAATCAGGTAGCTGCTCATAGCAGGAAAGCGGCGCTGCAGACCCTTCGTCCAGAACAGAAAACCGAGTATCGCCCACAGAAGGAACTCCCCTGTGCTCATGAGCGACATCGCAGTATTCAAAGGCATAGGCGTCCCTTCGTCCTGAGAGTCTTCCCAGAATATCGCCTATGCCCTTGGGTTAAAAGAGTGACACTTACCGCAGTAGCACTTTAGTGCTGAAAATTCTCGCTACTTGCCAGAAGCAGGACAGCCCATGCCCGGCCCGCATCCCGGGGAGGGAAGGCTCGAAGTCGCCGCAAGGTGACTTATCAAGACCCCTGAAGCAGAGGACGAAAAGGACGCAGCTGCAGCGCCTGCAACGATTACCGCGAACGCAAATATCCGAACCACAAGTTGCATAATCAGTTACCCCGCAACGAGATATTCCGGTTGACAGCAACGATAGGGAGCTTAACTCCAAGGATAGTAGTGCACCTTACTAGTTAAGTCCATCTTTTTCAGCAAGTTCCCTTGGTATTCAAACCCAAGGTACTACGGTAACATACCATGGGTCCAATCGGCCCGCAAGTACTCAATTTGGACGTAACCTTCCCAAGGTTTTCTCCTCGCCTCCGCATGGTAAAATTTGATCAGTCGAATTCGCTCAAAGCCCACGTATTTCAAGCGGTTAATCCCTCGAGCAAGACCTTCCAGTGGCGACCGACGATTCCACCCGAAGTGGGACAAGAAGCGAAAATCTCGCGAACGGAACCCTATGGCGACAGTTGCAGCGGACAATCTTCCCGATAACGGCAGCTACACAGGCGAAAACATCAAGATTCTCGAGGGGCTCGAGGCCGTTCGCCTCCGTCCCGCCATGTACATCGGTTCGACGGGCGAGATGGGCCTGCACCACCTTGTGTACGAGGTTGTCGACAACTCCGTCGACGAGGCCCTTGCCGGCTATGCCAAAAAGATCGAGGTCGTCATCCACGTCGACAACTCGATCACCGTGGTCGACGACGGCCGCGGCATCCCCACCGACATGAAAATCTTGCCCAACGGCGAGAAAATGTCGTCCGTCGAGGTGGTCCTCACCAAGCTGCATGCCGGCGGCAAGTTCGACTCCTCCACCTACAAGGTCTCGGGTGGACTCCACGGCGTGGGCGTGAGCTGCGTCAACGCGCTGAGCCAGGAGTTCAACGTCGAGATCTGGCGCGACAACCACACTTGGGAGATGGACTTCAGCTGCGGCGCACCCACCAGCGAACTGCGCCAGACCGGCACCAGCAAGCGACGCGGAACGAAGATCCATTTTCTTCCCGACAAGACCATCTTTACGGCCACTGAGTACAACTACGACACCCTGGCCCAGCGCCTACGCGAACTGGCCTTCTTGAACAAGGGCCTTGAGATCACGCTCACCGACGAGCGCACGGTCGACGCCAAGACCGGCGAGTCGAAGCGTGCCGAGTTCAAGTACGCTGGCGGCATCGTTGAATTCGTGAAGCTGCTCAACAAGGGCAAATCGGTCCTCCACGAGAAGCCGATCCTGATGGAAGCCACGCGCGACAAGATCGAAATCGAGATCGCGCTGCAGTACAACGACAGCTACTCCGAGACCGTCTTCAGCTTCGCCAACAACATCAACACCGTCGACGGCGGAACTCACCTCTCCGGTTTCCGCACCTCGCTCACGCGCACCATCAACGCCATTGGCCAGCAGCTCGGCCTCTTCAAAGACGTGAAGGAGAATCTCTCCGGCGACGACGTACGCGAAGGCCTGGTTGCAGTCGTCAGCGTCAAGCTGTCGCAGCCCCAGTTTGAGGGCCAGACCAAGGGCAAGCTCAACTCAGACATCGCCGGCATCGTCCAGGCGTTCGTCAACGAGCGCCTTGGCGCCTTCCTCGAACAGAACGTTCCGACCGCCAAGCGCATCATCAACAAGGCCATTGAGGCTGCCCGCGCCCGCGAAGCCGCACGGAAAGCCCGCGACCTGACCCGCCGCAAGGGCGCACTCGACGGCGGCGGCCTGCCCGGCAAGCTGGCAGACTGCTCCGAGCGGAATCCTGAACGCTGCGAGCTCTACCTGGTCGAGGGCGAAAGCGCAGGCGGCACCGCCAAGCAGGGCCGCGATCGCCGCTTCCAGGCCATCCTGCCGCTGAAAGGCAAGATTCTCAACGTCGAAAAAGCGCGCTACGACAAGATGCTAGGCCACGAAGAAATTCGTGCCATGATCACCGCGCTCGGCACCGGCATCGGCAAAGACGACTTCGATCCCGGCAAGCTGCGCTACGGCAAGATCATCCTGATGACCGACGCCGACGTCGACGGCTCGCACATTCGCACCCTGCTGCTCACCTTCTTCTTCCGCCACATGACGGATCTGATCAAGCGCGACAACATATTTATTGCCCAGCCGCCGCTCTACAAGATCAAGAAGGGCAAATTCGAGCAGTACATCAAAGACGATCGCGAATTCGTCAAAGTCATGGTGAAGCGCGCATCCGAAGGCATGATCGTGCGCCACGGCGAAGCCGCCAGCCGCATTGAAGGCGCCGAGCTGACTCGCTTCATGGCCTTCCTCAATGAGTATCTTGGATTCTTCGAGAAAGTCGACAAGCGCATCCGGAACGAGAAGCTGACGGAGTTGCTGGCGAAGGCTGAACTAACTCATCGCGCCGACTTCACCTCGAAGCAAGGCAGCAGCGCCGCACCCGAAAAGCTGGTCGATCTGCACAAGAAACTCAAAGAAGTTTCGGACGACTATGGCTTCAAGTCGCTCAACAAGCCGGTCGAAGATGAAGAACACCATACCTGGTCGATCACCCTGGTTGACTCCCAGGGTGCCGAACGCCACATCGATTGGACCCTCGCTTCGAGTCCGGAATTCCGCCAGATGATGGCCAAGTTTTCGCAAATCAAAGGCTTCCTCGAACCGCCTTTCCTGGTGGAGTATGCGGCCAAATCGACCGCTACCACCGATCTGCCCGCGGACGAAGAAGAGCCGGATGCAGAGGGCGCCCCGCCTCCAGGAAGCGCCCAGACCCGCGCCGAGTCAAAGACCGCGAGCCGCGCCGCTCGTGTGCTCCGCGAACCGGTCGAGAAACAGACCGCGCGCGAACTCTTCGAGTACATCGTTGAACAAGGCAAGAAGGACTATCAGGTCCAGCGCTATAAAGGACTGGGCGAAATGACCGCTCCTCAACTCTGGGAGACGACCATGGACCCCGATCGCCGTACGCTGCTGCTGGTCAAGCTCGAAGATAGCCTCGAGACCGAGAACATCTTCACCACGCTCATGGGAGAAGACGTTGAGGCACGCCGCAAGTTCATCGAAGACAATGCCCTCGACGTAAAAAACCTCGATATCTAGAAAGCACTCTCCTCATCATTACGCCCAAGGAGCGAAGACGATTCTCAACCCGTTCGCTCTTGGCTGGCTGGTCGAGATGATCACGTGCGTGCATCTCCTCCAATCAGCAACCCTGCCCCCCGCTCACTCTGCCTCGGTATGCCTTGCCTGGGGTTCTGCGGGCAGAAGAGAAAATACCGCACTCTTCAACTGTCTCGTTAAATAGATTGAGCCCGCCGGCGATAGATGGCCGTAGTCTGTCGCAGTCACTTCATTGGCCGTGGAGCCCACTCTCGCCAAACATCCGTCGGCGTTGCATAGCGTCTTGTACGCTGAAATATAGGTCGCACCCATCTTCGGCACCGCTCGGGACATCGCTTCGTCCCACTCCTTGATTTCAGGCACCAATCCATCTTTCAGCCGCGTGGGCAGCGGCTGTCCCGTCAGCCCAACGTGCGAACGTCGCCACGAAAGATACAGCTCTCTCTGCGGCGATGTCTTCCAGTTCGGCACCGGTCCCACAACCATAATCTTCGAAGCTGGCGACGCCTTGCTGATCCTGCGAATCGTCTCGCGAAGCTTTCTCACCATCGACGGCTGATCGGTGTTGTACAGGTCGTACGCC
Source organism: Occallatibacter sp. (assembly GCA_036267935.1). GTDB lineage: Bacteria > Acidobacteriota > Terriglobia > Terriglobales > Acidobacteriaceae > Telmatobacter. The sequence goes on along the minus strand of DATAVC010000046.1, from coordinate 49,474 downwards.
CAACGCGCATGCAAGATCACGATCGCGGGCTTGATCTCCGAAATCTTCTCGAGTGCAAACAGGTTGAATCCGTTCCTCGCTTGCGACGAATCACACCAAGCGCCATCGCCGTAGTCTCCAGGCACGAGGTAGGGCGCGTTGCCGCAGCCGATCGCGGTATCCAGGCCGAACACATAATCTCTCTGCAGATCATTCAGGCCGCTAAAGAATGCGCCTGCATGTGAGTCCCCCATCACAAAGAGAATGGGCGCCTGGTTTTCGGTGCACACTGAAAGAAATTTTCCACCGGAATAACGAGTGCAATTTCTCTCCATCGGAAACGACGCATGCGAAAAGTCGGGAGTATCGAAAACTGATCGCACCTCTTGGGGAAATCGCGCGGGGAGCCCCTCTTGACGAAAATCCACATAGCCCAGCGATCCCACAAGCATCATCGCCGCGACAAGAAAGGCAACCTTCAACCTGCCGTTGCCTCCCCGTCTTAAATGCTGCTCCACTAACTTCTGCGTCAGCCACGCGAGGCAAATCGCGAGCACGACAGCCGCAACGCGAAGTTTCCTGCTCGGTGCTTCGCTCTGCACAATCCGCGCGAACGACAGCAAAGGCCAATGCCACAGGTACAGCGGAAAACTGATCAATCCAAACCACACGGCAATCTTGTTCGACAAGAGAATCCGATTCAGCCATCCGCCCGATCCGGCCGCGATCACGAATACCGCCCCTAAGACTGGAACGAGCGCCCACTTACCCGGAAACCCGACGTACTTATCAATCCGCCAAAACCCATAAGCCAATAACGATAGACCAAGAATCGACAATACGTTGGCCAGCGTTTTCCCGTCAGCCTCTTTCCCCTTGCGAAAAAGGGACGCGAGCCAACCATCCACCTTTGCCCGGATGCTTGAGTATTTTGCTGTCTGGCACGTAGTCAACCACGCGAGCAAACTGCCGCTCAAGAGTTCCCAGAAACGCGTCTGCGGTGCATAGTAGGCCGCGGTGGCATCTTGCTTGATACCGCTGATATTCAAATAGAACGAGACAATCGCGATCACGAGAATCACGACCGGGAGAATGCGCTTGCGCTTCCAGGCGAACCAGAGCAATAGTGGCCAGATGATATAAAACTGTTCTTCGATGCCCAGGCTCCACAGGTGAAGTAGAGGCTTGGTGTCTGCGGAGTTATCGAAGTAACCCGCTTCCTTCCACAAAGCGAAATTCGAGACAAAGCCGGCGCCGGCGGCGATATGCTTTCCTAGTTGCTTGTACTCCTCCGCAAGCAGTGCAAACCAACCGAAAGCCGCACACGCGGTAAGTACGAGAAGAAGTGTCGGGAAAATACGCCGGATACGGCGCGCATAAAACTCCAGGAAGCTGAATGAGCCACGATCTAGATTCTCAAAAATGATCGTTGAGATTAAGAATCCAGAAATGACAAAAAAAACGTCGACCCCGATGAAGCCACCCTGTATCCAATTAGGAAAGGCATGAAACGCAACAACAGACAGCACAGCAACAGCTCTCAGGCCATCAATATCTGGACGGTATTTGGGATGGGTCAGGTCGGGGTGAATCTGGCTCATATATTTCGGTCTATTTTTTCTTTATCGCTTGCGCTACTCAACGAGACAGAGAATAAGTGCCTATATTTGTTGAGGTCTATCTTAGACGAAAGTCGATATCAATGAAAGAAATATGCACGCCCGCTGCAACTTACCCGAAACCCTTATCCGACTTACCCATAAATTAGAAAACAGTTAACTCCTCAATACTGACTCGAATGCCGTCCCTCCTCTTGAGCTGGTGTTTCAGATCGCGGTCTCAGGCCTTGGCGCTGCGCGTGGCGTCGAGCAATGCCTGCCAGCCCGACTTGCTCATCTTGAGCTTGCGCCCATTCGACAACAGAACCCAACCCTCGCTGCGCCCCTCGCGAAGAATCTCGCGCACATGGTCGATGTTCACAATCGCTGAACGGTGCACACGCACAAAGCGGCTGGGATCGAGCGTCTCGGCAAGCTGCTTGATAGTCTCCCGCAGCATCAGGCTCTTGGGCCCCACGTGCAGGCACGAGTAGTAATCGGCCGCCTCGATCCACTCAATCTCATCCATGCTGACAAACGAGTCTTTGGCCGCGTTCGGCACCACCAGGCGCTTGGGATACTCCTTGCGCTCCACCACCCCGGTCCCAATCGCCGCCAGCATCGACTTCAGCTGTTCCTGCGTCATCAACGCAGCCTGCGAGGCAATCTTTTCTCTCACGCGCGACAACGTCGACTTCAGCCGCGCAGGTTCAACCGGCTTGGTGAGGTAATCGAGCGCGTGTACATCGAAAGCTTTCACCGCGTAGTGATTGTGCGCCGTCACAAAGACCGTCACAGGCATGTGCGCGGCGCCCACATGCTCCACGACTTCAAATCCATCACTTCCCGGCATCTCGATGTCGAGAAAGAGCACGTCGTGCCGCTTCTGCTTCAACGCCGCGATCACTTCGCGCCCGTTGCGGCACTCACCGGCAATATCAATTTCCTCGTCTTCGGCCAACAGCATTCTCAGCCGCTCGCGCGCGAGAGGCTCATCGTCCGCAATCAGAGCAGTCAGCCGCATTCAACCCCGCTCATAGGGAATCGCAATCGCCACCTCGAATCCGCCAGCGGCCAGCGGCTCCGCCTTCATCGCATATTCCTCGTTATAGAAGTGTGCGAGCCGCTCACGCGTGTTCTTCAAGCCGATGCCGTTGCCCGGCTTCACCCGCCCGTTGTGCCCTGCACCGGAATCACGCACCTGCAGCCGCAGCATATCGCCATCGCGGCGTGCCGTCGCTTCAACCAGGCCGCTGCTCTCGCAGTGAGCAATGCCATGGCGAATCGCGTTTTCGACAATCGGTTGCAGCAGAAAACACGGCACAAGACTATCCAGAGCTGCGGGTTCCACCTTGATTTCAATCCGCAACCGGTCGGCGAACCGCACCTGCTCGATGGCCAGATAGTTCTCCACCACTTCCAATTCTTCTGACAACGGAACCTTCTGCGGGGTGGTCCGCTTCAGTGTGCTCTTCAGCAGGGTGTTCAGGTGCTCCAGCATTTCAACCGCCTGCTGCGGCCGATCCAACTCCACCAGGGTCGTAATTGCATTCAACGTGTTGAACAGGAAATGCGGCTCAAGCTGCATCTGCAACGCACGCAGCTGCGCTTCCGATAGCTGCTTCTGCAGTGCAAGGGCCTTCATGGCATCGCGCTGCGCCCGCATTTGAAACTGCATGATCCCAATCATGCCCAGCACGAATCCGTAGATCAGGATTTCCATGCCGAAGCGGTTCACATTCATCAGGCCCATCCACACCTGGGATGGAGCGGCATGAGTCCGCCAATCGGCGTTAATGAAGCCTGTGCTGCCGAGAAGCAGAAGATGAGCGACGCCAAGCGAGCATCCGATCACCAGATGAATCGCCAGCGCTGCCGGAGTAAATCCGACAATTCCCGGCCGGCGAAAACCACCCGACCACAGCGTGCTCCCGATGCATCCCCACCAGCCCCACAACACAAATCCGTAGAGCAGCGAGGGAAGATAGAAAATCGAGTGGCACTCGTTGGCCGTCGCAAGAGCCAGCAGGGTGGAGCTGAGACCGATCACGATCAGGCCGGCGATATGTACGCGCGACCCCGGCTCGGACGGTGCTGTGCGCTCTACGCGAGAAAGAGCCTCGGCGCCGAGTAACGTAGGTGCTGCTGCGTGAGAGCTCACGGATTCTCTCCTTGAGTCAGAGAAGATACTGAATTGGACGCCCGACCCTGGTCAATCGGAAGCGCCAACCTGAGACGCGCGCTCGCCGACTGGGGAAGACCGTATTCCTTCAATATGCGGGGACAGGGACCGGCCAGACCAGCTTTTGCCAGTCTACGCCCCATAATTTGCAGCCAACATACGCAAGGCTGCAGCCGGATGCGACCCACCGGCATGCCCTCAGCGCGCGGCCACTCGTACCGAAAACAACGCATGATGCGCCAGGATGAACAGCGTCTGGCGATCGGCGCCTCCAAAAACGAGGTCGAGGGGCCGCTCGGGAACATCAATCTCGCCGATCTGCTTCCCGGTCGGATCGTAGACAAAGATCTGTCCGTTGGCGACATACACATTCCTCGCCGCGTCCACAGCCACCGATTCCCCGCCACGCTCCGCAAAAGGTTGCAGCTCCTTCAGCGTCCCATCCTCCGCCACCACGGCGGAGTAGGTTCGATCCTCCGCAGCACTGCTGACAAAAATCCTCTCGCCGGCTCGTGCCTGGATCAGTCCATACGCATCGAGATTGTCTGAGAATCGCCAGCCCGACGTATCGTTCGCCGGCCCCTGCTGAAACACCCTTCCCGCAGGTAGAATCACGCTGCCATCCGGCGAGGCATATACCCGATGCTTCGGCGTCGATACGTCCTCGGCGAACATTTCGGCCAGAGTCTTGTAGCGCATCGTCGCCAGATCAAGCTGATCTTTGAACTCGCCGTTATTCCAATAATTGGCCGGAAACAGAACTGCCGCTCCTGCATGTCCAGCAGCCCCCTGCGGCTTCAGCACGTCGATCTGCGCATCGGGCGCGCCAGGGCGAAATGCGTAGACCGTGCTCTCCGGTCCTGCAGACGACACCACCAGAAGATTGCCGCTCTTATCCATCGCCAGGTTCACCGGATCGAGCGCGTTGTCGCGTTCGACGGTCAATCCTTCCGTTTGCGACCATCCATAGATCCGCTGCTGATGATGGTCAACAAAGTAGAGCTTGCCCGCTGCGTCCACCACCGCGCCAGAGATCGAGAAGAAGCCGTCTTCCAGCTTCTCCACCTTTGCACCCGGCGCCAATACACCCGACGCCCCCGCCGGCGCTAGCGGAACCGGCGCTGCAGCCGGCTTTATCGGCACGTCAAGCACTGCGAATTCGCGCTCACGGACAGCACCGTGATGCGTACCGTCTTCAATCGCGTTCTCATAAGGAAACTTGCTCACCCGCAAAAACGTGCCGCGGCCGTTCTCGTCCACGATGCCGTAACCACTCTCCGCATTTACATGCACGTTGCGAAAATGAATGTCGCCGGAGTGGTAGAGGCGCACGGCCGCCGCGAAGGGCGCCCGCGTACGCGTGACGCGATAGCCGTGATAGTTGGCCACGGTAATGTTCTGCGACCAATCGAATTCCAACGACAACGATTCGGGACTCTCGCCCGCTTCTTCTTCTGTCTGCGGAGCGTTCACATCCCAATTCTCCGCATGATCGAATTTGATCTCGTTGCGGAAGTGATGCTCCGTCGAAAGCTCGTAGACATGACCGGGCGTCGTCGTGTTCGACACCAGGAATCCCGCTTGCGCGAACGTATTCGGCGTCCAGATATCCGCGAACGTTCCTCCGCCGCCATCGCTCACCCAAAGGCTTGGATACTGCGCATCCCAACGCTTGCGCAAATCGGAATCCGCGGTGTGATTGTTGTTATAAGGATTGGTCCCGCTCCCGTGGCCTCCGAGAAACCGCACATCGTCCACCAGCGAATCCTCACCCGCCTTCCACCACAACGCGACAGCCCGCGGATTGATGCCACCGGCAAAGATGCCGATCCCGCTTACTATATTTTCCCCGCCCGCAGGAGCCAGCACCACTGCTTTGGGCGCACCCACATCCTGATAGCCCGGCGTCTCATCGAGCAAGTCAAATTGAGTCGCCGTGGGATGCAGTCCGATCAGCACCGTGTCGGACTTGAGCACGATCGTGTCCGTCACGACATAGTGCCCGCTCGGGAAGTAGAGAACGCGATGCGCCTCGATAGCCGTGCGAATCGCTGCCGTGTCATCGGTCGCGCCATCGCCCTTCACGCCAAGATCACGTACGTTCGTCCACTCCGCCGACGATGGCAACGCGCGAATCGCCGGCCGCAACGGCGCGGGAGCAACCGCCAGCGCCACAGCATCGAATCGCTGCCCCATCGTCCCCATCTGTCCTATCGACGGCACCAACAGGCCATAGTTGAATTCCTTCACACGATAGACTGGCCCCTTGCCGGCCACCTTGCCACCGCTCTCGCGAAGCAAGGCAAACGTCGGCACGTTGCTCAGGACGGCGTTCTCAAAGCCCACTTCTGTCAATGGACTCTTCTCGTTGCTGATCGTTACGGCCCGGCCCGTAATGTTCTCGAAGCGGCAATCCTTCACCCACAGCTGGTCCGAGTAGCCGGGATCGATATCAATCCCCGTCGGCGTGTTGCGAACCGTGTCGCGAATCAGCGTCAATCCAACTTCATGTTCGCGGATTGCGGCCTCCCGCTGCCCGTCAAACACCGCATCCATGAGCGTGAATTGCCATGCAGGAGAAGTCTTCTCGGTGAGAATGCCGAAGCGTCCACCGAAGAAGCGCAGATCCTCCGCCTCGCTCCCCACTTGTGTAAGAGCGGCAAGCCCGGAGCCCATGTGAAAGTCCATGTGGCTGAGAAAAGAATGTTGCGCGACATGAAAGCGAATCGCAACGGCCGCTGGGTTCCCATCCCCTATCTCAAAATCGATGTTGCTCATCGCGGAGTAGAAGGTGTTCGGATTGGCATCCGCTACAGCGTCATTCGGCGGCACAGAGCCCGGGGGCGGAAAGGCGATCTTGATTCCCGCCCGCGCCGCCTCTCCGGGCCCAAGTCCCGTAAAGATGACCATCACGCCCATGCCTGTCTGAAAACCAGGTGTTTGCGGCGCGAGATAAAAGACTGGACGCGATACGCCGTACCCGAGCACGCGAATACCCGGCCACACATATACGGTCCCGGCCAGCCGATAGCGTCCCGAGGGAACGAAGACGATTCCCTGCCGGCCATGACTCGCGGCCTTGTCGATCGCCGCTTGGATCGCGGCCGAGTCGTCCGCGGATCCATCAGCATGCGCACCAAACTCTTGCGCAGAAAGATAGACCGCTTGCGGATCGTCGAGCCGAGACGTGACGACAGAAGAAGCGAAGGCGGGCGTGACAATGCACAGCCCAGCAAGAACAGCAATCCGTTTCCAAGGCATGGTTCCGGGTTCCCCTCCGACACCTTTGATTCTCTCTCATGAAAATCAAGAGGCGCCATCAAGGAACCCAGCCCCTGCTCTGCTCTCCGTGAAGCCGCGCCACGTACGACGCGCTTTATCCAGCCTTGCGCCAAGCTCTCTGCTCAGTTGCAATCACTTCGTGGTCGCGTTGCTGGTCACGCACCAGGTCTTCAAAAAGAGCGCGATAGTGAATCATCGCGCGCCGCAGATCCTCGGTACTGGCCTGTCCGCCGGCATGGCTCAAGGCAATCGCATGGGCGGCTCGATAGTTCTGAATCACCTCGGGATGATCCACCGAGACATCCGCAGCACGCTGTTCGAAGTCGCCCACCGGGTAGCCCCGCGCAGCCATCACATCGCCAAGCAACTGGTCGGCTTCCATCACCGCGCCCGACGGCGCATCCACAAAGTGTGCCTGCACCTGCTCCCAGAGATTCAGAAAGCGCGCGCGATCCGTGGCCGACAATGTCCGCAGCTTGAAAGACTCCACCCGCTTGGACCGTTCGTCGAGAAGCGCCTCGCCGTGCCGGCGATCGCCGCGCTCCGTCATCGTCTGCTCATATTCCGTTTCGCCAAAGCGGTTCCGCAGCCTCTCTGTGTGTCGCTTCTGCAGCAGGTAGACGATCACACCTCCCAACACCACGATGACCGAGCAGACGAGAACGACTTGCATCGGGCTCAAATCTTGAAAATTCATGATCCTCTCCTCGCTTCAACAGCTGCCTGTTCGTAACCAGCCGATCAAGCAGTTTGAAAGACATGCCACACCTAAGGTTGCCTGCTCCTGCGCTCGCATGCCGCCATCGCGTCCGCCACCACACGAAAACCGCACCAAGACCACACAAAGAATTGACCCGCCGGTGGTAGCCTTCCACTGGAGTCAAAACAAGGGGGAGCTGTGCACATTTCTTTGCATCACTTTGCCGCAATTGCCGTCGCTGCCTGGACCATGACAGCGACAGCACAAGGGTCAAAACAGATCGCTTCAATGGCTGCGGAGGCGCCGCCCTCCGTTCTGTCGATTGCTTCCACCGGCATCGACACACCACCGGGCCGGAACGAAGACACCGCCACAAATCCCGTTGCCGATCCCAAAGCGATTGTGATTCTGGGTCACGCGCGATTCACGATTCTCACGCCCCAACTCATCCGCATGGAGTGGGCGGACGACGGCAAGTTCGAAGACCATGCTTCGTTTGTCTTCCTCAATCGCCAACTTCCGGTTCCCAGGTTCACACACGAACTCACCGGCGCGAACCTCACCATTAAGACCGACGCGCTCACCCTGACCTATCAGCCCAAGGGCAACGGCCGCTTCTCTGCCGACAATTTGCTGCTGACACTCACCGTCGATGGCAAACCGGTTCAGTGGAAGCCCGGAACCATCGATCCGCAAAACCTGAAAGGCACCACCCGCACCCTCGACGGAGCGTTGGGCGACAAGACCAAAGAACCCATCGGCTATGGACTCATTTCGCGATCCGGCTGGGCCGTCGAAGATGATTCCACACGCCCGCTCTTTGACTCCGCCGACTTTCGTTTTACTCAGGGCGAGAACAGCCCCTGGCCGTGGGTGATCGAACGGCCCGCAGGCGATCGCCAAGACTGGTACTTCCTCGGCTACGGACACGACTACAAAAAAGCGCTTGGAGACTATGTGCGCGTGGCCGGCCGCATTCCTCTTCCTCCTCGCTTTGCATTCGGCGCGTGGTGGTCGCGTTACTGGGCTTACAGCGATCAGGAGATCGAAGAAATTATCCGTGCCTTTCGCGAAAATTCGACGCCACTCGACGTCTTCGTCATCGATATGGATTGGCACCTCAATATTGAACAGTTGAAGGCCATGGGGGAAACCGACCAGTCAGGCCAGCGCCTCGGATGGACCGGTTACACCTGGAACAAACTCCTCTTTCCCGATCCCACGCAGTTCCTTACCCGCCTGCATGCCGACGGCCTCAAGACCAGTCTCAACATGCATCCCGCATCGGGCGTGCAACCGTGGGAGGACGCCTATCCCGCGATGGCCAAGGCCATGGGCATCGACCCCGCGACCAAGAAATACGTGCCCTTCGACATCACCGACAAAAAATACGCAACCAACTACATGAACCTGCTGCACCATCCACTTGAAAAGCAGGGCATCGATTTCTGGTGGCTCGACTGGCAGCAGGAGCCCACCACAAAACTGCCCGGAGTCAATCCAACGTGGTGGCTCAATTACGTTCACTTCACTGATCAAGAACGCGAGGGCAAGCGTCCGCTGCTCTTTCATCGCTGGGGCGGACTCGGCAATCATCGCTACCAGATCGGCTTCTCCGGCGACACCGTCTCCGTCTGGGACTCGCTTGCCTTTCAGCCGTGGTTTACCGCAACGGCAGCCAACGTTGGCTACGCCTACTGGAGCCACGATATTGGCGGCCACATGCCCGGCGCGGTCGATCCCGAGCTCTATACGCGTTGGGTACAGTTCGGCGTGTTCAGCCCGATCCTGCGCACCCACACCACCAAGAACCCCGACTCCGAACGCCGCATCTGGGCTTACCCCGAGCCGTATTCGTCCATCTTGCGCTCGGCCTTTCAGCTTCGCTATGCGATGCAGCCCTACATCTACACTGAGGCGCGCAAGACCTACGACACCGGCGTCGGTTTTCTGCGCCCGCTCTATTACGACTGGCCCGAAGCCAACGAAGCCTACACCAGCAAAAATGAGTACGTGTTCGGAGATCAGATGCTGGTGGCGCCCGTCGTCGCGCCCGCCGACAAGACCAGCGGCCTGGCAAGCGAGCACGTGTGGCTGCCGCAGGGTGAATGGTTCGAATGGCAATCGGGCAAGCACTTCACCGGGCCCACCACAACAGATCGCAGTTTCTCGATCGAGCAGACACCCGTCTATGTGAAGGCCGGCGCGATCATTCCCATGCAACCGCCCATGCTCTACACCGGGCAGAAACCTGTCGATCCGCTCATCGTCAACGTGTGGCCGCTCAAGCCCGGCACTACTTCGAGCTATTCAGTCTACGAGGACTCAGGCGTAGCAGAAGACTATCAACGCGGCGTCTTCGACCACACGCCGATCAAGGCGACGCAAACCGGCGACACACTGCGCGTCGAGATTGGGCCCGTCGAAGGCGCCTATCCCGGCATGCTCAAGACGCGAGCCTACGAGCTGCGCCTTCCCGCGGACTGGCCCCCAGAGAGCGTAACCGTCAACGGAGTGCCGGTGAAGCGCGCCGACGCCACAGGCAAAGGGGGATGGAGCTTCGAAGGGAATGCCCTCACGACCGTCCTTCCGATCGCAAGCTCGAGCGTCGAAAGCCGTACCAGTATCGAAGTGCATCGAGCCGCTGGCCTCACCGCGCGGCGCGACGATCTCGACGGCTTTGCCGGAACCATGACTCGCCTGCACAGCGTTTACGACGAACTGCAAAAGACCTGGCCCGTCGCTGGACCGCCGGATTCACTGATCGATGTCATGCAGACCGGAGATCGGCTCGGCTATCACCCCGAAAACGCCAAGGCGGAGATCGAGCATTTCCGTCTCACCCTGATCGACGCACAGCAGGCAGTCGAGCGTCTCCAGACCGGCTTCGCGCAACGGCTCGACGACTTCACAAAACGCATGAGTCAAGATTCGACGCGTGGTGTTGATCTCGATGCGCAGAAGAAGAACCGCATGGACTCGGTAGCCCGTGCGGTGCAACAAATACAGTCCGCCGACCGCTAAGGCCAAGCAGCGCGCCCCGCGGACAGTTCATCGTCCGTGGGGCACGGTGCCGCGATCCCGCTACCTGCTCTGCTCGAGAGAAAACATCAATCGTGGGTTGAGCAGCACTCCGGCTTCGCGGTCAACTTCGGATGCCGCCAACCCGCCTTCGCATCCACACAATATCCGCCTTCGTACTTGTCGTGATGACGCACCCACGCCATCGCGAACGACAACCCAGCCTCATCGCGTCCCTTCGGCACCAGGTCGAGCACGTTGTAGGTGCCGACCAGAATGTCGAGCCCGCGCGCGTACGCCGAATACGTGTGATAGATCGCGCCGCCTTCGTCCTTGGTAAAGACACTCGCGCCCGGAGCTTCTTCGCTCGGAAACTCAGTCTGCGCGTAGTTGTAGACGACACCCCCTTGGCCCGTTGTTCTTCGCTAAACGACACGTTGTAGTCGAAGTTGAAGTCCGTGCCGTACGACGAGACCCAGTGAAACTTCCAGCCCATCCGCTCTTTGAACGCTGCGATCTCAGCATACGGAGCATGCGAAACGACGACGAACGTCACGTCGCGATGCGCGAGATGCATCTTCATGCCATCGAAGTGATCGGCAAGATACGAGCAGCTCCGGCAGCCTTCACTCCATCCAGGTCCAAGCATAAAGTGGTAAATCACCAGCTGGCTGCGGCCATCGAACAGGTCGGCAAAAGTCTCCTGTCCGCCCGGGCCTTCAAATGTGTAGGGCTTTGTCACGCGCTCCCACGGCAGCTCGCGCCGCTGTCGGCTCAACTCATCGCGCAACCGCGTAAACTCCTTCTCTTGCGCCAGGAACTTCTTGCGCGTCTCGATCCACTCTGTGTGCGAAACCACTTCATGCTGCATCGTTGCAGTCGCGGCTGTCGTTGCCATAGTGACTCTCCTTCTCGGCGGACTCGCGGGGGATTTGTTTCGCGAACTTGCGGCCCACAATTACACCCGTCACCACAGCCGCGAGTCCACCCGTGCCGGCGATACTGCCGGCAATCATCGCTGCAGTGGCAAGGCAAAACGGGCACATACAACTCTTCTCCTCACGCTTCGATGTTTTGCATAAACGGCGGGGGCTCATCGGCGCTCGGCCCAAAACTCGCTGGCACCGGTATGTTAAGCAGGCGCAGGTACACACTGAGCTGGCCGCGATGCTGATACCAGTGGCTCAACATAATGTCGCGCATAAACAGGCTGCGCTGCACGGCCAGAATTTCCTTGTCGCCCACCAGCAGCCGCCAAGTCTCTTCCATCGCCGCATCGTCGAACCGCGGCAGAAATTCACGTACCGTGACCACGCCCTCATCGTGCGTCTTCAACACGTCTTCGATGCTCATCGGCTGGGGAAAGTTGAACCCCGTCGCGCTCGCCGGATTGATGCCGGCAAAATGTACGATACCCGCTGGCACCGAGGCAATGTGTTGTGCCAGCTGCCCTGCCGTCATCGACTTTTCGTGGGGCTTCCATGTCAACTTGTCCTGGGGTACTCTAGAAAGCGGCGCGTGATAGGTGCCTGCATCTCAAATTCCGCAAGCAGCAATTGAGCAATAGACTGAGCTGTTGCTTCTGCAACGGGCATAACATCCTCCATGGGGTTGAACTGGCTTTTCTAGCGCCCGGTCTTCGCCTCGGCGCGCTTCTTCGTCTGCTCGTGGATGTAGCTCCAGCCAACAACCACGCCCTTCTTGTGCGGCTCCTGGATCAGACCGAAGCCGGAGTGCTGGAAGTTGATCACGGTCACGCCATCCTCTTCCTTCAGCCGATACTGCACGTTGTTCGTGGCCGGGTACGACATGAAGAGCGGACCCGCAAACTCGATCAGCGACGGCCTCTTGATGGCCTGTATGTGAGCCCAGAAATGGCCGTTCTCCCCGCCCAGATCGCGGAACCACCGCCCGCCTGGCCGCAGTTCCAGCTTCATCGGCATCGCTGTGCCGTCAGGCGCCTCGTTCGCCGGCCCCAGCTGCTCCAGCAAAGCTTCAAACGTCACCGCGATCGGCGCGTGCACCCGGATCTCCTGAGTAATGGACAACGAAAGGCTGTCGATTTCAGAAAGCGTGGTCGTCATGGTTTCTCCTTGTGTGAGGAATCTTTTTCCGAGATTTGCTTCGCCCTCGCTTCAGCGCGCTCTTTCACACGCAGCAGCTGATGGCTCCAATAGCGCTCGAAGGTTGCAGTCCATTCATGCATGGGACGAATCGCCTCCGCGTTGGTTTGATAAAACTTTTGCCGCCCCTGGCACCGCATCCGCACCAAGCCCGTGTCGCGCAGAACCCGCAGATGCTTCGAGACCGAGGGCTGATCGATACGCAACGCCGCAACAATCTCGCTCACTGCATGCTCCCGAACAACGAGCAGCGTGAGGATCTCGCGCCGGCGCGGTTCAGCTACCGCATTGAACGCGTCCGACGTTGTCGCTGCCCTCGCCATGACTTCGAACAATACATGCCCATAACGGAATATGTCAAGCCCGTTTCAAGAAAAATTTCGCCGGGAAAATGAAAGCGTTTGCAGCCCGGTCCATAGCCGATTTACGATTGCCAGCCTATGAACAATCTCGTTCGCTGCGTCGCGCTTCTCGTCCCTCTCGCTGCGTCTTCTCTCGTCGCCCAGGCTCCAGCGTTCTCCGATCCCCTCGCACCGACTCTCGGCGTCAAATCGGCTGAAGAGATCGATCACGAGTGGCAGCAATCGGTGAGCAAATACGATGCCGCACGCAATCGCTTGCTCGCGGACGCAAACAAACAGGCGCACGACGGCCCCTTTCGTCCCGATTGGGCCACGTTGAACAAGTACCAGCAGCCGCAGTGGTACAAAGACGCCAAGTTCGGCATCTTCATTCATTGGGGCGTCTACTCCGTTCCCGCCGCTGAAAACGAGTGGTATCCCCGCAACATGTACCGTCCCAGCGAAGGTGCCTACAAGAACTTCCATGAGCAGCACGGCGGCAACGATCCAGCGAAGGGCTACAAAGATCTGATCCCGCTCTTTCGCGCCGAGCACTTCGACGCCGCCGAATGGGCCCGCGTCTTCAAGGAGTCCGGCGCGCAATACGTTGTTCCGGTCGCCGAACATCACGACGGCTTCTCGATGTACAACTCTGAATTGAGCGACTGGACCGTGGTCAAGATGGGGCCGAAGCGCGACACCCTCGGCGAGTTGTCCAAGGCAATCCGCGCCCAAGGCCTGCACTTCGGCCTCAGCTCGCATCGTGCCGAGCACAACTTCTTCTACGACGGCGGCCGTGCCATTCGCTCCGATGTCAACGATCCAAAATACGCCTCGCTCTACGGGCCTGCCCATCAATGGTTCGAGGCTGGCGGAGACGATCACAGTCTCATCAACGACTGGACCTACGTAAGCGATGCATGGACCCGCGACTGGCTCGCCCGCGACACCGAACTCGTCGAAAAATATAAGCCCGAGATCGTTTACTTTGACTGGTGGATCGGCCAGCCGAATTTCCGCCGCGCTGTCGCCGAATTCTCTGCCTTCTACTACAACTACGCCGTGGCCCATGGCTATACCGGCGTCATCGACTTCAAAGACTACTCACTGAATTGGAAAGCCGGTGTCCGCGACTTCGAACGAGGGCAGCAGGATCACATCGTCGCCGATCACTGGCAGACCGACACGTCCATCAGCGACAAGAGCTGGGGCTACATCGAGCACGATACATTCAAGCCGCCGCAGTTCCTCATCGATCAGCTCATCGACATCGTCAGCAAGAACGGCAACCTGCTGCTGAACTTCGGCCCTAAATCGGACGGCACCATTCCCGATGAAATTCGCGAACGGCTGCTCGCCATGGGCGCGTGGCTCAAGGTCAACGGCGATGCCATCTATGGAACAACTCCCTGGAAAACCTTTGGCGAAGGTCCCACCAAAGTCGAAGCGGGCGCATTCCACGATACCGACACGAAGCCGTATACGTCGGACGATTTTCGTTTCACGGCCAAGGGCGACACGATCTACGCGATCGGCATGGCCTGCCCAGCCAAAGAAGACCATGCCGCAACAGCCACCATCCATGCACTCGGTTCGTCGCACGAAGGCGCATCACTGACGATCGGAAAAATCGAGTTGTTAGGATCGACCGACAAGGTCACGTGGACGCAGGGTGCCGAGGCATTAAGTGTCGCCTTACCCGAGGGCGCGGCCTGCAAATATGCCTACGCCCTCAAACTGACCGCCGCAGCGCAATAGGCTGCTCAGTAGCCTGGTCCTGGAGGCGGCCCGTTGCGAAATGCAGCTCGATAGCCTTCGCGAAAACCGTGGCGATAATCTTCCCACGCCGCCGGAGCCACCGGTGGATGGCGGAAGCGCGGATGCCGTGCGGCGTCGGGTGCTCGCCCGGCGCCGATATCGCGCCGTGCTGCTTCAGCGCCATCGTGATAACCCTGGTTCGCAATCTGGCTGTATGCCTGCGGCGGGGGCGGAGGTTCAACATACACTGGCCGCGGATGCGAACATCCCTCCAATGCCAGCGGCAAGCAGACCACTGCAAGTGCAAGAGCTTTGCGCATAGAAATTCCTTCCATCCGAGAATCAAACAACGACATAAAGAGAGAGCCACTTTGAAAAGGGGCACGTCCGGCCCTTGCGGCCTTGCAGAATTCAACCCGGACTTCAAGAAAGTGTTGCCCCAATCAATCGCCTCGAACAAATCTCCCGTGACGTGCTATTCTCCGCTCGGGTTCTGCTCGCGTCGTCATGACACCTTCTTCACTCGATCGCCGCATGTTTCTTCTCGGACTGGGCTCCACTGCTGCCGCCCTCACCCTGCCACGCAGCGGCGCCGCCCAGGCACCCGATCCCGCATCCGATCCGGCGCACGATGACAACCGCCCCGCGTACCACCTTCTTCCACCGCACAACTGGATGAACGATCCCAATGGCCCCATCGGGTGGAAGGGAAAATACCATCTCTTCTACCAGCTCAATCCACATGCCGCGATATGGGGCGACATGCATTGGGGCCACGCGGAAAGCACAGACATGGTGCACTGGCATCACTTGCCCATCGCTCTCGCTCCCACTGCTGGAGGTCCTGACAGCGAAGGCTGCTTCAGTGGTTCGGCTGTTGTGATGGATGGCACGCCGACCTTCATCTACACCGGCGTCCAAAATGCGCCGCCCGGTCAGGCCACAATCCGCGACGGCAGCGACAAGTTGCGCGAGGTGCAGATGCTCGCAACTGCGGCAGACGATTCTCTCCTCCGCTGGAAGAAGCTGGCCGCTCCCGTCATCGCCACTCCGCCCGCCGGCATCACCGTCACCGGCTTCCGCGATCCATGCCCCTGGCGCGAGGCCGACGGCTGGTATCTCGGCATCGGATCAGGAGAACGCGGCAAAGGTGGATGCGTGCTCCTCTATCGTTCTCAGGACCTGCGCCACTGGAAGTACTTGCACAAACTCGCAGAGGGCAAACCCAATGGCAAAGTCGCAGTCAATCCGTGCGACAGCGGCGAGATGTGGGAATGCCCCGATTTCTTCGAAGTCAATGGACAACACTGCTTGTTCTACTCCACCGAGGGCAAGGTGATCTGGACGACAGGAGAGTACGACCGGCAGGCGCATCGCTTCACACCAAAACGCCAGGGCGTGCTCGATCACGGAGCAGCCTACTACGCGCCAAAAAGTTTTCTCGCGCCCGACGGCCGTCGCATCGTGTGGGGATGGCTGCGCGAAACGCGCCCCGAGTCCGCATTTTCTGCTGCAGGATGGGCGGGCGCCATGTCTCTGCCGCGCGTACTGACCATCGACGCGCAAGGCCAGCTCGAAATGAAGCCCGCGCATGAAGTCGAGAGCCTGCGCGGATCCGTGGATCGCCAGATCATCCGTCCCGGCAAACCCTACCGCACCACGCTGCAGACGCTGCGCCACGAAATCCTCCTCGACCTCGGATCCTCCTCCGGCAAGCTGTCGGTTGAATTGCGCTCTGCGGGCGCGGGCGCGTGGCAAATGACCATCGATAGCGAGTCCAACAGCGTGCAGTGCGGCGACGTGCGCTTTCCTCTTCCGTCGCTTCCCTGGCCGCGCCCCGCGCTTCATCTCTTCCTAGACGGGTCCGTCCTCGAGTGCTTCCTAGGCGGCACAGAGACGCTCACCAGCCGGGTCTACGGGCTCAAGCCCGGCGCCTGCGAATTGAATATGTCGATCGAAGGCGGTAAAGACATCGAGCTCTCGCACTGGCCGCTCAATGCAATCTCACCCGATCGCCTCACCACCTAGTCCCAACCGCTCGTCTTCGGCCCCTCCCTCTCGGGGAATGTTCCTCTATAGTGATCCCTGAAGGCATTCCCACCCCAAAGGACATCCAATGACTCTGGATCGTCGCGGCTTTCTCTCCGCCTGCAGCCGCATCGGCGTCGCGTCCCCACTCTTTCCCGGCATCCTCTACACGCTTGCCGCACAGGCACAAGGGGATGAATTAGACCAATCGAAGCCTCCCGCCCTTACACCGGAGATGATCGATCAAGCCGCGGTGCTGGCTGGTATCGGACCCTTCACCGGCGCGCAGAAGAAAATGATGATCGATGGGCTTGTCGACAACAACGGCTCCTACAAAGCGATTCGCAAACTCAAGCTGCCGAACTCCATCGCGCCGGCGTATGTGTTTCATCCCCTACCGCCCGATGCAGTGTTGCCCAGAGGAAACCGAAACATCGATACTCTTGTCCCCGTCGCGATCGTGCCCGCCGCTCCAGCCCGCATCGAAGACCTCGCCTTCGCAACCGTCGCTGAGCTCAGCGGCCTGATCCGCGAGCGCAAAATCACATCTCTTGCCCTCACGCAAATGTTTCTCGCCCGCCTCAAGCGCTATGACACGACGCTACATTACCTCACCAACCTCACTGAAGAGCGCGCGCTCGCACAGGCCAGGACTGCCGACACCGAAATCGCCGCTGGCAAATATCGCGGCCCCCTGCACGGTATTCCGTGGGGCGCGAAAGATTTGCTCGCTGTCAAGAACTACCCAACAACATGGGGCGCGGCCGGCTTCGAACACCAGACCTTCGACGAAGACGCCACGGTGGTCCAGCGACTCGACGCAGCCGGCGCAATTCTCGTTGCCAAGCTCACGCTTGGTGCTCTCGCCATGGGCGATGTCTGGTACGGCGGACGCACACGCAACCCATGGAATCCCCAACAAGGATCAAGCGGCTCCTCCGCAGGCCCCGCCAGCGCAGTCGCCGCCGGTTGCATTCCCTTCGCGATCGGTTCTGAAACACTCGGCTCCATCTCCTCGCCCTCCACGCGCTGCGGCACCACCGGCCTCCGTCCAACGTTCGGCTTTGTCCCCCGCACCGGCGCCATGGCTCTCAGCTGGACCATGGATAAGCTCGGCCCAATCACGCGGTCTGCCGAAGACTGCGCGCTCGTGCTGCAGGCGATCACCGGGCCCGACGGGAAAGATGCCTCGGTTGCGTCTGCAGGGTTTTCCTGGGAACCGGGCCTCGACTGGCATTCGCTGCGCATCGGCTTTCTCAAAAGCGAGTTCGATCCGCAGGCGCCCCTCAAACTCGACGAAGGCCCCGCGGGCGAAACTCCCGACAAGAAGAAGGAACGCAACAAGCGTAACGTCGAGCGATCAGCAGCGCACGCGCGCCGCACCTACGATCAGCGATACGATCTCGCCGCCCTCGACAAGCTGCGCGGCATGGGCGTGAAGCTTGTGCCTGTCGAGCTTCCCGATCTGCCCTATGGAGCCATGTCCGCACTGCTCACCGCAGAAGCTGCTGCGGCCTTCGACGACCTCACCCGCAATGGCCGCGACAGCCTGCTCACTGCGCAAGGCTCCGAAGACTGGCCCAATCTATTTCGCGTGGCCCGCTTCTATCCTGCAGTCGAATACATCCAGGCCAACCGCGCGCGTTCGCTCGCGGTACAACAAGTCTCCGCGCTTTTCGATCGGGTCGACATCATCGTCACACCCACCACCGGCAAACAACTCGTCGCCACCAACCTCACCGGACATCCCGCGCTCATTGTGCCCAACGGGCTGCGTGGATCCGATGCTCCCCAGCCGCCCCACATCGACGACGGCGACAGCGACGACATCGGCGGTCCCGGAACTCCCGTCTCCCTCACGTTCCTCGCCGGCCACTATCAAGACGCGCGCCTGGCCGCTTTCGGACTCGCCTACCAACAAGCAACCAGCTTCCATCAACAGCATCCAAAGCTGGACTGACGGCTACCCTCCGCAGAAGAATCATCCTCGATGAGCCGGTCTCGGCGCTCGACGTCAGCGTCGGCGCGCAGATCATCAACCAGCTGCGCGGCCTGCAGAGCGATCATGGATTGACCTGCTGTTCATCTCGCATTCCATGCCGCTGGTGCGCTACCTCGGCACCCGCATTGCGGTCATGGAGCGTGGCCGGCTCCTCGAAATGGGCGAGGCAGAAGCGATGTGTGCCGCGCGAAGCGTTCACGCGACCGTTACTGCCTGCCACGCCGGAGCTTCCCTCCAGCATGGCGTGATCGTCTCTTAACGCGATTGCGGCTGCGGTGTCGGCTGACTCGTCGGCGGCTTTGTCTCTGCCGGCGGCGTCGCTTGAGGCGGCGCGCTCGGAGACTGCGGCGCAGCACTTCCCGGCGCAGCAGGATTTGTCCCGCTGGGCGGCGCCACGTTCGTCGGCGTGTGTCCAGGAGGAATGCCAGCTCCTGGACGACCCGGCATAAACCCACGGGCAGGCGGCATGGGCGCTTCCGCCACATCCACCAGCTCAATATCAAAAATCAAATCGGCTTTCGCCGGAATACCCGGATGCGAAGGGTCAGGCCCAGGCCGTCCGTGCGCTCCGTAGGCGAGCTCCCACGGAATGAACAGGCGTCGCTTGCCGCCGATTTTCATCCCCCCAAAGCCCTGGTCGAAGCCCGGAATGACGCGGCCCACGCCCTGCATGAAGCTGATCGGCTGCACTTCACCCAGCGTTGGTTTGCCGTCGTCGCCCATCACCACCTTGCCGTCTTTATCGCGCAACGGCGGACGATGGTCCTCTGACGAATCGAACTTGCGGCCATCCGCAGCCAGCCATCCGGTGTAAAGCACTTTGTACACCTTGTTCGGCTCGGCCACTACGCCCGTGCCAATCTTTAGATCCTGATAGCGCAGCGAAAACGCCGTCTTGATCAACCCATGCCCGCGCGGAATGCCGGCAGGCAGCTTGATTGCACCGGACGCGGCAGAGGCTGTCGCGTGCTTGGCGGGGCTGGCGGGCTTTGCCGCCGTCTGCGCCATTGAGACGGGGATCGCAGCAGACAAAAAGAGAAAAGAGAAAACGTGAAGCTTCATGCGAAAAGGCAACTCCGGTTCGTTTCTCCTCGGAGTGTATCAGGGCACACGCGCGCATTTTTGCGGCTCCGCTGCCCCAAGGCGAGAAGCCTTATACATCTTTATGCGATGCGCCGTTAAAGTGAGGTATGGATGCAGCGACAACAAACGTCTTCCACGTTCTCTGGCTCCCCGTTGCCTCATTTTTTGCCGGCATATTGAACGCCATCGCGGGCGGAGGGTCGTTCCTTTCGCTTCCAGCCCTCATCTCCAGCGCCTCCGCCGTCGGAGTGGGCGCGGTCACCGCGCAGGCCACCAACACCGTCGCCCTCTGGCCAGGCCAGCTCACTTCGCTCTTCGCATTCCGCCAGCTCTTGCGCCAATACGGATGGAAATTGTTGCCTCTCTCCATCGCTGCGGGTCTGGGCGGCTGGCTCGGCGGATTGTTGCTGCTTAAAACCGGCAATAAAATGTTCCGCGAGTTGCTGCCGTGGCTGCTGCTCTTTGCCGCCGTCATGTTCGTCCTCAGCTTTCCGCTCGGCAAGTGGCTGCAGACACGCTCTGGCGGCAAGCGCTACAGCACTTTGCTCCTCATCGGCATGGTGTTGGTCAGCGTCTACGTGGGCTACTTTGGCGCCGGCGGCGGCTTTCTCGTCATGGCCCTGTTAGGCATCTGCGGCGTGCACGACATCCACGAGATGAATGCCCTCAAGGTCGTCACCGCAGTGGTATCGATCGGCATTCCCGTCGTTACGTTCATCGCAGCGGGCCGCGTGCAATGGCACTTCTGTCTTGAAATGGCTATCCTCGCCGGCATCGGCGGCTACATCGGCGCACACTACAGCCGAAGAATTAATCAGCGCGTCATGCGCTGGACCGTTGCCCTCATCGGCTTCATCACGGCAGGCTATTTCTTCGCGATCAACTACCTTCATCACCCGTAGCGCGGTCGACACAAACCTGCCGATACAGCATTCGTCCATCGCTTACGTGCGCGCCAGCATGCCCGCCAGCATCGCGGTCCGCGGAGCCAGATGCTCAATCGCCACTGACTCTTGCACAGCATGCGCACCTTCGCCCACCGCGCCCATGCCGTCCAGCGTAGCAATCCCCAGCGCCGACGTGAAGTTTCCGTCCGATGCACCGCCTGTCGCCGCCTCGTCCAGCACGAAATCCAGTTCTGCCGCCAGTGCCCGCGCTTTGCGATACAACTGCACCGTGCCCCGCGTCCGCTCCATGGGAGGCCGATTCACACCGCCCGTCACCGTCAACGAACAACGCTTATCCATCGCTTGCAGTGCACCGAATTTGCGCTCGATCCGCAGCCCGTCGACCTTCCGCGCAATCCGCACATCCACCTCGGCCCACGCTTCTGCCGGAATCACATTGGTCTTGCTTCCGCCGCCGGCCGTGCCCACGCTCACCGTCAGTCCTCGCCTCAGATCGGTCCAGCCGCTCACTGTCTGCATCACGCGCGACAACTCCAGCAGCGCACTCGCGCCTTTGCCAAAATCCACGCCTGCATGCGCCGCAATGCCTTGCACATCCACGCGCCAATTGCCGGTGCCTTTGCGCGCCGTCTTGTATGCCAGGCCCTGTGCCGGTTCCAACACCAACACGGCTCCGCACTCCGCCGCCAGTCGTTCCGTGATCGGCCGCGACACCGGACTGCCAATTTCTTCATCGCTATTGAGCAGGAGCACCACCTCGCGCTCCAGCAAATCGGCCTCGCTCAGAATCTCCATCGCCGTCAATGCCATCGCGACGCCGGCTTTCATGTCGAGCGTGCCCGGCCCCCACAAGCGTCCCTCGCCAATGCAGCACGGCATTTTCTTCAGCGTCCCCACAGGCCACACGGTGTCGAGATGTCCGAGCAGCAGCACACGTCTCGACCGCTCCTTCGCCTTGGGCCCAAATCGCAGTTCCAGCACATCGCCGAATCCGCGCTGCCGATATCGCTTCACTCGTCCGCCACGATCCTTGCCCAGCGAGGCCGCCACGACAACACACGCGTCCACCGCCGCCTTCACGTCCGACGGTGATTCCACCAGGACAAGCGCGCGCGTCAGCTCGAGCAACGAACGCTCCTTGCGTCGTGCCCCCGCCAGCAGGGCCCGCATCGGTATCTTGAAAGAATCGGATGTCATCGATTGAATCGACGCGTGCCTCTGCGCCGCAGTGTCCTCTCGATTCTACGATGGACACGCAGCACGGTCTCACATCGCCTCTTTCAATCCCACACGCAGCAGCCATCGGTTCATCTGAAAGCTGGTCGCAAACCCACAGACCATACCCACCTGCATCATCAACCAGTACCGAGGATCGAAGGCCGTCAGATGATGATGCGCGAAGAAGACGAAATAAACCAGCGCCATCCACCCGTACATGCCGATCTGAAACGCGAGAATCGACAACGTGTCGGCTTTCACCGCAAGCACGATTGCCTGGCCTGCCGAGATGTCGCGCATCGGCTTGATCGCGAAATACTGAAACCCGATTCCCACGAGCCAGGCAGCCCCCAGGTCAATTGCATACTCGGCCCAAAGCGGCGACCCGAACAGTTCAATGCCCGCAGCCGATATCCAGAAGCCGCAGGCAATGTCAGCCAGCGCGCAACCGGCGCCGCAATGGCTGGTCGCAATCGCGATGGTTGAAAACGGCAAAGTTGCCGAGCCAGTTTTTGAACCATGCGTGTGCTCGCTCCTGTCTCCTCTCGCATGGGATCGGCCGAAGAGCCCATAGCCGATCAACGCAACGAGGCTCAGATACAGCGCAGACAAGGGCCACACCGCATTCATCACCGCCATCCGCTGCGGCCGGCGCATTTCGTCCACGGCGATACCCAAGGCACTGCCGATGGCCACTGCGATCGACACCCACGCGAGCGCCTCCACGTGTACCTCCTGGGTTCCTCGGATGGGAACGGGGCGTCAAATGTTGTCAACGGATTATTCTTTTTATAATGAGCAACTTAACAATAGAACGGCCCGGCTAGAGAATGTCTAATTAGGCGCATTGTGTGGCTAAAATGCCACATAGCGCCTTTCTGTTCCGGGTCTAATCTATCGTTTGCAAGTTTTCCACAGGCTGGAGAGGCTTTCTGTTACATTCCACTCACCTGGAGCAGACGCTCGCTGAACCGCTCTTCTTTACCGGAGTCGGCCTTCATTCCGGCGTCCCAGTTTCGATGCGACTCCTGCCCGCGCCGGCAGGCTCAGGCGTAGTCTTCCGCCGCACCGATCTCGACGATTTCGAGATTCCCGCCATCGGCCGCAACGTCGCCAAAGTCAGCTACGCAACCAGCTTGATGCGCCAGGGCGTGCTCATCTCCACCACCGAACATCTGCTCTCCGCCTTCATCGGCATGAGCATCGACAACGTCATCGTCGCGCTCGACAACCTCGAGCTTCCTATCCTCGACGGCAGCGCCCAGCCTTACGTCGACGCCATCCTTCAACATGGCATTCGCCCCCAGCGCCGCCGCCGCGAATACATGCGCGTTCTCAAACCGGTCGAAGTGCGCGAGGGCGACAAGTTCATCGGCGTCTATCCCGGCTCCGGCTATCGCATCGAGTACACCATCGACTTCCCCGCCCCCATCGGCAAGCAGCAGACCAGCGTCGATCTGGCGACCGAAACCTACGGCACGCAGATTGCCGGCGCGCGCACCTTTGGCTACAAGGCCGACGAAAGCCGCCTGCGCGATATGGGCCTGATTCGCGGCGCCAGTCCTGAAAACGCAATTGTCCTCGGACCCGATGGTCCCGAGAACGGCCCGCTTCGTTTCGACGATGAGTTTGTGCGGCACAAGGTGCTCGATTTGATCGGCGATCTGGCCCTTGCCGGGCGACGTATCGAAGGCCACGTCGTCGCTGAACGCGCAGGCCACGCCATGCATACCGCCCTCGTATCGCGCCTGCTCAAAGACCGCTCCGCATGGGAGCTGGTGCGCATCTCTGTCGAAGAGAACGCCGACGAGCGCGAAGAGCGATCCGCCGTCAGCATCCAGCGCCCCGCCTTGATGGGCGCCTGAATATCCCTCTCATCGCACGTTCTCGCGCTTGCTTCACATCGATCCGCACGACGCAAGAGTCCTCTATCCAGGCTTGCGCTTGCTTGGGTGCGAAAACAGGGTCCGTCCCGACGAATCCAGAACTACGCGAACAGAATCCGCATCGGCGTCGCCGCGTTGTAGTTCTTGCCCTCGCTCGCCAGTTCGCCCGTCTGCGGATTACGTGCAAACACGCTGATCCAGCTCGAATTCTGGTTGGCCACCAGCATCCACCGCTCTGAAGGATCGAGCACAAAGTTCCGCGGCGTCTTGCCCCCGCAACTGGAACGCTTCATCGGTGTCAGTGCGCCGCTCTTCGCATCCGCCTTGAAGGCGTAAAGAAAATCGTCCCCGCGATTCGCGAAATACACAAAACGCCCATCCCGTGTGATCACTGTGTCGCACCCGGTCGAAACCACGGCGCTGTTTGCACCCGCCGGCACCAAGTCGATCGTCGTCGTCAACGTAAAGTTTCCATCCGCCTTGTGCCACTCCAGCACATCGACGCTCGAGGCCAGCTCGTTCATGCTGTAGGCAGTGTGTCCGTTGGGGTGGAAATGCAGCGTCCGCGGCCCGGTGCCGGGCTTCGCATGATACGCGCCGGCGCTCGTCAACTGCGCCGTTGCCGTGTCGAAGCGATAGATGTGAATCATGTCGCCGCCAAGATCGTCGATATACGCAAACCGATTGTCGGGCGAGAACGAGCAGAAGTGCGCATGCGCCGCCTCTTGCCGATCCGCGTTCGGGCCATGCACCGTGTAGTTCTCCGTCCACACCGCGGGACTCAGCTTGCCATCCGTCACCAGAAAGCTGGCCGCGCTGCCGCCGCCGTAGTCTGCCGACAACACCACGCGCCCCGTAGCATCGACCGCTAGATGGCACGTCCCCTTGGCAGCGGAGTTCTGCGCCGACAGTGGTTCAAGACTGCCGTTGTTGACGCTGAAGCTCGCCACTTCGCCCGTAGCCTTGCCGTTGAAGCTGTCCACTTCGCACGCCGCAAACAAATGCTTGCGGTCCGCTGAATACGCGAGCCAATCTACCGTCGAGATCTCCGCGGCAACGCCTGCCGAAGTCAGCACCCCCGTCGCTGCGTCCCAGTCATACGCGAGAATTCCGGTTGCTGTGCCCGAGCCGACAAACACACGCGAGCGATTCGGTGCGGCAAAGCTGCGGGAAGTGGTGGCAAGGGTTGCGGCAGAAGCTGTCATCAGAAAGGTACGGCGAGAGAAGTTTCGCATAGCAGATGCGATTGTCGCCGATCAGACGCGCACAGCGCCAGCCGCGCCCCACTCATACACTGGAACCCAGGGAGCCCTCGTGTCGCACTTCATCAGCTTCGTCCGCATTCCCGCCTTGGCCATCCGCCAGCACCTGCGCCCCCTGCCGCGCGTGGGCGTCCTCGACCAGGACACGATCCGCATGCATGTCTGGCCGCACGACATCGACTTCAACCTGCACATGAACAATGCGCGCTACCTCAGCGTGATGGACTACGCCCGCATGCATCTGCTCGCACGCAGCGGCTTGCTCGAGCACATCGTGCGCTCCCGTTGGCAACCGCTTGTCGGCGCCGTCTGGATGACCTATCGCCGCTCCCTGCCGCTGTTTTCCGCATTCACCATCGGGTCTCATTTGATGTGTTGGGACGAGCGCTGGTTCTACATCGAACAGCGCTTCACCGGCCGCGAAGGACTCGCCGCCATCGGCTGGGTCAAAGGCGCACTACGCGATAGCAGCGGCGCGGTTAATCCCCAGGAAGCCTTGGCCCGCGTCTATCCCGGCGTCGTCAGCCCGCCCGTGCCCGAACCCATCGCGCAATGGAACGAGCTGACCCGCGAACAACTCAATGGCCCATCGTGAAGACCACGTTCACCGTCGTCTCCACTTCCACCGGTAGATTGTTCAGCAGATACGGGCGATAGCGCCACGTCTTCACCGAATCCATCGCAGCCTGCTGCAGCATCGCCGGACCGCCCACCACGCGCAGGTTCTCAATCGTGCCGCCCTTCGAAATCATCGCCTGCAGCACAACCGTGCCCTGCACACCCGCCGCCCTCGCAATCGCCGGATACGGCGGCGCAGGCTTGTAGATCGCCAGGCCAGTCACGATCCCCGACGACAAACGAACCGGCCCCGCTGCAGCATGCACGACAACTGGCGCTCGATGACCATCAACAGCACCCGTACCTGGGTTCGGCATGCCCATATCCAGGCTGAGGAACGAATCTCCCGGTGCTTGGTCCGGGCCATCCGATCGCCCGATTGTCGTAGGAATCTGCGGCGGCGCGAAGATCTTCCCTCCAACGATCTCCGACTTGCCACGAAACGCATGTTCGGGCTCTTTTTGAACCGGTGGGGTCGTAGGCGGCGGAGGCGGCACCGCCAACAGAAAGCTCGACCCATGCCCCTGCAACGCTTCCGGGTAAATCAGGGGAATCAGGATCAATCCCACCAGGATCGACCCATTCAGCAACGATGTAGCGACCATCCAGCCGCGGCTGCGCGTCTGGATTCTGCCTGTGGACTCAAACGTGGAATCTTCAAACACGGCGTGCCTCCTGCTCACGGCCTGCTCGCTCAGACCAGGCCGCAAGCTTCTCAGTGGCCATGATCAGGAAGCGCAGGCGCAAGTCATCACACGCCGCGAGCGATGCAGACGCGTGCGATCAACTCCCTCTCCGGCGAACAACTGTCGCCGATGAGCCAGGCTTGCTCATCCCATGCAGAACCACTGTGCTTGTGTAGACACCACGTGCCAAGCGAATGTTCCCGCGCGCAAAACAAAGCGGACGCTCCGAAGAGCGTCCGCCATTTGGCGCACCAACCGTCTCGACTACTCGGGCAGATAATACTTGCCCGCAACATCGAAGCCGCCCTGCACCGTTGCTGCGTTCGTGCCCGGCTGTCCGCCGCCCACGCTCACCGTGTAGTGCCCTTCAGCCACAATCGGCTGACCAGCCTCGGTCACCATGCTGAGATCGCGCGGACGCAGCTTGAACTCCACCGTCTTCGACTCTCCCGGCGCCAGATGCACGCGCTCAAATCCACGCAACGCGCGCAGCGGTGCGCCTTCGACCTTCGGGAAGTTGAGATAGAGCTGGGCAACTTCGTCGCCGGCCACCTTGCCCGTGTTCGTCACGGTCACTTCGGCCGTCATCGCGTCGCCCGCCTTCACTGCCGTCTCCGGCACCATCAGCTTGCTGAACGCAAACTTCGTGTAGCTCAGTCCATAGCCAAACGGATACAACGGCGTTCCCGTGAAGTACCGGTACGTCCGGTTCTTCATCGAGTAGTCTTCAAACGCCGGCAATTGATCTACACCCTTGTAGAACGTCACCGGCAGCTTGCCTCCCGGATCGTTGACACCCGCCAGCGTATCGGCCACCGCTGCTCCGCCTTCTTCGCCCGGATACCACGCGTCCACAATCGCGTTCGCGTGCTCTGCAGCCCAGTTCACCGCTAGTGCGCTGCCGTTCGTCAGCACCACCACCAGCGGCTTGCCGGTTGCAGCCAGAGCTTCCAGCAGGTCCTCTTCCGGCTTCGGCAGGTCGATGCTGGTGCGGTCGCCGCCCTTGAAGCCCGGCTCCTCCACCTGCATCTCTTCGCCTTCCAGCTCGCTCGTAATGCCCACCACCGCGACCACCACATCGGCCTTCTTCGCGGCTTCAATGGCTGCCGTCTGTGGTTTCAAATCCACCTTCGACCACACCAGCTGCGCTTTCATCTCTTCGCTGCCGAAGCCCGCGGCGTACTGCACATCCAGCTTCGCCGGTTTGCCTGCTTCCAGATGCACGCGCCCCAGCTTGGCGCTCTTGCCGTCGCCCCCGTAGCTCGAGGTCACGCTCTTGCCATCCAGTTGCATTCTGAAGAAGCCAGACGCCACCATGCCCAGGTTGTACTCGCCCGTCTCCGTCGCCGTCAGCATCCCCTCCCAGTGAATCGCCAGGGGCGTCAACTGAGCAGCTTCCGCCGGAACACCGCTCTTGGTTTCGTCGAGCGTTTCTTCCACGCGCTCGGCAACCGGCTTAGCTGCGGCCGGATTGTTCAGATTGCTCATATCAAGCTTCGAGTAGCTGGCCTTGATCCCCGGCTTGCCGTCCGTCGTAAGCGCACTCGCCGGCACCGGCGCCGCATCATTGCCCAGGAACTGCGTTCCTGCCTCGTACGTAATTGTCGCCTTCGGGAACTCCTTCTTCATTCCCTCCAGAACCGATACCGTGTGCGTCGGAATGCCGTTGTAGTTGCCCAGCAGCACCCGCGTCTGGTCAGCCAGCGGACCTACCACTGCGATCTTCGTGCCCGCAGTTTTCAGCGGAAGCACGCCATCGTTCTTCAGCAGCACCATCGACTCGTTCGCCAGCGTGCGTGCCAGGGCGCGATGTTCCTCGCTGTTCAGCTCCTTCGGATCGATCCTCGTGTAAGGCACCATCTCCGGCGGATCGAACATGCCCAGCTTGATCCGTGCCGTGAACAAACGCGTCACCGCGCGATCGACATCACTCTCGCTCAGGTAGCCTTCCCGCACCGCATCCAGGTAGGGCTTGTAGTCGTGGTCGTCTTTCACGTCGAAAGTAAAGTCCACGCACTCGTTATCCATCCCGCGCCGCAGGCTTACCGCGGAGCTCTCCGCCTGGGTGGTGTTGAACTTGTGCCCGGCGTGGATGTCGAGAACCGCGCCGCAATCGCTCACGACATATCCCTGGAAGTTCCACCAGCCGCGTAGCTGGTCCTCCAGCAGAAATTCATTCGCGCAGGCAGGCTGCCCGTTGATGCTGTTGTAGGCGCACATCACGCTGTCCGCCTTGCCTTCTACAACTGCCGCTCTGAACGCCGGTAAATACGTATCCAGCTCGTCGTGCCGGCTTACATCCACGTTGGCCGTGTGCCGCGTCGGCTCCGGCCCGGAGTGCACGTCGAAGTGTTTCGGTGTCGAGATCACCCGGTAATAGCGCGGATCGTCGCCCTGCATCCCAGTCACAAACGCCACGCCCATGCGCGCCGTCAGGAACGGATCTTCGCCGTACGTCTCTTGCCCCCGACCCCAGCGCGGATCGCGGAAGATGTTGATGTTCGGCGCCCAGAAGTCGAGCCCCTGGAAGATACGGCTATATCCGCCGTTCTCCTTCACCGACATCTCGTGCTTCACGCGAGCCTCAATGCTGATGTCTTCCGCCATCTTGTGGATGGTCGCCGGATCGAACGTCGCCCCCAGCCCCACCGGCTCGGGAAACTCCGTCGTGCCATTCACCGCGACACCGTGCAGCGACTCGCTCCACCAGTCATACCGCGGAATGTCGAGCCGCGGAATCGCACGCGCCTGGTTTACCAGCTGCGTCGCTTTCTCCTCCAGCGTCATCCGATGAACAAGGTCTGCCGCGCGCAGTTCCGGCGGCAGGTTGGTGTCGAGGTACGCCGGCTTCTGAGTCTCCTGCGCCCAGCTCGACAAGGCCATGCCACATCCGGCCAATCCAACCACAATCGCGCGCAATCCAAGGCTCTTCATCATCTTTCTCCTGTGGGGAGCAAGGCTCTCTTCAAAAACCTGGCAACGAGAGAAAACGTATTCGTCCCACGGCTGCCCACCATAAAGCGGACAGCCAGGACTGTCAAGAAAAACAGGCGCGATTCTCCGCATCAAAATCGCTTTACTTAGAGCTTGCTCCCGTTCCTTTTTTTCACGATTTCGGGTAACAGTTTCTCGAACTGCATCACGTCAGCCCCGCCGCGCTCGATGTAACCTTCTTGGTCGAGACTCCGTAAACCAAAGTGATAGGGGAAGCAGATGCAGGACGAGACAAGAACCGTCCTCGAACACTTCCGGAGCGGCCATCCGGAAACCTTCCCCCATGCTTTCGAAACGCTTTTCAGGATGCATCAGCGCACTCTCTACGGCTGGCTGCTGCGTATCGTGCGCGATCCGGCGGCGGCTGAGGAGTTGACCGTCGAAACTTTTTGGCGCATCCACCAGGCTCATGCGCGCTTCGATCCTTCGCGCGGCTTCGAAGCGTGGGCCCGTACCATCGCGACCCATGCTGCGATCGATTGGCTGCACAGGCAACCGCGGACCGAACCGCTGCTCGACGATATTCCGTCGCCACCTACGCCAGATCCGGCGATCACAGCGGAGATTCGGAGCAAAACCGCGGCAGCCTTCTCGCGCCTGCCGCCCAAACTACGAGTGGCCGCTGTTCTTGCCGTGGTCGAACAATTGCCGCACAAGGAGATCGCCGCAGCACTGGGCATCTCGGTCGCCGCGGTCAAGGTGCGCGTTTTCCGCGCCATACGGCTGCTCCGCACCGATCTACAACAGCAGGGGATCACACCATGAATGCACACGATGAAGAGCGCATCACACAGCTGCTCAAAGACTCACTCCCGCCCATCAGCGACGCCGGGCCCCAACGCGATCTGTGGCCGTACCTGCTGCAACGCCTCTGCGCCCAACCGACCGCACCGCCTTGGTTTGATTGGGCGCTCGCCGGCGGACTCGCGGTCTTCTCTGTGGCACTGCCCGCAACTATCCCCGTGCTTCTCTACTACCTCTGATCAGAAAGTGAGGACCCCATGAACCCACATCCCTATCTCAGAGCTTTTCTGGCCGGCGCGTTCGTGCCCACGCTCGTCCTGCCCCTGATGCTCACCGGCTTCATCGTCGCGCGCCTCGTGCTGCAGTTTCCCTTTCCCATCGAACGCGGCATCGTCTTCCCCATGGCCCTCGTGCCAAGCCTCTGGGCACTCTGGAACATGCTTTGGCTCGGCTCGCATCAACGGACCCATCTTGCCCTCGGAACCCACGGCGCGCTCCTTCCCCTCCTGCTGTTGCCCGCTGGAGCTCTCCTGGCGAGCTGTCTCGGGATCCTGAGCGCGGGCCTGAGCGGTGTGACCTGGTTTCACACCCTCTACCTTCCCTATCTCTTGATCGCGCCGTGCTTCCTCGCAGTGCTCGCCGCCTACTACCTGCTGTGGAAGCACATCGTCGGTTTTCTCAACCGCACCCTGGGCATTGCTTGAAGGGGGCACGCGGCCTGCCCGCGCACGTGTTCCTGATGCACCCACGTCGAGCGCGGACGCCCGCATCTGGGCTCTGCCCGCTAGCTGGCAGTCTCGAAAAAGACTTGCAGCCCAGCACGCACGGCATGCGCGGCCATCGAAGATTGAATGTCCAGGGCCAGTGCCAGCGCATCGCGGCCCTGCTCGGCCGTCACACGCGGGGCCTGCCTGGTCCGCACCGATTCAAGAAACGACTCGATCTCCAGTCGCAGCGGCTCTCCCGGAACAACCTGCGGCTTGGCAAACGACAAACCCGGCCCCGGCCCGCTCGCTGAACCCGCAGCCAACTGTGCCAGCGTCGCCGGATCGATCTTGCCACCCTCCAGCGCCGCCGCAATCTCCGGCGGCACGCTGCCATCCAGCCGAATTACCAGCAGATCCCGCCGCGCATAATCAATGGACACATACTGCCGCGGCTCAAAAAACCGCAGCTTGCGCACCCGCTCTGTCGACACCCGCGACGCCGTGAAGTTGGCCACACAGCCCGACTCGAACTCCACACGCACATTCGCAATATCCACCTTCGGCGAAAGAATGGGCAGACCCACCGCGCGCACTTCACGCACCGGGGAATTCGCAAACGTGAGCACGATGTCCAGATCGTGGATCATCAGGTCCAACACCACGTCCACATCGAGCGACCGCAGCGTAAACACTGAAAGCCGATGCGCTTCGAAAAACATGGGCCGGCGCACTTTGGGCTGCACCGCCAGAACTGCGGGATTGAAACGCTCCAGGTGGCCTGGCTGCAAAATGCGCTGCTTCCGTTCCGCCATCGCGAGCAGCTCGTTCGCCTCGTTCAGCGTCGCTGCAATCGGCTTCTCCACCAGCACATCGAGGCCCGCCTCCAGCATTTCCGCCGCAACCGCGTGATGCTTCACCGTGGGCACGGCAACGCTGGCCGCGTTCACGCGCAGATCCGCACGCAGCAACTCTTCCACACGGGCAAAAACCGGAATGCCGTACTGTTTGGCAGTCTCATCGGCGCGCCCCGCATCGGGCTCGACGGCCGCGGTCAACACCACCGGCTGGCCGCTTGTCTCCAGCTCGCGATAGACACGCAGATGATTGCGGCCAAAGGCGCCGGTTCCCGCCACCGCGACACGCACCATGGGCTCGCCCGCTATTGGCCCGCCCCTTTGCCTTCAACTGCCTTCAGGCAACGGCTGTAAAGTTCGAGCAGCTGGTTAACATGCTCTTCGGGCTTCGGGGCTGCCGCTCCGCTGAAACCTGTTGACCCGGCAACCGGGCGTCCCACGCCGGCCGTGCCGGCAACAAACTTGAGCAAGTCGAGAGCGATATCTTCGTTGCGCCGCGCGCCAAGACTGGCGCTGTTGATCGATTCCATTGTGAAAAGTTCTCCGAAAAGGATGCTAGCAGATTGCGCACTCTGAAATCAGGGTCCCTGTGCGCCACGATACTCTGAAGCTATGCGGATGATGCAGCGCCTCCGTTCGCGGTTCCGCGATCCGGTTTTCGTTCTGGGAGTGCTCGCCGGGCTCATCGCCTTCGTCGTGCAATCAGGCGAACTGGGTACCGCCGACACACAGCATCGCCTCAACTCCACCCACGCCTTCTGGACCGCCGCCCCCCCGGTCTATCCCTGGGAATATCCCGAGTTCGGCGTGCATGGCCGCGACGGACGGCTGCAAAGCTGGTACGGCATCGGCCAATCCCTGCTGATGCTCCCCCAGGACCTTGCCGGCACGGTCCTTGAAAATCTTCCCCTCTTCGCCCACTACAAAAACACCGATCCCACCGTCCGCAACATCTTCGTCAGCTTCACCACCAACATTCTTGTCACCGTTCTTACCGCCCTGGTCTGCTTTCGCCTCCTGCGACAATTCGGATTCACCGTCAACCACTCCATCGCGGGAGTGTTGGCACTTCTCCTGGCCACCACCCATCTGCACTACACGCAGAACATGATGGAGAACAACTACATCTTTCTCCTCACGGTGGTTGGATTTTCGTTCGAGTGTTCATGGCTGCAAACCGGCAGCCGATGCGCTCTGCTCCTCGGTACGGGCGCATTCGGCCTCAACCTGCTGACCCGCTTAACCACAGGACTGGATCTGTTGGCGGGCGGCGCCTTCGTTCTGCTCGTTCTCGGTTTCGAGCACACTGCCGCTTTTTGGCCCCGCGTCCGGACCTACGCCTCCACAGCCATCCCCGTCACTTGCTTCTTCTTGCTCCTCGATCGCCTCTATCAGTTCTATCGCTTCGGCTCCTTTACCAATACCTACGTCAGTGTCGTCGCCAAAGAGACGCTCGCGCGCCATCCTGACTGGCCCAAGACCTATCCCTTCGAAACACCGTTCCACGTTGGCTTCTACGGCGCCCTCTTCGCTCCCGAAAAATCCATCTTCCTCTTCGATCCCCTGCTGATCCTCGCCATCCTCGTAGCCCTCATCGGATGGAAGCGCTTCAATTCCGCCGTCCGCGCCTACATCCTCGCCGCAGGCCTCCTGCTGCTGGCCTACATCTGCTTCTATGCGCGCTACACGGTGTGGAGCGGCGACGATGCATGGGGCGATCGCTACGTCTCCACCGCCGTCGAGCTGGCATCCATGCTCGCCATTCCTCTGCTCCTGCGCTATCGCACCGAGTTCGGTAAGCCACTTTGGATTATCGGAATGCTTCTTCTCGTTGCGAGCACCGTCATCCAACTCGCTTCTCTCGCGTTCTGGCTTCCGCTCGAGCTCTACCAGATCGAAGTCTTCGGCCACCCGACCTTCACCATCGCCCTGCGCATGAAAAATATCGCCGCATTCGCCCTGGGCAAGATGGATACCTGGGGACTCAATACCGATTCCCTCCACGAAGATCCCTGGGACTATGTCCACATGACAACCTGGAACTTCCTGCCCTTCCTGCTCAAACGCGTCGGCGTCGCACCCGCCTGGGCAGTCCGCGTCGTCTTCGCGATCTGGTTCATCGCCCTCGCCGCGCTCACCGCAGCGTCGGTCCGTCTCCGCACCCTCACCCGCACCACAACGGCCGATTCTGCCGTGATTGCACGTTAACCACTATGCGAATTGCCTACATCGGGATGGGTGCAAACCTTCCCAGCCGCGCCGGACCGCCCGCCGTCACCCTCCGCGCCGCTGCGGCACGCCTGACTGTGCTCGGTCGCATCCTGCGCCGTTCCTCGCTTTACTCCACCGCCCCCGTCGGCCTCCCCGATCAGCCTCACTTCGTCAACGCCGTCGTCGCGCTCGAAACATCGCTCTCGCCCCTTTCCCTCCTCGAAGGACTCCTCGCCATCGAGCACGAATTCGGCCGCGATCGCTCCGCGGGCGTCCCCAACGGACCCCGCACCCTCGACTTGGATATCCTGATGTTGGGAGATATCCACCTCAGTGCATCAGATCTGGAAATTCCTCACCCCCGTTTGGCCGAACGCGCGTTCGTTCTCATTCCGCTCCACGAGATCGCGCCCCAGGCCGTCGACCCGCGCCGGCACGCAACCGTGGCGGAGCTCCTCGATTGCTTGCACAGCCAATCCCACACCGGCGCACAGTCCGTGGTTCCGGTGCGCGATCCTCTCTGGGATGCTGATGCTGGCGGCCCTCCTTCCCAGCCAGGCGCAGGTGGGCCTGACCGTCACGGTTGAAGACACCAACAACGCACCCATCGCCGGCGCTTCCGTTCAAAAACCTGCAGGCCACTTGCTGGGCCACACCAATGGCGATGGCCGCTTCACCTTCGAGTGCGCGCTGCCCTGCCGCATCCGGGTCGACGCCGAAGGTTTTGCCGGCAACTTCTTCGAGCTTGCCGCCAGCGAAACCGTACATCTCGAACGCACCGGTGTCACAGAACAGATCACCGTCACCGCATATCGCGAGCCGCTCGGCGCGTTGGAAAGCCCCGTCACGACGCGCACTCTCAGCGCCGTCGCTCTCAGCACCACGGCCGCGCTCTCGCTCGACGACCAGGTGCGCCAGCTGCCCGGCGTCGAGATGTTTCGCCGCTCCAGCTCGCTGGTCGCCAATCCCACGTCGCAAGGCATCAGCGTGCGCGGGCTCGGATCAACCTCCGCAAGCCGCACCCTCGTCACGCAGGATGACGTACCCCTGAACGACCCCATCGGTGGCTGGATTCATTGGGAAGAACAGCCGGAGCTTGCCATTCAAAGTGCCGAGTTGGTCCGCGGCGGCGCCAGCGATCTCTACGGCTCCAGCGCCATCGGAGGCGTGCTCAACATGATCACCGTGCGCCCCACTGAAGATGCGGTCGAGTTCCGCTCCAGCTACGGAGGAGAAGGCATCTACGACGGCAGCGTCCTGGGCGAAGTGAAACATGGAAAATGGGGCCTGCTCGCTTCCGGTGGCTCGCTTGGTACCGACGGTTACATTCAGGAGGCGCCCTTGCAGCGCGGCCCCGTCGACGTCGCGTCCAACATGCATAGCCAGAACGGCATCATCGTCGCCGACCACCAGCGCGGCCCACTCCGCCTCTTTCTGCGCGGGAGCGGGATGAACGAAGCACGCAGCAATGGAACGCCTTTCCAGGTCAATGGCACACGCCTCTGGCGCTATGCGACCGGCGCCGATTGGACATCGCCCCAGGGAGATAACGCCGCGCTCCGTCTCTACGGCTCGACCGAACATTACCGCCAGACCTTCTCCAGCATCTCCAACGCGCCGAATGTTGCCAATCCCGCCTGCATCTACCGCTGCGGCGAAACACCCTCCAAGTTTGCCCTCGTTCCCATCAACGAACTCGGCGCCGCAACCCACTGGACCCACCCCTTGACCGCCGGGCTGGTCACGCTCGCTGGAGCCGATACCCACGACGTTCGCTATTGGGATCGCGAGCAGGCTCTGGGCTCATCAACAACCCTCACCAATCTCCATGACCATCAGCGCGACTCCGGCCTCTACGGCGAAGTTCTGTGGACCCACAGCGCATGGACCGCATCGGCTTCCGCACGCATGGACTGGTTCCAGAACTTCGACGGCCATCAACTCACGTGGAATGGCTCCGCATGGATCCCAAGCGCAACGCAACCCATCCCACGCGACGAAAACCTCTTCGATCCGCGCCTCGGCATCGCGCGAAAATTCCTGACCCACTGGGCAATCTCCGCCTCCGGATTTCGTGCCTTTCGCGCACCCTCGCCCAGCGAACTCTACCGTTCCACGCAAGTCGGCAGCAAGCTCACGCTGCCCAATGGAAAGTTGCTCAGCGAACGCGCTACCGGCTGGGAAGCAGGCCTCGCCAGTCAGTGGCACTGGGGCACCGTCCGTACCAGCTACTTCCTCACCCAAGTCAACCGGCCCATCGTGGCCGTCACCACCAATCCAAACTCATCGCCGATCCTGCTCCTCCGCGAAAACCTTGGCCAGATCGAAAGCCGTGGCGTCGCCGTCGACTTCGAGATCGCGCCGCAACATTGGCTCTCCGTTGATGGCGGCTACCAATACGCGCACGCGACCGTCTCGCGTGGCCCCATCGATCTCGGCAACTGGATCCCCGAAGTCGCGCGCAACATGGCCACGCTGAATCTCAGAGCCTACAAGCCCTCCATCGGCACGCTGAGCCTGCAGAGCCGCCTCAGTGGACATCAATTCGACGACGACGCCAACCTGTTCCTCCTGCACAGCTACTTCCGCCTCGACGCCTACGCCTCCCACGACATCGGCCACCGCCTTCAACTCTTCGCCGCCGGCGAAAACCTCATCGATCGCTCCATCGAAGTCTCCAAGACGCCCACAACCACCCTCGGCCAGCCCCGTGTCGCACGCGCCGGCCTGCAGATTCGCCTCTCCCGCGAAGCCCGCTAATCCCTTTCCTTTCCTCTGCGCAGGCCGCAAATCGCCTTTATTTTCGGCCACCTTCTGCATATCCAACGAACGGCAAAGCTCTCCATCTTTCGATTGAAAACCATTCTCACGACCCTGTGTTTCATCCAATGTGCGTGGACAAATCAACGCCGCCACAGAAGGAGAAACACACCATGAGAATCGCTCAGTTCGCACTTGTGGCGGCGCTCTTTGCGGCGCCCGCCCTCACAATCGCACAAACCCCGGCGCAGGCAGGGCCAAAACCGACCGTTGTCGAACGCCAGTTCAACCAGCAGCGTCGCATTGGTCAGGGCTTCCGCAAGGGCCAGCTCAATATGCACAAAACCGCGCGTCTTGAGCGGCAGCAGCGCAGCATCCATCACCAGATGCGCGTGATGCGCGCCCGCCATAACGGCCGCCTCACACCGCGGAATCGCCGCATTCTGGCTCATCGCCAGAATGTTGCTTCACGCCGCATCTTCCGCGCCCGGCACAACCGCGTCGGGTAACACCCGCCCCGGGGAGTTCGCAAGAACTCCCCGCCTTGGTCTCCACACACCCACCATTAGAATCATCCTGTGGCTCTTTCCCTCGACATCCTTCACACTGCCGAAAGCGGCGGACGCCGCGCGCAGCTGCATCTTCCCCATCAAACCGTCGAAACCCCCGTCTTCATGCCAGTCGGCACCGCCGGCACCGTCAAAGCCGTCGCGCAGGACGTGCTCGAATCGCTCGGCGCACAAATCATCCTCGGCAACACCTACCATCTCTACCTCCGCCCTGGGCACGAAGCCATCCGTCGCATGGGTGGGCTGCACAACTTCATCAGCTGGTCACGCGCCCTGCTCACCGACTCCGGCGGCTTCCAAGTCTACAGCCTCACCCAGTTGCGCAAAGTTACCGACGAAGGCGTGCGCTTCCGTTCCCACCTCGATGGCAGCAGCCACTTCTTCACGCCCGAGCATTCCATGGATGTACAAATCGCTCTCGGCGCGGACATCTGTATGGCCTTCGACGAATGCACCGAATATCCTGCTGACCGCGAGCGCGCGCGCGAAAGCTTGCGCCTCACCATGGCCTGGGCCGCGCGTTCTCTCCGCCACTTCCGCGCGCATCAGCACCAAGTCCCCTGGCACAAACAAGCGGTGCTCTCTCCAACCTCTGATTGGTCGGGATCGGGCCGAAACCCACTCGGGGCGAGCACAAATGCTGAAGGAGGTGGCTGCATGCAAAGTCTCTTCGGCATCGTCCAAGGCGGCGTCTATCCCGACCTCCGCCGCGAAAGCGCCGAACGTCTCGTCGAGATGGACTTCGACGGCTACGCCATCGGCGGTCTCAGCGTTGGTGAACCGCGCGAGGCCACACTCGAAGTCATCTCCGAAGTTCTACCCCTGCTGCCCAAAGACAAGCCTCGCTACGTAATGGGTGTGGGCTATCCCGACGAGATCGAGCAGTATGCCCGCATGGGCGTCGACATGATGGACTGCGTTCTGCCCACGCGCGCCGCCCGGCACAACCTGCTCTTCACCAGCGTGGGCCGCCTCAACATCAAGAACAAGCAATTCGCCGAGGACGAAAATCCGCCCGACCCCGCCTGCGAGTGCATGGTCTGCCGGCGCTACTCGCGCGCCTATCTGCGCCACTTGATGCAATGCGGAGAATCGCTGGGCGGCATCCTCGCCTCCATCCACAATCTGGCCTACTACCTCGGCATCATGCAGCGCGTGCGCCATCAACTCCACGCGCCCTCACCTCGCCCAACCGACGCACCCGCCCGCTGACCCGCTCCAAACCCTCGTCGAGTCAACCGCTCTGCTGCGCTGTCTGTCACTTCTGCAACGAAACCCACGCGATCCCACCCGCCGCATTTCCTGCGCTGCAGCTTAAGTAACCTCTGCCATTGCCGCCGCCTCGCCTCCGTGCGAATGAAAATACCCGCCGCTCCCGTTTTCCTTCATAGGAGGAATCCCCATGCATACTCCGCTTTCATTCAAGACCGGAATCAGATGCTGCGCATTTACACTGGCGGGAGTCGACGCAGGAGACGTGATGCCCCCCCCTCTAACCGCTGAATCCCGTGTGCCGCTGCTCGAACGCGAAGACGTTCCGACCGACGTTGCCCAACTCTACGACAAGCTTCTCGCCGAACGCGGCATCGTCCCCAACATGTTCAAGGGACTGGCCAATGTGCCCTCCCTCGTCCTGGGCATCGCCGCATTCCTCAAGCCGCTCATGGCCGACGGCGCTCTTCCCGGCTGGTACAAAGAACTCGTCGCCACGCGCATCGCCTCGCTCAATCGCTGCGACTATTGCATCAGCGCGCATCGCCATCTCGCCCTTAAGCGCGGAGCCACGCTGGGCCAGGTCGCAAGTTACGACAGCTTTGAGAATGGCCCCTTCACCGACAAAGAAAAAGCCGGCCTGCGCTATGCCAGCCTTCTTCATCAGTCAGGGCACGCCGCCAACGAAGCAGCCTTCGACGCCGTCAGCGAGCACATGAATTGCCACGAGATCGTCGAGCTCACCGCCATCGCGGGCGCATTCGAGATGTTCGCCCGCATCAACTCCTCGCTGCGCATCCCGGTCACGCCCCTGCCCGAGTAAGGGTCGAGGCTCTGCCATTCCTCCAGCACTGGAACGCGGCCGGACTTGCACATCCGAAAGAACTCCTTGCGCGTGCCGTCTCGGCCCGTGGGCCGAAGCGCAGATCCGGAATTCTTTAGCGCAAAGCCGAGGCGCAGATCGAGGCTTCCTTGCCACTGTCTTGTAACAGGGCCAGGCACTGATCAAAAATTCCCCCCACCGACCACTGTCTTGTAACAGGGCCCGACTTTAGTCGGGCCGATTCTGCCGCCAAACAATCCCGGGCATTAGCCCCTGCACGTGCCTCACTTCCCTAACGCCTTCACAAAAAAGTCCGCCATGATGTGGTTGGCTTCAATCGCCTCGGGCAGCTTCGGGTCGTACCAGAACGCATGCGTTAACGCGTCGAACACCACCAGCTGCGCATCCACGCCCGCATGCAGATAGGCTCGATGCAAATTCGCCGTCCCGCTCAGCAGCAGATCGCGCCCGCTGGTCACAAAGAGCGTCGGCGGCAGCCCATGCAAATCGCCATAGACCGGCGAAAGAATCGGGTCCGTCCGATCTGTCTTCGCCGCATACTCACTGTCATGCTCCTGCGGATTCGGCGGATCCAGATGACCGCTCAGCCCCCGCAGCGCATATAGCGCCATCGAATCCCCCGGCCGTGCAAAATCGCCCATGCCGCTGAAAATGCCCAGCGCCGCCGGCTGCGGCAATCCCAGCTGCTTCAACTTCGCCGCAACCTCCGCCGTAAGAATCGCGCCCGCCGACGTTCCGTAAATCACGATGTGATCCGGCTTGTACGTCTTCAGCAGCTCCTTGTACACCGCCACGGAATCATCCACCGCCGCGGGAAACGGGTGCTCCGGCGCGAGCCGATACAGCACCGCGACCACCTTGATCCCCGTGTAGCTCGCAATCGGTATCGACTCTGTGTACGATCCCGAGTCGGAGTTGAACCCGCCGCCATGCAGGTTCAGCAGCACCTTGTCCTTATTACTGTCGGGCAGATTCTCCGGCGTCACCACATGCACCGGAACTCCCGCCATCGTCTGGTCCACCAGCGTGTTCGGACAAATCTTCGTCCACTCCACGCGCGCCTTGGCTGTATACGCATCGGTGCCCTGGCGTCTCTGCTCGAGCGATTGTGGTGGCCCCTGGTCCGGCTCGGCCCTGCGCAGAGACTTCTGCGCCTCGGGACTTAGATCGTCCGGCAGCGGGACCACGCGCGTCACATGCGCCGTTCCGTGCGCGTCGATGTAGCTCGTATCGCGATTCGGCGCCCCAGCCGCGGTCGTCGGCGCAGGCACATTCTGCGCCGCGACCATCAATGGAACCGTCAACAATGAAACCGCCGCAAGTCGAAACACCATAAGAAGGGTCCTCCCCGGAATCAAAGCCATCTGTAAGCGCAGGTTGTTCTGTTTCATAGCAGGGTACGACTTCAGTCGTGCCAATCAGCCCGACCAAAACGGTGCCATGAGGCATGTTTCTGCAGCCGTGGTTAGGCACGCGATTCGTCAATCGCCGGCGAGCCCATCCACCATACCAGAGGGCGCAGCCCGTCGCTGCCCGGCAGTTTCATGCTGCCATCTCTCCACCCACTGCGTTAAATTGAAAGTCCCATGACTTCCCTCGCTTCCCCCCTCACGTCCGTTGAAATCCGCAACTTCATCGGCGGCAAATGGCAACCCTCCGCCAGCGAGCCCGGCCTCGCACTCACCAATCCAGCCACCGGCGAACAACTCGGCCAGTCCCCCTCCGGCTCCGCAACCGAAGTCGACGCGGCAGTCCAGGCCGCACAAGCAGCCTTCCCTGCCTGGCGCTCAACCCCGCCCGCCGACCGAATCCAGTTCCTCTTCAAACTCAAGAACCTCCTCGAATCCCACTTCGATGAGCTGGCCGCCATCATCACCAGTGAAAACGGCAAGACCCTCGCCGAATCCAAGGGAGAGCTCCGCCGCGGCATCGAAAATGTCGAGGTCGCCTGCGGCATTCCCGTGCTCATGCAGGGCTACTCGCTCGAAGACGTTGCCCCCGGCATCGACGAGATCATGGTCCGCCAGCCACTCGGCGTCTGCGCCATCATCACTCCCTTCAACTTCCCCTTGATGATTCCGCTGTGGTTCCTGCCCTACGCAATCGCCACCGGCAACACCGTGGTCCTCAAGCCCAGCGACCGCGTTCCCTTCTCTGCCACGCGCCTCGTCGAGCTCATCCACGAGACAGGTCTGCCCTCCGGCGTCGTCAACCTCGTCAACGGCGGCAAAACGACGGTCGACGCTTTGCTCGATCACCCGCTCGTCCGCGCCGTCAGCTTCGTCGGATCCACCCCTGTCGCCAAACACGTCTACACCCGTGGCTCAGCCAGCGGCAAACGCGTGCAATGCCAGGGCGGCGCCAAAAATCACGTCGTCGTCCTGCCCGACGCCGATCAGGAAACTACCACCAAGATCATTGCCGACTCTGCCTTTGGATGCGCCGGTCAGCGTTGTCTTGCCGTCAGCGTCACCGTCGCCATTGGCGAAGCCCAAAATTGGTTTCGCGAGTCCATCTCGGCTGCGGCGGCCTCACTCAAAATCGGCAACGGCCTCGATCCTGCAATCCAGATGGGCCCCGTCATCACCAACGCCAGCCGCGAGCGCGTGATGGGCCTCATCGGCCAGGGCGCCAGCGACGGCGCCAAGCCCATCGTCGACGGTCGCGGCGCTTCCAATGCCAACGGCTCCTTCGTTGGACCCACCGTGCTCGATGGCCTGCCCGCCTCCAGCTCTCTCATGGAAACAGAAATCTTCGGCCCCGTTCTCTCCGTCGTCCACGCCAATTCCGTCGAAGATGCCGTGGACATGATCGAGCGATCCCCCTACGGCAACGCCAGTTCCATCTTCACGTCGTCCGGCGCCGCCGCACGCAAATTCCGCAACATCGTT
This sequence comes from Occallatibacter sp., assembly GCA_036267935.1. GTDB lineage: Bacteria > Acidobacteriota > Terriglobia > Terriglobales > Acidobacteriaceae > Telmatobacter. Next base: position 7,013 of record DATAVC010000046.1, on the reverse strand, counting down.
TCCACCGGCAATGTCGGCGTCAACATCGGCGTCCCCGCCCCCATGGCCTACTTCCCGTTCTCCGGCTGGAAGGGCAGCTTCTTCGGCGTCATGCATGCCCAGGGACGCGATGCCATCGAGTTCTTCACCGACAAAAAAGTGATCGTCGAACGGTGGCCGCGCGAATGGTCCCGCAAATTCTGAACGAGTCCGAATCGGTCCAACAAGAAGGGACGCAGCTCACCGCGTCCCTTCTCAATTTCTACGACTCCGGAATCACCAGTACTCCAAGCTCCAGCAGCACCTCGGTCAATCGATCAAGCGCCATCGGAAACTTGTACGACACCGTACGCGAACCCATGCCCAGCAAAGTTGCCGTCTCCGCCTGGGTGTACTCCTGCAGCACGATGCGGCTCAGCAGCGCTCGATCGAGCGAACCCAGGCGGTCCAGGCACTTTTCCACATCCAGTACAAAGATCACCGCATCCTCAAACGTTCGCACCGGCCGGCTCGAGACCCATCCCCGCCCGATCGGATCGCCCAGGATCGACGGCGCCCTTCCCACCTGCATCGACGCATACAAATAGCGCCGCAGCATGCGTTCGGTGTGCTTGCGATAGAACGCGAGGCACAGGGGAGGATCGCTCGCCGGCAAATCCCTCTCCGGCACCTCGGCCAGAGGCAAAGGTGCGACCGCATCCTCCTCCTTCGACAACTCATCTTCCGCGGCCCATATCCAGGCCAGCTGCAAGGCGCTCACTCCGCACCCCCTGCTGCTTGCCCCAACATCCAAGCCCGCCCCGCCCTGTGACCCGGCTGTCGTCCCCGCCTCTTGCGTGTCTCCGGCGCCGGAAACTCCGCCAACTTCACCTCACAGCCGCTGCAATACACACCTTGTTGCTGGGCCCGGAACCAAAGACAACCGCACCCCTCGCAAACCTTCAACTGCACCTTCACTTCCATATAAGTCTCCATCAAAATGCTGCATCCCGCCGTTGTGCGATCTCCTCTGCGGCGGGGCAATGAGAACCAGGCCAGACGATTCAGGCTTCGAACGTCCTGATGGAGGGGTTTCTGGCTGCATTCTCGATTCATCAATTTCTCTAGCTTTCTTGGGCGCGCAGATCTGGGAAACTCGCGCACACACGTCTGCCTCTACGCCTCTTCAAGGGCGACTGGCAGTTTACAAATACAGGAAGGAACCCGAAGACAAATAATCTATCGTTCTCTCTACCGAATTGCGGTCAAACACCGAAAATCTCGAGATATCTGGTTGAGTCTTGCGCAAACCACTCGAGTCCTTCAGAGTCTCCCGCAATCCTGTGCGTAAGGATGTAAAGCCACTCTAGGCGTACAGCCATGCACCGTCAACGCATGAAGTCCTCATCTTTTCTCCGCAGATCCAGCGGCCCACAGCCGGCCTTCAAAGCTCTCCGAAAACTGTGCGTCCGTCATTTCTCAAAGAAAGAGTGGACCTTCTTGATCCATCGCTCGTAGCGAACAATCCTCAGATGAAACTCATCCAGATGCACGACCACCTGCGCGAGCAGTTGCTGCGCAAAATTCGGCGCGGCACACTCTCCATCTCCCTGCTGACGCGCCAAACTCATCTCTCCCAATCCCACATCTCCAACTTCCTTCACGGAAAACGCGGCCTCTCGCCGAAGGCCGTCGATCAGATCCTTCTTTCGCAAAAGATCGAGGCCGAAGACCTCTTGCCCGATGCCCACCGCCGCCGCCAGCCTACCGAAGAAGAGATGAATTCAGTGCCCATCGTTTCATCCGGCGCCGCGCTCTTCGAACCGGTGATCTACGCGTCCGCAGTCAATGAGGTCATGCCCCTGCCATCCAGAGCACTGCAATCCATCCGCACACGCGCATCGGGCAAACGCCTTGCCTGGCAGCGATTCATCGCCGTCCGCATCTCTCCTTCCGATGCCCTGCCGATGGAGCCCCTCATTTTTCCCCAATCGCTGGTCGTTATCGACCGTCACTACAACTCGCTCGCGCCGTATTACCCCGGTCGGCAATCCCCCTATGCAGTCCGCAGCGGAGCTCATCTTGTGGTTTCGTATGTTGAATTTCGCGACAGCCGGCTCGTGCTGCGGCCGCACAACCGCGCCTTCCCTGTCGAATTGCTCGACGCGGAACCAGGCAAACGTCCGCAAGACCTCATCGTTGGCCGCATCGCCCTGGTGCAGAATGCAACCTAGACCCTAGGCTGGCGACACCTGCCGCCACGCCTCCGCCGCAACCAGCGCGCTCTCCGGAATCCGCGTGGCCGCCGCAATCCAACGCATCCCGCCCGGCAAAAACGACAGAACAGCCGGGGCCAACCCTCGACCCACCGGCGTCACCATCGCTTGCGATAGCGCCGTCGCAATCCGCATCCCGGTCCTCACCTGCGCTCGCAGAGTCACGTTGAACTCCGCCACACTTCTGCCCGCCAACGCCATCTGTGCCGCCAATGCCGCACTGTGCAATGCAATCGACATCCCGTCGCCGGTAAACGAAGGAATCACCGCCGCCTGGTCGCCCACGCACCATACGCCGCGATCCTCTTCGCCCACAACATGTCCGTAAGGAATCGACGAGATCGCCAGCGGCCGATCGTAAAGTGCCTCCGCCCCGCTCAGTCGCTCGCGAAGGCTGCGACTTTCTGACCGGATCGCATCCACGACACCCGCACCCCCGCCCACCCCTCGCAGCCTCACCCGCCGAATCACGAAACAAAGCGTCGCTGCATCGTCCTCTACCAGCGACATGCCTCCGTATCCGTCTCGAAAAAGGAACAGCTCCATCACCCCGCGCAGACGCTGAATCTGTTCCGGTCGCAGCCTCCATTGCATCTTGAAGCCGACCAAGTCGGTCTGCCGCACCGCGCTGCGCGCCCATCCGCGAATCTCATGCTTGCCCGTGGCCAGAAAGACAGTCTTCGCTCCCAGCGGCTCTCCGCCACGTATGCCGATCCGCCACTGCCCTCCTTCGCGGCTCAGCGTCTCCACCTCCACACCCCGCCGAACATCGCATCCGCTCTTCTGCGCGCGTTCCAGCAGAGCCTCGTCCATCCGGGAACGCGAAAGCGACATCGCCCTGAACGGCAGGTGCGCCTGCACCATGCGCCGCCCCGCATGCAGCCGCACGCGATGAATCGGCACCGCACCCAGCCCGCGCAGATCGATGCCCACCTGCCCCAGGTACTCCACCGCTTCGCGGCTCAGAAATTCGCCACAGACCTTGGGATGAGGTCCCCGCTCTTTTTCCACGAGCACGACCGCGCGTCCGGCATGCGCCAGTCGCAGCGCCACCATCGATCCCGCAGGACCACCGCCGATCACAAGAGTGTCAATCATTCAGTGCGTCCTTGCTCCAGCCCTTGCTTCGCATCACGCACAATCGCGCCGGCGTAGAACCGCGAATCGTGACATCCTGCGCATGCAATCCTGCCGCTGCACACATCGCTTGCCAATCTGCCGGCACAAACGCGCGCGCAATCGAAACCGGCCCGTCAAATTGCACAAAAGGATGCAGGCGCATGACCTTCGTAAACAGGCGAAGCAAATGATAAGGAACCGTGTTGCGCGAAAGATCGTTCACAAACCATCCCCCCAGCGCCTGTGCCTCCATCCACTGCACAAAACGCACCACATCGCCATCGGAGAGATGATGCGTGAGGAGAGAACTCATCACCAGGTGCGGCCTCCGCTGCGGAACATATGCAAAAACATCCGCGGCCGCCCACTCGATCCGGCTCGATCCCGGTGTCGCCTCCCCCGCGATGGCCACCGCATCGGCATTCAGATCGATCCCCGTCAGTTCCACTGCAATACTCCGCGCCTTGGCCCATCGTTCGATCTTCCGCAGCATGTCTCCATACCCGCAGCCCACGTCGAGAATCCGCACCGGCTCACCGAATCGCGCCAGGTCCAGCGCATCGAGCCATCCCAGCAACGGCCGCACCGCCAGAAACCACCGGTTGAGCCGTGCAATATCGCGCAGGCACGCCCGCAGTTCTTCGCGCGTGCAGGGCTCATCCATCTTTTCCGTAAGTTGCGCGCGCCGGCTGAAATCGGGCTGCTCAAGATAAAACCGGAGATCCTCGATCACGAAGCCGCCGCAGGCACATCGACGCGACCCCGGGGAGCGGCGATCTTCACAGATTCTGGGCGCGACACACGTCTCCGTTTCGCTCTAGGCCGCATGAAAGAGCATCGTCTCAGCCGTCACGCCGGGCCCGAACGACATCGCACATCCCCGCTGCCCCGACTGCGCCACCTGCAAAATCCTCTGCAGAACAAACATCACCGTCGCCGACGACATGTTGCCGAATCGCCCCAGCACGTCGCGCGAATACACCAGCGCATCCGCCGGCAATCCGAGTCCCCTCTCCACCGAATCCAGAATCGTCCTGCCGCCCGGATGAACCGCCCAGAGATCCATCGCCAAAGGATCCTCTCCGCGCGTAATCGTCCTGCCCACATCCTGCAGCGCACGGCACAGCTCGCCCGGCACCTTGCCTGAAAGCTGCATGTCGAACCCCACCTCGCGAATCCGCCACGTGATCAGATGGCTTGTCTGCGGGATGTTTACCGCCAGAAAGCTCTCCAGCGCCAGGCCGGACTTCTCCGCACTCACCAGCGCCGCCGAACTCCCATCCGCGAACAGCAGGAACGACAACAGTTGCTCTAGATCCTGCGTCTCCTGCATGTGCAGCGTGCACAACTCCAGGCTCAGAATCAGAACCTTCGCCTGCGGTTCCGATCGCACGATGTGCCGCGCCGCCTTCAGCGCGTTGATCGCCGCATAGCATCCCATGAACCCGATCATCGTGCGTTCCACCGACGTATCCAGGCCCAGGTGCTGCACCATCTCGATGTCCAGACCCGGCGCATACAACCCCGTGCACGAGGTCACGATCACATGCGAGATTCCGCGCAGCTCGTCTTCGCTCAACGCCAGCTTGCTGACCGCGCAGCGCATCAATCGCGGCGCAAACTGCTCAAAGGCCTCCATCCGGCGCGCCGTTCCAGGGAATGCCCCCCGCACATACATGCCCTCGGAATCCTTCCACTCGCCGCCCGGCGTGGCAATCGGTTCCAGGAACGAGTAGCGATGTTCAATCGCCGACATCCGCACCATACGCCGGAACAAGCTGCGCACCGTGCCCTCCGGCAGCATGCTGTCGGCAAAGTCGATAAACGGCCGATGCACATCGTGCGGCGGAACAGACGTTGCAATCCGATTCAGATAAGCGGTCGTCATCGTTGGCCCCTCTGTGTGGCATTCTCACGCCATTCTTAGACACGGCGGGCCCGAAACATGTCACCCAAATGTAAGCGCACAGTCACCTGGAACCAAGTGAAATCGACGTCATTTAAGCCTGATCCACAAAATCTGCGGGATTTGAAAACCGCGTGCAACTCGAATTGAAATTCAAATGCACGGTACCCGTCGGTCCATTACGCTGCTTGGCCAGAATAATCTCCGACCGCGCCTTGTCCGAGTCCGACATCTCCTCGTCGCGGTTATAGTAGGCCTCGCGATGAATGAAGGCCACCACGTCGGCGTCCTGCTCAATCGAACCCGATTCACGCAGATCGCTTAGCATCGGCCGCTTGTCGTCCCCACGCCGCTCACTGGCACGCGAAAGCTGCGACAGCGCAATCACCGGCACGTTCAGCTCCTTAGCCAACGCCTTCAACCCGCGCGAAATCGCCGAAACTTCCTGCGTGCGATTCTCATAGCGCTTGCCGCCCGACGACGGCAACGTCGCCGACATCAACTGCAGATAGTCCACCACGATCAAATCAAGACCGCCTGCGTTCTGCTTCAAGCGCCGCGCCTTGGCCCGCATCTCCGCCAGCGAAACCCCCGCCGTGTCATCGATAAACATGGGCGCTTCCACCAACTGCTCCAGCGCATGTTGCAGCTTGCCCTGGTCTTCGTGGCCCAGAAATCCCGTCTGCAGCTTGCGTTGATCCACGCCCGACTGCGACGACAGCATGCGTCGCAGCAGCGACTCCTTGCTCATTTCGAGGCTGAACACTGCCACCGTCGCCTTGCTCTGCACCGCCGCATTCTGCGCGATGTTGATCGCTAGAGCCGTCTTTCCCATCGAAGGGCGTGCCGCAATAATAATCAGCTCGCCCTTCTGCAGGCCGCTCGTCATCTGGTCCAGCACGATGTAGTGCGTCGCCAGCCCCGTCACCTCGCGGCTCTGTTTGTAGAGGTTATCGATCGTCCCGAACGAGTCCTGGACAATCTTGTCCAGCGGCTGCAGCCCCTGCGAGATCCCCTTCTCGCTCACCTCCAGCAGTTGGCTCTCCGCCATGTCGAGCACTTCCAGCGCCGTCTCGCTCTGGTCAGCCGCCCGCGCAATTGCCGCCGAGCAGATCGCCATCAGCCGCCGCAGCAGGCTCTTGTCCTTCACAATGCGGATGTAGTCTTCGATCACCGGCCGCAACGGCAACCCTTCGGTCAGCGACGCCAGGTAGGCCACCCCGCCCACCGTCTCGATCTCCTTGTAACGGGCCAGCTCGTTGGCCAGCGTCACAATATCCACCGCCCGCTGCTCGTTCATCAGGTCGGTCATGCGCAAGAAGATGCGCTGATGCGAGTCGAGCGAGAAGTCGCTGGAATCCAGCTTCTCCGCCGCCTCCGAATGCGCGGAATTGTCCAGCAGAATGGCGCCGAGGATGGTCTTCTCGGCGTCGATGTTCGCCGGAAGTCCGGCGTCCAGCCTCAAGTCAGGGATCGTGGCCATGGGAGAGTTGTCTCAGTTCCTACTCTTCGAGTGTAGGACGAGCCGCTGCCCCAAATCTGCTGTGAATTGCGGGGCTCATTTGTGAAGAATCGACCCGACTGCCGACCGCCGTCGCTGCCCAGGCCCTACTGCGAAATCACCATCGACGACACGCTCCCGATACTGATCGTCGTCACCCGCCAGAACGGAATCCCAATGGGGAAGTTGTAGCGAACCTGGACGCGCACCTGGTTCCCCGGATGATTGCAGATGCATGTGGTCGTCCATGTCG
>DATAVC010000045.1:0-105843 GCA_036267935.1 Occallatibacter sp. | reverse complement strand
GCTTGGATGTGCAGCCAGATCGCCGAGGGGGATCAGGAAGCGGAACATGAATGCCTGCGTAGATGTGCTGAAGATGCCGATGACGAGGGCAAGAGACGCGAGACTGCGCAACCAGCGCGGTGTGGCGCCGGGAAGTCCGGCGATTGCTGTTGGGGCATCGGGTTTTCTGTCGGCAACGCGCCACGAGGTTACAAGTTCTGTGGCCAGGAGCAGAAGAGGAAATTGAACGAACAGCGCCGCTCGCCAGGCGAAGTCATTGGTTTGCAGCACCCCAGACCGGATGAAAGTCATGAAGGGCGTCATGGTTGCCGCAATGAACAGGAGGCACCGCTGGGCGGATGTGAGCGGTACGCGTCCTCGCCATGCGGGGACGAGGAAGGTAAAAAAGACTGCGAAGAAAAAACCAAGTTCGAGCGCGTAGCCCGGTGCCAGAAGAAGCACCCTCGCCAGATTCGCGGTCGCGACTGTGCTCAATGGGAGAGAGCTAAAGATGCGGGTGGCCATCAAGCCATCGGGCGGTATCATCTGGCGAACAGCGAAGGAAAACAGGGCGGCAGGGGAGCCCGTTGGACGAGCGCTTGAGCCGGAGATGGAATGCGTCAATTGGTAGAGGTAAGGAATCAACAGCACGAGCGCACCAGCTCCGCCGCACGCCAGGAGCAGAGCTGGTTTTCCATGCCGTTCGATGGTCACCTGCCAGACAGCCCAGACCAATGCGACCAGGAAGAACCCGAAAGCAACATAGATCGATAGTCCAAAAGCGCTGGAAAGGGCAAAAGCGATCGAGATGACCGAAAAGGCTTGCTCGCGTGTCCCGGTGCGCGGAGCGATCCAAGCCAGCAAGAAGGCGAACATACAGCACAACATGCTGACCAGATGATGGGGCGCCCAGAAAATGGTGTGGAGCCAACTTGGAATGCCATCACGCGACCAAGCTTCAAGATCCGCTGGTGGCGAGAGGTGATAGCAGAACAGGTTGAAAAGCACAACGGCAACGTCGAGTCCGGTAACGCCGACAAGCGCGATCGAAAGCAGGAATTGTCGGCGCAGGCGGCTGCCGACCGCGAGAAAGTATTTCAAATAGAGGCCAATGACCGCGGCCAGAGTGAAACCCGCCCAGACGCAACTAGCGTTGAAAACTGCCCGTACGTTCAGATGCGCCATTTTGGCGACGGCTGCGCAAACCACGTACCAGAAGTAGTAGTTACGCATTGGCGCGGGCTGCTTGTAGAAATAGAGCGGATTAGCGGGAGGCACGCCGGTATGAAGCACGCTCTCGGTCCAGTCGACACGGTAGCTTTGATCGAGGGCAGCAACATTGACGAACAGCCGATGATTCCACTCAATGTCGACCAAAGAAAGAACCGTGAAGACGATCCATAACGCGGCCAGAAGAAAGGCTCGATTCCCCAACGGGTGAAATCCGATGATCCACTTCGTTTTCTCGATGCGGTTCAAACGCGCTTCATTTGCCAAGACCAACGCGCAGCCCAAAGCGCTCGCGACGAAGAGGACGACGACTGCAGTCAGAGACAAAAACCTGCCGACCAGGACGGATCCAATTGTCGATATTGCCAATGAGAGTGGGATGCTCCAGAACACCCGCTCAACGAGAGAGCGAGTCCGGAAGCGGTGCAGGTTGGTGAACCATGCGAATAGGTAGCCGGTACAAACCGTAGCGGGCACAAACGCCGGAATCGCGAGCAAGGTGCTGACAAGTTGGCTGGTGGTCAGGTCCATTTGCTGAAAAATCTTGACCTCCTCTACGCGCCGGCTAAATCTAGTCGATAAGCGGGATGAGCGACTGGCTCACGCAGTCTTTCCGCAAGTAGAGACGTGCATCCTTACCAGATTCTGCAGGTCAGGCTAGCACTCAAGGAAGGGGTTTTCCGTCGGTGTGGCGATCAAGGAACCATGCGGCAAACCTATAGTGCAAAAGTGCAGTTGTCTTGATGGACGGGAGCCACCGTATTCCTATGAACGCAACGTGTAAACTCGACTCGTGTCGGTCTCTATGGCCACCGTTTCTGACTGAATCGCAGTTTTGGGACTGCCGAGTCCGAGCGTCCAGCCTGCGGAAGTAGGAATTCGCTGCACATTTGACACTTCCTCGAGCTTTCGCGATACTTCCGACAATGCCGAATCAGGAGCAACGCCGGATGGAGGTCATGGCCATGTGTATGGACTGTGGACGCGGCCGCGTGGCACGGGGACGGCGCATGCGCTGAGCGCAACCGAATCTCAAACAAGCCGAGCGGCCCGGTCCTGAAGCAGGATCGGGTTTCGTGTTTTAGGGCGAATACAGCGGCTCTCCTTTAAGATTTCCATGTCGCAGCCCACTCACCGCAACCCGAGAGGAAGAGGAGTTTCTGAATGCCTGACGAAAAGCAGCTGCAGTTTGCCACCCTTGCCGTACACGCCGGCCAGTCGCCCGATCCGGCGACAGGTTCGCGTGCGGTGCCGATTTACCAGACCACGTCGTACCTGTTCCAGGATGCCGATCATGCGGGGCGGCTGTTTGCGCTGAAAGAGTTTGGCAACATCTACACGCGCATCATGAACCCCACGACAGACGTGTTCGAAAAGCGGGTGGCAGCGCTGGAAGGCGGCGCGGCGGCGCTTGCGGCAGCATCGGGCCAGGCGGCGGAGACGTTGACGCTGACTACCCTGGCCAAAGGCGGCGACGAGATCATCTCAACGACCTCGCTCTACGGGGGTACCTACAACCTGTTTCACTACACGCTGCCGCGGCTCGGCATCACGGTGAAGTTTTTTGACTCAGACGACTTTGAGGGAATTCGGAGCGCCATCAACGACAAAACGAGGGCAATCTACGCCGAGACGGTGGGTAATCCGAAGCTAGACGTGGTGGACATCGAGAAGCTGGCCTCGATTGCGCACGAAAACGGGCTGCCGCTCGTGATCGACAATACGACGGCTTCAGCGGCGCTGGTGCGACCTATCGAGTGGGGTGCCGACATCGTGGTGAACTCGGCGACCAAGTTTCTGGGTGGACATGGAACTTCGATCGGCGGCGTCATCGTGGATGCCGGCAAGTTCGATTGGTCCAAGTCGGGCCGGTTCAAGGAATTCACGGAACCCGACCCGTCGTATCATGGCCTGTCGTATTGGGACACATTCGGTCCGCTTTCGTTCATTCTGAAGGCGCGCATCCAGGGGCTGCGCGACACGGGGGCGGCGTTGTCACCGTTCAATGCGTTTCTGTTGCTCCAGGGGATTGAGACGCTGCACTTGCGGATGGAGCGGCACTCACAGAATGCGTTGGCTGTGGCGAAGCACCTGGAACAGCATCCAGGCGTGGAATGGGTGAATTATCCCGGCCTGGAATCGAGCCAGTATGCCAAACGGGCCAAGAAGTATCTGCCGACAGGGCAAGGCGCGCTGATCACCTTTGGGATCAAAGCTGGATCGGGAGGCGGTGGGTACGAGGCAGGGAAGAAACTGATCGACTCCCTCGAACTGTTTAGCCTCGTGGCCAACATTGGGGACGCCAAGTCGCTGGTGATCCATCCGGCTTCGACGACGCACCAGCAGCTTTCGGTAGAAGAACAGGCAGGAACCGGGGTGACACCGGAGTTGGTACGGCTGTCGATTGGGATCGAGGATATCCGCGATATTCTCGCCGATCTGGACCAGGCGATTACGGTTGCGAACGGCTATACCTTCACTGGGACACCGGAGAAGGCCGGCGCTGCGGCACAATAGGGTTAATGGCTGATGCCAAGACAGTGACCACCGGAGCGGAGCCTGCAGCCAAGATCCGCCTGTTGGAGCCGACCTATGAGGGGGACTTCGTGCTCCCTCGTCCCCTCGTGCTCGACAGCGGTCGTGTCCTGGCGACTCCGACGCTGCACTATGCGGTCTATGGACGTTTGAATGCGGCTCGGGACAATGCAGTGCTGGTGTGCCACGCGCTGTCCGGCTCGGCCTTGGTGGGCTCGTGGTGGCCTGAGGTCTTCGCTCCGGGCGCGGTGCTTTCGCTCGAGCAGGATTTCGTGATTTGCATCAACATGCTGGGTTCCTGTTACGGATCGACAGGGCCGGGATCGGTTGATCCCGAAACCGGCCTGGTTTATGGACCGGATTTTCCCCTCGTTTCAATTCGAGACAATGTGCGCGCCCAGGCACAACTGCTGGATTCGCTGGGTATTCGGCGCCTGAGGCTGGTTTTGGGCGGCTCAATCGGTGGAATGCAGGCCCTTGAGTGGGCCATCCACGACCCGGAGCGGGTGAAGCGGGCGGCCATTATCGCCGTGGCGCCTTTGACGGCAATGGGTCTGGCCCTGAACCACCTGCAGAGGCAGGCCATCCAGAATGACCCGGACTGGGACGGCGGCTACTACCTGCCGCAGAAGCCGCCGCGGCAGGGCCTGGCCTTGGCGCGGCAAATCGGGATGATCAGCTACAAGTCGGCTCCCCTCCTGGAGGAGCGCTACGCACGCAATCCGAACAGGAACGGTGAAGATCCCTGGGCTCATGACAACCAGGGCGGCGGGCTGGTGGGCGGGCGATTTGATATCGCCGGGTACCTCGACCACCAGGGCCAGCGATTCATCGACCGGTTCGATGCGAATGCCTACCTGGCCATTCTGCGCACCATGGATAACTGGGACCCTCTGCGTGGAGGCGGAACGCCGGAAGCGGTCTTCGGTCGGATCCAGGCCCCGCTCAAGTTTGTGGGAATCAGCTCGGACTGGCTGTTTCCGGCCGGGTCGGTGCGGCAGTTCGCCGAGGCGATTCGTGCGGGAGGGGCCCACGTCGACTACCGCGAGATGGTGAGCGCCCATGGACATGATGCGTTCCTTGCCGAGCAGGCGGAGTTGGTTCGGCTGCTGCAATAGCCTGCTACCTTAATCAAACAACCGGACTGGAACACTTTTCTGCAGAACGGTGTCTAAGCCGGTATGCTGTGCGCGCCTTGCGGGCATCCAACGTGTTTTGGGGCGCGTGTTTTGAGGCATGGAAAGGGCCGGTTACCGGTGCGCAGGAGATCTGCGAGGGTTCAGCTTCGGGAGACGGACAGGGGTGTGGCTCGTTCCAGGCCACGGATGGTTTTATGCGCGTCCTCAACAACTTTGCTTGTCACTTGCAGCGCTGGTTTCTATAATCCTCCCAAAGCCGCATCGGAAGACATGAAAACGTCTACTCGCATCCGTGTCCAACCGCCAAGTAGAAGGGTTGTACATTTTCACTCAGAGTGCTTGAACATCATTCCACTTTACGTATCTCCCAGGAGCAATGAATGAAGAAGATTGTCTTTGCATCTGTGATGGCATTGGCGAGCATTAGCCTTGTTGCACCAATGCTGCACGCACAGGAACAGGGCGGCACGATCCAAATCAAGGATCCAGCCGAGTTCAACGCCTACCAGATGTTCAGCACCCAGACTGATCCCAAGGCGAAAGCCTCGGCGGGCGAGCAGTTTCTCACCCAGTATCCCCAGAGCGTGGTGAAGAACGCGGTTCTCGACGACCTGATCGGTACCTATCAACAGCTACAGGACTCGGACAAGACGCTGAATGCCGCGAGCCGTCTGCTGCAGGTTGACCCCAACAACATGAAGGCGACGTTTATTTCGGTCTTTATCAAGAAGACCCAGTGCGGGCGCAGCGTGGATGCCTCTGGCAAGTCGAAGGATCCTCAGACTTGCGACGATGCCGCGGCGCTTGCCACGAAGGGGCTCCAGATCGCAAAGCCTGCGGCGGTATCCGCCGACGACTGGACCAAGCAGACGGGAGCAACCTATCCGCTCTTCCACTCCGCCATTGCTCTTGACGATACGGTCGTAAAGAAGGACTACAAGGCTGCACAGGACGAATATGCGGCCGAACTGAAGCTCTATAGCGACGATCAAACGAAAGCTGCCGGCCTGCAGGACACCCTGCTGCTGGCCCAGGCCTATAGCCAGCCCGGTTCAACGCAGGATTTGGTCAAGGCAGTCTGGTTCTATTCGCGCGTTTGGGATTTTGCCCCGGGGAACTACAAAGGTCAGATCGAGCCCAAGCTTGAGTACTACTACAAGAAGTACCACGGTGCGCTTGATGGGCTGGATGCGATCAAGCAGCAGGCGCAGGCCTCGGAATTTCCGCCAGCAAATCTGCATATCGATCCGGCCAAGAGCCCGCAAGAGCAGATTCACGACCTGATCACGAATACGCCCGACTTGACGACGCTGGCCCTCGCGGACAAGGAAACGATTTTGGCCTACGGTTCCAAGGATGACGCGGACAAGCTCTGGGCACTGTTGCAGGGCAAGCAGACTCCCGTCCCGGGAATCGTGATCAGCGCCGACGCCAACACGATCAAGGTCGCGGTGACGCAGGACGCGAAGGACTCCAAGAGCCCCGACTTCATCGTGAACCTGAAGGAACCGCTAAAGGATGCGGAGCTGAAGCTTTATCAGCCCGGATTCGAATTCAAGACTCAGCCGGCGAGCGCAGAGCTGGATGGAACCTACGACACGTACACGCAGGTTCCGGCAACCGACACCACATCGGCGAGCGCGCAGATCGTCCTGAAGGATGCATTTATCCAGCCCGAGAAGAAGAAGGCTGCTCCGGCTCATAAGCCGGCAGCGGGAGCGCATAGAAGGGGCCGTTAAAGGCCTCAACTTGTGGTGAAGGTCGGGCAACAGAGCGTAGCGCCCGGCCGAAAATTCCTGGGAATACTGAGGGCAGCCTGACACGGCTGCCCTCTTTCTTTGCGACGGAGAATCGCCGGGTTGTGTACGGAGGGAGCGGCTATTCGCCGAGCATGATGCGCTGGATGCCGGTGGCACGGCCTGTCGCCGGATCGCACGCGATGAGGGCAGCGCACATCTTGGGATTGCCTTTGGCCGCCTCGAACTTGCCGGGCATCCCGGTAAGGAAGCGATGAAGAACCATATCTTTTTCGACGCCAATCACGCTGTCGTACGGACCGCTCATGCCCACGTCGGTCTGGAAGGCCGTGCCGCCGGGCAGCAGGCGTTCATCCGCGGTGGGAATGTGGGTGTGGGTGCCGAGAACCGCGGTGACTTTGCCGTCGAGATGCCAACCCATGGCGACCTTCTCACTGGTGGCTTCGGCATGGAAGTCGACCACGATGACCTTGGCTTTGATTGAAGAGAGCAGGTCGGTGGCGGCGTGGAACGGATCGTTGGTGCCGCTCATGAAGACCTTGCCCATCAGGTTGACGACAGCGTAGGGCAAGCCTGCGTTCGGTCCGCTTTCGAGGTTTCCTTCGAAGACGCCATAACCGGGCAGGCCGCGCTGCATGTTGGCGGGACGCAGGATTCTGCGTGCGCGGTGGTGGCTGTCGGCCGGTACGGCGAGATATTCAAGCAACTCACGTTTGTCCCAGACGTGGTTGCCGGTGGTCATCACGTCGGCGCCCAGGTCGAAGAATTCGTCGGCAATCTGCGGCGTGACGCCGAAGCCGCCGGCAGCGTTCTCGACGTTCATGATGGTCAGGTCGACCTTGTGGGCTTCGCGCACATGGCCGACGTGCTCGCGCACGATTCTGCGGCCCGCGCTGCCGAAAATGTCGCCGACGAAGAGGATGTTCAAGGGTGATCGAGGCTCCAGTGGAAGAAAGGGACTGAGGGACTAAGGGACTCGGGACTCATGACGCTTTCGATCGGAGTGACTTCATCAGTGCTCCCAGGAGGCGGCCCACATCGTTACAGAGTTGTTCAGTGGTTACGAGATTTGAGGCCATTCCAAATCCAAGTGCCTTGCTGATCACGATTTGCATCTCTAGTTCCGAACCGGAGCCCCGCGCATGTCCAAGGAATTGCACATACTCGCCTTTCGTTGCGCGCCATAGCCCTCCGCGATGTTGCTGGCGACAGAGACAGCAGCCCGCCGCATTTGATTTGTAAGACCGAAACGTTCGACGTCAGGAAAGTCTGAAGTCAGCGCATAGACGGCGACCGTAAGCTCAATGGCACGCTGCCAAACGACGAGTTCTTTGAATGACTGTCCCATCGAGTCTAGCCTCAGTCCCTACGTCCCTAAGTCCCTAGTCCCTGCTCTTTCCGCATCAGCGGAAACAGAATCACGTCTCGAATCGATTTGGAGCCGGTGAGCAGCATGGTGAGGCGATCGACGCCGATGCCTTCGCCGCCCGTGGGCGGAAGACCGTACGCGAGGGCACGGACGTAATCTTCGTCCATTGCGTGGGCTTCGTCGTCGCCGCGGTTCTTTTCGGCCAGCTGATCTTCGAAGCGCTTGTGTTGCTCGACGGGATCGTTCAGCTCGCTGAAGGCGTTGCCCAGTTCGAAGCCGCCGGCGAAGAACTCGAAACGCTCGACGTGTTCCGGATCGTCGGGCTTGGCCTTCGACAGCGGCGAGACGACAGTAGGGTAGTCGTAGATGATGGTCGGCTGAACCAGGAACGGCTCGACCACCGCTTCGAACAGGTTATAGATTGACTTGCCGAGCGGCGCGCCTTTCACGGAGTCGTAGTACACCTGCGTGACCGCGCTGTGGATGGTTTTCAACTCGCTGAGACGCGCGGGTTCGATGCTGCTGGTTTGGCCCGCCGCTTTTTCCAGAGAACTGATGGCGGCGTGCAAGCGCGGCTGCAAAACGTCGATCGCCGCGAACGCGGTCTCCGCAGGCTTGGCGCCTGCTTCCTCAGGCCAGTACTGGCGGATGGCTTCGCGCATGGTCAGGCGCTGCCACTTGGCGAGATCAATGGTGTGGCCATTGAACTCGGTGATGGTCGTTCCGTTGACCTCGCGGGCGATAAACTCCATCAGATCCTCGGTGATCTGCATCATGTCGTGATAGTTCGCGTAGGCCTGGTAGAACTCCAGCATCGTGAATTCCGGATTGTGCTGTGTGCTCACACCCTCGTTGCGGAAGTTCCGGTTGATCTCGTAGACGCGGTCGAATCCGCCGACGACAAGCCGCTTGAGGTAGAGCTCCGGCGCAATGCGCAGGAACAGATCTTCGTCGAGCGCGTTGTGGTGTGTCTTGAAGGGACGCGCCGTGGCCCCTCCAGCGATCTGCTGCATCATCGGCGTTTCGACTTCAAGGTAGTCGCGGCTATCGAAGAACGTACGCAGGGCGCGGAGCACCTTGGCGCGCTTGACGAAGACTTCGCGGCTGTCGAGGTTGGTGAACAAGTCGACGTAGCGCTGGCGGTAGCGAATCTCGACATCGGAGAGGCCGTGGTACTTCTCCGGAAGCGTGAGCATGGCCTTGGCGAGGAAGGTGAGACGCTCGACGTGGATGGAAAGTTCGCCGGTCTTGGTCCGGAACAGGTAGCCGGCGGCTCCGACGTGGTCGCCGAGGTCGAGGAGCTTGTAGAGGGCCCAGCCCTGTTCTCCGACAGCATCGAGCCGGACGTAGATCTGGAGGCGCTGGCCGCCCTGCTGGAGTGTCGCAAAGCCTGCCTTGCCCATGATGCGGATCGCAATAATGCGGCCGGCAACGGCGACAGTTACGCGGTGCGCTTCCAGTTCTTCGCCGGTGGCTTTGTTCCACTGGCCGCGAACGTCAGAAACGGTGTGCGATGCGGGGAACTGGTTGGGATAGGCAGCCTGGCCCAACTTCTCAATCTCGACCAGCTTTGCCCGGCGCAATTGAAACAGGTTTTGCTCAAACTCCGAATCGAACGGGATGGTATCTGCAGTCATTCTCGTCTTGTGCTCAAAAGGGAAGTATACCTGCTGATGAGACGGCACTGTATGCTGGGAATTGGCGCACGATGCCATACAACGATCCGATCCCGGAACGCAAGACGAAGAGCAAGAACGGCGTTGGTCTGCAGAGCCTGGTGCAGGCCGAGAAGCTGATGCAGATTGCGTTTGTTCTGCCCTCAGCCATGATTATCGGCTGGCTCGCGGGAGCGTGGGCCGACACCAAGCTGCATCAATCGTGGTTGACGATTGTCGGCATCATTTTAGGCTGTACTTCGGGCCTGGTGTACGTGATCCGGTTGGCGATCGACGCGGAAAAGAGTGTGGGCGCAGCGGACGCAGCCAGGGACAAAGGGCGTCAATCGGACGACACGCAATGACCCCCCAGGAAACTCATCCCATCGTCGACTTGACCTCGGACGATCTGCTGGCGATGTTGAAGCGCGCCCTGTGGATCGCGATTGTGCTGGGCGCGCTTGGAACAGGTGTGGTGACGCTGGGGACAGGCTGGCGCAATGGAGCGATGCTGCTGACCGGCGCGGCGATTTCAGCAGCCAGCATTCTCGAATGGGGGCACCTGGTACGGGTCTTCAACGCCCGGATGGACAAGCAACGGACGCCCGGAAGTGCGGCAGTCGTCGTGATCTTCTTTGTGATCCGGCTCGCAGTCTTCGCCGGGGTCATTTATGGTAGCCTGAAATGTTTCCAGGGATCGGTTGTTGCGCTTCTCTGCGGCCTCGGATTAGCGGTGGTATCTGTGGGCTGGGAAGTGATCCGTTTGCTCCGCGAATAAGACATCCGTTGCGCGTGCGGAAATCCGCACCCGGTGACAGAAAGATACTGTTCAAATGCAGGATATGTTTGCGATAACCCGCCT
Organism: Occallatibacter sp.; assembly: GCA_036267935.1. Classification (GTDB taxonomy): domain Bacteria; phylum Acidobacteriota; class Terriglobia; order Terriglobales; family Acidobacteriaceae; genus Telmatobacter. Next base: position 95,317 of record DATAVC010000045.1, on the reverse strand, counting down.
GTTGAATCAGCTATTTGGCGGTCCTGTCTCATCTCTGCAGCATGCTGTCGGCATTCAGACGACACCGGCGACGGCGATTGATAACGTGTTTGCTCTCGAGTTACTGGTGACACTGGGGCTGATCCTCTTTTTTGTTGTCGTTCGCGCCAGTTTGTCAGTCGAGGCTCCCGGGGCGGCGCAGCAGGTGGCCGAGATGGTCCATGGAGCGATTGGGGACCAGGCCGAGCAGATTATTGGCCATGGATATGAAAAATTCCAGGCGTTCCTGACCTGCATCTTCCTGTTCGTCCTGCTGAACAATCTCATTGGCGCGATTCCGGGCATTCCGGCGCCCACTGCGCATCCCGTCGTTCCCCTGGGTCTGGCCGCGCTGACGTTCCTGTTTTATAACTTTCACGGCATCAAGGCACAGGGCCCGATCGGCTATGTGAAGCATTTCGCCGGACCGGTGTGGTGGATGGCGTGGCTGATCTTTCCCATCGAGATCATTTCGCACCTTGCGCGCGTTCTGTCGCTGACCATTCGTCTTTACGCCAACATGTTCGCCAGCGATCTGGTCACGCTGGTGTTCTTCTCGCTGATTCCGGTTGCGGTTCCTGCCATCTTCATCGGCTTGCACGTTGCGGTATCAGTGATCCAGGCATTCGTTTTCATGTTGTTGACCATGATTTATCTGTCGTTGGCGACCGCGCACGAGCATTGATCTGCGCTGCCACGACTCTCGTCGTTGACGAGGAAAGAGTCCGCCGGAGAGAGCTTTCCGCTCCGGAGCAACGGAAGGCTGCAAGTGTGAGGGGGCCAGCACGGTGAGCCTCAACCACCCACTGGCAGCCAATTCGAAGGGAAAGCTGGAGAACTATGCAGAAACTTCAGTACGTGTTCATGACGCTGGCGGTCCTGTGTTTCGCCGTTCCTGCTTTCGCGCAGAGCGGTGGAGGATCGGCTAGCCTGGTACCGATTGGCGCAGGCATCGGCATGGGTCTTGCCGCTGGTCTGTGCGGACTTGGTCAGGGCAAAGCTGTAGGCTCGGCCGTAGAAGCTCTCGCCCGCAATCCCGGGGCGCGCGCTGGCATCTTTACCTTCCTGGTGCTCGGCCTGGCGCTCATTGAGTCGCTCACGCTGTTCACGCTGGTCATCGTTTTCACGGTGGTCAAGTAAGGCTGGCAGGAATTGCAGCAAGAAAAGCCCCGCCATCCGGCGGGGCTTTTCGTCGAAGGCCGTCCCCTAGCGGGCCGCTTTTGCGCCGCCAGGTTCGCTGCGCAGCATACGAATGGCCTGGGAATAGTTGATCCCCGCGGGTACTGACACAAAATCGGTCTGGTCTTCCTGGGTGTCGAAGCTCTTGTTCTTGAAAAGAATGCGCCCGCTCATCACCAATTGAAAGTGCACGATGCGCCACTGATGATCGGCAACATTCGCCTGTTCGATGACGATCCAGCCTCCCTTGTTGAGCCGGCCCAGCAGCCCCCACCCGAAATCGACGTCCTCGTCCAGATGGCCTTCCAGGCGTGTCACACGGTTCTCTGCCGCATCGACCCAGAGCTCTCCCGTCATCTCGGTGAGGGCGTGGGTCTCGATGTCGGGTGGCTCGAAGCCGGGATTCGGCTTGAAAGCGAATTTTTCGATCTTGCCGTGCGGGCCGTCGCTCGTGCCCAGGTAGTCGTAAAGAAATGCAACGGGCAAGGCGCGAATGACCTTCAAAACGCGGCTGGTGTCGTCGTCTTCGGCTTGTTTGCGATGATGCTGTTTCGAGGGGTCGCTGAGCAGTGCGTCGAGGCGGGCCTGTTCCTTTTGTTCGTCGATGGCGCTAAGAGCTTTGTCGTTCACTGCGACCAGTCGGGCTACGGCGCCGTCTTTGGTTTCGACGATGTGTTTCGTTGTGGAAAGGCGTGGACTGGATTTGCGCAGCTTGTAGCGCATGGGGTGCTGCGCGTCCTGGACGGCGGTCAGCTCTGTTGCCAGGGCGTGCTTGACGAACTCAGCGTCCGTGTTGTCCTGCATGGGGTGTGCCGAAGCCGCGGCCCATCCCATGAACAGCGTTGCAGCAATGCCGTGCCAACGAGGCAGTCTAGCGGTCATTCCCCATCCAAGTGACACGAATCATTTCCATAAGATTAGACGCTCCGGTTACTTCCGGGTTTCTTTGAATTGAATAGGCGGGGGTTTCTTGCGTATAGTGCGGGCAGGGCCTTAGGGATTTTCAGGGTTTGTCAACCGATCTGCTCGATCGGATAGAGTCGGCATATCGTATAGGCATTCCAACCTGAAAATGCTCGAATTGACGCCTCGGAAGGAATTGCATCATGGCAACAGAAAACGGTCTCGCGCGAATCGGAAAGACAGTGGTGATTCGGGGCGAGCTGAAGGGCAGTGAGGATCTGGTTGTGGACGGGCAGCTGGAAGGGACAATCAGTCTCACCGAGGGGCGTTTGACAATTGGTCCGAATGCGAATGTCGCCGCCGATTTGACCGCGCGCGAGGTGTTAATCCTGGGCAAGCTGCGGGGAAACATCATTGCGAGCGGCCGTGTGGAATTGCGTGCAGGCAGCGTGGTGGAAGGCGATGTGAAAGCGACGAGGCTGGCCGTGGAAGACAACGCCGTATTTCGCGGCAAGGTGGATTTGACGCAGGGTGCGAAGGCACCGGACACAGCAAGCGTCGCGGCAGACTTCTAAAACCGGCACTTTTCTATTCAGGTTTTTCCAAGGACCCTCGCACAGAGGGGAAAATTCTGCATACTTGATAGAGGACGGACTCGATCTGGGTTCGCCCCCAACCCTTAATTTGCCGGCAGCTCTTGTTGCGTCGGCAAGGGGTCGAGAGTGATCAAGCGTTTATTCGAGAAGAAGGCCGAGACCCCGTCGAACATCGCGGGGCCCTTTGGCCCGAAATATCCCAGGTATTCGGGTGCATGGGCCACCTTGCGGAAACGGCTGCAAGCCGAGCCGGGGCTCCGCGTTGTGGATGCGGGAGCAACTTCGCCCAACAATATCAACTACCTCACGAATCTCGGGCAGAGTATCTTTCTCAGCGATCCGGTCACCGATGCGCTTTCGGGCAGCTGGCAGACAGGCAAAGATGAGGACGACAACCCGATTTTCAATATTGACGCGTATCTCGATCACACGCTGCAATTCTCTGGACGGATGTTCGATGTCATCCTTTTGTGGACCACGCTCGATTATCTGCAGGAGCCATTCGTTGTTCCAGTTGTTGAACATCTGCACCGGTCGATGAATTTGGGCGGGCAGGTTCTGGCCTTCTTTCATGCCAAATCGAAAGAAGAACAGCTGCCGTATTGCCGTTTCCACGTCACCGATAGCGACGATGTCGAGATGCAGCAGGCGCAGCCCTATGTTATTCAGCGCACCTTTACCAACCGCAGCATTCAGGAGCTGTTTTCGCGCTGGTCGGGATTCAGACAGTTCCTTGCCAAGGACGGCCTCTACGAGGTCCTGATTACCCGCTAGATCTCAAGAGAAGGGAAGCCAAGGCTGGAGGGCGATCGGCTCTGGCTTTAGATAGTCTTCTGAGCGCGGCTGGGTGTCTTCTACGCGTTGACCCAGGTTATTTTCGTTGCGAATCATCTCGACAAGCCTCTGCAATCGATTGCGATATGCAGGCGAAACGAAGGCGCCCTTGGCGTAGCGGCGCTTGTACGCTTCGAGTTGTTGCGGAAAATGATGGCCGACGAAATCGAAGAACGTGGGCTGCGAGCAAGGCTTGAGGAACAAGGCGCCAGCGAAGAAATAGCTTGCACCGGCCGCTGCGGCAGCTCTGGCAACAGCGCCAATCGACGATCGGCTGTCGGTGATGCCCGGCATGAGCGGTGAGCAAAGCACTCCGGCACGAAGTCCCGCACGGCGCAAGCGGGCGACGGTGCGCATGCGGAGATCGGGCCGGGGAGCACGCGGCTCGAGGATGCGAGCGAGCTCGGCATCAACCGTGGTGATGGTGACGTTGACCGTGAGCTTGTGGCGCCGGGCAATCTCTTGCAGTAGATCGACGTCGCGCAGAATCATCGTCGACTTGGTGACAATGCCCAGGCCGAAGCCGCGGCTGTCTGCGAAGGCCTCCAGAATCGACCGCGTGACCCCCTGCCGGCGTTCCAGGGGCTGGTAAGGGTCGGTGGCCGTACCTAGCGCGATATCCGTGCCCAGGGGGAGGCGCTTGAGCTCTTGCGTCAGTAGCCACCGAGCGTTCTGTTTGAAATAAATCTTGTGCTCGAAATCCTCAGGAGTGAGTTCGAGAAATTCGTGGGCGTAGCGGGCGTAACAGTAGCGGCAGGCAAATTCACAGCCCCGATAAGGGTTGATCGCATAGGTAAAGGGCAGCCTCCGCTTCGAGACCACCTTCGACAAGATCGACTTGCTTGGCAGCGGGCGATATTCGGTACGGCATCCATTGGAGTCGAGTGGCGCTGCGGCGGCGGTGCGAGCGAGGGGCGAGATCCGCTTATCGTCGACGATGGGGAAGAGAGCTTCAGTTTTCGCCATTTGTTCGCCTTTGAAGCCTTCAATTTACTCTTCGAGGGGACGGGCGTCAACAGGGTCCGCAATGCCAGGAAGTCAGACTCTCTCCGAGGATTCCGCTGCATGGCGTGCCGGCGATTCTGCAATGATGTGGAAGAAATCTGCTCTGGGTCGTTCAAGTGGAGCCACCCCACTCTGCGGATAGGCAAGTCCGCGCTCACCCCTCAGGGCGCATCCAAGGACCCTGAGTCCGATTCTTCAAGGAGAGTTTTTATGAGTTTGTTGAAGGGCACCCGCATTACGTGGCTGGGCCACGCCACGGTGCTGATCCAGACCGCGAAGGGAACGAATCTGCTGATCGATCCGTTCATCGCAGGGAACCCAAAATATCCGAAGAGCTTTGTGCTTCCCGAGAAGATTGACTATGTCCTGCTGACGCATGGGCACGGCGACCACATTTCAGACGCAGTGCCAGTCGCGACGAAGCACGGCTCAACCGTCGTCGCAATCTATGAGTTGTCGGCCTATATCGAGAGCAAAGGGGTGAAGCAGACCTTAGGCATGAACCTTGGTGGCACTACGCAGCTGAAAGATGTCGCGGTCACGATGGTGGAGGCTACGCATTCCGCAGCGGCTCAGGACGACAAGGGCACTCACTATGTGGGGGTGGCGACCGGCTTTGTATTATCGATTGCGGACGGCCCGGTCTTGTATCACTCAGGAGATACCGGCGTATTTGGAGATATGAAGCTGATCGAGCAGCTTTACCATCCCGAGCTAGCCATGTTGCCGATCGGGGGCTTTTACACCATGGGGCCGAAGGAGGCTGCGCTAGCCGTGAAATTTCTGCAGCCGAAAATGGTTTTGCCGATTCACTTCGGCACATTCCCGCCGCTTACCGGAACGCCGAAAGAACTGGCGGCTTTGATCGATCCGGGCATTCAAGTCCTCACTCTCTCGCCGGGAGAGAGCGTCGAGTAATTTCATGGAAGAAATAGCAATGCCGGCAAGGATGCCGGCATTGGGTGGCGAAGATGAGTTAGTCCTACTTTGAGGATGATTTTCTCTGCTCGGCCCACCTTCTCTTCACTGCTTCCGCAATTCGACGGCGCCCCTCCGGAGTGAGGCGGCGTTTTTTACCTCCAGCCTTTTTTGCCGATGAGGAAGGCTTGGATGACTTGCTTTTTGATGATCCGTTTAAGAGTGCGCGAGCTTGCTCCAACTGGGCGATCTCACGATCGATTTGAGCAAGAATTTCTGAAACCCCCATAGAACCTCCTAATTAGACGTGCCTAAGTGGCTCCACTCAGCGTGGCTTCTCTAAGCCAACTTTTCACGAGATGTTGGTTATGTTTCTGACAAACGATACGCAAGTATAGCGGTATTTACAAATGAAAAATAAGTAAGGACAGGGTTAGGCAGCTCAAATGATAGTCAGATGAGTTATATCTACCTCTCGGTCTAACTCACTTACTGGGCTCACCGCCTATCGCTGGGCGTTTCTCGATCGACCTCTAGCTGCAATGTGCAAGCGTGTAACTAAAGTCACATTGGTATCGAGTGTTAGGTCTTAGGAACGCATGAGAAGGGTAACCAGCGGGCGGGCATCGGCGCAGCGATTGGTACGTCACAAAGAAAGGGAAACTGAAAGTTGGAAGGGACCGCCTAAAGCTCGCTCGTGATTTTTGCTGTCGGCGGCGCCGGCGGTTTGTTCGATGCGGATGCGGCAGCGGGTATTTCCTGGCCTGGGCCGCGCAGGCTAGGCGATTCTGCCGCGCGATAGTTGCGCAGTTCGCGCAGAATCTCCACCTTCTCTCGTGCGTATTGACCGGCGAGACGCGTGAGGGCGTAAGTGATGATGTCGCTGTGATGCAGATCCTGGACCGAAGGATCGCGCTTCATGTTGAGCCACAAGCGATGCACGAGCTGCACGTCGTCAGGACTGAGTGTAGGAGCGTGGGGCCCAATGTAGAAGACACTGGTTTCGCCGCTCGGCCCGATGACAAAGAAGTTGAACTGACGTTTCGGCTCAGACAATGCTTCCCATGCCTGGCCCAAGTGGAACGCCTGTTCCTCAGCAGTCATGGAGCTGGAGAGCCCCGACACCACGGAATCGACTTCGAGCGAATTGGCACTCTGGGCGAGAGCAGCGAAGATATCTCCTGCCGGAACGACCAGCAGGGAAACTCTTTTGCCAAAGCTCTCGGCGACCGAAACTGCTTTGGTGAAGAGCATCTGCTCGTGCTCACTGAAACTTTGTTGCTCGGCGCTGAGATACTCCGGCCCGCCGACTCCCATCATGCGCACACTCATCACCACGACGTCGCGATCTTCGGTCTTGGTGCGGGAAAGAACCCATTTGAGGGCTAGTGGATTGATGGCGTCGTGCATCGTCACCATGATTGCGCCGGGGCGAAGGGCGACCGATTCGCGGCTAATGGTGTCTTGATGCTCGAGCTGGAAATGGTCTCTCATCTGGCGGGCGGTGAGCGCATGTTTACGCTTATTCTGCCGCTCAGAGATCGTGAAGATGATGAAGAAGGTGAAAGCGAACGCGATGCCGCTGACGGTGGCGACTGATTTAGTGAACAGATTGGTAATCGCGGTCGTCAACAGAACGAAAAAGACGCACATGAGCCCGACCGGAATTTCGGTCTTCCCAATGCGAATATTCGGAGGTACCTTCCAGCCGCGCTCTCCGTGGTATTTCCAGCGCAGGACGAGCATGGCAAGGCTGTTGAAAGTGAACGACCAGATGACACCGAACGCGTACGCTTCGCCTAGCGTTATGACGTTGCCCCGCGTGACGATGATGGTGAACATCTGGAGTCCGAAGACCAGGTTCACGATGCGGTGGCTGGTGCCGAAGCGCGGATGCGGTTTGCGGAACCAGTCCGTCAGCACGCCATCTTCTGCGACGCGCATCAGAACGCCTGTCGAACCGATCATCGATGTGTTGATTGCGCCGGAGAGAATCAGGAATCCGACGAACACAACGAAGATGCGAAAGGCGATGCGCCAGAATTGCGGCCCGACCATATACATGGCGAGCCCGGCGATCAGGTTGTCCTGGTAGATATGGGTGCGCGGGCCGTCAGGAATCAGCATCGCCGCGAGGAGTGTGGCTCCGCCCGTAAAGACAAGGCTGTAAATGGCAATGACGATTGCAGCGCGCTTGAGGTTTTTGAGTTTCGGGTGCTGGATCTCGCGATTGACCTGAGCCAGACTCTCCTCGCCGCTCATGGCAAGGATGGAATGGCCGAAGGCCATCAGGATGCCGAACAGACCGAGAACCGGGACGAGCCGGGTTCCCTTGAGAAATCCCAGGGCATCGTCGCTGAACTTAAGGTTCGAATAGATGGGCGCGGGTGGGAGATGAACCCCATGCATCAGGACCGAATAGCTTCCCCAAAGAAAGAGGATGATCACCATCACGGTGGTAATCTGCATGACTCGCAGCGCTTTGTCGCTGGATTCCTCGATGCCCTTGATGTTTTGCCACCAGTAATAAATGGTGACGGCAGCGGCAAACACCGCCGACGTATAGTTTCTATCGAACTGGAATGGATTGTTGTGTGCATCCATCAACGCCGGCGGCAGCCAGTGGCTGTTCGCGGCCACAGTCATCATTTCGTTGATCAGGCCGGTGATGTATTGTCCGGCAGACACGCCGGAGATTGGCCCGGTGAGGATGTAGTCGAACATCAGGGCCGAGACGCTGAGCTTGGCGAATGTACCGCCGAGAGCTTCTTTTACTACGCGGTATACACCTCCGCGCGTGAACATCGAGCAACTCTCGACGTACACTGCGCGCACCGCGAAGCTGAACAGCATGATGCCGAGAATGAACCACGGGGCAGATGCCCCAATGGCCTGCTCAGCAATGCCACCCGCATAGAAGGCTGAAGACCCCAGATCGTTGAGTACGATGGCTGCGGCGCGCCAGAAGGAGATGAACGTGAGCATCACGGAGGATGCCACGATGAGCCGCACGCGGTCCGAAGGTGGGGCTGAGATCGTTCGAGTGGATGCCATCACACCATTGCCGACGTCAGATGCCGGCATTTCAGATTCCTGAGCGAGAATCCCTGTCGCCCTCGGCTGAGTCTATTGCCGAAACAGAGGGGAGTCAATTGAAATACTCTATGTTTTCTAAAATAAAGAGTTATGTGATCGTCGGTCACACATTTGTTGTTACTCATCGCCGATCAATTCTTTGGCGTCTTCAACGAAGCTAATGAGCACCACGACGGCAGAGCCGACCAAGCCCAGAAAAAACAGGGTCTCGAGAACACGCAGGCTGAGCATTGCGATGTGCATGGATCGATTGTAGTCCTTTCGCAGAAAGGGAACTCCGGTGGGCCCGGTAGGTTGAGTCGGGCAGGGCCACGCCGAGCGGGAGGGCATGGATTACACTCGCCCCAGTATGTATCGGGAATCATGGAAGCTTTGGGCAGCGGCAGGTCTCTCCGCGGGCTTGCTTGAATTGCCGTTCCCGCTCGCGGGACCGATGCCCCCGAGCCATAGCATTTTTGCCTGGTTCGGCCTCGTTCCTCTGTTGTGGGCGATTTTCACGCGGGCACGAGGTGCGCACCCCCTTCGCGGCAGTTTCCTGCTGGCGTATGTGTGCGGCGTGCTCTGGTACGCAGGCAATTGCTACTGGATCTACGACACGATGTTGATTCACGGCGGGCTGCCGCCGTTCGTGTCGGCACTTTTGCTGCTCGGCTATAGCGTCGTATTGGGTGGTTACTTCGGCCTGTTCGGCCTGGCCTTGGCGGTGGTGCAACGACGGCTCGGCACGGCGTGGTCGCTCTCGACTGCGCCCATTCTGTGGGTGGCACTCGATCTGGCCGGAGCAAGGATCACGAGCGTGCCGTGGGATCAGCTGGGATATTCGCAGGTCGACAACTCTCTCTTGACGCAGCTTGCACCGTGGGCAGGCGTCTATGGTGTGACGTTCGTGCTGGTGGCAGGAAATGCCTTGCTGGCCGGGTCGATGTTGCTGGCCGGAGCGCGCGCACGCATCGGGAGTGCAGCCTTCGGAAGCGCTCTTTTGCTGACCGGTGTGCTGGGGCTTCATCTGGTTGCGCCGAAGGCCCCGACGAGCGCAACAGCGGTGCTGGTGCAGCCGAATCTCGATGTTGCCGTGGCGAACGTGTGGAACTCACCCAATGACTGGAATCAGCACATCCGGGAATTCATCAAGCTCGGCAACGAGCAGTGCAAGACCTATATCGCGGGTATCCCGCAGACGGGCGCGCCGCAAGGCGAGATTGTTTGTCCGCCTTATCCGACGCATCCTGACCTGATTGCATGGCCTGAAGCTCCAGCGCTTTCGTTTTTCGAGGCCGATCCGCGCTTTCGTACCACGATGTCTGATGTTGCGAAGACGGAGCAGTCGGCGCTGATCATCGGCGGCGTAGGGGTGGACCTCGATCCAACGGCGGAACCCCAGGAGCGCGACTACAACTCAGCGATGATCTTCGGTCCCGATGGAGCGCGTATCGGCCGCTACGACAAGATTCACCTGGTGCCGTATGGTGAATACGTTCCGTACCGCGACCTTTTCTTTTTTGCGCACAAGTTGACGGGGAAGGTCGTTGATTTTTCGCGCGGCAACGAGCGGACTGTTTTTCGTGTGAACGGCCACCGCTACGGCATTTTCATCTGCTACGAATCGGTCTTTGCCGACGAGATTCGGGAATTTGCCCGCAACGGCGCCGAGGCGCTGGTCAACATCAGCGACGATGGCTGGTACGGCGATACCAGTGCGCCCTGGCAGCACCTGAACATGGCGCGCATGCGGGCCATTGAAAACCGCCGGTGGCTGCTGCGCGACACAAACACCGGCGTCACGGCCGTGATCGATCCCGATGGCCGCGTTGTGCAGAGCATTCCGCGACACCAGGTAGACGCGTTGCCGGCGCAATTCGGCTTCCGCAGCGACATCACCTTCTATACCGAGCACGGCGATGTGTTTGCCTGGCTATGTGCCATACTTTCAATAGGGCTTGTGTGGTGGTGTACGCGTTCGAACCCCCAAGTTCAAACTTCAAGCAAAGTCAGGTCATAGCGTGTCCTTAACCGATCTCGAATTCGCCTACGCTCCCGTTCGGGACCAGGTCCGTGACCTGCGGGAGTATCTTTGACCCGGTTCGCATCCGCAGGGAACTCTCTGAAATAGAAACCAAGCTCGCCGATCCGGCGATGTGGTCGAATTCCGCGGCAGGCAAGCCGCTGATGCGCGATCGCAAACGGCTCGAAGGGCTCGTTGCCGACGATGATGCGTTGGTGCGCCGCACCGGCGACATCGAGGCATATTTCGAATTGGCGGGCGAAGGCGAGGACGTTCTCCTGGATTTGGAGAAGGCCATCAAGGATCTGAGTGCCTTTGCCGAGGAACTGGAAGCGCGGACGATGTTGTCGGGTGAGGCTGATGCGCTGAATGCAATCGTCACTGTACATCCGGGCGCAGGCGGAACAGAGAGCCAGGATTGGGCGGAGATGCTGCTGCGCATGTACCTGCGTTGGGCCGAGCAGCAGGGATTCAAAACAGAAATGAACGACTACCAGGATGGAGAAGAAGCCGGGATCAAGTCGGCAACCTTCACTATCACGGGGGAGTACGCGTTCGGGATGCTGGCCAGCGAGAGTGGCGTGCACCGTTTGGTGCGTATCTCCCCATTCGACTCGGCCAAGCGCCGGCACACATCGTTTGCGTCGGTCTATGTTTCGCCTGAGATCGATGAAACCATTCATGTGGATCTGAAGGTGGAAGACCTGCGCATCGACACCTATCGCTCCGGCGGCAAGGGCGGTCAACACGTGAACACGACCGACTCGGCGGTGCGCATGACGCATCTTCTGACGGGCATCGTGGTGCAATGCCAGAACGAGCGGTCGCAGCACAAGAATCGTGAGAAGGCGATGAAGATGCTGCGTTCCCGGCTGTACGAATATGAGCTGGAGAAGAAGCGCGCCGTCAGCAAGAAGCTTGAAGACTCGAAGCTCGAAATCAACTTTGGTTCGCAGATTCGCTCGTACGTGCTGCAGCCTTATCGCATGGCGAAGGATCATCGGACCAAGGTGGAAGTCGGCGATGTGGACAAGGTTCTGGACGGCTATCTGGAGCCGTTCCTGAGGGGTTACTTGCTCGCGAAGCGGCGTGGAACCGCAGTATCTGCCGGGCCCGAAGACGAAATGGACGTGTAGGGGCAGGGACCAGGAACCAAGCGATGAAGAGCCAGCTTTGAGGGAGACGAACCATGGCGACAACATCTGTACCTTTAGGTAGTCGCATCGAATTTGGTGGGGTCATGCCGATCTTGCGCGTGAGCGACATGGCGGCGAGCATCGACTACTACGTGCACAAGCTCGGCTTCAAGGTGAATTGGGGCTATCCCGAGGGCGGCAAGTCCCTTTTTGCTTCTATCTCGCGCGGCAGATGCTGCCTGTTTCTGAGCGTCGGCGATCAAGGCCATCCCGGGAGCTGGGTCTGGATCGATGGCAAGCATGTCGAATCGCTGCACACTGAATTTGTCGCCGCGGGAGCAAAGATTCGCAATCCGCCGGTGAACTATCCGTGGGCCCTGGAGATGCAGGTGGAGGATCCAGATGGCAACATCCTGCGCTTTGGATCGGACCCGAGGAGCGGAGAGCCCTACGGGCCGTGGCTCGATATGAATGGCGATCGGTGGATTCAACTTGAAGACGGCAGTCATCAAAAGCTGTAATGCAGTGAGCACGCCAGTCGCGAAGGCATGGAGATGAACGATCCAGAAGTGATGCAAGAGATGTTGCAGAAGTCGCGCACGATCGCCGTTGTGGGGATGAGCGACAAGACCTGGCGCGCGAGCCACAACATCGGAAAGTATCTGGCGTCGAATGGGTTTCGGGTGCTGCCGGTCAATCCAGCCTTGAAAGAGGTACTGGGCATGCCTTGCTACCCGGATCTGAATGCGGCGCAGACTGCAGCGCGAGCGGAGTCTGGAGCTGGAATTGATCTTGTGGATGTGTTTCGTGCGTCGGAACACGTTCCTGCTGTTGTGGAGGATGTGATTCAGTTGGGAATTCGGTACCTTTGGTTGCAGGATGACGTTGTTCATGACGAGGCGATCGCCCGCGCGCGGGCAGCAGGGGTGAAGTGCGTGCAGAACGATTGCATCTTCCGCGAGCACGCCCGCTTTGTCGGGGGACGCTGACCGGAGAGTTGCGCAGGAACAAGTTTCGCGACCAATGGGGCAGGCAGAACGTCCAACAGGGAGAGTTGAATCACCTTGATTCGATGGCACACAGCGTGGATTGCGCTCATGGCGCTGGCGATTCCTGCGGGAGCGGTGAGTCGTTTTGCCGCCGATGGCCCGACGGGTTCTCATGCCGCGGCGGATGCCGCGCATCTGCGCGTAGAACTCCTGGTGCCTGCAAGTGATCTGCAACGCGACGGCCAGCCGACTCCAGCTGGGCTTTCTTTCAAACTTGAGCCGGGTTGGCACGTGTACTGGAAGAATGCCGGTGACTCCGGTGAGCCACCGCATGTGAAGTGGACGTTGCCGGCGGGAGTGACAGCGAGCGAATTGAAGTTTCCAGCGCCGAAGAAGCTTCCGCTCGGTCCGCTGATGGATTTTGGTTACGAGGATGAAGTCGTTTTTCCTTTCTCGGTGACTGCCGCGCCCCGCGCTGCCATCGGACAAGCCGATCTTCACGCAAAGGTGGAATGGCTGGTTTGTCGCGAGGTCTGCATTCCCGGGAAGGCGGAACTCGACCTGATTCGGTCGGTATCGAATCGAGGATCGAGTGGACAGACTTCGGAGCCTGAATTGCAACGGATCCAGCGCTTCGAAGCGCAGTTGCCCAAGCCGGTTCCGGAACCGTACAAGCCGACGTTCCAGGCGTGGAGCGGTGGATTCCTCTTGGCGGTGACGACCGGCCAGCCCGAAACCAGCGCTGCGTTCTTTCCCTTGGACCAAACTGTCGTGGATAATCCTGCGCCCCAGAAGGTGACGCCTACCGACAAGGGGTTCGTGATCGAGCTCAAGAAGGACGCGAATCTCAGCGCGGTTCCAGAAAAACTCCGCGGGGTCATCGAGCTTTCGGGCGGGCGGACGTTCGCGTTGGCTGCGACGCCGGGAACTGTGGCTGGAGCTACGGACCTGATCAAGAGCGCGCCTTCGTCTTCAGCACCTTCGGCAGGCGGTGCGTCGTCGACAACGTCCGCGTCGGTTCCGTCCAACGTACCCGCAACGCAAAGCGCGTCGTCGGTAGGATTGTTGCAGTCGGCAGCGTTCGCGTTTCTGGGTGGGCTGCTGCTGAACCTGATGCCGTGCGTGTTTCCAGTGCTTTTTATCAAGGCTCTTGCGCTGGTGCGGTCGAGCGGTGAAGAGCGACACGAGTTACGCGCGCACGGATTTGTCTATGCGGCGGGGATCCTGGTTTCGTTCTGGGCCTTGGTTGGTGTGCTGCTAGGACTGCGCGCTGCCGGTTCCCACCTGGGATGGGGCTATCAATTTCAGTCTCCCGTGTTTCTGGCTCTGATGGCGTCGTTGTTGTTCTTCCTGGGGCTATCGCTGGCGGGCCAGTTTGAAATCGGCCTGTCGTTGACGAGCACGGGTGGATCGCTTGCTGCCAAGCAAGGCTATGCGGGCAGTTTCTTCACAGGCGTTCTCGCAGTGATCGTGGCGACGCCGTGTACTGCGCCTTTCATGGGTGCGGCGATCGGCTATGCGCTGGCACAGTCGGTGGCCGTCACGTTTGCCGTGTTCACGGCGTTGGCGCTCGGGTTGGCTGCGCCGTATGTGGCGTTGACGCTGCAGCCTACATGGACACGCTTTTTGCCCAAGCCAGGCGCCTGGATGGAGCTTTTGAAGCAGGCAACGGCGGTGCCGGTGTTCGGGACGGTGATCTGGCTGGCCTGGGTGCTGGCGCAGGCGTACGGTGCGTCGCTGCTGGCTGCGCTGCTGGCAAGTTTCCTGCTGATCGCGATTGCCGGATGGTTCCTGGGGCGTTGGCCCGCGCAAGGCTGGGCCACCGGCGTGGCGGCTGTCTTGCTGCTCGGCGTGATTGGCATGAGCATCTTTGCGCCCGACAAGCTGGATGCCGCTCCTGCAACGGGGACCACGACGTCCGGTTCGCTGCGCACGGGGTGGCAGCCCTGGTCTGCCGATGCTGTGAACCAATACCAGGCACAGGGGCGGCCGGTGTTCGTCGACTTCACGGCGAGCTGGTGCCTGAGCTGCCAGGTGAACGAGCGTGTGGCCTTGAGGCAGCCCGAGGTACAGAAGGCCTTCGCCGACGCCAATGTAGCGCTTCTGAAGGCTGATTGGACCCAGCACGACGAGGCGATCGGCGATACGCTGGCCAAGCTTGGGAGAAGCGGCGTTCCAGCGTATGTTCTCTATGTGCCGGGCGAGAGCAGCCCACGGCTTTTGCCGGAAGTGCTGACGTCAGGAATCGTGCTGAGCGAGCTTGCCAAACTGCCGCACTCCGCAACCCAGACCGCCGCGTCCCGCTGAGACTGCGGCGTACCCGGGGTACCCCCTCCCCCCCTTTTTACAAAGTCCTCTGGTGACTGAAGTTATGGGTCCTTTGATTGATCTAACTTATTATCGTTCAATTACTTAGCACCTAGAATATTTTCATGAAAGGGTTTGCGGCGGGGTCCCATCCCAGAAAGCTTGTTTATCGTGAAGGACGAGAGTTACCGCTGTTCTTATCTTGGCAGAACGAGCGATATAGTATGCAAACGGTTTTTGGATGAGAAGTGCATCCCTCAGGGGCTAAAGCCCCACCCTCCTTTTGTGAGTTTTGCGGCACGAGTCAACTCGTGCCCTTTTACAAAACCCTGGTGCGATTTCGGCGGCAAGGGCTGAGTCGTGCTTTTTTATCAGATCGCTTGCGGGACGACTTCGAGCTGCATTGTTTTGCGATGCGACTGGAGAGATGCGCCTTTCACAAAATCCCTTGCAGTACCACTTCTAGCTTCTGTGTTTGCCAGACCGAATTCTGCGGATCTCTTCCATGCGCTGGGCGAGAAGTTTTTCGCGACCTTCTTGCGTGGGGTGGTAGTAGGTGCGGCCGCGGAGTGAGTCGGGCAGGCAATCCATGTCGGAGACTTTGTCTTCTTCGTCGTGTGCGTAGCGATAGCCTTTGCCGTAATCGAGTTCCTTCATCAAGCGCGTCGGCGCATTGCGCAGATGGAGAGGAACCGGTTCCTGGCGGGTATGTTCGATCTCCGCCTTCACGCCGCCAAATGCGGTGTAGACGGCGTTCGATTTGGGTGCGAGGGCGAGATAGACGACGGCCTCGGCCAGCGCGAGGTCTCCTTCCGGCGAACCGAGGAAGTCGACCGTTTCCTTTGCCGAGAGACAAAGGTTGAGAGCTTCGGGGGCGGCGAGTCCGATGTCTTCGATGGCCATGCGCACGATGCGGCGCGCGAGGTAGAGCGGATCTTCTCCGCCGGCGAACATGCGTGCGAGCCAGTAGAGGGCAGCGTCAGGGTCGCTGTTGCGGACGCTTTTGTGGAGCGCGGAGATGAGGTTGTAGTGTTCTTCGCCGGACTTGTCGTAGACCAGCACGCGCTGTTGCACGGCTTCGACGGCCTTGTCTCTGGAGATGCGCCGGTCGGGATCTGCGGCGGCGAGCTGCGCAGCAACTTCGAGGGTGTTGTAGGCGCTGCGGCAGTCGCCGCTGGAGTAGCTGGCGATGAGGGCAAGGGCTTCGTCGTCGGCTTGCAGTTCCATGCTACCCAGGCCTCGTTCGCGATCGTCGACGGCGCGGCGCAGCAGTTGTGCAATACGGTCCTCACTCAGCGGCTGCAGTACGTAGACGCGGCAGCGCGAGAGAAGGGCAGAGATGATCTCGAACGACGGGTTCTCGGTGGTCGCGCCGATGAGACGGATGGTGCCGCGCTCGACGTAGGGAAGAAAGGCATCCTGCTGTGCTTTGTTGAAGCGGTGAATCTCATCGACGAAGAGCATGGTCCGCGCGTGCATCTCGGCGGCCTGCGCGGCGGCCGACATGACTTGCTTAATTTCTTTAATCCCGGACATGACCGCAGAGAACTCGATGAAGTTAGCCTGGGTTGTCTCCGCAATAATTTTTGCCAGCGTGGTCTTGCCGACGCCGGGGGGACCCCAGAGGATCATGGAGCCCAACTCGCCGGTTCCCTGGGCGTCACGCTCGATCTGGACGCGCAGTGGCTTGCCGGGACCGAGCAGATGTTCCTGGCCGCTGTATTCGTCGAGGGTGCGGGGGCGCATTCTCTCGGCCAGGGGCGCTCCTGCCATTGCATGGAGCGGTTTTATGGATGAGGACAGTGGCAAGGGAGCGGGACCTTCAGGTTCGCCGTCGAAAAGGCTCATCGCGGAACCTCGGGTTGAGCACGGACGAGACCTGCGGCCATCCGCTGGCGGGAGGCTTCATAGAGAAGGACGCTGGCAGCAACCGCAGCATTGAGGCTTTCGACAGGGCCGGGGCAGGGAATGGTAATGGCGCCGTCGGCCAATCGGGCGATATCGTCGGGCACGCCGTTGCCTTCGTTGCCGATGAGCAGCGCGACAGAATGCGAGAGCCGCACGCGCTCGGCGGGCAGGGGCGCGTCGGCTGCGGCCACGAGGACCTCGACACCGGCGGCG
Source organism: Occallatibacter sp. (assembly GCA_036267935.1). GTDB lineage: Bacteria > Acidobacteriota > Terriglobia > Terriglobales > Acidobacteriaceae > Telmatobacter. The sequence continues at coordinate 78,213 of DATAVC010000045.1, read as the reverse complement.
CGCAGGCGGGCGAAGGCTTCGTCGGGGCCCTCTGCGAGGACGGGAACGCGAAACACGCTGCCTGCTGAGGAGCGCACGGTCTTGGAGTTCCACTCACTGACGGTGCCGGGCAAGCAGACTACCCCATGGGCGCCAAAAGCTTCGGCGGATCGAAGGATGGTGCCCAGGTTGCCGGGATCCTGCAAGCCCGCGAGCAGAACGATCAGGGCAGGCTGGGATTGAGCTGATCCAAGGATGCTATTCCACGTCCATGTCGGAGGATCGATGAGAGCAGCCAGAGGCTGGGGGGTTTCGGTGGTGAGCGCCGAACGCAGCACATCCTGCGGTACGAAAAGGATCTCGGTTTCTGCCGGCAGCAACTGGCTCTGCCGGGCCACTTCTGCTTCGTCGGATACAAAGACGCAGTGCACATGGAGGTGGGCGCGGAGAGCTTCGTGGAGCAGGTGCGGTCCTTCGATGCCAACGGGTTCGCCCCGTGCCGGGCTCGAAAGCGCGCGCCGCAGGTCCTTCAGGCGACTATTCTGCTTACTCTGTACAATGCGAACAGGCATCTTTGTGAGATCGACCGAATCTGTGGTCGATTCTATGCTGTTCGATGCCCACCGAGCATTGTGTGTGTGATCGCGCTGCTTGCACCATGACTGGTGCTGTGATAGCTTCCGTCTTTGTGGCTTCTGTAATTCGGGAACCGAGGTAAACTCACTTGTCCGCGGAAATTTTGCGCGTCCATCCCGATGAACCCCAACCAGACCGCATCAGCTACATCGTCTCCTGCCTGCGCAAGGGTTATGTGGTGGCGCTGCCGACCGATACTTTCTATGGTCTGGCTGTTGATCCCGTCAACCTGCACGCCGTCGAGAGCATTTATCGGATCAAGACTCGACAGAAGCAGAAACCGCTTTCGCTGTTGATTTCGTCGTTGGCGCAGGCTTACACGCTGGCGCGCGACACCGATCCGATGCTGGACAAGCTTGCTGACAAATTCTGGCCTGGGCCGTTGACGATCATTGTCCGCGCAGGCACCAAGCTGCCTTTGCGTTCTACGGCGAATACGGGAAATGTAGCCCTTCGAGTTCCGGATACCGCGATTGCGCGCGCGGTGGTGGAGGAGTTTGGTCTGCCCATCACGGCGACGTCGGCGAACCTGCAGGGTGCTGCGGAGTGTACGCACGCTGCGTGTGTGCGCGACCAGATCGGCGACCGCATTCCGCTGATCATTGACGGCGGACCGACCGGGCGAGCCCAACCGACGACGATCGTGGATCTGTCGCTGGGAGAAGGACGCTGGGAGATTTTGCGCGAGGGCGCTATTCCAACCCACGAGATTGTCATGACGCTTCAGCGCTAAACAGCATGTCTGCTGGACCCATATCGAAGCCGCACCGACTCATCTTCCGCTCTGTTGCTGTTGCGGCTGTAGTTTGTCTGGTTGGCAGCCTGGCTTGGTGCGCCTGGGTCTACGCGCAGATTCAAAGCTTCGCAGGGATGGATCAAGCGCAAGCCGCCGATGCGATCGCAGTCTTTGGCGCTGCGGAATACGACGGCAAGCCCTCGCCGGTTTTTCGTGCGCGACTGGATCATGCAGCTTCCCTTTACAATCGCGGTCTTGCGCCCCTGATCGTGGCCCTGGGAGGCGATGGCGGGGACGAGTTCTCAGAAGGTGGCGTGGGTCGGACCTACCTGATGGGGGTAGGGATCCCCGAGTCGGCGATTATTGCCGAGACCACGAGCCGCAGTACGGCCGAGGCTGCGCGAAGGCTGGCGGTAATCGCACGGACAAACCAGTTTCGCAAGCTGGTGGTGGTGAGCGATGACACGCACCTGTTTCGCATTCACGCGATTTGCGCGGCCAACGGGCTTGACGTGCTGACGTCTCCACGGCCCCGGGTGGTGGTGGAAGGCGGCAACTCCGATTTCGATTCGATCGAGCACGAAATTCTGAGTTACACGGCGTGGCGCCTCCACATGGAGTGATCCGGCTGCGGGCGCGCGCGGAATTTATCGCAGGCCGAGGATCGCGCGGTTTGCGAGAAGGAGCAGCGTGAAGGCCGCAGCGCTGGCGGTCGACAGGAAGTTGACGGCATCGTTATTCAGCCAGCCACGCCGTTCCAGAGTCGCGCCCAGCGCGCTATCGAAGAAGAGGCCGAAAACGCCGCCGGCCCAACTGACGAGACCCAGAAACCAATCTCCACCCAAGGCAGCCGTACCTGCGCATGCGACGAGGCCGGCTGCGACTACTCCGGACAACGTGCCTCCAAGACTGATGGCGCCATCGGTGCCGGGTTCAGCGATGCGGAGGGTTGTGATCATGCGCGGGCGGCTGTTGAGCAACTGCCCCAATTCCGAGGAGACGGTATCGGCAGCGGCCTCGCATAGAGCAGCAAGGCCTGCGGCGAAGACCGCGGCGGGCAGCAGACCGAAGAGATGCAGCCAGGACGAATTGATCTGCCACGTCCTGGCGACTTCAAGCGACAGGAGCGCCGCAACGCCGATGTTAGCGGCGACCTGGGAGGCTTTGCGTCCGGTGCGGCTTTCGGCGGTGCCCAGATGCTCTTTCCGGCGCCTGCCCATGCGGGTGCTGAGCGAGGTCAAGATGAATAATGCAAGGACCGGCATGAGTGCGGTGCGCCAAGGCTGGTAAGGGGCTGTGGCCGTCGAGAACATGAGGCTAGCCGTGAGGATTGCGCCGGTGACTGCGGCAAGGGGTGTGGCCGATCGCATGCCAAACGCAAGCAAACCCAGAAGCGCGCTCAGTCCAAGGGTACACACCGCGACCGGCGCGTGTTCTGAAGCCCAGCGTACGCTCTCAAGAAACAGGTCAGTGCCTGTCGCGGGCAACACGATCAATAGAACCAGTTTCGATTGCCATGCGAGCTTTTCTCGAGCCACGCCTCATGGTACCGTTCGCTGCGGAAGGGGAATGGCATGGGGCTGGTGTGGCGGCAACTCTGACGGTTTACACTCATCTGCGCAGCAGCAAATCTCTTTGTTTGACCTCGAACGGAGTTGTTCCATGCACCGCGTTCTTCTTGCCGCGTTCGCGCTAGTTTCTCTCAGCTTGCAAGCCCAATCGACGAGCCAACATTTTGAACTTGATCGCAAGGGCGAGACGATTGTTTTGGAGCCCTACGCGCCGAATATTCTCCGCGTCACGCTGAGCCTGAAGCATGATCCCGCGGTGGCAAAACCTGGCTACGGGTTTGTCGGCTCGCCGGATGCTGCGGGGTGGACTGCCGCTGCTACGGATACTGCCGATGTGTACCGCTCTTCGAGGATGGTCGCGACGGTCGAGCGGCCTCATCCGTCTTCGAAGCCGCCTTTGCGGACACAGATCGACATCAGCAAATACTTTGGCGGGTCGACGCCGGGCGCGCACATCACTCTCACGACGCCGGACGGAAAGAAGTTGCTGGAGATGACAGGATGGTCGCAGGCGGTGCCGAACAACAAGGACGGAACGGCGAGCCTGAACAACGATCGCCGCTCCACCGATCCGGAGTTTTACGTGGTCGGCGCAGATTTTGTTTCTCCAGAGGACGAGCATTACTACGGCCTGGGGGAAAATCAGGAAGGATTTCTCGATCATCGCGGGCACACGGTGCACTGCTGGAATGACTACCTGGCGCCTGCTGCTCCGAGCACGTGCGTGCCGTTCATGATCACGAACAAAGGCTACGGACTGGTCTGGGACAATCCCTCGAAGACGACGATTGAACCTGGATTTAACGAACGCACGCGCTGGATCAGTGAAGTGGGGGACCGGGTGTCGTTCTTCGTGATCGCAGGCGCAAATGCCGATGAGATGTATGAGGGCTATCGGCTGCTGACAGGACCGACGCCGATGTTGCCCAAGGCAGCCTACGGCTACATCCAGTGCAAGCAGCGCTACGCGAGCCAGGAGGAAGTGCTCTCCGTTGCCAAGGGCTATCGCGACCGGCATCTTCCCGCGGATGTGATGGTGGTGGACTGGTTCTATTACACGAAAATGGGCCAGATGGACCTCAATCCAAAGCTGTGGCCAGACCCCGTAGCCATGAACAAGCAACTGCACGACATGGGATTTGAAACCATGATCAGCGTGTGGCCGCGTTTTGTTCCCGAAGATCGCTACTATGCGGAGATTCTGAAGAACGGGTGGTTCATTCACCTGGCGGATGGAAAGCCGATTGACGGGCTGCCCTACGATCGCGCCGGCTCAGATATCGACACGACTAATCCCGATGCGGCGGCGTGGTATTGGAAGACAATCCGTGAAAATATTTTGAGCAAAGGTTTCGACTCGTTGTGGGCGGATGAGACCGAGCCTGACCTGCCTCCAAACGGCGCATACTTGCACGTTGGACCTGGCACGGCCTACTTCAATGTCTACCCGCTCTTCCATACCGGCGCGCTGTACGACGGGTTTCGCAAAGACGAACCGAACCGGCGCGCGCTGATTCTTTCGCGCGACGCGTATCTCGGCGTGCAGCGCAATGGAACGATTGTGTGGTCGTCCGATATTTATCCGACGTGGGACACGCTGCGTCGGCAGATTCCGACGGGTCTTGATTTCGCGGCATCGGGAATCACATATTGGTCGAATGACACGGGAGGCTGGCAGTACCTGCCGGCGGAGCATCATCCGGAGCATCCCCCGCTGCTCGACCCTTCGGACGCGCGCGCGAACGTGGGCGGGTATGACGACTATCCCGAGCTCTACACGCGCTGGTTTCAGTACGCGACGTTTTTGCCGATCATGCGGACGCACGGCAGCCGTCTGGAGAACGAGGTGTGGTCGTATGGCAAGCAGGCCGAACCCATCCTCGAGAAATATCTGAAGCTGCGCTACGAGCTGATGCCGTACATCTATTCGCTGGGCTACAAGACGTGGCAGACGGGCGCTCCATACTTGCGCGCCTTGCCGCTGGATTTCCCGAACGATCCGAACGTGACCGACTTGCGCGATGAGTACATGTTTGGTCCTGCGTTCCTGGTGGCGCCGGTGACGGAGCAGGGAGCCACGAGCCGGTGGGTCTATCTGCCAGCCGGGACGGATTGGTACAACTACTGGACCCGTGAGCGCGTGGCGGGTGGGCAGACGGTGGAGGTTGCGGCGCCCATCGATACGATTCCGGTGTTTGTGCGGGCGGGATCGATTGTTCCGCTTGGTGCTCCCGTAGAAAGCACGCATCAGAAGCAGGCCATCGCCAAGGTTCGTGTTTATCCTGGCGCCGATGCCGATTTCACGCTGTTCTCCGACGATGGCACGACGTACGCGTACGAGAAGGGGGCAGGGTCGATCACGAAGCTCCATTGGGATGAGGCGAAGAAACGTCTCGTACAGAGCGGCGCGGCGGCCTGGGACGCGGGAGATTCCAGTGTTGTCGAGGTGGTTGGCCGGTAGCGCAGTCCCGGATGGCGCTGAGGGGATTCAAACGTAGGCCGGGAACATCGGATACCGAAGAGCGGGCCCATTCCGTCTAAGCCAAAGGAGATCCGCGCCCTAGCGGATGTGTTGTGCGGCGTTGGGCGATATCTTGATGGTGCCGCAGGGCTTGACGTTGGGGTGAGCGGCCTCCGGGGACCAGCCGGACACCTCGGTTCACTGATTTACAATCACGAGGTAAGCAGGAACTTATCTGAATGAGTCTTTTTCCCATGAAAGCACGCGGGATGCGTGCGCTGTTGCTTCAGACGCTGGCTGGCATTGTGGTTGCCGTAACCGTGGCCGGGTGCGGAAGCACCTATCGGCCGGTGGTTACGCCCATCAATCCATCCGGACCGGCTGCGCAGCCGCTGTCTCTCACCGTTGTGGTGTCTTCCCCTTCGCCAACCGCTCCCGGCATCGCGACCATCCTTGACTACGCAGGCGACACGATCATCGCCCAGGCACCGATCGGTCCAGGTCCATTGGCGTTTTCGGTCGATGAGTCGGGCTCGACGGGCTACACGGTCAACAGCGACGGCACCGTGACCAATTTTCCTGTCTCGAATCAGCTGCAGGAGAAGAACATCACCTACACGACGCTGCCTACGGCGGCGCAGTCGGTCGGGCTGTTCTCGCCTTCGGCTGGGTTGTGGGTGCCCGATCTGGACGGCAACGTTGCCGATGTGCTGACCGGCAGCCCTGAGACTTTCAAGCTCGCAATCCCCGTTGCGCCCGTACCGGTTGAGATTGTTGGATCTCCGGTGGTGAGCCAGCGCAACTATTCGATCAGCTTGAACAACAGCACCAGCAACACGCTTGCCTACACGGATATGACCTGCAATACGGCGCCGGCCAGTGTGACCCAGGCGGGCGAGGCCGACGCGCTGGAAATTGCGAGTTACACCGTGTCTGCCCGGATTCCGCTGGGCGCCTGCCCGACGTACTCGGTGCAGAGTCCCGACCTCAATCGCCTGTTTGTTCTGAATCGTGGAAGCGACACGATCACGGTGATCAACAGCCAGAACAATACGCTGGACGCCTGCACACCATTCACCAATCAGAACGGCCAGCCAGTGACGTGCCATCCCACGCTGCCGCTGTCGACTACGGCGGTGACGGCCAGTGGCGTGACGCCCCCGAATGGAACCACGGGAATGACGGCGACGGCTGGACCCGTGTATGCGGAGTACATCGGCGCGACACAGCAACTGGTCGTATCGAACTACGACGGCAACTCGATCAGCGTGATTGACGTGAGCCTCGACGAGTTTGGCAACGACAGCCCGACCTTTGGAACGACGTACACGATTCCCGTGGGGAAGAATCCTTCGAGCGTAACTGCGCTCGCGGATGGGAGCCGTGCCTACACATCGAACCAGACCGACGGCACGGTCACGGTGGTGAACCTGATCAGCCACACGGTAGAAAAGTCACTTGCGGTCGTGGGTCATCCGCGTACAGTTGTTTCGACCTCAAACTCGCTCTACGGCAAGGTGTATGTGGCCTCGCCCGACAGTCCTTACGTGACCATCATTCGAACGGACCAGGACATTGTGGATACGACTGTGCTGGTGGAAGGCAACGTGGTGGATGTGCGGGTGAGCACGCAGAACGGCGTAAGCGGCAACAGCAATACGCTGAGTCGCAAGCCAGGCGCGGGCCAGCCTTGTTATCTGCCAGGCGCTGCGGCTGAGGCGTCTCTTACCGCGTGTCAGACGCTGCCGCAGTAGACTCTCTGTCCTGTTTGGAATCGTGCGAGGATTGGCAGACGCGCGTGTATTTTTCGCGACTGCGAGCTTCGATGACAGAGAAAGCTTCAGCAAAAAAAGAGCGCCTCGATGTCGTGCTGGTGACGCGCGGCCTGGCAGCGAGCCGCGAGCGTGCGCGTGGCCTGATCCTTGCCGGACGCGTGCTTGTAAACGAGCAGAAGGTAGATAAGCCGGGCGTTGCGATCGCCGCGGATGCAGCCCTGCGCCTGCTGGGCCAGGATCTGCCCTATGTCAGCCGCGGGGGCCTCAAGCTGGAAGCGGCGCTGGATTACTGGAACATTTCTGTGACGGGGCGTGCCGGTCTCGATGTGGGAGCATCGACAGGCGGATTCACTGACTGCCTGCTGCAGCGCGGGGCCTCGCACGTCACGGCTGTCGATACAGGGTTTGGGCAGATTGCGATGAAGCTGCGCAACGATTCTCGGGTGCGGTTGATGGAGCGCGCGAATGCCCGCCATCTGGAGCCGAACGCACTGGTCCAGCCTGACGGGCCTCGCTTGACGCTGCTCGTCATGGATGTGTCGTTTATCTCGGCGACTCTACTACTGGGGCCGGTGCTGGCTGCAGCGCCCGACCTTATCGAAGCCGTTGTCCTGGTGAAGCCGCAATTCGAAGCGGGCAGGGAACATGTGGGCAAGGGCGGCATTGTGCGCGATCCCGCGGCGCATCAGCAAGCGATTGAGAGAGTGGCAGAAGCGATTCGCGCGAGTGGTTGGCTGGTGGAGGGCACGCTGCCTTCGCCGATCAAGGGTGCTGAAGGCAATCAGGAGTTTCTGTTGTATGCGCGCCGGCCTGACCGTGAAAACACGGCCTGAGTGAAGCAGAATCGTCGAAGGCTCATCCGATACACTGAAACCGCATGAATCGCGTTGCCATCGTCAGCAAACCGCATCGGGAAGAGCTCGCCGGGATTTTGCCGCCGCTGGTGCAGTGGCTTGACGATCATGGGTTCGAGCCGATTCTGGATCGTGAGGGCGGAGCCTTTTGCAAAGGCGCTGCCGTGGCGGATCGTGCTGACCTTCCGCTCTACGGACCGAAGCTGGTGATCGTTCTTGGCGGCGACGGCACTCTGCTGGCCGTGGCGCGCATCTTTGCGGCTACCGGGACGCCGATCCTGGGTGTGAACCTCGGCTTTCTCGGGTTCCTCACGGAGATTCGCCTGGGCGATCTGTACGCGACGCTCGATGGCTGGTGCAGCGATTGTCATACGCTCGACGCGCGCGCCATGCTGCATGCATGTCTGTGGCGCGACGGCAGAGAGCATGCTTCGTACGAGGCTCTGAACGAGATTGTTGCGTCGAAGGGCGACATTGCACGCATGGGCGACTTTGCGGTCGAACTCGATGGCAGGCCAGTGGCGCGCTTCAGAGCAGACGGGGTGATTGTCTCGACGCCGACTGGTTCGACAGCCTATACGCTTGCGGCGAACGGACCGATCATGACGCCGGATGTGGATGCGCTGATTGTGACCCCCATTTGCCCGCACCTGCTGACGTTGCGTCCACTGGTGGTGCGCGGGGAGGCTTCGCTCACGGTGCGCGTGGAAGGCATTCCAAACAATAGTCTCCTGACCGTGGACGGGCAGCAGGCAATTGGGCTGCAGCTTGGCGACGAGATTCGCTGCCAGCGCTCAGAGAATACGGTCAACCTGGTGCGGCTGAAAGAGAGCGGCTTCTTCGAGGCGCTGCGCAGCAAGCTCAGCTGGGGCGAGCAGTAGCGATTTGCTGGGTAATGGACCGCATGCTCGTAAGCGCTCGTCGGCATGAGGCGCACGTGCTTGCGCACCCCTTCCGTTCGGTTTGCGGATGCGACGGAATCGGCGCACATTCGGACGGACCAACCCGAAGCGGTCACGGAGCAGGCGCGCGTCGAACACTTGAACCTGTGCGATGAAGACCCGACTTGACCCCATGAATCCAGTGCACAAGACAGGGCCGCTCACGGTGCTCATTCCTGGGACCAAATGGGAAGGCAGTGGCGGGTGGGGCTCCGACAATCCTCTTTTTGCTTATGGCAATGGCGCCTTGAGCCAAAACTGCGGGCACGATTGCACGCGGCTGTTGCGATGGTGCGGCGGCAACAACGACCGCTCGCGTTTCGAGGCTGCAGAGATCCTGCGGGTAATGATCGCGGCCCACCATTTTGGTGCGGGGGATAAGCTCAATATTCTCGCGCACAGCCATGGCGGGAATGTAGCTCTGGCTGCTTCGCACCGCGGCGTGGCGCACACGATCGACAACTTGATCACGATGAATAAGCCGTTGCTCACGGGAGACGCCTATAGAGCGGGAGACAACGTCGGAAATTTCTTGAACATCAGTGCGAACGGTGACCGGCTGCAATGGGCGGGCTCCAACGCCAAACTCAGAGGCAGGTGGGCCACCGATCCGCACGCGGTGAACCTGAAGGTGGACACGTCCTCTTCCGTTCTGAAGCCGCATGGGGCTCTGATCTGGGATGACAAGATCAGGGAGAGCTGGTGGGCCTGGGTGATGGATCAGATTCAAGAGGCCTGCAACAGGTCATCTCTGGATCGCGGGTAAATGCTGGGATAATTTGACGTTCGCGAGAATGCCGCGGGTGGAGTCGCCGCTCTACTGGCTGATCTCGCCGAAGAGAACCTTGGCTTTGACTGCCAGAGTGTGAGCGCCGTCGACATCGCCGGAGGTCAGCGCAACGCGTGCCTGCTTGAGGAACTCGCGCACTTGAGCGATGGTCTTTTGTTCCTGTTCATTGAGGGTACGGTTGATGTCTTTGAGGCCGTTCTCTGTAGAGCTGATCGACTCGACGGTTTGCTGGCGCAACCCTGAGGAATCGCCCGGAGAGAGTTGGCCGATGGCGCTGACTTCAACGGGGCCAGCGGTCGCGGTTTGTTCGGTGCTCTTGGTGTCGGGCTTGGGATGGTGAGAGCCCCTTCTGACGGGCTTTTGTTCGGGCTGCGCTGGTGGTGTGATTTGCGCGGTCGGCGCGGAAGGAACCGTGGCCGCGGAGGGCGGCAATTCCGTGGGCGTGGTAGTGGGAAGTGTGGTTGGTTTGTCGACAATCGGCGGGGCCAGCGGGTGATTCTTCGCCTGATTGTTTTTATGCGTGCACGCTGTCAATATCAAAGGCAGCAGCCATGCCACGCTCTTTCCAGGCGTTTTCATCCCTTAGGTCCTTCCAGATTTCCCATACTCGCCGGCTGAAGATGCCGACGTCCCCATTCCGTGGCGGAGAGCGGAATTCGCATGACGAACTCCGTACCACGGCTACTGCTATTTTGAACTTCGACGCTGCCATGATGCAACTGCAGAATGCGGTAGGTCATGGCGAGACCGATGCCGCTGCCTTCGCTTTTGGTGGTGAAGTAGAGGTCGAAGATCTTGTCCCGGATCTCTTCTGAAATCCCGCCTCCTTCGTCGGTGATGCGCAAAACCGCGCTTTTCTTGTCCTCCTCAAGAACCACGCTGAGACGGCCGCCTTCAGGCATGGCCTGTGCCCCGTTTTGAATCACATTCAGGACGGCCTGTTTGAGCAGGTCTGCGTCCACATTCGCGATCAGAGGGTTAGACGCGACTGAGGTCTCGAGTGTCACGTTTCGGGTGGACAATTCATCGACGGAGAGGGTGAGCACGTCCCCGATGACTTGGCGCAGATCTTGTTCTCTTAATTGAAGTTCAACGGGTCGGGAGAAATCCACCAGGGTCTGGACTACGCGGTCGAGCCGGTGAATCTCGACGTCGATGACTTCGAGGTGGCGGGCTGCCTGGGGATTGCCATTTCCCAGCTTGTTTTTGAGGAGCTCGAGGTGAACGACGATGGCGTTGATGGGATTTTTGACTTCGTGGCCCACGCCGGAGGTCAGACGGCCGATGGCAGCCATGCGGCGTGAGAGTTCCAACTCGGACTCGATCGCCTCGACGGATTCGAGATCATGCAGGGTGACCAGGGCGCCGAGTCCCTTGCGCGTGTCGTCGTCATAGATGTAGTCAAGCGAAGCCTGGATGCGCCTGCCGGTCTCGGTGCGGATCTCTTCTTTCTCCAAAACCACTCCTGCGCTGTAGGCCTCGCGCAGAGTGCGGCCCAGCACGGTAGAGCGGTCGAAGATTTCCTGAGCGTGCAATCCAAGGATGGGGCCATCTTCAATGTGGAGAAAGCGTCGCGCTGCTTCGGAGACGAGCACGGCACGACCACCGGAGGTGAAGAGCAGAATTCCGTCCTGAAGGTTGCCGAGGATCTGATCCAGATTCTCTTTCAACGCAGAGAAGACTTCTTCGACGTTGCGCATGCGTTGGCCAATTTTTTCGATCTTGGTTGAGACTCGTTCCGCGGTGTCGCGTTTTGGCTCTGCGGCATCGGCCTCGGCGGCTTCACCCGCGGCCGCGGTCCAGTAGTCGAGCTGCATGCTGATCTCTTCCATCGGCCGCAGCGCCAGGTTGCTGAGAAGCAGCGCCGAAAGCAGGGCAGTGCCAATGGCGAAACCGGTCAGGGTCAATGTTTCTCGAAGCCAGGGAGCGTAGGCTTCGCGCAGCAGGGTGGTACGTGCTCCGACGTGCACTGAGGCAAAGGGTTCGCCGTTGCGCTCGAGGGGCACGACGACGTCGAATACCTTGGGTGGGCCGAAGACCATCTTGTAGAGCTGCGCCGAATTGGCGTCGAGCAGATCGTTGTAATCGCTGCGAGTCGGCAGCGGCTTGTCATCGTTCTCGGGATTTGTGCTGAGGATGATACGCGATTGACTGTCGGCGATGTTCACGTCGTAGACGCTGAGCGAATAGAGGTTGACCGACATAATCATGGCGCGCAGGGTATCGCTGTCGTGGATGGCCTGTGCTTCGAGGTTGCGGAGCTGAGCGGGGTTGTTGGGGTCGACGGTCTGGCCCTGCAGGCCTTTTTCAAGCGCTTGCTGCAGGGCGAAGCGCACCTCATTGGCGACCATCCGGTTGGTGGCGTAGGTCTGCTTGACGGCCGCGTCGAGCAACTGGGTGACGTACACCAGAGAAACCATGCAGGAGATGATCACCACGAGGCCGGCGATCGCAATCACGAGCTTGGTCTTCAAACGCATGCGGCGGTCTTCCCTCGATCCTGGAGCCGGACCTACGCCGGCTGGTCCTCGCGCGACTGGCTGTATTCCTTGAGCTTGTTGTGCAGTGTCTTGAGACTGACGCCGAGGATTTCGGCGGCCCGCGTCTTGTTCTGGCCGGTTGACTCGAGGGTGCGCAGGATCAGCATTCGCTCGGCCTCGTCGACGGTGGTGCCGACGCGCACTGCGACCACGCTGGCGTCGAAGACCTGCGCGGTCTGCGCCTGCATTTTGCCGAACGCGGGCGGCAGATGCCCGGCGTCCAGCGGTGTGCCATCGGGACAGAGAATGACTGCGCGCTCGATGGTATTGCGCAGCTCGCGTGCGTTGCCGGGCCAGTCGTAGGCCATCATGCGGTCGAGGATCGATTGCCCGACGCCGGAAACTTTACGACTGTGTTTCTGGTTCATCTCGCCGATCATGGCGTCGGCCATTGCCGGCAGATCGTCGAGATGCGACCGCAGAGGCGGCAGATCGATGTGGAAGACGTTGAGGCGATAGTAGAGATCGCTGCGCAGATTGCCCTTGGCGACAGCTTCGGCCGGGTCGCGATTGGTCGCCGCCAGAACGCGTACGTCGATTTCCTGCTCGGTGCGCGCACCCAGGCGGCGGAGCTTGCGCTCTTCAAGGACGCGCAGAAGTTTGGCCTGTGTCCCTACGGGCATCTCGCCCAGTTCGTCGAGCAGGAGCGTGCCCCCCGAAGCCAGTTCAAAGCAGCCCGCACGGCGCTCGACGGCTCCCGTGAAGGAGCCCTTCTCGTGGCCGAAGAGTTCGCTCTCGATCAGGCTTTCAGGGATGGCTGCGCAGTTGACCGCGACGAAAGGTCGCGATTTGCGCGGGCTCAGCTCATGCAGTGTGCGGGCGACCAGTTCTTTGCCGGTGCCGCTCTCTCCCGTGATGAGAACGGAAACGTTGGAGGGGGCGATCTGCTCAATCAGGGAGAAGATGTCTTTCATGGCTCGGGAGGTGCCGACCATGGTGCCCAGAACGCCGGTTTCGCGCAGACGGCGGCGGGCTACTTCCAACTCAATCGCGGTATCGCGCTGGCGGGTGGCGTTGGCAAGAATTGTGCGCAGGCGAGCGGCGTCGACCGGTTTTTGCAAGAAGTCGTAGGCACCGAGCTTCATGGCATCGACGGCCACCTGGATCGATCCCTGTGCGGTGAGCAGCACGACCGCGACGTTGGCGTTGACGCCGGATGACTCGGACATTTTTTGCAGCAGACCCAGCCCGTCGAGGCGAGGCATCTTGAGGTCGGTAACGACGATCGCGGGCTCCCAAGCCAGGACTTTTTCCCAGCCCTCCATGCCGTCGCGGGCGGTTTCGGTTCGATAGCCCCAGCCTGAGATCAGCTCCGCCAATCCCATCAGCGCATGGGGCTCGTCTTCGACAATCAGAACCTTCACCGCATTCTGCATCTATCTATTCTATGCAATCTGTTCCAAAGGAGTTTGTTGGCGGCGCCTGGGGAAGGGAGGTACGGGTTTTGCCGGCGTTCAGCTTTAGACTGGGAGCATGCTCGACTACGAAGTTTCTGCGGCCGATGCGGCTGCGCTCCTGAAGGAGAAAAAGGTTCGATTCATCGATGTCCGCGAGCCGTGGGAGGTTGCTACGGCGCACATTGAGGGAGCCCTCACGATTCCCATGGGCGAAGTGCCCGCCCGCGTGCACCAGGAGCTTGATCCGGACGAACACCTGGTGGTTTTCTGCCACGCCGGGGTGCGATCGATGAACGTGACGGTCTGGCTGCGCAACCAGGGATTCGAGCAGGTGCAGTCGATGCGGGGCGGCATTGAAGCGTGGTCGACCGAGATCGACTCCTCTGTCCCGCACTATTAGCGGCGCAGGTGGAGTCCCTAAGATGCGCTCGCCGGCGGGTTCGCTGCGGGTGTGAGCGCCTATACTTCTTGGTTCAGGAGCCTTGGTATGTCTTCATCTGCTGCTAGTTTTGCACGCGAAAATCACCCTCGATTTCTCCATGAGCTAAAGGATCTGCTCCGGATTCCGTCGATCTCGACGCTGCCCGAACACAAAGGCGATTGCCGGCGCGCGGCACAATTTGTTGCCGATGAGCTGCGGCGCATTGGGATGGAACATGTCCGTATGCTTGAGACGGAGGGCCATCCCCTGGTGTATGCCGACTGGCTGCATGCAGTGGGCAAGCCGACGGTGCTTGTGTACGGACACTACGATGTCCAGCCCGCCGATCCTTTGGATGAGTGGCGTACGCCGCCGTTTGAGCCAACCGAACGCAATGGGAACATTTATGCCCGCGGCGCCGTGGACGATAAGGGACAGGTGTGGGCGCAGGTGAAGGCCTTGGAGTCGCTGCTGGCGGCCAAGAGGACCCTTCCTCTCAATGTGCGCGTGCTGTTTGAAGGCGAGGAAGAAGTGGGCGGGGAGGGAATTGCTGCCTACGTCGCATCGAAGCCGGCCGACTTGAAGGCAGACTTTGCCCTGGTGTCGGACACAGAGTTATTTGCGCCCGGCCTGCCGACGCTGTGTGTGGGATTGCGCGGCATGATCTATACCGAGCTCGAGGTGAGAGGCGCAAAGACCGATCTGCATTCGGGCATGTACGGTGGGGCGGCGCCGAACCCATTTGTGGCCCTGGCGCAGATCATTGCGCGTCTCAAAGACGAGAACGGCCATCTTCAGATCCCGGGATTCTATGACGATGTGATGGCGCCGGATGCAAGTGAACTGGCGGCGTGGCGCAGTCTGCCCTTTGACGAGGAGCATTACCGCGTTTCGGAGGTTGGCTCGAAGCAGCTTGTCGGCGAATCGGGCTACAGCGTGCTCGAGCGCACCTGGGCGCGGCCAACGCTGGACGTGCACGGCATTCCCGGCGGCTTCACGGGAGCCGGCGCCAAGACCGTGATTCCCGCGAAGGCACTGGCGAAGGTTTCGATGCGGCTCGTGCCGAACATGACCCCGGCGAAGGCCTTCGCGCAGTACAAGAGCTACGTGGAATCGATCGCTCCTGCGGGCGTGGATGTCGAGGTTCGGTTGATTCATTCGGGCGATGCCTGTCTGATTCCGGTCGACAATCCATACATTCAAGCGGCGACGCGCGCACTGCATGAGGTGTGGGGACGCGACACGGTCTTTATCCGGTCGGGTGGGTCGATTCCGATAGTCGGCGACTTGTCCAAGCATCTGAACCTGCCCAGCGTGATGATGGGATTCGGCTTGCCGGACGATAATTTACACGCGCCGAATGAGAAGTTTAACCTGCAAAACTTCAAGCTTGGGATTCAGTCTCTGATCCGTTTCCTGGAAGAGGTTGGCGGTTGAACTCGGCAGACTGCCAAGGCTCCCCATCGGGAACTGCGGGATATGTGCTGGCGGGCGGTGCGTCGAGCCGTATGGGGAAAGACAAAGCGCTTGTCGCGTTCCACGGCCAAGCGCTGATCGTGCACGCGACGACTCTTCTGCGCGAGGCGGGCTTGCGTGCGGCCATCGCCGGTGCGCGTTCAGACCTGTCGGCGTTTGGGCGCGTCGTCGAAGACGGGGGCCTCGGTCCACTGGGCGGAATCTGCGCCGCGCTGGGAGCGGATCAAAGGGAATATGCCGTCTTTGTCTCCGTGGATACGCCCCTGCTGCCGGCCGGCCTTCTTGCTGCGCAGCTTGAATCGGCCCAACGGACCGGGATGGGGATCACGCTGGCCTCGGTGAGCGGCTTTCCGCAAACCTTTCCTGCGGTTGTCCATCGCAGCCTGCTGCCGGCGCTCGAGTCTGAACTTAGGGCGGGCAATGGCGGCTGCTTTGCAGCTTTTCGATCGGCGGCGGAACGGACCAAGTGCCCTCTTCGCATTCTCGCGGTCGAGGAGCTGGTGCAGGCCGGGCGCGTTGAGCATCCGCAAGCCCTGCCCGCTGCGTATTGGTTTCTGAACCTGAACTCCCCCGTCGATCTTGCTCATGCGGAATCGCTGTGGCCTGTCGGACATCGCGTAATCTGAAAGCAGTGTCGGACACAATGCCCAATCCCGAATACCCGACCGCTGTGCCGGAGCTGGCGCTGGAGGGGCCCAAGGAACAGCTCAATCCCTCTGCGCCGCCCACGGAACCGATCATCGTCTTCGACAATGTGTCGATCTCTTTCGGCGATCATGCGGTGCTCGAGAACGTCAGCTTTTCGATTGAGCGTGGGCAGACTCTGTGTATTCTCGGCCGCAGCGGCGTGGGCAAATCGGTCTCGCTGCGGGTTCTGATGGGCTTTCTGAAACCCGACTCCGGCTCGGTGCGGGTGGAGGGGCGCGAGATTACCACGCTCGACGAAGACGGCATGCAGGAAGTTCGCAAACACGTGACGATGGTCTTCCAGAATGGCGCGCTTTTCGATTCGCTGAGTGTGCGCGAGAACGTGGCCTTTCCGCTGCGTGAACGCGGTTCGCTCGACGAGGACCAGATTCAGCAGATTGTTGACCGACTGATCAAAATGGTTGGCGCCGAGGATGTGGAAGAAGTTCTTCCCGCGGGCTTGTCGACAGGACGCCGCCGCGCCGTTGCCATGGCCCGTGCCCTGGCTTCTCAGCCCGAGGTCGTCTTGTACGACGAGCCGACCACGATGGTTGACCCGATCATCGCAAAGAGACTCGGGACGATCATCCAGCGGCTCAAGCGCCAGCTCGGGTTCACCAGCATCGTGGTGACGCACGACATGCGATTCGCCGAGCGACTGGCGGATACGGTCTTGTTTCTGCACCAGGGCAAAGCCGCCTACTTTGGTCCTCTCCAGGGCTTCCTCGCGTCCCCGGATGAGAATATCCAGCAGTTTCTGAGACTGGACGCCTACGAGTTGCCGAAGGTTTAGACTCGACGCCGATTCAGGCGCCGGCGCTTCACTCCTATGCGTGCGATGACAGCGCTCGAGGGACACGGCATCCGAAACGATTGCAATCTGGAGACAATTCGGCCGCATCTCTCAGGTTTAAATGGAGTCTTGAAGGGGTGAGGCGTCTTTGATCGACGCCCGGAGGACGCAGATTCCCCTATGACGACGCCTGAGTTATGGCAAACGGTGGTGAGTTCGGTTTGCGCCGAGCCTGAGCGCGCAGTGGCACTCCAACGGAGGTGGCCTGCTGCGGAGCGGCTCGCGGCCGGCGACCGCTGGCTCAAGCGCGCGATCGATATTCTCTTTGCCGGTCTTGCGCTGTTTCTCCTTGCGCCACTTCTCGCTTTTGTGGCCCTGGCCATTCGGCTCGATTCGCCGGGGCCGGCTTTCTATGTTTCCGAACGCATTGGCAAGAATGGCCGCCGCTTTCGCTGCTTCAAGTTCAGAACCATGGTGCAGGAAGCAGAGGGACGCCAGGCAAGTTTGCTGCATTTGAACGAGCGCGACGGCGTGTTGTTCAAGGTGGCCAGCGACCCTCGCGTGACGCGTCTAGGTCATTTATTGCGTAGGTTTTCGCTTGATGAGTTGCCGCAGTTCTTTAACGTTCTGGTGGGCGACATGAGCGTGGTGGGACCGCGGCCGCCGGTCGCCAGCGAGGTTCGGGAGTACACGAGGAACCACCTGCGGCGGTTGGAAGTACTGCCGGGCATTACCGGTCTGTGGCAGACCCAGGGACGGCATGATCCTTCGTTTGAGAGTTATGTCTCGCTCGATCTAGCCTATATCGAGAACTGGAGCGTCGGCCTCGATCTGAAGATCATTGTGCAGACGGTTGGAATTCTTCTCTCCGGTACAGGAGTTTAACCGGCAATCCTCATGTATCGGTTGATGAAATTCTTTAAAGAGATGAACGGTCGTGTGGGCTCGAGCGCGCCGGATTAAACTGAAGAAGATGAAGATCGCGCTCGCCCAGATCAATCCCACGGTGGGGGATTTTACTGGAAACCTGGAAAAGATTGTTGCGGCCAGCCGCCGGGCAGCCGACGAGGGTGCGCGTCTTACCGTTTTCTCGGAGCTCTCGATCTGCGGCTATCCGCCCGCCGACTTTCTTGAGAAGCCGAGTTTCCTTGCTCGCTGCCGCACTGCCGTGGAAGAGCTGGCGCAGGCGACGAGCGGCTTTCCAACGGCTGTGCTGGCAGGCGTGGCGTTGCCTGCCCCGCCCGACGCCGGGAAGCCTGCCGTGAACGCAGCGGTCCTGCTGGACAAGGGTACGGTTGTCCTGGAGCAGCACAAGCGCCTGCTGCCGTTCTACGACGTCTTTGACGAACAGCGCTACTTTCTTCCTGCCCGATCGCAGCGCGTGGTCGAACTCGACGGGGTGCGCCTTGGAATCTCGATTTGCGAGGACGCCTGGAACGACAAGAATTTCTGGCCGCAGCCTTTGTACGCGATCGATCCCATCGAAGAGCTGATGCGGCAGAGCCCCGACCTGCACATCAACCTGTCGTCCTCTCCCTTCTGGCACTCGAAGCGGGAGACCCGGCAGGAGATGCTGGTGGCGATTGCGCGCCGCGATGGAATCCCGGTGGTGATGTGCAACCAGGTGGGCGGTAATGACAGCCTGCTCTTCGATGGCTCCTCGATCGCCCTCAATACCCGGGGCGAGCTGATTGCCCAGGCCGCGTCGTTTGACGAAGACCTGGTGGTGTTTGACCCATTTACTTCGTCCTCTGTTGCGCCGCCGGCCAGTGATGATACCGAAGCGGCCTATCGGGCGTTGGTTCTGGGTACACGCGACTACGTGCACAAGTGTGGCTTTCGCAAAGGGCTGCTGGCCCTGAGTGGCGGTATCGACTCAGCGCTGGTCGCGGCGATTGCGGCCGAGGCGCTGGGTCCTGAGAATCTGCTTGCGGTTGGCATGCCCAGCCCCTACTCGTCGCAAGGGTCGATCGACGACAGTCGCGCCTTGGCGCAGAACCTGGGGATCCGGTTTGAGCTGATCGGCATCAGTCCGCTGTTCAAGGAGTACACCGAGGCTCTGGGTCCTCTGTTTGCCGGTCTGAAGCCTGATCTGACCGAAGAGAACATTCAGTCGCGGATCCGCGGGACGCTGATGATGGCGCTCTCGAACAAGTTTGGGGCCCTGGTTCTGACCACCGGCAACAAGTCGGAGATGGCGGTTGGCTATTGCACGCTCTACGGCGATATGGTGGGCGCCCTGGCGGTGATCGGTGACCTGGTGAAGACGCGAGTCTATTCCGTGTGCCACTGGATCAACCGGGAGCGGGAGATCATACCCGGCGCGATTCTGGAAAAGCCGCCTTCGGCCGAGCTTCGGCCTGACCAGAAGGACACGGATTCGCTGCCGCCCTACGAGGTTCTCGACCCGATTATCGAGGCCTATGTCGAACGCTACGAGACGCCCGAGAGCATTGCTGCCAAGCACGGTTTCCCGCTGGCGCTCGTCCAACACGTGGTTCGGCTGGTGGAGCGCTCGGAGTACAAGCGCCAGCAGGCCGCTCCCGTCCTCAAGGTCACATCGAAGTCGTTTGGCATGGGTCGCCGATTTCCCATTGCCGTAAAGGTTCAGGTATAAGCTAGGAGGCGAGAAGATTGCCGCCTTTCTCACTTGTTTTGAGGAGATTGAACTTGATTCGTCGTTCGTTCCGATTTGCCGGCGCGGGAGCGCTGGCCGCATTTCCCCTCCTGATTTCATTGGCTCATGCACAACAGCAAGTTCCCGCGGCGCCGCCGCAGGATGCAGCCACCCCGACAGCGCCCACGGCCACTCCGACGTTTCCCAAACCCGATCCTGCCAACTTTACGGCGACGGCACCCACCAAGGAGCAAGTCAGCAGTTTCTTGCAGGCGAGCTGGGGCTATGACTCGAATCGCCTCTGGCAGGTTCAGGCAATTCTGAAGACGCCGTCGGAGGGGATCAGCAAGGTGATCGTCCTGGTAGGTGACAAGTCGGGCAAGCAGAAGACCGGGGCCCTCGCCTTCTTCGCGCTACCCGATGGCAAGCACATCATTGCCGGAGACGACGTTCTGCCCTTTGGCGAGCACCCCTACGCCGACAACAGGTCGCAACTGCAGCAGAGCGCAGACGGACCGTACCGCGGAGCCGCTGCAAAGGATCTGGAGCTGGTGGAGTTCGCTGACTTCCAGTGTCCGCACTGCAAAGAAGCGCAGGCCAACATGGACAAGCTCGCAACTGACTTTCCGAAGGCCCGCATTGTCTTCCAGAACTATCCGCTGGCAGCAATTCATCCTGCGTCGGTGAAGGCAGCCCAATATGGCGTCTGCGTGACCAAGCTGGGTGGCAGCAGTGCGTTCTTCCAGTTCGCTTCGGCCGTGTTTGATGGCCAGGAGGGGTTGGCGAGTGCAGATGGCGCCGCATTGACGCTGAACAGCGCAGTGACCAAGGCCGGGCTGGATCCGGCCAAGGTGGCCGCGTGCGCCACAGAGCCTGCAACTGCCGCGCAGGTGGAAGCATCGGTGAAGCTTGCGCAGGCCATGAATATCAACCAGACGCCCACTCTGATGGTGAATGGGCGGCAGGTGCCGATTGGCGGCATGCCGTACGAGACGATCAAGGAGATCGTGGAGTACCAGGCTAAGCTCGACGGCATCTCGCAGTAGCCGACCGCTGTTGGAAATGACCAAGCCCCGGTTTTGGCCGGGGCTTTTCATTTGTCCGCGGAATTCGACTACCGGGTTACGGCGCTGCGCTCGATGCGGAACTGCTCCGGCGCGATCGGATAGGCCGGTCCCCGGAGCAGATGAGGCGTCAGCACGATGAGGAGGGTGGCGTAGTCGTGTTGCGCCTGCTTGTCGGTGACGTTGTTCATGCCGGGGATCTGGGAGAGGCCAGGAGTGCCGCTAAGGGCGAGACTCTCCTGCTTGTCCATCTCGCTCATGAGGATTGCGCCCTCGCCTTCCTTCAGTGTTACGACGCCCGAATACGACCGGTTGTTGAGGATCGGGTTTCCGTTGGCGAAGGAGCCGGACAGCGAAGAGAGTTTCATGTCGAGGGTCAACGCGACATCGCCACTGCGCATCACCTTGGGGGTCGCTTTCAGGGTCAGACCGAGGTCCTGGTATTGAACCTGGGGAATCGACGATGCCGAACCGGAAATCGATGCGAGGAGCGAGGAGAGTCCGCTGGAGGTCCCTGCGGTGGTCAGACCCGCGATGGCAGCGCTGTTGGTGCCGAGCCCGGAGAACGACGCTGTCAGGATCGGGTACCGCGAACCGCTGAGAATCGACTCGTCTTGACCATCGGCAAGCCGCAGCCGGAGCGCGTCGAGCTCCCGTGTGTCTGACGAGTTCAAGTTGAGGTTGAGCGTGACTGGACCAGGCGAGAGGCCGGAGAGGGTCAGTCCGCCGCCAAACAGCGCAATGCCGTTCGAGAAGAGGGAACTTGAGACCTGTCCTGATGCCAGCAGGATGCCGAGAATCGCCAGGGTGTCGCCGGGCGCGGCAAGGCCTGAGCTGATGATTTGCTGCACCAGGGCCTGATTGGCATTCAGAATGGACTGCTCCTCGGCATACACGTTGAAGGCCGTGACCTGCTGGGGCAGCTGCACACCGGTATTGCGTTGGCTGGTATGTGCGAGCTGAATGATGCGCACATCGAGCATCACCTGGCTGCGCCCGTTGAGCAAGCTGCGTATGGTGGCGTTGAAGGCGTCAAGGGTAGAGGCGGGTGCGCGCGCGGTGATGGCGCCCAGATTCTGCTCGATGGCGACCTGGGGCACGGCGAAGACGTTTTTAGCGACGTTGCTGACTTCAGTCAACTCCGCCTGCGACATGCCGGGCAGATAGATAGTCTCTAATTCCTGGCGGACGAATTGCTGCCGGTTTTCGCGTGTATCGCGAACAATCAGGACGCGGTGCGCATCGAGGGGGACCATGAACGAGTCTGTCACCATGCTCAAGGTGGTGACGGCCTCATGGAACGGAAGGTTGTCGGCGTCGAAACGCGTCGGCAGGGCAGCGACACTTTGATCGAGCGTTGCATCGATGCCGTAAGCCTTGTACACCTGTTGGATGGTGGACCGGCGGTCGAGCCTGAGATGGAAGCTCTGCAACGTCTTGGTTGGCTCGAGAGACAGTGCCTCTCCAGCGGTAGCTGCCGATTGCTGGTAGAAGGGCTGGGTTTGATCGAGGAGGGAATCGTCGGCCAACTCGGTGACGTGTTCTGCGACCTCGGGGTTGGTTGGGTCGAGCTGGCGTGCGTGCTGCAGTGCGGCGCGGCTGACTCCCGTTTCGCCCTTATTGCGGGCCTTGGCTGCGGTTTGGATGAGTGTGATAACGGCGTGACCCTTCGCGACCTGGGCAGCCAGCGCGTAGTCCTTAGTGCCAGGGTCAAGAGATGCCGCAGTTTCGTACTCCTCCATCGCACGTTCGAACTGACCATCCTGATAGAGTCGCGTGCCCCGCAGATAGAGCTTCGCGGCACGGCGGCGGTCCTTGGATCGCACGGGCTTGGCCGAGGTATCTGTGGAGGGCTGCGCGGCGGAGACAGGCGGTGCCGGGGCGCTGCCTTCTGGCGCTGCCGGCGGAGGCACCTGCTGCGCGCTCGTGGACAGAGCGACCGCGGCGGCAAGAACCGCCGACCAAACGCGGAGGGTCCTGATCTTCACGGCGTGGTCCTTGATGCGGCGACAAGATCGGCAAGGGACGTGGCGCAGACGTCGGGATCAAGGGCATGGAGGGAATCGAAATCGAAGTGGCCGGTGGCGACGGCGACGATGCCGAGATGGTTGGCGCGCGCCGCTTCGATATCGCGCGGGGTATCGCCTACGACGCAAACGCGGGCTTTCGGTCCAGCCAATGCGCGCGCCTTTGCAGCGGCATGGCCAATCAACTCTGACCGGACGGGGAAGTGATCGCTGAAGCCGCCGAAGCGAAACCACTCCCGCAAGCCCGCGGCCTCGATCTTGATCCAGCCGATCATTTCCAAGTTGCCTGTGGCTACGCCGAGCAGGGCTCCGCGCTCTGCCAGGTGGCGCAGCGCTTGGTGCACGCCGGGCATCAGGAGGGGGTCCAGTTCGTGGCGCCGTTCGGTCACGCTGGCGCACATGCCTTCGAGAATCGCATCGAGCTGGGTTTCAAAGACGCTCGACGGGATGCCGGCGCGGAGACACGCCTCGCGGAGGATCGCCGTATCGGTATTGCCGTGCACGGAGATTCCTTCGAGGGTAACCTCGAAGCCGGTGACGCGCTTGACGCCGCGGGCAACGGATTCAAAATGGACGCGGTCGCGGCTGCGCAGGAGGGTGCCATCAATATCGAACAGATAGGCATCCTGCCTATCCCATTCGAAACCCGGCTTGATCGCGATGCGTGGTTCTGTGTGCTTTGGAGTTGTCTGCATGCCTCGGAGAGGGTCAGCCCTGGCGGTAGCCCTGGCGTGCCGCTCCATACATTAGACGCTCGCTGCGCGGCGGACGCTTGAGTCCCGCGCGCACTTCTGCAAGGCTCAGGCCGAGTTCTGCCATGGTGCGGCTGAGGGTATTGCGGTGGATCCCCAACTCTTCGGCCGCTTTGCACTGATTGCCCCGGTTCGCCACCAGCACTTCGCGCAGATACTGTCTTTTGAACTCGCGAACGGCATCGTCATAGCGAATGCCGCTGGAATGCATTTGCGTCACCAGGCTATCCAGTTCTCTTCTCACGTCGACCCCTTGCTCTATTAGCTTGCCACAACGGACCGCATTCCGGCCCAGCAAAAAAAATCATCTTGTTCGTTCTCCCGGATGCATCCAGGGAGGCGAGTTCCGTTCCAACCGATTCAGATCTTCGCGCACCAGCTGAGACAGGCCCGATGGGCTGATGTGCGTGCTGAGATGACAGGCTGCAAAGAAATACCTGGGCAGGCGCGATTGCGTCAGCCATTCCGTGTCAGGAAAAAATGCGATCGTCACGAGGATACACACTGTGACCAGGAGTGCGCCCTGAAAGAATCCAAAAATTGCGCCAGCCAGGCTATCGAGGCAACCGAGCCCGAGCTTCTTGAATGCCTTGGACAGGAGCACACCCATCGCTGCGCAAAGGCCTGCCACCAGCAATGCGACCAGGATGAAGCCGATTGCATTCGACACTTTGTCGCTATGCAGGACGGGCCGAATGAAGCGGGCGATGCGGTCGTAGTTCCAAGCAGCGACGACAAGGCCGAGGATAAGGCCACCGAACGAAAACAGGGAGCGCAGAAAGCCTTGCGCGATGCCTGCGAGCACCGATCCGGCCAGGATGGCTACGATTATCCAATCAACAACCGTCATCGTTTTGCCATCGCTCCCTAAAGTGAAAGATCGCGGCCCGTGAGCCGCCGGAATGCTTCGAGGTACTTCGCTAGTGTACGGTCAACCACGTCGTCGGGGAGACCGGGCGCTGGTGCTTGCTTGTTCCAGTGAATGCTTTCGAGGTAGTCTCGCACAAACTGCTTGTCGAAGGAGGGCTGTGCTCCGCCGGGCTTCCAAGTCGACGCTTCCCAGAAGCGTGAGGAGTCGGGTGTCAAGACCTCGTCAGCAAGGATGATGGTTCCGTTCAACATGCCGAATTCAAATTTAGTGTCGGCCAGGATGAGGCCGCATTTTTCTGCATGCGCTGTGGCGCGCGCAAAGAGGTTCAGCGTCAATCGCCGGAGCTCCGCTGCAACCTCGGCGCCGAGCGATTTCTCCGTTGCTGCAAACGCGATGTTCTCGTCGTGAGCACCGCCTTCGCTTTTGGTGGCCGGCGTAAAGATGGGTTCGGGCAGTTTCGATCCATCCTGCAAACCTGCGGGCAGGGGAATGCCGCACACCGTGTTCTGGGCGACGTATTCCTTCCAGCCGGAACCGGCGAGATAGCCGCGCGCTACGCACTCGACCGGAAACATATTCGCGCGCCGGACGAGCATCGATCGGCCTTCGAGCTGATCCGCATACGGACGGAGAGCGGCGGGGAACTCTTCGACGTTGGCCGTGATCAGATGGTTGGGCACGAGATCGGAGAACAGATTGAACCAAAATAAAGAGATCTGCGTGAGGATCTTTCCCTTGCCCGGAATACCTGTGGCGAGCACATGATCGAACGCAGAGATGCGATCGGTGGCGACAAGAAGAAGCGCGTCGTCGATGGCGTAGAGATCGCGCACCTTGCCTCTGCCAAGCAACGGCATTCCGCCCAGACGGGTTTCAAGAAGAGCTTTCATGCTGCAGGGGGGACCTTACTGAAGTCGCAACTGAACTTCCGATTCTCAAGGGGACGCCGCGGTTTGTCAATGCTGATCGGGTCGGGGGAAGGGACGCGTTTTCATGCGAGTCGGAGCGAGGGAGAAGGGCGCGCTTGCAGGCTGTTCCACGAGGACCTAAGCCCTGTGATGACGGTCACGGACCGTGCTGGGTACATAAGCGACACTCGCTTTGTCAACATGGTTCGGGGGACGCGCAGTAAAGTTCTCTTTGAGCCGGGCGACACGGAGCAGCAGTGGAAAGGGGAAGCCGCGGCTAGCTTCGTTTCAATAGGGATCGCCAGTAGTCGCGCGCTACCGACCTCCAGCGTCGACTACTGGCACCCCGCTAAAGCTTTACTTGTGAAAATGCAAGCGCCTCCGAGGCGAAGAGATCCTTCGGAGGTGTTTTTTATGCGTGTGCGCGCAGGCTACGCGGTGGCTCGTTGCTGCTCGTGCTGGCCGCCGAGTTTCACGCTGACAACCTTCGACACGCCTGGCTCCTGCATCGTTACCCCGTAGATCATGTCGGCAGATTGCATCATCCGCTTGGAGTGCGTGACCAGGAGGAACTGGGTCTCGCGGCTCAACGAGTGCAACAGATCGGCGAGACGCCCGACATTGGTCTCGTCGAGTGCGGCATCGACTTCGTCGAGAACACAGAAGGGGCTGGGCTGGAATTGGAAGATGCCAACCAACAGCGCCAAGGCTGTGAGCGCTTTCTCTCCGCCCGAGAGCAAGAGCACGTTCTGCAGCTTCTTGCCCGGAGGTGAGGCGACGATGTCGAGTCCGCTCTCGGCAAAATTCTCGGTATCGGTAAGGCGCAGGAACGCTTGGCCGCCGTGGAAGAGGCGCGTGAAGACCTCAGCGAAATTCTCGTTGATGCGTGCGAACGCTTCGTCGAACTTCTCGCGCGAGATCTGGTCGATTTCTTTGATCGTGGCTTGGGTGTTCTCGATCGATTCCATCAGGTCCTGGCGCTGCGTGAGCAGGAAACTGTGGCGTTCGGCGGTTTCCTTGTACTCGTCGAGGGCCATCATGTTGACGGGGCCCATTTGCTCGATGCGCTGACGGAGTTCGTGGCAAGTCGTGTCTTCGGTGATCAGTTCTTCGCCGGCGATGCGCACAATTTCTTCGTCGGCGCGCAATACAGCAGCCTCGACGTTGATCTCGGTGAGGCTGCTGGCTTCGAGGTGTTCAAGGTCGGAGCGGAGTTTGGCGACCAGGTTGGACCGATGGCTGCGATTGTCGCGTAATTGTTCGACCGCGGCCCGCGAGGCCTTCAGGTCCATTTCGATGCCGGCCAGACGCTGCCGCAGTTCCTGTGCTTCTGTCGCGAGGGTTTGAGCCTGCGCCAGGGCTTCGTCTTTCTGGGCTTTCAGTTCCTGGCCGCGGCCGACCAACTCCGCGGTCTCGTGATTGCGCTGCTCGCGTTCGGCTTCCGCGCTGGCGCGTTGCTGTTCGATGTTCAGTACACGGCGTTCGAGGTCGGCATGGAGCCGATCGATGCGCTGGAAAGCGGCTTCTGCTCCGCGGCGGCGCTCTTCAAGCTTGGCGAGTTCGGCGGTGACCTGCGCAGCCTCTTGCTGCAAGGTCTCGCGCTTCTGGCGCAATGTGCCGAGATGCCCTTGCTTTTCGTTCAGGGTCGCTTCGGCTGCTTCGCGCTCGGCTTCGAGGCGTAATGCCTCTTCGCGTTTCTGCGCGATGACCTCATGCTTGGCTTCACGCGCATCCTTGTTGCGGGCGGCCTGCAGGGTCCACTCCTGAAGACGGCGTTCGATGCGCTGGGTCTCGGCCTCCATCTGTTTCAAGGCCGCGCCCTGGTCGGCTGCGTCGCGTTCCGCCTGGCGGCGTTCTTCGTTGCGGGTCTCAAGCTGCGCCGCAATCTCTTCGATTCGACGGGCGAGCGTGGCAGCGTCGAGTTCCGCCTTGGCGAGATTGGTTTCGAGACCGGCGAGACGGTGATCGATCTCGCGCAGTTCGCGCTTCAACGCCAACGGACCTTCGCTCGAAGGCTTGCCACCGGTCACGGTCGCGTTGTGGAAGCACTCCCCTTCTGGAGTGAGGAAAAACGCATAACTGTGCTCGCCGGCCAGGCGCTGCGCATCGACCGCGTTCGGCACGAGGTAGCCATGCTGAAGCTTGGGCAGGATGACTTCGAGCGAGCGGCCAAAACCGTTCAGCACGCGGATCGCTTCTTTCAGCGGGGTCACGCCTTCGGCACGGATGGTGTTGTCGTCCCCCGCAAACAGCTCGCGCTGCGTCGCGTCGTGAATCAGGAACGTGGCGCGTCCATCGACGCCGGATTTGAGCAGTCGCACACCTTCTTCGGCAGCGTTCCAGCTCTCGACGACGACATAGTTCAACTCATCGCGCAGGAACTCGTCGACGACGCCTTCGTGCTCGCCACGGACTTCGAGGAAGTCGGCCAGTGTGCCGGTTGGCTTCATGCCTTCGGCCAAGGCGCCGGGCTTCAGCAGTTGCCGCACAGAGTCGGTCGCATAGCTGTGGTCGCGGATCAGGGCCTCGAGAGAGGTGCGACGCCCAGAGGCTGTGGCATGCTGGCTGCGCAGCTCGTTGGCGTGCGCACGCAGTGCATCTTCTTCAGCGCGGCTAGTCTGCAGCGCGTCGCGAAGAGAAGCGATTTCTGCCTCGAGCCGTTGCAAGGCTTCGGCTGCCGATTCAAAACGAAGCTTCGCCTGTCCGCTCTGCGCTCCGAGGTTTTCAAGTTCATGACGCGCCTGGGTACTCTCGGCTTCAAGGCGCTCCGATTCGCGTTCCAGAGCGGAGAGGCTCTCTTCAGCCTGCGCCGTGCTGTTGCGCGCATTGCCTGCCAGGGTGAGCAAATGCATGGCCTGGCGGCGATTGGCTTCGAGTTCTCGTTCCGCGTTGAACACCTCATCGGCCGCAGCGCGGGCTTCGTGCTGCTTGGTCTCCACCTGCAGATGGAAGGCCTGGGCTTCGCTTGCTGCTGTTTCAAGGAAGGACTTTTGCTGCGTGCGCTCGTCGGCAATGCTCGCCAGTTGAGCGCGCGTCTGTTCCAGCTCGCCGGCGGCAGCGGCCAATCGAGCTTCCAATTCTGCCACGCGCTCGGCGTTGGCGCGCTCCCGTGCAGCGGCACGTTCCAATTCAAGGGCAGCCGCGTTGGCTCGTCCCTGTGCCCCCTGAACTTCGCGGTCCAACTCATAGCCGCGCTCGGTCAGGGAATGCTGGCTGGCTTCAGTGCTCTCAATCGTAGCGGCGGAGGTGTGAATTTCTTCTGAAAGCTTCGCGATTTCCTGTTCAAGGGTTGCCTGCTCGGTGTCCATGACGGCCATGCGGCTGGCAAGAACTACGCGCATCTTGCCGCGCAGCTCATCCCGCACGGCGGCATAACGCTCAGCCTTGGCGGCCTGGCGCTTGAGACTATTCATCTGCCTCGTGACTTCGTCGAAGATGTCGTCGACGCGTGCGAGGTTCTGCTTGGAACTCTCAAGGCGGAGCTCGGCGAGCCGCTTCTTGGTCTTGAAGCGAGTGATGCCTGCCGCCTCTTCAATGATGGAACGACGATCGTGCGGCTTCGAGCTCAGCAATTGACCAATGCGTTCCTGGCCGATGATGGCGTAGCTCTCCGGACCAAGCCCGGTGCCCATGAAGATGTCCTGAATGTCGCGCAGGCGGCAGAGCTTGCCATTGAGCAGGTATTCGCTCTCGCCGGTGCGGAACAGCCGGCGCGTAATGACGATCTCGCCCTTCTGTGGGGTTTGGTGGAACTTGCGACGGCGAATCTTCAGCACCACTTGCGATGGGGCCAACTGTGCTTCCGGCGCGATCAAAGGCTGGGCCGATGGCACAGGCCGTGGGCCGGAAGTCTCAGCCTCGTCGTCATCGAGGGCAACGCCGGGCTGTTCGGCAGCAATAATTTCTTCGGCTTCGGCGGCGCGTTGCTGGCGTATTTCGTTCTCGTCCCAGTCCGTCGGACCATCGTGGTCGAGATGCACTTCAGGTTCCACCGGAATGGGACCCTCGTAAGCAGCGGGGTCGACCATGGTGAGCGTCACTTCTGCCATGCCCAGCGGCTTGCGATCGCGGGTACCTGCGAAGATCACGTCTGACATGTGGGATCCACGCAGCGATTTGGCGCTTTGTTCGCCCAGAACCCAGCTCACGCCATCGAGGATGTTCGACTTGCCGCATCCGTTTGGCCCGACCACCACTGCGATTCCGGTACCACCCACGGTCAGCTCGGTGCGGTCGCAGAAGCTCTTGAAGCCAAGGATGTGAATTTTCTTTAATTTCAGCATGTCTACTCCGGGCTGAGGATAGGGGCGAGATACGGCTTTGCCCAGCCGGTGCGCGCCCAGCCAAAGCTACTTTTATTGTCCTTCGACTTCAGACTCTAAGGAGCGGGTTCCGGGTGGTCAACGCTGTGGGGGGGTGTTTTTGTGGATAATAGGGGCCCGAATCCGGAATTTCGGGGTTTCCTGGGATTTTGGGTGGATATCTCTGGAATTGCGCGAGTTTTGGCCAAGATTTCCACAGCCCCTCAAGCGCTGAGGGAACGCAGTTCGACACTTGTTCCGACGGCTTTTCGGATCACTTTTTCGAGGGCCCGCAGAGCTTGCGGGCGGGGGAATCCGGGGCGGCTGACCAGGCGAATAGTGCGCGTGGAACGCCCGGCGAGGCGTCGCAAGACGACATCGCGGCGCTTGAAAGAGTCCACTGCGAGGGCGGGAATCAGGGTCGAGCCGTAGCCCGCGGCGACCAGGTTCACCAAAGTATCGAGCGTCGCCGCCTGCATCGAGCCCTGGAGACTGGCCCGGCGGGCCGGCTTCGGCCCGCACGCCGCGAGAGCCTGGTTGGCAAGACAATGTCCTTCGGCGAGGACGAGAAGCTCATCGGCGAGATCCTCTTCGCGCACAGGATTCTTCTTTGCAAGGCGATGTCCGAGCGGTAGCGCAGCCAACAGCGGCTCGACAAAGAGGGAGATCTCGGTGATCTCGGGACCTTCAGCTTTGGTGGCCAACAATGCAGCGTCAAGCCGGTGGTTGCGGAGCGACTCGACGAGCGCGAGCGTCTGATCCTCCCACAAGTCGATGGTCAGACCCGGATAGGCCTCTCGCAGCGGCTTGAGGATGTACGGCATGAGATAGGGGGCCAGCGTAGGAATGACGCCGAGCCTGATTGGCCCCACCAGCGGATCGCGGGACGCTCGGGCTTCGTCGCGAATCGCATCGACTGCATGGAGGGCGCCGCGGGCGTGCTCGAGGATGCGCTGGCCAACGGGAGTCATTTCGACGCGCTTGTTGGTCCGCTCCAGAAGCCGGACACCTAACTCCTCTTCAAGCTTGCGAATCTGGCTGCTCAGGGTGGGCTGGCTGATGTCGCATGCCTTGGCGGCACGACCGAAATGGCGGTGCTCGGCGAGGGCATCGAGATAAAACAGGTCGCGAAGGTTCATAGTTCTCGATTGATTTTATCAATTGGGAGTGCCGAGTGCGATTGTCGCAGTCAATGAGGCGTGATACGCCTCGACCTACGTCTAGTGTGCTTTCTTGAAGTCGAAGCTTGCGAGATTCATCTGTCCCTGTTCGACGATGTGAATCGTCAGGACGTTCTTGCCTTTGGTGAGATGCAGCCTGGCGAGGTCGGGCACGGTGTTCCAGTGATGCCATTGCCGCCAAGCCACTGGATCGTTCGCTTCGTAGGTCGTCGGAATGGCCAGCGATCCCGTTGCCGGCATTCCGTTGACGTCGATCGAGATCGTGCCACCCCGATTCGAGGTGTAAAGGAGATCGGCACTATAGTCTCCGGCTTTAGCCACCTCGACGGTGAGGTTGAACCATTCGCCGGGAACGGTCCACCCGACGTAGAGCAGGTCGGCAGGCGGCGAAGCTTTGTCGTACTGCGTGTCGTCGATCTGCGGATCGCGTTTGAACTTGGTATAGGAGGTATCGACGCCTTCGCCCATGCGGAATTGGTTGAGGTAGGTTCCGTCGGCTGGATTGAGCGCGCCACTGCCGTTATTTTTTGCGTCCGTATCGTGATAGGCGACGCCTTCGCCGCCCAGATCGTAGTAGGCGCACATCACCTTGCCGGGAATCTTCTGCGCTCCCGCGTTGTAGCGCGCGTCGTGGTAGGGCCTGCCCTTGTAGGAATGCAAAAAATCAGAGCCGCGTGGGGGGCCAGCGCGTGCGACCGAAGTTGCCGTCAGAACAAGAGCGAAACAGAGCAGGTGGACGTTCACGAAGTTTGCCTCCGAAAGCGCGACTGCGCTGTCGAGTGCGCGCGCCGCTGCAGCATGGATTGGAAAACATCGGAATGGTACCCCGCGGAGTGCCGGAGATGCGAGAGGAACTATCGGAGCGTCAGTTTGCCGCGCTGGCCGCAAGCGCTTCGACGGCTGCAAGATTCTTGAGCAAATCGTCGGGGATGTTATGCCGCTCTTTCAGATAGGCAGGGCTGTTGTACGAGACCCAGACCTTGCCGTCTGCCTCTTCCCACACAAGGATTTTGAGTGGCAGGTCGATGGCCACACTCGGCGCTGCCAGCATCACCGGAGTTCCTGCCTTCGGGCTTCCGAAGATCAGCAGCTTGGTTGAAGGCATCTTCATGCCGGCTTTTTCGGCTTCGCCACTGTGGTCGACAAGAGCAAAAAGGGTTACACCTTTTGCGGTGAGAATGCCCTTCAACTTTTCCACCGTTTCGTCGACAGAGTGAGTGCTGGGAAGGGTGACGACTCCCTTGGTGCGCTGCTCCGACATCTTTCATTCCTCCGAATGGGCGTGCGTGTCGATCAAAGTGTCTCAACTGCGGATAGAAATCAGGTAGACAGCCATCGCGATTCCGACCAATGCGAGAAAGAGTGCAACGGCGACGCCCTGCATTGTCGCGCGCGCGGAGTCTGCCGTTCCTCGATCGAGAGCGCGAACTAACTGAAGGTACCGAGAGCCGGCGAGAAGATTCACGAGCACTCCGACACCGATCAGCGCAGTTCCAAACCAGAGGGATTCCCCGTAGGCATGCACCAGGGCCGTCCCCTTATCGAGGCGAATCAACTGAAGCTGCTGGAGGAACAGGCCAAAGCGCGCGACGACAAAGCCGAAGCCCATCAGGGCGAGCCCGGTACGGACCCATGCCAGGAGTGTGCGTTCTGCGGCGAGATAGTCGCTGAGGCTTGCCTTCGGTGTGGCGTTTGGTGGACCTGTCATCTGAAGTTCCTGGCGTCGGGGAACGGGCGATCTACAAAATTGTACGGGCAGCAGAAGTCGCGCGCTGCGGAAATCGACCGCATTCTCTCCGCTGCGTCGCGTAGGCGGCGCTTCGACGCTTTTCCTGTAAAGTTCGAGAGAGCGATCCACCGGTCTCCCGCTCCCTACCCGCTTACCCGGCCCTGCCTTTTGATGACACGCGTCCATCCCGAAAATCTTTCCGCACTGCTGCGTACTGTCTTCGGGTTCGCCGGATTCAGAGCCAACCAGGAAGCTGTGTGCACGGCCGCCGTCGAAGGACGGGACTTGCTGCTGGTGATGCCTACCGGATCGGGAAAATCGCTGTGCTACCAGTTGCCGGCGATCGCGCTGGGCGGTACGGCTCTGGTGATTTCTCCGCTCATCGCGTTGATGGAAGACCAGGCGGCCAAACTCACGGCGCTCGGGTTGCATGTGGCGCGCATCCACTCCGGACTCGACCGCGCGGCATCGCGCCAGGCGTGCGCGGATTATCTGCAAGGGAAGCTGCAGTTCCTTTTCATCGCACCGGAGCGGCTCCGTGTGCCTGGCTTTCCAGAGATGCTCGCCAAGGCGAAGCCTGCACTGATCGCAATCGACGAGGCGCACTGCATCTCGCAATGGGGACATGATTTTCGACCCGACTACCGGATGCTTGGTCATTACCTGCCTGCGCTGCGTCCCGCGCCGGTGCTGGCGTTGACCGCAACCGCAACGCCTGCCGTGCAAAGAGACATTGTTGAGCAGCTCGGCATGGATGCGCCGAAACTGTTCATTCACGGGTTCAGGCGCGAAAATCTGGCGATTGAAGTCGTGGAGGTTCCGACGCCGGCTCGCGCTGCCGCGATCCACGGGCTGCTCGAGAAGCCCGAACGCCGGCCGGCCATTGTGTACGCCGTTTCGCGCAGGCAATCGGAAAGTCTGGCCGAAGAGCTTGCGCATACGATGCCTGCGGCCGCCTACCACGCGGGTTTGGATGCAGAGACTCGCGAGCGTGTACAGACTCGCTTCCAGCGCGGAGAGCTACAAGTAGTGGTGGCGACGATCGCCTTCGGCATGGGCATCGACAAGGCCGATATCCGCACCGTGATTCACACGGGGCTGCCGGGAACGCTGGAGGGCTACTACCAGGAGATTGGCCGCGCAGGCCGAGACGGCGCGCCTAGCCGGACATTCCTGATGCATTCCTACGCGGATCAGAGGACGAGGGATTTCTTTCTGACGCGAGACTATCCGCCGGTCGACCATCTGGAGAAGGTCTATCGCTCTTTGACCGACACGTTGCAATCCGTCGACGAGCTGCGCGCGAAGTCCAAGCTGTCGGAAGAAGAGTTCGACAAGGCCTTCGAGAAACTTGAGATCCACGGCGGTGCGCGGGTGGAGTTCGGTTCGCCGCGGCGAGCGGTGGCGGGCGGTGCAGGATGGAAGAAGACCTACACAGCGCAGGCGCGCCACCAGGCCGAGCAATCTGAAAAAGTGCTGCGCTTTGTCGAGTCGGGTGAATGCCGGATGGCCGCACTGGTGCGGCATTTCGGCGACGTCGAGGATGCGAACCGGCAGTGCGGCATGTGTGATGCATGTAGTCCAGCGGAGACCGTGCTGAAGCAGTTTCGACACGCGACCCGCGAGGAGCAGCGCATGGCACAGGCCATCGTCGATGAGTTGCGGACCTTGGCGTACAAGGCTGCAGGCGCGCTGCAGCGCAGCGTCGATCGCACCGGCCGCATGAGTCGCGATGCCTTCGAGAGCCTGCTCGATGCCATGCGGCGCAAGGGATGGATTGGTGTCGAAGACGCCGAGTATGAGAGAGACGGCGAAGTGCGTAGGTATCGCAAGATCAGCCTGACGGAGGCCGGTCTTGGGCAGGGAATTGATCTTCATGAACTCTTGATCAGCGACGGAATTGCTGCCGAGTTCGCGACGGCGAGCGCCGGTCCAAGACCAAAGAAGGCAAAAGCGACGTCTGCCCGGGGCACCGCACCGACGAATGCGACCCCAATTGAGATGACTGCAGAAGCTGAAGCGCTGACCTCGCGGTTGAAGGAGTGGCGCGCGCTGGAGGCCAGGCGGCTCGGCGTTCCGGCGTTCGTCATTCTCCACGACAGCACATTGCGCGCGGTAGCCCTCGCGCGTCCGCGTACGCCACATCAACTGCTGGCCGTCAATGGAATGGGCCCCGCCAAACTGGAGAAGTTTGGCGGGGCCCTGGTCAAGCTGTGCTCGATCGATTGAAAAACTGTGCTTCCCGGATGAATCCGATCGATTCGAGCAAACGACTTAGGCGACGCGCTCGATTGCAACCGATTCAAGCACGACCGGCTTTTGCGGCTTGTCTTGCCCGCCGCGCGCCACCTTCGAGATCTTGTCGGCTACATCCTGCCCTTCGACGACTTCGCCAAAGATGGTGTGATTGCCGGTGAGCCAGGGTGTGGCCGCGACGGTGATGAAGAACTGGCAGCCGTTGGTATTGGGACCGGAGTTGGCCATGGCCAGTTTGCCGGGCTTGTCGAATTTGTGTTTCGAGCCCTTGGTCTCGTCCTGGAAGCGATAGCCGGGTCCGCCCATGCCTGTGCCGGCCGGATCTCCACCCTGAATCATGAAGTCGGGGATGACGCGGTGAAAGATCGTACCGTCGAACAGTTTTGTCGTCGACTTGGCGTGGGTGGTGGGATGGGTCCACTCTTTTGCCCCTTCGGCCAGGTCGATGAAGTTCTTGACCGTGATGGGCGCGTCGGCTTCGAAGAGTTGGATGGTGATTTTGCCTTCGTTGGTGTTGAAGATCGCGTAGGTTCCTGGTGCGAGGGCCATGCAAAGCTCCTGATCTCTTGGTTTGATCGTTGAATTAGGGTTGCGGTGTGGCGGGCGGCGGAGGCACGGGTTGACCTTCAGCGACAATCGTGACCTTTTTGAGCACAACCGGGACGAGAGGCTTATCGTCGCTGTTGCGTTGCACGCGCGCGATCGCCTTGACGACGGAAACGCTGGAGTCATCGCACT
Source organism: Occallatibacter sp. (assembly GCA_036267935.1). Lineage (GTDB taxonomy): Bacteria > Acidobacteriota > Terriglobia > Terriglobales > Acidobacteriaceae > Telmatobacter. The sequence continues at coordinate 42,712 of DATAVC010000045.1, read as the reverse complement.
GGCCAAAGATGGTGTAGTGCTGACTGAGTGAATCGTAGCCTTGTTCGGTGATAAAGAATTGGCTGCCGTTGGTGTTGGGGCCTGAGTTGGCCATGGCCAGGCGGCCCGGGACATCGAAGTTTAAATCTGGATCTAGCTCGTCGGCGAACGAGTAGCCCGGATCGCCGGTGCCATTGCCCACCGGATCGCCGCCCTGGATCATGAACTCTGGAATGACGCGATGAAAGGTCGTTCCATCGTAGAGGGGCTTGTGGTGCATCTTCTTGCTGGTACCCGGCTCGGTCCAGTCCTTGGTGCCCTCGGCCAAGCCGATGAAGTTGGCCACGGCGTGAGGCGCCTGCCTCTGAAAGAACTGGCAGGTGATGCGCCCCATGGACGTGTCCATGACTACGGTTGGGCCGTTGGGATGAAGCATTGCTGCTGCCGTAGCTTGCGGAGCGTCGGGAATATCTTGCGCCGGCTTGCTGGTATCTTGCGCCGCGGAGCCGACTGTGACGAACGCGCCAAGAACAGGGACGAAAAGCACACGTAAAAGTCTCATGCCGAGTTTGAGGGTAAATCATTGAGCGCACGGGCTGCCAGCACGGGGCGTGCGCGATGTATGGTATTGCCATGAATGCTTCTTTCGGTCCGCGTCGCTGCGGGTATATTGCCGCTGTTCTAGTTGCCTCTTGCTTCGTCCTGTCTCCCGTCTGGTCTTCGGCGCAAGCGGACAAGCCTGCTACCTCCCCTGCCAAGCCTGGAGAGGCGGGGAAGGCGCCCGAAGAAAAATCCATGCTGCCTCCTCTTCCCCCTGAAGCGCACACGCAGCAGGCAACGATGGTGGATGGAAAGACTCTGAAGTATACGGTGACCGTGGGTGCGTTGCCGGTACGCGACAAGGACGGCAAAGTGGCCGGTGAGGTGGTGACGACCGCGTACACAGTGGACGGCGACAATCGTCCCGTGACGTTCGCCCTGAATGGTGGTCCGGGGGCGTCGTCGGTGTATCTCAACTTTGGCGCGATCGGTCCCAAGCATCTGCAGGCCGGCAATGAGGGTGACAGCCCGTCGGATCCAACGTCGTTGACCGACAATCCAGGTACGTGGCTCGACTTTACCGACTTGGTATTTATCGATCCAGTTGGCACAGGCTTCAGTCGCGCGACGGTGCCGGAGGCCGATGCGAAGAAGCTCTTCTACAGCACGGGATCAGACATCCAGTATCTGTCGCGCGTGATCTACGACTGGCTGGTGAAGAACAACCGGCTCAGTTCGCGCAAGTATCTTGTGGGCGAAAGCTACGGCGGGTTCCGCGGGCCGCGCGTCACTTACTATCTGCAGTCGCAGCTGGGCGTGGCCATGAATGGCGTAGTGCTGGTCTCGCCTTATTTGAATCCGTCAGTCGACGACAACGGAGATCTTTCACCGCTGCCCTGGATGATGACGCTGCCTTCGATCACCGCTGCCCATCTGGAGCGGGAGAAGAAGCTGACGCCCGAAACCATGGCCGATGTGATCAAGTACACGCAAGGCGAGTATGCGATGACCCTGCTCAAGGGCAGGTCGGACCCTGATGCCACGAAGGCGATGATCCAGCGTGTGACAGACATGACCGGGCTCGATCCGGCATTCGTCAAGTTTTCTGGCGGACGATTGGAAACCGGTGCCTACCTACGCGAGGTCTTTCGCGAGGAAGGCAAACTGGGTTCGGTCTACGACTCGAACGTGACCTCGTTCGATCCGTTTCCGTTTGCACCGGAGCAGCGGGCGAGCGATCCGATTCTGGCCAGCATCGTGGCGCCCTTAACAACGGCAATGGTCGACTTTGTCACGCGGACTGTGGGTTGGAAAATCGACGCACGCTACAACGCGCTCTCGCATGACGTGAATCGGATGTGGGATCGCGACGAGGATTTGCGTGCCGGCTCTGTTCCCCAACTGCGCGAGGCGGTGGCCGCGGACCCAAAGTTGCGCGTATTGATTGTCCACGGCTGGAACGATCTCTCCTGTCCCTTCATGGGTTCCGTTCTCACGGTGGATCAGATGCCTTTGATGGGGGACCCGAGCCGGGTTGCGGTGCACGAATATCCCGGAGGTCACATGTTCTACACGCGCGAATCAAGCCGGATGGCGCTGCGTAAGGATGTGATGGAGATGTACGGGAAGCATTGAGAGGCATGGACTAGGGACTAGACAGAGACTCCGTGCCGCTTCTCGCCGAGAGAAGCAGCGAAACAGAGACAAGACGCGAAACAGCCTGGGCTTAGGCCTGGGCTGTTTTTCTTTCTGCACAAGTTTCGAAGGTTCGTCACAAGTCCGTTGACCGTCTATCCATAGACAAACTATAGGTAGGACATGACGAAGAGACCTGACCTGCTGCCCGGCACGCTCGACATGCTGATATTGAAAACGCTGACGCGGGCGCCGTTGCACGGTTACGGGATTGCACAGTCGATCAAGCGCTTCTCTGACGATGTTCTGACGGTAGAAGAGGGTTCGCTCTATCCAGCATTGCAGCGCCTCTTGCTGCAGGGGTGGGTGAAAGCCGAGTGGAAGATGACGGACACGAATCGCCGTGCGCGCTTCTACACGCTGACCGCCGCGGGTCGCAAGCGATTGGGCATCGAGGTTTCGCAATTCGAACAGATGATTGAGGCGATCGGTCGTGTGCTGAGCGACGCGCAGGAGGCCTAGATGAATCGGTTCTTCCGCAAACTCGGATTTCTGTTTCTTCGGAAGCGCTTTCGCGACGACCTCAACGAGGAAATGGCGTTCCATCGCGCAGAGGTGGAGGCGGAATTCGTGTCTCAAGGGCTCTCGAGCAGCGAGGCGCGTTCTGCTGCCAAGCGCCGTCTGGGCAACGAGGTTTTGTTGAAAGAACGATCGCACGGAGTGATGGCTTTCAGTTTCGAAAGCGTAGTGGCGGATGTGCGCTATGCCGTGCGCCAACTTAGCCACAGCCCCGGTTTCACCTTAGTCATGTTTCTTACCCTGGCGCTCAGTATCGGAGCCAACAGCGCGATCTTCAGCGTGATTGACGGTGTCTTGCTGAAGTCTCTGCCATATCCGCGTGCCGACCGGCTGGTGCGGATTTTCCTCTCCAGCCCGACGTATCCAAAATTCCCGCTGAACCCTTTCGATTTTCGCGACTACCGCGCGCGCAACAAGTCTTTCGAATCGATGGCTATTTTTACGCGCGGCGATGTGCAACTCTCTGGCTCCGGTGAGCCGGTCCGTTTGAATGGCTTTGGAGTGACGTCTGGCTACTTTCGCGTTCTTGGCCTGCAGCCGGAATTAGGAAGGGAGTTCGATTTCAATGCGGAGATTCCGGGCAACGGCTTGCAGATTATTTTGAGTGACAGGCTGTGGCGGACACGTTTTGCCGCCGATCCGGCGATCATTGGGCGCGTCGTTACCTTGAACACGCAGCCGTTCACGGTGGTCGGTGTGATGCCGAAAGGGACTGAGCACCCGGGAAATGAGTATCACTCCGTCTCCTACGGAGACAGCGTGGATGCCTGGTGGCCCTTCTCCTTCGCCGGAGATCCGAACCAGCGCGGCTCGCACTTTGTGGAGGGTATCGCGCGTCTCAAGGACGGCGTGACCGTGGAGCAGGCCCGCTCAGAGATGAACGCAATCATGACGCAGCTTGGACGCGAGCACCCGAACAATGACGCCGGGTGGACTGTGCTGGTGGTTCCTCTTTATGCAGAGATCGTAGGCAAGACTCGTCAGATGCTCTTCGTCCTTCTCGGGGCCGTGGGGATGGTGCTGCTGATCGCCTGTGTCAACGCCGCAAATCTGCTGCTCGCGCGAGCCTCCGCGCGCCAACGGGAACTGGCCGTCCGCGTGGCGATGGGAGCTCCTCGCAAGCGCGTTCTGCGTCAACTCTTGACGGAGAGTCTGCTGATTTCGTTCTCAGGCGGCGCGGTTGGGCTGGTGCTTGCGGTTGAGGGCGTGCACCTTCTGGTGTCACTGCTGCCCGGCGATTTCCCGCGGGCAAATGATATTCATGTCAGCGGACCGGTGTGCGCCTTCGCATCCTTCGTCAGCGTATTCACAGGTCTGCTCTTCGGCATTGTGCCTGCCATGCAAGCCGCGGGGACCGACCCCAAAGAGGGATTGCAGAGAAGTGCGCGGACCAATACGGCCTCAGGACAACAGAGCAAGCTGCGCAGCGCCCTGGTGATCTCCGAAGTCAGTCTGGCGTGCGTGCTGCTGATCGGCGCCGGTCTGATGCTGCGCAGTTTAGTCAATCAGATTCGTCTCGATCCGGGCTTTCAGCAGGAGCATTTGTTGACTGCCAGTCTTTCGCTGCCGCACGAGCAATACAAGACCGGGCTCGACGTTGGCCGCTTCTATCAGAAACTCGACGCGCGCCTCAGTTTACTGCCGGGCGTGGAGAGCGAAGGCGCCGGCACGGATTTGCCTTGGACCGGCTGGGACGAGAACGCCGGCGGTTTCAATATCGAGGGCAAAAAGCCGCCGCCGGGCGAAGAGCTTCATGCGCGCTATCACATGGCCACGCCGGGTTTCTTCCACGCCCTCGGCACGCCGCTGATTGCCGGCCGCTTTTTCAAAGACAGCGATACGGATACTTCCTTGTCCGTCCTCATCATCAATCGTGCGATGGCCGAGCGTTACTGGCCCGGGAAAGACGCGATCGGCAAGCGGATGACGTTTGAAGACAAACCGAAAGAGAAGGACTGGCTCACAATCGTGGGCGAAGTGGGCGATGTAAAAGACCAACCCAACAGCCCTGCGGCTGAGCCTGGTTTCTGGATGCCGGAGATCCAGACCGGGAATCGGGATATGTCCATCGCGATTCGCAGCAGCGCGAATCCTGAGCTGCTTGCCGATGCACTGCGCAGCGAAGTCAGGCGCATGAATCCCGCCCTCGCTGTGGCCGATGTGCGCGTGATGAATCAAATCGTTCAAGCTTCGGTGGCCACGCCGCGTTTTGTGTTTGTGCTGGTGGGCATGTTCGCCGGCCTCGCGCTGCTGCTGGCCACGATCGGAACCTACGGCGTGATCTCGTACTCGGTGAGCCAACGAACCCCCGAGTTTGGACTGCGTATGGCGTTGGGCGCGCAACAGGGCGATGTCCTGCGGCTGGTGCTGGGGCAAGCGAGTCGGCTTGCGCTCGCAGGAACCGTGCTGGGCATTGTGGTTTCGCTCGGCGTCGTGCGGGTTTTGAGAAACCTGATTTACCACGTGAGCCCGACGGATCCGGAAACGTTCCTGGTTGTCGGCACGGGTGTCATCGTGGTGGCGCTCATCGCTTGCTACATTCCTGCGCGCCGTGCCACGCGGGCAGATCCAATGCAGGCGCTGCGCGCGGAATAGATCGCGGAAGCCGATCGCGAGGAGCGTCGGAGAAAGGCAAGGAAATCCTTGATGAAATTTCTTCGCAAACTCGGATGGATGTTCGGTCGGAAGCGCTTTCGTGATGACCTTGACGAGGAGATGGCGTTCCATCGCGCCGAAGCAGAAAAGGCTCTTCGTGCGGAGGGGATGTCTCCTGAAGCAGCCCGTTCTGGAGCCGCTCGCAAGCTCGGGAATGCAACCCGCCTGCGCGAGCAGAGTCATGAGGTCGTCGGTTTTCGAGCCGAAACCATTGCCCAGGACGTGCGCTTTGCCCTGCGCCAGATGCGGCAGAGGCCGGGCTTCGCGGTGACTGCCATGCTCATTCTTGCGCTGGGCATGGCGGTGAGCGTGGCAATCTTCGGGTTTGTCGATGCCGCACTTTTGCAACCGTTGCCGTACGTGGATTCGAACCGGTTGGTCGATGTGGATGAAATGTCCCCGGTAGCTCCGCGCACAAACCTCTCGCGCCCGGACTACGAGGACTGGAAGCGTCTCAATCGATCGTTCAGTTCGCTCGACGTGTACACAGGCATGGGATACCTGTGGGCCACACCGTCGGGAGCGATCCCCATACCGGCCGCGCGGGTGAGCGATGGATTCTTCAGCACGCTGGGCGTCAAGCCCATGCTCGGCCGCGGATTCCTCGCCGGCGATGATCAGCCGGGCAAATCGAAGATTGTCATCCTGAGTTATGGCACCTGGATGAAGCGTCTTGGCGGGAGGCCTGATGTCGTGGGCCAGTCGGTGACCCTCAGCGGCAGCTCGTACACCATCATCGGAGTTTTGCCGCGGGAGTTCTTTTTTGCGCCGCGTGGCAATGCCGAGCTCTATGTTCCGTTGCTCGACAAGAATGGCTGCGAACAGCGGCGCAGCTGCCACAATCTCGACGGCGTGGCCAGGCTGCGGGACGGCGTGACAGTGCAGGCCGCGACGCAGGAAATGAAATCAATTGCGGCTCGATTGGAGACGCAGTATCCGGATTCGAATCATGGGCAGAGTGCGGAAGTGCAGTCCTTTGCGGAGTTCACCGCGGGTAGTGTGAAGCCAATGTTGCTGACTCTTCTCGCTGGGGCAGGTCTTCTACTGCTGATCGCCTGTGTGAATGTTTCGAGCCTGCTGCTGGTGCGGTCTGAGAGCCGCCGGCGCGAAATTGCGGTGCGAGGAGCGCTGGGTGCGACACCGGCTCGGCTCATACGGCAGTTTGTTACCGAGGGCCTGCTGCTTGCAGGGGCGGGCTGCCTGGGTGGACTGACGATCTCGGTGTGGCTCATGCGGATGCTCATTCGGCTCGTGCCTGAGAGCGTGGCTCCGTCGGTGCCTTTTCTTCACCTCGTTGGGTTGAATTTGCATACGGCCGTCTTTGCTGCTTCGATTGCTGTTCTCAGCGCCATCGTGCTGACCGCAACTCCGGGGATTCTTCTCTCGTTTCAAGACATCCGTGTGGGCCTTGGCGAAGGCGGGCGAGCAGCCGCCGGACGTTTCTGGCAGCGCCTGGGCGCGCATCTTGTGGTGATTGAGCTGGCTCTTGCGGTGGTTTTGCTGGTCGCCGCCGGATTGCTGGGGCAGAGCTTCTATCGCCTTCTTCACGTCGAGAATGGTTTTGATACCACTCATCTGGCGACTGTGCAGATCATGGCGCCGGACACGACCTACGCAAAAGACGAGCAAACCTTGGCGCTCTATAAGGAGATCGAGCGTCGGCTCTCGGTTCTCCCAGGCGTGCAGAGCGTCGGCATCACGAGCACTCTTCCCGTGCAGTGCAATTGCAACACCGACTGGATACGGATTGTCGGCAAGCCGTTTCACGGGGAGCACAACGAGGTGAATCAGCGCGATGGTTCGCCGGGCTATCTCGCCACCCTGAAGGCGCGACTGGTGCGCGGCCGCTGGTTTGATGAGAACGATGGATTGGACAAGCCGCGCGTGACGGTGATCAACGAAGCTTTGGCCGCGAAATACTTTCCCGGTGAAGATCCGATCGGCAAAATGATCGGAGGCGGAGACCTGTCCCCGAAATCGCTGCGCCAGATTGTGGGCGTCCTCGCGAATGTTCGCGAAGGAGGACCGGATGAAGAGCTTTGGCCGGCGGAGTATTTCCCCATCTTCCGTGAGCCGAGCACGTTCTTTGCCGTCGCGGTGCGGACGGCACAGGACGAGGGTGCGATGCTGCCGTCGATTGTCGGGACGCTGCATCAAATCGACCACAACCTGGGCGTTTATGGCGAAATCACGATGACGGATCAGATTGATTCGTCGCAGTCTGCCTTGATCCATCGCGCCGCTTCATGGCTGCTGGGCGGCTTTGCGGTGATGGCGTTCGTGCTGGGCGTGGTGGGCCTGTACGGGGTGGTGGCCTACTCGGTGAGCCAGCGGACGCGCGAGATTGGCGTACGCATGGCCCTGGGCGCGCAGCGCGCAACGGTCTACAAGATGGTGATGCGGCAAGCGGGCTGGTTGACTCTAACGGGGATTGCGATCGGCCTGGCGTGCGCGGTTGGAGCTTCGATGGCGATGCGCAAACTTCTGTTTGGCGTGCAAGCGTGGGATGCTGCGACGCTGGTTGGCGTCGCTGTTGCGCTGGGCTCGGCCTCGCTTCTGGCCAGTTTCCTGCCCGCGAGGAAAGCCGCCTCGGTCAGTCCCACGGAGGCGCTTCGCGCAGAGTAACTAGATCAGGCGCAGAAAATTGTTGGGGGCAAGACGCGCGCCAGGGAAGACAGCTTCAAGATTTCCGGCGCCCAGGGTACGCGTCACCACTTCGGCGAGGACCTCGCGGAAATCAGTCGTGAGAGCAAGGTCGCGGCCTTCGTTGAGCTGGTCATTATCGAGGCCGGGCCACCGCCCGTAGACTTTGCCGCCCCTCACCTCACCGCCCAGCACGAACATTGCATTGGCGTGTCCATGGTCGGTCCCGCCCGTGCCATTTTCATGTGCAGTACGGCCGAACTCGGACATGGTCACCAGCGTGACATTGCCGGCGCTGTCGCCCAGATCGCGCCAGAAGGCGGCAATGCTGTCAGAAAAGTCCTTGAGGCGATTGGCGAGCTGGCCATTCACACTGCCTTGATTCTGGTGGGTATCCCAGCCGCTGACATCGGTAAAGGCCACTTCAACACCCAGGTTGGCTTTGAGCAATTGGGCAATCTGTTTCATACTGTTGCCGAATTCTGATGTCGGATAGTCTGCACCCGCGCTCGGCGTGTACTGGCCGGGGTTCGCGGCACGCAGCATCTTGACGGCCTCGAACGTCTCTTCTCCCGCGGGATGGAAGATGCGGTCCCCACTGTCGCCGTACATGGCCTCGAAGGCGCTGGCTGCTGGAGAGGGCGCTGGACCACGTCCGCCCACATTGAAGTTATTGACGTTGTTGAGGGCGATTGCCGGCACCAGGCCGGCCAGGGTGCGTGGAACATCGGCTCCCAGTGTGACGGCGCGAAAGGGCGTATGGCTACAGTGGCAGCGGGCATCTTCCGCTTGAAGAGCGCGGTTGAGCCATCCATCCTGCGTGCTTTTCAAACCTGGTGTGCCCGACTCCATGTAATCCTGTGCGTCGAAATGCGAGCGTGTCGTGTCGGGCGAGCCTACGGCGTGCACGATGGCGAGATGGCCCTGTTCGTAGAGAGGCTTGAACGAGGAGAGCGAGGGATGCAAACCGAAGAATCCATCGAGGTCGACGACCTGATTCTGCGGGATCGCAATGCTGGGGCGCATCGAGTAGTAATTCTTTTCGCGATAGGGGACGACGATGTTGAGACCGTCAGCTGCACCGCGCTGAAAGATGACGACGAGCCGGCGATTGGGATTCGGCGTCGTTTCGGCCAGAACGGAACGGATGAGGAAACTGGGGATCGCGCTGGTGCCCGCGATGGCCAGGGCGCCGTTGCGTAGAAAGAATCGCCGGTTCATCTGCATAGAAGAATTCTCCTGTTCAGCGGCGCTGGAACTCGGGTGACCCGAGTAGAAGGCCTGCGAGCAACTGGTCTTCGCGTTCTAAAGTTGCGGCCTGCGCGCGTATATTCTGCGGTCCTTGCGCGGAGACGGGTTGGATCTGCGCGTTCTGTTGCTGGAACTGCTGAAGAACGGCGGAGCGGGTCGAGTCGCTGATTCCGCCGGTTACGAGGAACGACTCAAGACGAGCTTCTTCCGTCTCCGGGCTCGGCATTTCGGCCAGCAGGGTAGTCGCGGGGTTGTCGTCTTCGCCTGGATCCCACGCAGTGGTGATGCCCGGCAACCGATTGCCCGCGAGGCCGAGCGCGAAGTTCATTCGATCGACCAGGGCGCCTGTGCTGACCCACGCGGAAGCCTGCCAGTTGTAGCCGGTGGGAGGCACGCATCCATAGAGCGGCATGCCCAAGCTTCGAAGCTCGTTTGCGACCGGCCTGAGGTTTTGGATATTCGCGTTGCTTGCCCGCAGCGCCGATACAACGAACTCAAGCGGCGTTTTGACCTTGGCGCGATAGATTCCGTTCGACCAAAACTCAGGCGAGTGATACATGGTGCGCAGCACGGCTGAGATATCGCCGCCGCTCGACAGGTAGGTGTCGGCCATGCGATCGACCAGGCTTTGCGGGGGATCATCGCTGACGAAACGGACGGCCAATTTACGAGAAATAAACTGCGCCGTGGCGGGGCGCGTCGCAAGGTAGTGCAGAAGTTCTCGACCCTCTTCTTCACCGTGATCTTTGAACTTCTCGCCTAGAGCTTTCTTGGTCCCCGGTTCATGGCGATTCGGATCGAATTGAAATCCGCCGCCGCGCTGCGGACGCTCCACTGTCCAGCCGGTAAGAATTCGCGCGACCTCGGTGACGTCGGCTTGCGTGTATCCCCCGTTGACGCCGACGGTGTGCAGTTCCATCAATTCGCGAGCGTAATTTTCATTTAGCCCTTCGCGCGTCTTCTTCTGGTTGCCAGGCCTGCGGGCTGCTGCCATCTCGGCTCGCTCCGCGGCCATCGAGTGCGGTCCAATGCTCTGCGCGTTGTCGAGATAGAGCATCATCGCCGGACTGTGTGCGGTCGCCTCGAGAAGGTCTTCGAATTTGCCGAGCGCGAGCGGACGAATCACGTCGCGCTCGTAGCTAACGAGATAGTAGGGCGTTGCCTCATTCTTGCGGAGGAAGACGTTGAAGTGATTCATCCAGAAATCGGTCATCACTTCTTGCAGCTGCGCGTTGGAGTAGATGTCGCGGGTCAGGCGCTGGGCGATCAGTTCTTCGACAACAAGCCGTTCAGGATATTCGAGGGCGCCCACCACTTCGCGCTGATCGGGATTCAGGCCCGCATCGAGTTGGGCGCGTTGCAATGGCTTAAGGGATTTGAAGAAATCGTCAAACTCCGGTTGGCGCATGCTCGCAAGACGATAGAGGCGTTGTTGCGGAGCCATGTTCAGGATGGCGTTGGTTTGTTCGAGCGGAAAGGCCGGCGGCGGAGGCGCCATGGGTGTGTTGGCAGCCATCATGGGAGCGGCGGACCCTGCACTGACCTGGTAGGGATCGGGGTCTCGGGTCATCGGCGTGGGATTCTCAGCCTTTTCGGCTTCGCGAGACGTGGGCAGCGCTGCGGCCATTGCGCCGGCGGTAGAAGCTGCCAGCGTGGGCGTCTTCAATGCCAGGTCTTTATTCTGCGCTTTTTCCTGTTTCTTCTCGGCGACGCGGTAGACCTGATTTTCATAGACCGCGTGGAGGGCGCCCTGCTGCGGAATCGGCGCCTTGCCGTCGATGACCTGACGGATGATGGCGTTGCTCGGAAGCCGGAAAAGCAGGTCTTCGGGGCTCCACTGCATGGCGGGATATTCGGCCAGGCGCGTATTCAGATCGGAGAGGTCGAGGCTCGCGGGGTGAAGCTGCTGCTCGAACCACTTGTCCAGTCCCAGAGTGCGGACCGAGGCCAGGTCACCCGGCCGAGATCCAAAGGTGAAGCGATTGAGGGCATGCAGAATGCGCGCATCGCCGTGGAGTTGGTCTGATTGATAGGCTGCGCGACTCCTGGCCGTAACCGCGGGCTGCCTGGTATGGGTGGACGGGTTCTGCGCCATGCCAGGGACAGGGCTAAGGCTGAGACAAAGCAAGGCGGCCAGTAGTCGGTGCAGAAGCTGCATAAGAATTCCTGGAACTGATCGGTCTTGATGGGGAACGCTTTGCGCTCAACCCCGTCCAAGGCAATGACGGCATTCTACGCGGAAAGTTGCGGTAAGAAAGCTGCCCAAAGTCACTCCTTCGGCCAGAAACCACAAAGGTCGGCCATCTTCGCTCGGTATGATCGAACCATCCGCAAGCATTCATTCCCCCGTTCCAGGTCGAGCAATCTATTCACAATCGATACATAGTCCGGGATTTGCATCCAACTCCATGCGGAAGGATGAAAAGACTTCATGGCAAGAGACTGGCACGTAGCTAAGACCCTCATTTGCATCCCACTGCTCACATTCTGGACGGCCGGCTGCAGCTCATTTCACCAAGGTTCTCAAACCGTGACAGCGGACTTCTCGCTTCAGCTAAGCCAGCCGAGCGCGACGCTGACGGCAGGCGCCACAGCGCAATCGATGACGGTGACGGCCGTCCCCACGAACGGCTTCAGCGGCAAAGTACAGGTGGCAGTCACGGGCCTGCCGGCGGGGGTTACTGCTACGCCGGCCACGCTCACCCTTTCTGCGAATGTTCCTCAGACCGTAAGCCTCGCCGCGGCTTCTTCGGCGACCACGGCAAGCGGGACTGCAATCTTTACGGGTACCTCAGGCACGCTGAGCCACACAGCCTCGCTCACGATTACAGTGAACGCTTCCGGGGCTCCCTCGAGTCCGGATTTCTCTCTGGAACTTGCTCCGACCAGCGCCAGCTTGACGGGCGGTGGCGCGGCTCAAGCGGTAACCGTCACAGCAGTTGTGGCGAATGGTTTCAGCGGGGCAGTACAGGTGACTCTCGGCAGCCTTCCGCAGGGAGTGACGGCCTCTCCGACAACCTTGACGCTTTCGCCTGGGTCTGGCCAGCCGATCAGTTTTACAGCGTCCGCGTCGGCTGCAAGTGGCACGGCCAGCGTTGTCTTTACGGGCACATCCGGTACGCTCACGCACACGGCTACGCTGACTTTAACCGTGACGTCTGCGTCCAACCCTCCGCCCACCAGCAGCGTCGACATTACGACCTATCACGTCGATGTTGCGCGAACCGGCTTGAACCCATCGGAAACGACTCTGACGACCAGCAACGTGGCCTCGTCGACGTTCGGTCTGCTGCGCACGCTTGCGGTGGACGGACATGTGGATGCGCAGCCTCTGTATTTGTCGGGGCTCACTGTGGGTGGCCAATCGCACAACGTACTGTATGCGGCGAGCGAGCACGATAGTGTGTATGCGTTCGATGCCGATACGGGCACGCAACTTTGGAAAACATCGGTTTTAGGTTCAGGCGAGACGACCAGCGGCGACCATAGTTGCAGCCAAATCACACCGGAGATCGGTATCACTTCAACGCCGGTGATCGATCGCAAGGCTGGAACGAATGGAGCAATCTTTGTGGTCGGGATGACGGAAGATTCTTCAGGACACTATCATCAGCGGCTGCATGCACTCGATGTGACGACGGGCGCAGAACTGTCCGGAAGCCCGGTCGAGATTGCAGCCACCTATCCAGGAACGGGCGCCAACAGTTCTGGCGGAAATGTTGTGTTCGACCCCGGGCAGTATGCCGAGCGCGCTGGAATCTTGCTGTTGAACGGCGTTCTTTATATGGGGTGGACTTCGCATTGTGATAGCGGCCCGTACACGGGCTGGTTGATGGCCTACAGCGAAAGCACGCTGACGCAAACAGGCGTCTTGAACCTGACCCCCAACGGAAGTGAAGGGTCGATCTGGATGGCCGGTGCTGGATTGGCCGCAGACGCGAGCAGCAACATCTATTTTCTCGATGCAAATGGAACCTTCGACACCACGCTCGATGGCAATGGTTTTCCGGTCAACCATGACTTCGGCAATGGATTCATCAAGGTGTCGACTTCGGGCAGTCTTGCTGTCGCCGATTACTTTGAAACGTCGAGCACAGTATCGGAGTCGGCGGGCGACGAAGATCTGGGCTCCGGAGGCGCCTTAGTCTTGCCCGACCAGACGGACACTTCCGGGGTGGTGCATCACCTGGCTGTGGGAGCAGGCAAAGACGGCAACATCTACGTCGTGAATCGCGATTCGATGGGAAAATTCAATTCTCAGAATGACAGCGCGATTTACCAGGAAATCCCTGGTGCAATCGCCGGCGTGTTCTCGATGCCCGCGTTCTTCAATAACGTCGTTTACTATGGCGCAGTGAACGACAAGGTGAAGGCGTTTCCGATCACGAACGCGAAGCTGGCGACTACCGAGGCGTACCAGAGCTCGAATAGTTTTCAATATCCGGGGACGACGCCGGCGATCAGCGCCAATGGGACGTCGAACGGCATCGTGTGGGCAGTGGAGAATTCGTCCCCGGCGGTCCTGCATGCCTACGACGCGACGAACCTGCAGGAGCTGTACAACAGCAGCCAGGCGGCAAGCAGCCGCGATCAATTCGGCAATGGCAACAAGTTCATCACGCCGATGATTGTGAACGGGAAAGTGTTCGTGGGGACGCCGAACAGCGTGGCGGAGTTCGGGCTGATCCAATAAGACCGAGGCAGGGTCGGGGAAACCGCTTGGGGTTACTGGAGGCCTAACAGCCCTTCTTGCAGCGCTCCATGATGGCTTTGTGGAGTCGGTCGCGCAGACCGGCGGGCAAGTCGTAGATCTCGTGGGATCGATAGATCTCGATCGTTTTGCGCGTCGTGCTCAGTGTGACCTCGCAATGTTCGCAGCCGCGCAGGTGTTCCTGCAAGTCTGCGCGCATCTGCGCGGTGACGGAGTCGTCGATCAATTCATCGAGCTGGGCCAAAAACTCAGTGCAGGTCACTGCTCAGCACCCTTTTTCTTGCGGAAGTAGCGGGTAAGCCGCTCGCGCAATTGCAACCGCGCTCGCAATAGCCGCGATTTGACCGCTGGAACGCTGAGACCCAAAGTCTCCGCGGTCTCCTCGGTCGAAAGTCCTTCCACGTCGCGCAGAACGAAAACAACCCGGAAGCCCTGTGGCAGCCCCTGGATGGTTTTGCGCAGTATCTCGGCCAGTTCCGCTTGCGTGTAGTTCTGCTCCGGATCGGGAGCCCAGTCGGCCAGGTCGCGCGGAACGCTGCCTTCTTCCGTCTCGATATCCTCGTCGATCGAAACCATTCGTCCGGTGCGGCGCTTGCGCAACCGCATCAGGCTCTCGTTGACCGCGATCCGTACCAACCATGTGTAAAACTTCGAGTTTCCCTGGAACTGGTCCAGTTTTTCGTACGCCTTCAAGAACGCGTCCTGTACAACGTCTTCGGCGTCTTCCCGGTTTTGCGTGATGTGCTGCGCAATCCTGAAGACCTGACGATCGTACTTGCGGACGAGCGTGTCATACGCCGCTACATCTCCGGCGCGTACCCGCTCCACCAGAGCTATATCGGGGTGCTGTTCGTTCTCTGCAATTGGTTGGATGGTCGCCATGCGCGTTGGTTGCGGGAATTCACAGGGAAACTTGGCCGGTGGTCTGGTCCTAGGCCCCAATGACTCCAGTGTACTGGAAGTCGGGGGAGACGGCCAAACCGATTGCTCACGGTACCGGCCGCGGGCAGTCTCTGTGATCAGCATGACTTCGGGTGGGTTACGGTGCTGGTTCAAGACTGTCGTCGGAACGAAAATCCGCTTAAAGTGAAACTATGAAGTACTTCGGCCTGTCCCTAGCCGCGACTTTGCGGGGTTCTCTCTTCGCAGCCATTCTGGCCGGGTTCGTGCCGGTTTCGCCCCTTGTCGCCCAGACCGCCGGTTCCTCGACCTCCTCGAGCAAGCAGACCAGTTCGAAGCCTAGTGCAACTTCATCCAGGAAAAGCACGAAGGGGACAGGCAGTGTAAGCAAGACTGCCCACAAGCCTGGGAAACACTCCTCGAAAATCAGCGCCCGGCATAAACGCCGCCCCTCGCAGCGTGCCATGCGCATCAAAAGGGCCTTTGTGGCCTCGAGTGAATTGCGACCCATGGCGCAACAACTGGCAACCATGCGCAGCCCGGCCGCCTACGCGGGCGTCACCAGTTACGCGCAGAAACATACCGGTGACGCGGCAGCCGCGGCATATCTTGCGCTGGGGCATGCGTATCTCACTGACAGGCGTTTTGCCGAAGCGGCCAACAGTCTCCACCTGGCACACCAGGCCAGTGACGTACTGGCGGACTATGCCGATTTTCTTGCGGCACGATCGGACCACGAAGGGGGCAATGATGTAGCCGCTGAAACACTGCTGCACGGCTTCGTCCAGAAGTATCCCGAGAGCGTGTTCGATGTGGAGGCTCCGGAGCTAGAAGCAACGGTCTTGCTAGCCCAGCACGACTTGAGCGGCGCCGAGCGCGTGCTGGCTGCGGGCGCTCATGACGGAGCCGTCGATCGGGCAGGGTATCAGCTGGCCAAGGCGCAGGTTGCGCTGGCTCTTGGAAAAGGTCCCGAAGCAGACCAGGAATTCAAAGATGTTCTGCTGAAGTTTCCGCTGAGCGCCGAGGCCGAGACCGCGCGGGCGCGTTTGACGGCGAGCGGAGCCGATGCATCCTTGACCGCGACGGAGTTGCGCAGTCTCGGAGACGCCTATTACAACGGTGGCCGCTTTGCGCTGGCCGAGGAGCAGTATCGCGCACTGGCTCGTCATGCCGGCGTGGCCGATCAGGCGCGCGCTGGTTTTGCCGTAGCTGCTGCCGCGTGTGAGCTGAAACTGAAGAGACTGACGACGGCCGAGGCAGAGGCGTTGGCTGATACATCGGATGAAAGCGGCGCCCGGCGTCTGTATTTGCTGATGGAGTTGGCGCGGACTCACAACGACAACGACGGCCAGCAGCGCATTGTTGAGCAGATGAAAACGCGCTTCCCGCAGAGTGAGTGGCTCGCTGAGGCATTGTTTTCAAGCGGCAACATGTATCTGTTGTCGCGCGATTATCCCAAAGCCATCGACTATTACGGTTATCTGGCTGCGCATTTCCCCCAGAGCAAGAATGCTGCAGCAGCCCATTGGCGGGCAGGATGGCTCAGCTATCGGCAGGGACTCTACAGCGACGCCGAGCGCACCTTCAATGAGCAGATCCATCTGTATCCCGGAGCGAACGAAACAGTGGCCGCTCTTTACTGGAGAGCGCGCCTCTACGAGATGCAGGACCACAAGCAGGCTGCGGCTGCCGCAAGCTATAAGGCGATCGTGCGCGCTTATCAACACTTTTTCTATGCGCAGATGGCTCGGCAGCGGCTGACGGCATTGGGAACGCTGCAGCCCGTGGCCGATCCGGATGTGGACAACCTCAAAGCGCCGGAACTTCCTCCGCTCGATGAAAGCTTTCCGGAGGATAGCGAACATCTGGCCCGAGCACGGCTGCTCGCGAATGCGGGGTTGAACGAATACATTCCGCGCGAAATCGCTGCGGATCCAGATTCGAAGACCTGGAGCGCCTTAGCTGAAGCGCAGATCTATGCTTCGTTTGGAGAGACGTATCGCGCCATGCGTGCGTTGAAGCGCGCTCTTCCCTACGCGGCAACCGCGCCGATTGCTTCGATTCCCCTGGTCTACTGGCGCATCCTCTTTCCTGAAGCCTATTGGGACACGATCAAGTCCGAGTCGGCAAAGAATGGACTGGACCCGTACATGGTGGCTTCGTTGATCCGGCAGGAGTCGGAATTCAACCCGGCGGCGGTGTCGTATGCCAATGCCTGGGGGCTCATGCAACTTTTGCCATCGGTGGGCCGGGCCATGGCGCGCGAAGAAGGCATCACACATTTTGAGACGTACCAGCTTCTTGATCCTGACACCAACATCCGACTTGGTACGCGCTACCTGCGCCATCTACTCGACAAATTCGGCGGGGTGCACGAGTATGCTCTTGCCGCCTACAACGCCGGAGACGAGCGCGTTGCGGACTGGGAAGCGGCAGGTCCTTACCATGGCATGGACGAATTCGTAGAGTCGATTCCATTTACGCAAACCCGGGAATACGTGGAAGCGATTTTGCGTAACGTCGAAACTTATCGAGCGATCGACACTGCCGCCGATGGCAAGGGTAAGCAGACAGCTGGTCAATGAAAATATTTCGCGAGTACCCCGTTCGATACGGCCCCCCACTGATTTGTGATTGACGTGCAAGGCGCCAGACGGCAAAACTGAACAGCAATCGAAGAACGCGTTTCTAAGCCATTCCATACCCTGCTGTTGTTGCATCGCAGAGCGGCCGGAATTTTGTTGATCCGCTCCGTTACGTCAAGCTCCCGGAGGGCACGATGTCAACCGACCTGCAGTATTTAGAAGAATGGATCCCGGAAAGAATGGATCCGGGCACAGTATTCGTACTTGAAAACCAGACAAAGCTCGGCCATGCGCAAAATCCATATGTGGCCGTGATGTCGTGTCCGCGCTGCGGAACGATGGGTTTGATTACGCGCCGCCAGCTTTGTGCCGGGGAGACGATGATCTGCGGAGGCGATGGCTGCTCCGCGGAGTATCGACTCGAGGGCGAAAACATCAAGTACCGCTCTCCTCAATAAGGGCTTCGCTCCGGCGCCTGTAGATTAGCGCGGAATGGGTCGCATCCCGGCGATCGTGAAGTTTCTTGTCTGCACGCCAGCAGCCGCGTCTCCATCCGGCTGCGATCCACCAAGAGACACCTGGTAGTTGCCGGGTTGGACGGCACGATTGCCTTTTTCGTCGACCTGCGAAAGGGTGCGTGGATCGAGATGGAACGTGACGTGCTTTGATTCCCCTGCGTCCAGATGCACACGCTCGAATCCGGCGAGAGCAATCTTCGGTGAAATCGAGGTTTGAGGCGACCGTAGATAGAGTTCCGCAACCTCATCGCCTGCCGCCTTTCCCGCATTCTTTACATCAGCCTCGATCGTCAGCGAGTCTCCTGCTTTGATTCTTTCTTTTGACACCTTCACATTGGAATACTCGAACGTGGAGTAACTCATCCCGTCACCGAAGGCAAAGAGTGGCCTGCCCTTGAAGTATCGATAAGTGCGATTGGCCATGGAATAGTCTTCAAACGCCGGCAGCTGATCGACCCCGGTGTAGAACGTGACGGGCAGGCGACCGGCAGGATTGTTCTTACCGCTGAGGGTTTCGGCAATGGCCTGGCCGCCGGCTTGTCCCGGATACCAGGCTTCGAGAATGGCCTTGGCGTTCTGATGTGCCCAGTTCACGGCCAACGCACTGCCGTTGAGCATCACCACGACGACAGGCTTGCCGGTCTTGGCGACGGCTTCGAGCAATTCCTGCTGCACATCGGGAAGAGTGATGTCGGTTCGATCGCCGCCTGCGAAGCCTTTGGCGTCCACCCGCATCTCCTCCCCTTCGAGGCGTGCCGTCAGCCCGACAAATGCGACAACGACATCGGCCTTTTTGGCGGCTTCAACCGCTTCGTCCTGGAGCAACTCGTGGCGGGGGCTCCATTCGAAGACGAGCCCGCTTCCGGCGATTCGCCCGCTCTGGATGTACTCAATGCGCAGCGCGTGCGGCCGCGTGTCGGCGAACGAAATGGAATAGTGCTGAAGAGCGCCGAAGTTGCGGCCACTCGGCGGCAGATGACTGGGCAGTTCCGCGGGAGCTATAGGCTCCAATGCTTTGCCATCGAGATACACCGCAAATTTCAGCTTGCCGTCGCAGGGGTAACAAAAGGGAAGGCGGATCTGGAAGTTGTCGGTTTCGGCGACGGGTGCGCTGATGGCGCCTGTCCAGCGCACGGCGAAGCTCTGGTTGGTGGAGTCCGTAGAAAGGCTGGGAACGGGATTGGAGAAGGCCCAGTCGAAGTCCAGTTCCTTATCGATACGCAGCATCTCCGGCGCACCATCGACGCTTGGTTTGGCAAAGTATTCGCCTTGCAGTCCCTCAACGGTTGAGTCTGTAGCCGCGTGCAGCATCGTGCGGGGAACCGGGACTTCGCCGCCCACGATGTAGGGCGAGCCTTCCGCGTACACGACATGACTGTGACCAAATTCAGCCTCGATGCCATCGATGGGGAGAATCGGGTGAACCGGTATCGCGTTGTAGTTGCCTTCGAGTGCGAGGCGTGAAGCGGCAAGTGGCCCAATCACGGCAATTGTCTTGTTCTTGTCGTGCGGCAGGGGCAGAAAGTGGTCTTCGTTTTTGAGCAGGACCATCGACTCCCGCGCGGCGCGGAGAGCAAGGTCCGCATCTTCGGGCGAGTTGACGACGGAGAAGGGAAGCGACGCGTAGGAAACTTTGGACGGCGGGTCAAACATTCCGAGTTGCAGGCGCGCCTTGAAGAGTCGTTTGAGCGAAACATCGATTTGAGCCTCGGTGATCAGGTTGCGATGGACCGCATCGGTGAGCGCAAGGTACGCGGTGCCGCAATCGGTATCGGTTCCCGCGAGAACTCCGGCGGCCGAGCCGGTTGCATGATCGGCGGAGTAATGATGTCCATTGGCCTGCGAGAAATCGTCGATCGCATCGCAGTCCGATGTAACGAATCCTTGGAATCCCCAGTCGGTTCGCAGGATATCCCCAAGCAACATCTTGCTCGCGCACGCCGGGACCCCGTCGACCCGGTTGTAGGCGCACATGATGGAGTCCGCTTTTCCTTCGGTGATGGTGGCTCGGAATGCGGGCAGATAGGTGTCCCAGAGATCGTGATCTGTGGGTTCGACGTCGACCTTGTGGCGCGTAGTCTCAGGACCGCTGTGAACTGCGTAGTGCTTGGGAGTGGCAATCGCTCGGAAATATTTTGGATCGTCGCCTTGAATCCCTTTGACGAAGGCCACACCCATGCGGCTGGTGAGGAAAGGGTCTTCGCCATAGGTCTCCTGGCCGCGGCCCCAGCGCGGATCGCGAAAGATATTGATGTTGGGCGACCAGATGGTGAGTCCGTAGAAGCGGTCGTGATTGCCGTGCAGGATCGCGTCGTTATATTTGGCGCGCGCTTCGGTCGAGACGACGGTTCCAATCTGCTGGAGCAAGGGCGCATCCCACGTAGCCGCGTTCCCGATGGCCTGCGGGAAGAGTGTGGCGTATCCGGAGCGGGCAATGCCGTGGAGACCTTCGTTCCACCAGCTGTAGGCGGGAATGTCAAGGCGCGGAATGCCGGTTGCGCGGTCGATCAGCTGGGACACTTTCTCTTCGAGCGTCAGCCTGGAGACGAGATCATCGACCCGCTTGTCGATTGCTAAATCGGGATTGCGAAAGGGCAGCGACGCGGCCGACTCGATCTGATCCTCGGTTGGCGGGGCTGCGGGTGGAGGTATGCTGCTCTGCGCAAGACAAGCAGGAAGGAGGGAGAGGGAGAGTGCTGCAAACAAAGCGATGGATCGCACAGGCGGGACTCCGGAGAGAAATTCGGGCCGAACCGGAATGCTACCAAATCTGTCGACGATCGCGCAGCGATTCCAGCTGGGTTGCTGCTGTGTCCAGAAGGAGAGCGAATGTGCGGGTTCTGGGTGGTTGAAACTCGCTCGTTTGGACAAGCCCGCACCGCTACGGCAAACGAAGATCAGCTCTCAGGAGGCTTGTGACCGGCAAAAAAGCCCAACCGATTTCTGCATCGATTGGGCTCCTTGCGTTCAGTTTCGTCTGCTGCTGTGCGAACACCTGTGGCTCGGACGACAGCGTCAGTACTTGAAGTAGACCGACGCGCCTTCGTCCCCAGATTTACCCCAGAGGGCAGTCTGCGCATCCGACGAACTCTTACCCCACAACGCGGTCTTGCCCCAAAGCGCTGTGTAGGCATCCGGATCGTCTTTGCCCCACAGTGCAGTCTTGTCCCAGAGCGCAGTCGAACCCTGGTCCGATGAGATGAAGGCGTTATTTCCATAGACGCTTGAAGCCGACCATGGTCCGCTGGCGGTCCAGAGGGACGATGGGTCGATCGTGGTTGTGGTTTCCTGGGTGACGGAGTTGAACACAGCGATGGGAGACATCGCCGTGCCGGCCGGGACCGAGCCGTTTTTCACCAGCGCCGCGCTGACGGTCTTAGAGATATCCAGATACCCGGCGCCGATCGTGAAGATATCGTAGTTCGCCGTGTAGGTAAGCCCGTTGTCGGTGACGCTGCTGGTGGCTGGGAAGTATTTGCGATCTCCATTCACCATGATGAGAGACTTCACTTTGTCGGGTGAAAGCTGAGGCGCAGACTGCAATAGATCGGCAACGGCGCCGCTGGTTACGGCTGTCGCCATGCTGGTGCCGCTGAGCGGGAAGTACTGCTGCGAGGGCGATTCAGATCCGTTCTTCTGATAGAAAGAATAGAGGGTGAAGAACGAAGGATTGTCGATGGCGAGTGAGTCGCCGCCGTACTGCAGGCTGGTGACGAGATTTCCCGGCGCGACGATATCGGGCTTCACAACATGATCGATGAACGACGGCCCTTTCGAGCTATAGCTGGCGATCAGGTCGTCGTTGATGGCCGGAGTCTGCATCGTCCGCATTGCACCGACCGTGAGAGCGTAGGGATCGTTGCCGGGAGCGTCGATGGTGCCGTAGCCTTCTGGATTGAGGTTAAGGTCGCGACCGTCATTGCCGGCGGCCACAACCACCACGATGCCGGCTTTCCACGCCTGTTCGACTGCCTGGCATAGAGGATCGAGCTTATAGCTCTCGTAGATCGGGCGGCCGAGCGAGAGGTTGATAACGCGAATATTGAAGGTGTCTCTGAGCGCAATGGCCCTTTGAATCGCTGCAATCACCGATGAGTCTGATCCCGCACCGTTCTGATCGAGGACGCGAAGATTGATCAGGTTTGCGTTGGGAGCCGAGCCGCGAAATGTTCTGAAGTACTTGGCGCTCGACGAGGACTGGTTGCCATTGCCGGCGATCAAGCCCGCCACGTGCGTGCCGTGGCCGTAGTGGTCGAGAGCGTCGTACTGACCCTTGACGAAGTTCTGACTATAGACGATGCGTCCCGAGTTCCACGGCGCCACTTCATATACCGATGCGAGCAGTTGGGCAAGGATTGGCTGGCCCAAGGGCAGCGAAACCGAGTTGCTGGTGAGATCGGCCACCGGTGTGATCCCGCTGTCGATTACAGCCACGCCAATGTTGGTGCCCTGATAGCCCTGCGCCCATACGGCGGGAGCGTTGATCGGTTCGGCCGTGTACTCGGCGGCCTCGATGTCGACGGCTTCCCGAGCAGTAACCGCACGGTCGAGCGAGATGTAAGTCACGTTCGGGTCAGCAGCGAGTGTCGAGAGCTGCCGGAGCGGGACGGTTGCCACCACTGCATTGATGGTTGAGAAGGCCAGGGTAACTACACCGCCGAGGATCCCGAGCAGACCTGTCTCCAGCGAGGAGGGTGCGCTCTTGTACTGGATGATGACCGGCACGTTCCCCTGGGAAGTCTGCGCTGAAAGATCCGGAGAAATCTTGGCATTGGTGGCGGAGAAGCCGCTGATAGCATTCGAAAGAACCAAGGCAATGAACAAATTACGCAATTTAAAGCCCGACATTCGGCCCCCTAATCTATATAGACATCTACTTTGAAGCGGATCACAGAATGGGTCGGGACCGGAGGGCTTTTGGGGAAGCTCCAGGGAGAATCCTCACCACGATTGCTATCTTTGCTGACATCGACACTGATAACAATGGCGCTTGCGTGGGGGGTGGGCGACCGTCAAGTAACCGTCAGAGGTAACTCACGGTCTCCTTAGAATCATCCCTAAAGTGTTTCTTTTCGCGGAATTGGAGCAGTACCTTGGGGGGTGCCGGGAGGGCTCGCAGCAGTGCCCTGGTGGCTTCGTGATGAGCTTCGGAGAGTCCGTCGACGGGCAGACACTCCACTATTGTCCCGCTATCCAGTACCGCGATCCGGTCTGCCAGCTGTAAAACCGACACGAGATCGTGCGAGATGTAGAGCAGGGTTGCCCCCAGTTCTCGGTTGAGGGTGCGGAGCAGCTCGATGATCTGGGTCTGGGTCACCGGATCGAGCGAGCTGGTGGGCTCGTCGGCAATCAGCAGCGCAGGGTTATGGAGAAGGGCGAGCGCGATGAGAATGCGTTGCGCCTGCCCTACGCTGATTTGAGCAGGACGCCGGCGGAGAAACTCGCGCTCTTGGGGGAGCTGTACCTTGCCGAGCAGTTCGCTGATGCGCGCATCGCAACCGTGTCGATCGGTGGAGTGAGCATTCCAGGCTTCACGAAAATGTCTCTCGAGGCTGATGGCGGGATTCAACGCGGCGGTCGGGCTTTGCGGAATGAGGGCGACCTTGCGTCCGCGCAACGCGCGCAGGCGGCCTTCACTCAATTGCAGCAGGTTCTCACCATCCAGCAGGACTTCGCCCCAAACCGATCCACCCCGCCACTGCAACAAACCGATGAGCGACTGCACCAGCGTGCTTTTGCCCGCTCCGCTGGTCCCCACTAATCCGAGAACTTCGCCGCGCTGCAAATCGAAACGAATATCGCGCAGCGCCGGCTTCTCCCCGTAGGACGCGTCGAGCGCAACGCGCAGAAGAGGGTCCCCACTCATCGCGCCTCCATGGAGAGGTTTTCGACGTTCCAGGCCACTCTTGGCTCGAGCACGGCCGGTTTTGCGCCGCGCAGTTGGGGAGAAACCGCAACCAGCGCGTTGGGATAGACGAGATAGATGAAGGGCTGTTGGTCTGCGACAATCTGCTGCACGCGATCAATCGCCCGCACCCGTTCGGCCATCTGCAATGAACTCGCCTGCAGGTTCATGGCACGATCGATTTCCGCCTCCCACGCCGTCGCAGGGGTCTTCTCCGAAGGGCTCCATTGATGATTGGGCGACGAGCTGAGCCAGATGTTCATCATGGCGTTCGGATCGGGATCGACGTTCTCCAGCCCGAGGAGGCATGCTTCGTAGTCCTGGGTGTGCATGAGACGCTCGATCAGCGCGGGGAAATCGAGAGTCACGACAGTGACCTGAATGCCGAGTGCGGCCAGATCTTGCTGGATGAGCGTAGCCATCTTCGCCCGAGCGGAGTTGCCCGTGTTGGTCAGGATCGAAAACCGCACAGGATGGCCTTGCGCGTCTTTTAGAATCGAGCCGTCCAGATGGAATCCCGCACGCGCAAGACTTTGTTTGGCGTCGGCGACTCCGATGTGAGGCAGAGTCAGATTGCGGTTGAACCATGTGGTGTTTGCCGGCGAAACGAAACTGTAAGCCGGAGTGGCGTGGCCAAGGTAGGCGATTCTCGCCAGGTCGTCGCGATGGATGGCCTGGGAGACGGCAATGCGAAAGGCCTGGTTGCGGAACCATGCTTTTTCCCACTCGGGCAACGGCGAATCGGGCGCCTGATTGAACCACATCTGCTCAGTGTTCATCGACGGTCCGATGTCGCGCACGGTATTGGGTGCCTTGCGTTTCAGCAGTTCGAAGTAGTCGGGCGGGAGGTTGTCGATGAAGTCGTACTCCGAGCGCAGGAAGAGGCGGGTGATCTGTTCCTGGTTTTCGAGGACATCCAAGCGAACTCCCGATGCGCGGGGAAAACCATCCCCGCTGCCCCGGTAGTTCGGGTTGCGCCTGAGTCGAACATACTGCGATCGGCGGTAGTCGCTGAGATAGAAGGGGCCTGCAGTGACGCGCGCCTCGCTGGGCCTGTCTGCCGGTTCGATGGCGATTTCGTCGAAGACTTTCTCAACGCCAATGACTCGCCTCGGCAAATGGATCACGATGGTGTGGTCGTCGGTGACCTGCACGGTCACCGCGGCAGCGTCAAGGAACTCTTCTGCCACGGGTGCTTTGGTACTGGGCTGGAGGACGCGACGAACAGACCAGGCCGCGTCTTTCGCGGTGAGCGAGCTGCCGTCGGAGAAGCGAAGACCCGCGCGCAGTTTGAGGGTGAGGGTCTTGCCGTCGGGCGAGAGCGATGAGCTTTGCGCTAGACACGGCTCAACTTGTTGGGTAGCGCGATTCAAGCGGAGAAGAACGCCGGAGGTCAGGTAGCGAACCATCTCCGATTCTTCGTCGTCTACCTTGGCGGGGTCGAAGGTCTTGGGATCGTAGCCAATTGTCCAGGCCAGTTCACCCGGCAATCGTGGCGCTGCCTGGCAGGCGCATGCGATGGAGGCCGCGGTGAGAACGGCGGCGACAGCGCAAAGGTGGAGATACCTGCGGCGATTCAATTCATGCCTCCACCGTGATTGCTTCCAGCAGCAGCAGGACCATAATCAGCAGCGCCACTGGCAGGTAAATCCAGTTGGTTTGCATGAACATGGCCGAATTGCCGAGCTCAAGCAGCATGCCGCCCCACGACGGGAGAGGCTCGCCGATACCGAGACCGAGAGCGCCGAGGTTGGCTTCGGCAACCACGAAGGCCGGTACGCTGACGAGAAACTGTGGAAGCAGCAGGGGCAACAGATTGGGAGCAAGCCCGCGAAGAATCTGCGTTCGGCGAAGTCCTGTTGCGGTGGCGTACAACATCCAGTCGGAATGGCGCAGTTGCAATGTCCCGCGATAGACGGCACGCGCGCAGGCAGGCCACCCCAGAGCGGCGAGGACGAGGAAGGTGATGGCCGCCGACGAGAGTGGAGACGTTGTGAGCGGAAGGGCGCAGCGCACCATCATGAGGAGAAACATCCAGGGCAGGGCCAGGAAAACATCGCAGAGAAGCAGGGTGGCCCAACCGACGGACTTGGGGGCCAACGCCCCGACGGTGCCGACGGCGGCAGCCGCGATGGTGGAGAGTGCGGCCGCCAAGATAGCGCCGGAGAGGCAGAGCAACAGGGCTGCGGAGACGCGCACAAGCCGGTCGCGGCCCATGGCGTCGGTGCCCGCAACGTGTTGGTGAGATGCCGGAGCAAGCAGCGCTTCGCGGTCCTGGTACGAGTAGCTGGCGCCGGGCTGCAGCAGCAGCGTTCCCGCGGAGGCGATCAGAATCAGGAGGAGCACAATCGCGATGCGGCGCATGTTTATGCATTCCTCCAATGATCGGTCTGAACCCTCGTGATGCCGGCGAGAGTGACGGCCACGGCCATGATCATGGTTGCGGCGAGCAAGACAGGAAGATCACGGTTGATAGCGGCATTCCACGCCAATTGCCCAACTCCCGGCACGTTGAAGATCACTTCGATCGGCACGAGGGCGCTCAGCGCAGTCACGATCGAAAGAGAAGCGAGGGCGCCGAGCTGAGGCGCAATAGCGGGTACGATGTGGGCGACAAGAATGCGTGCCGCCGGAACCCCCTGGGCGCGGGCATGCAGAATGTGCGGTTTGATCCAGACATCGCGTAGCGTGGAATGAAGGAACTTGAAGTCGCGTGCGGCAAGACACAGCACCATCACCAGCACGGGGCCGCCGAATCCCGCGATCAGGCAGACCGTTGCCATTGCCGCCGTGGGAATGACCAGCAGCAGCGTGGATGGAATCTGCCACAGGAAAAGCGGGCGACGGGCGGCGCTGGAAAGAAGCGCGGCGACAATTGCCAGGAGCCATGACCACGCAAGCGCACGCAGCAGCAGACCGCCGGTGACGGACAAACGGGGACCGAGCAGTTGCAGCACGGGCACGCCGTACTGGCGGGAGATGCCGCCGTTGCCGTGAATCCATGTTGAAAATTCATGAAAAACCATCGCAGATGGCGAACGGCTCTGGCTCGCCACTACGGAGAGATCATCCTTCGCGATTCCGGCATAGCGCGCATCCATTTCTCGCGCGTCACTGAGATAGCCCGGGGCAAGGCGCACGAGAAGCGTGGTGCCAATCATCACCAACGCCACCACGCCTACGGCGCGTGACAAGCCTTTGAAGGTGGCGAGGAACGCCCTCATAGCGTGTTTGCGCCTTGCAGCGCCCGCGCCTCGTCCCCGGCAATATTCTCTTCTGCAGCCGCAATCCCCAGGGCCGCCGCGAGTTTCTTCTCGAATGTCAATCCATTCCGCAGTGCCGCTGCGAATCCGGGCTGTACCGCCTCGAGAATGCGCAGATGCTCACCTGTGAACGCCGCCGACTTCTGCGCGTAAAGAGAGAGAACTGCGAAGAGAACGCCGTTGGCGTCGAAGAGAGGCATCGAGAGCGCGGAGCTGTTGGGGGTGAAGATCTCGCTTCCTGAAAGATGATTCACCTCTACCGTGGGATTTCCATTCAGAATGGACCGCTGGCTCAGCGCAACCCACCCTGACAACCCTTCTCCAACCGGGGACGCCTGCTTTGTAAAAGCCGGGGCCCCCTTCCCCTCGATGCACCGCGGAACGATGGTGTCCTCCTGCTTGGTGTAGAGAGCAAAGCAGTCGAAGGGCGCCAGCTGACTGAGCATCGTGAACATTGAGCTTCCCAGTTCTTCGACACCCATCGAGAAGCCTTCGCTCGCAGCCAGCAAAGCGTCCGCTTCGTTTCTGGCTACTGTAAGCAGCCGTGGCAGATCGCTGCCGGATGAGTTGTTCTGGCCGCTCCCGTCTTCGGCGAATCCTGCGCCGGGTGCCGCGCCGCGCTCGATCAGAAGATTCGTATTGAGTGGTTCCATCTGGTGAATCTGAGAGGACGCCAGTTCTTCGAGGCGCGGAAAGTGTTCTTCGAGAAGCTTCACGATTTGAGGATCGAAGAGGATGCCGGCCTTGCTCTTCACAAAGTCCATCGCCTGAACGAGCGGCAGGGCCTTTCTGTAGGGACGATCAGAAGCGAGCGCGTCGAAGCAGTCCACCGCCGTCAACAAGCGTGCACCGATGGGGATTTCTTCTCCTTTAAGACCGTCCGGATATCCGCTGCCGTCCCACGCTTCGTGATGCGAGCGCACGATCGGCACCACGGGGTAGGGAAAGTGAATCCGCTGCAGAATGTCGGCCCCGACCACGGGGTGAATTTTCATCTTGTCGAACTCTTCGGGCGTCAGCTTCCCTGGTTTATTGATGATGTACTCGGGCACTGCGAGCTTGCCGATATCGTGCAGGAGAGAGGCCGTGAGAAGAGCGTTCATCATTGGCTTGTCCATCCCCATTACTTTTCCTAGCTCCGAGGTGTAGACCCGGACTCGCATCAAATGGCGATGGGTATTCTCATCCTTGGCCTCGATCGCCAGGGCCAATCCCTCGATGGCACGCAAGTGGAGAGCTTCCATCTCAACGATGTGCCTCTCGCGATCGCGCACGATGGCCACCTGGGCCTTGTAGGCGCGGTACACGATGTAGACCATCGGGATCAACAGCATCGAAGTCATCCAGCCAAAGGTCGATCCAATAAAATTTGCGGCAGCGGCCAGCATCGCCCCGACGAGATAGAACGGGAGATACCAGAGGAACTCATCGCGCCATTGTTTATGCGGCGCGGTACGCGACTCCAGCCCGATGATCAAGGCAACTGGTACGGTGTTAGCGAAGAAGTAGACAGCAGCGGCGAGGGCGAGGGCCGGAGCCGTTTCGCCGTTCAGCCAGCGCACGGAAGCGGCATAAGTGTGCCATGACAAGACGGTCGCCGTGGCGACGTTGGCAACGTTGAAAAGGATCTGAATGACGGTGAATTGCTTCTCGACGCCGAAGCGGCACTGGGCGAGCACACTGGCGATAGCGAGAAGGATGGCCTGCAGTGGGGACAGTTGCAGAATGCCGAGAAGGATGATCGGATAGTTCACCGACATGGTGCCCTCGCTCTTGGGCATGGCGACTTTCATGCCCGAGCTCAACAAAATCGCCGCGAGGTAAACGACAAAGTGAACCCATTGAGCTGCCGGAGAGCCTAGGGTGGAGAAAATGCTGGCGGCTGCGCCCGTGAACACGAGGCACACAAAAGTTTTGCCCCGCGGAGTCATTGCTGGCCTCCGAGGGCTTGATAAGGTTTACAGGCGAAAAATATTTTCATCGCGCCTGCTCCGGGAATCGGGGAAATCTTTTTGAGCAGTTTCTGATGAACATGTCGATTTCGTTTCTTTAACTTCGCATTCTTTATGGTCGAAGCAACTTGTCCTTGACCTCGCTTGCTTCGTCGATCAGTGTCCTCACCCCCATGAGGTCGATCAGTTCGTTCGGATTTCCTACAAGTAGTTATAGTAAAAGGGCTTGTCGTCTCAGAGCATCATTTGTGGCAGGCTAAGGGTGCGACTCCTATACCCAAAGTACTCAAGACCGGCATTGAAAGGGATAAGCGGGACGCGTGGACTGAGCGCGCGGTCTCTTCTGCGAAATCCCGAAGGACGGGGACCTTCCTCAGATAGGCGTCTCTGCAATGATCGAGTTCCTCATCAAAACCTTGATCAAAACGCCAACAGCAGTTTCGACCGGTGTTCAATAGACGGGCTGTCTACCGCCATCTTCTGGAGATGTGTACAGATAAGCTTTACAGTTTAACTGTAGATATGAGAAGCTGACCTGGTGAGCAAACGAAAGCCTTACAGTCAGACCGAGCTCGCTTCGACACTTGCTGCCGAGATGCGTGCCGTGTTCCGCAAGCTCAAGCTGCGTTACCGCGAGCATGGGGGCGCCAACGATTTGACGCCGTCGCAGGCTTCCGTTCTTCTTCGACTTGAGAAGGACGGTTCGGCCACGGTTTCAAGTCTGGCGCGAACAGAAGGTATGCGTCCGCAGTCCATGAGCGCGATCGTTGCGCCGTTGCAAGAGTCCGGGCTGATTAGCGGTGCACCTGACCCCGGCGACGGGCGGCAAACCCTGATGTCTCTCACGCCCAAATGCTTGAAGTGGATTCAGAAGGGCAGGGCCGCGCGACAGGACTGGCTCACCGCGACCATCACGCAGAAGCTTTCTATTCAGGAGCAGGAGGAGCTTCAGGGGGCACTCGAACTGCTGACGCGGCTGGTTGATGACTGAGCTTCTTACTGATTTCAACTTTGTACGCGAGGAGAAGAACCGATGGCGCTGACTACGCTCGATCCCAATACCGCATTGATCGTCGTTGACCTGCAGAAAGGCATGGTCAACGGGGATTTCATTCATCCTATCGCCGAGGTCATCGACCGAACGCGCACGCTGATCGACGTTTTCCGCGCGAAGGGCCTCCCCGTCGTGCTGGTCAATGTGGCAGGACGAGCGCCAGGCCGGACGGAGCAGGGTCCGCGCAGCAGCCAAACATTTGCCGAGGGATGGACCGACCTTCTGCCACAGCTGGATCAGCAACCAGGCGATATTGCCGTCACCAAGCGAAGCTGGGGCGCATTCGCCACAACGGAGCTTGAAGCCCAGCTCAAGGCGCGCGGGGTTACCCAGGTCGTTGTGACGGGAGTGGTGACCTCCGTCGGTGTTGAGGCAACCGCGCGCCAAGCCTACGAGCAGGGCTTCCATGTGACTCTCGCACTCGATGCAATGACCGATATCCGCGAGGACGCGCACCAGTACAGCATCCGAAGCGTCTTCCCCCGTGTCGGCGAAACAGGTTCTACGGATGAAATTATTTCGCTGCTGGAACGCCCGTTGCGAAAAGGGAGCTCTGCATCATGAATTGGCTTTGGCTTATGTCGTATTTCTTTGGGGGCGCCGTTGCTGCAAACGCCTTTCCTCATTTTGTCGCCGGCACGACGGGACGTCCCTTCCAAACTCCCTTTGCCAAACCACCCGGCCAAGGGCTCTCCTCTTCGACAGTCAACGTTGTCTGGGGATTCTTCAATGCGGCGGTTGGGTATCTGCTCGTAGCACACGTAGGTGCTTTCGATCCGCGGGCGACAACCCACATCCTCGCCTTCGGCCTGGGCGCACTGCTGATCAGCATCTTTTCGGCGCGTCACTTCGGCCAGTTCCATGAGGGCAATGCGCCGTCGCATACATGAAGGACCCAGTATCCGGCACCTTTCGCTCTCTCAGCAACTTCAACTTTCGCCTTTGGACGGCGGGAGCCCTGGTTTCCAACATCGGTACCTGGACGCAGCGGGTTGCGCAGGACTGGTTGGTGCTGACGCAACTAACCCATCATGATGCGTCTGCGCTGGGTATTGTGATGGGCCTGCAGTTCGCTCCGCAACTTCTGCTCCTGCCGTGGACGGGATTGGCTGCGGACCGCCTCAATCAGCGCAAGCTCCTGATGCTGACCCAGGCAGCGATGGGCGTACTTGCTCTTATCCTTGGGGTTCTTACGATCGCGGGAGTCATCCAGCTTTGGCATGTGTATGTGCTCGCTTTTCTGTCTGGCTCCGCCGCTGCGCTGGATGCCCCGGTGCCCAGACCTTCGTGGCCGAGATGGTCGGCGATGCGGATCTCTCCAATGCCGTGGCATTGAACTCAACCTCATTCAATGCTGCGCAAATGATCGGTCCCGCCGTCGCCGGTTTACTCATTGCAAGCGTTGGTATCGGATGGGCTTTTCTTCTAAACGGCTTCTCCTTCGCGGCGGTCCTGATCTCGATGTCCTTCTTTCGTCTTCCGGAACTGCGCCCAAGCGCCAGAGCGCATCGCACTGCATCTGGATTTATGGAAGGGCTTCGCTACGTGGGCACAAGACCGGACCTCAGGGCGATCCTGATCATGCTGTTTCTGCTCGGGACCTTTGGTCTAAACTTTCCGATTTTTATCTCTACGATGGCCGTAAGTGTGTTCCACTCCGATGCACGCGCTTTCGGCCTGCTCTCCTCGCTGATGGCCGTCGGAACCGTCTCAGGAGCCTTGTTCACTGCGGGTCGGCGGCAGCAAAGCATCGCGTCTCTTATGGCGGGAGCTGGTGTCTTCGGGCTCGGCTGTACCATGGCCGCCCTGGCGCCCGGATACTGGGGTTTTGCGGTCGCTCTGATGATTATTGGCGCGGCTGGCCTTACCTTCACCAACGGAACAAACAGCATCATGCAGCTCTCGACAGACCGAGCGATGCGGGGCAGGGTGATGGCCCTGCGGGTTGCGGTCGCGCTCGGCGGAACACCCGTTGGCGCTCCAATTGTCGGCTGGGTTGCGAACCACTTCGGCCCGCGCTGGGCACTCGCAGTGGGTGCTGGAGCGGGCTTCGCCGCTGCCCTGGTCGGTGTCTATGTTCTGGCCCACCGAAAAGAGCCGCTGCTCGCTCAGTGATGGGTTTGAGCTCTTGCATCACGCCTCAATCTTTTGGGTCATTGGATACAAAGAGGAAAGCTACAATTAAGCAGAACGCATTCTGGAATCCGGTGCCCTGCGCCGAGCGTGTTGGGTAGTTTCGGATGCGTGCCGCGCACGGAGCGAGAGATCAAGACGTGGACCCTCACCGCAGAAGACAACTCCGTTGCGTCGCTTGAAGATCAAAATTCAGGTTCGGCTGACACACGGTGCGCTTCTTAAACCGCTGGTCGCCAACCTCATGGCCGGCAGTAGCCGAGTACTCCTACCCGCGCAAAATCGGCATAGCATAATGAATGGAATCCAGCCGGATACAAGGGCGAAAGGTAAAGCGGAAACAGTTCGAATAAAAGTGTCAAAATCAAGAAGCAACAGTTCTATGCCCGGATGGCGAAATTGGCAGACGCAGCGGACTTAAAATCCGCAGGCCTTTACCGGTCGTGGGGGTTCAAGTCCCCCTCCGGGCACCATAAAATCAATAATTTACAGAAAAACAGCTCGATCAATGCAGTGCGAAGAATAGGTGCTGGTGCCACCTTTGGTGCCACTTTGTTCTGACTTTGCTAGGATCGCATTCAGGGGGCAGATCCTATGCCGAGGAAGGTGGTTCGCAAAGAACGCGGAGTCTTCGAGAAGGAGCCAGGCTCCGACATTTGGTGGATCCGATTCAAAGACGCTGGAGTCGAGCATCGGGAGAAAGTGGGTCGACGCGGCGATGCGATCAAGCTCTACAAGATTCGCAAGGCTGACATACTCCGTGGCGTAAAGATGCCGGCGAACATGAAGGACAAGGGCATCAAGTTCTCGGTGCTTGCCCAGGAAGCGATCGACTGGTACGTCAATCACGACCGCAGGGATGTTCGGAATTTCAAGGGAAGAATGAAGTTCATCCTGAAGGCGTTCGCGGACCGGGTCGCAGACGAGATTAAGCCGTCTGACATCGATGCCTGGATCAGTTCCCACAAATGGTCAGCCGCGACGAAGAATCGTTATAAAAATGTATTCGGAAAGACGTTCAAGATTGCGCTGGCAGACGGCAAGGTCACGAGCAATCCTGCGCGGCTGGTTGAGCAACGGGCGGAGAACAATGCCCGTATTCGGTTCCTGTCGGCAGACGAGGAAGCGAGATTGCGTGCAGCAATCAAGGAAGAATTCCCGAAGCACATGCCGGAATTCGACGTAGCTCTGAACACTGGGATGCGAAAGAGTGAGCAGTTCAGTCTGGAATGGTCCCAGATATCGCTGACTCGGAAACGTATCAGATTGGAGAAGACGAAGAATGGAAGCGATCGGGAGATTCCGCTGAACAAAACCTGCCTCAGCGTTCTCGAAGCGTTACATGCCCCCCGGCCGCATAATGGGCGCGTATTTCTCTCAAAGTACGGGCGTGATCTGAACGATCCTAGGGCTTGGTTTGAACTGGCCCTCAAAGAGGCCAAGGTAAAGAACTTTCGCTGGCACGACCTGCGTCACACTTTCATCAGTCGTCTGGTTATGAAGGATGTAAATCTTCGAACCGTGCAGGAGCTTGCCGGCCATAAGACAATCTCCATGACAACGAGGTACGCGCATCTGGCGCCGGAGCACAATCAGGCCGCGATTGAAAAGCTCGATCCGGCAGCTGCGTGAAGCCCGCTAATCAGTTGCGGCCGTTTGCCCTCTTAGGCACTGTTTCATCAATAGCCTGACTCTGTGGCTGGAAGCGGCTTATCGATCCTTCCGAAGAGTGTTGGCCAACCTTCATTTGATCTGACGAGAGTGCGGGTATGCCGCAGCGCACTGAATCTGGGTGGTCTTCTCTTGCGAAGCGCCGGACAGCACTCGCTGGAATAAGAATCTTGCCACCGACCCGCCGCGCGGTTAACCATCCGGTTGTGATGAGGTAATCAATCGATCGAATTGCAGGCGTGCTTGGGAAGGGTCTTGGAGCCGTCTTCCGCCATCACACCGGCGATAGCTGGCGAAACACTGGAAACGCTCGTGTGACCGGCAAGCGGTTGTGCGTTGGCGCGGATTGCGGTGCCGCCCATGAGGCCGGCAAAAGCTGCTGCGAGTGCAAGATTGCTTACGGCGTTGATCTTCATGAAGAGATTCCTTTCTTCGGTTGGGCCAGGTGTTTCCACTTGGAGGTTGGGGTAATTACCCGGAGGCCGGGAAAGAGCGTGCTCTACGACCTGGGAGGCTGCTCTTCCCATGTCGCCTGTTTGAGGCGCGCAGGCACGGTTGGTTACAAGAGAAGAAAGGAATCTGGGCGTGGGTACTTCAGAGAGACGCCGTGGCAGCTCCCAGAATCGTCCCCTGATGCGCTTCCTGCACGAAAAGGACAAGATGGTGTCCCAGACCGGTCGCCACTTGAAAGCCCTCCGGAAGCGATAGATGGATGGACTTCTCAGTGTCTCCCGCCACCGTGGCAACCTTGGTCAGAGATCGAGCGACTGACACATGCTGCAGGAGCCTGCCCGAGTTTTCTCCCCGCTGAACATTCGAACGGTCCGCATCATCGGTGAGGACTGCAACAACATCCAGGGGCTTGGAGGTATGCCCTGAGAAGGAAAACTTCACATCGACGCCATCTGCTGAAAGCGTCGAGGTCAGGATACGCAGATCAAAGTGTGTTCGCTTTGTGTCGTCACGGAGCGCGCGCTCAAGAGCGCCGCCGTCGCTACCGACGAACTGATCCCTGCCATTCAAGACCATCTGTGGGGTATAGGACCCCTCCGGAGAGAGCCGCGAAGCATAGGTGCTTTGCCTGTCGGTGAAGATTGGAGAGGAGTAAGGATCTTTCCAACCGAGACTATTCCAGTAGGTGACGTGCTCGCTGATCCCTACGATGAGCTGTCCTGAGGGCACCTGCTTCAGATGAATCTGTCGCAGGAGTGCATCGGCCGGAGGACAACTCGAACAGCCCTCGGAGGTGAAAAGCTCGACGATTGCAACTGGATACGACTTATCAGCTGACGGACCTGCTGACTGAGCTGCGGTTAAAAGGGGATGGATCGAGAACAAGGACAGTGACACGGCGAACACACTGCGAAGCTGCATAGTGCACCTCCAGCCAGATGGCCCTAATCTGACGGGCAGGTCTGCGAACGGTTACAAAGCAATTCGTTGTAACCAAAGGAACGTCATCGCCTCTAACGAAGCGACAAGGCACTCTTTGCTCCGAAGGAAAGAACCCGCCGAAAGAGGATTCCGTGAAACAATTGCTTCGTACCTACCGCCGCATTGCCTCTGCCCTTTCGCTATTGCAGTCTCCGATGCTGCTCGCGGTGAGACTGTACTGGGGCTTTCAATTTGCGCAAACAGGTTGGGGCAAGCTCCACAACCTGGCGAAAATCACGGCCTTCTTCGTCAGCCTCAACATCCCTTTCCCAGCCTTGAATGCCCCGTTCGTCTCCACGCTGGAGTTCGTGGGCGGCATCCTTCTCACACTCGGTCTGTTTTCTAGGCCTATCGCCTTCCTGCTGGCAGGAAACATGCTGGTGGCCTATTGGACGGCGGACCGTGAAGCGCTCACGTCAATCTTCTCCGATCCGGGCAAATTCTATGTGGCCGATCCATATACATTCCTGTTCGCTTCGCTCATGGTTCTGATCTTCGGAGCTGGGTTCTTTGCAGCCGACACCTATATTGCGAAGAGACTGAAGGTCGCCGAGTCGGAATGAAATCAAGCGCGCCAATTCGCTCGGAGGCAGAGATCGTCGCCGCCATCCTCGCAGGGGAAACGCAGTTCTATCATGAGCTGATTCGTTCCCACGAGCGTAGCGTTTACATGATGGCCCTGTCGTACATGAAAAACGAGGCAGATGCGGAAGACGTCGCTCAGGAGGCTCTCATCAAGGCCTTCCGCAATCTATCGACGTTTCGAGGTGACGCGAAGTTCAGCACATGGCTTATCAGCATCACGTTGAACGAAGCCAGGAACCGTCTGCGACGGCAAGGCGTCGTCCGCATGCAATCCCTTGATGAGCCTCCTGATGACGATGGTGCGGTTTCGCCCGCGCTTCTTCGTGACTGGCGAGAGATACCGTCCGAGGCGGTGGAGCGAGAAGAGGTCCGGACACTCATAAAGAAGGCCGTCGAATTGCTGCCGGAGATTTACAAGCAGGTCTTTCTTCTGCGTGATGTCGAAGAGTTCGATGTCAACGAGACCGCACAAGCACTGAGTATCAGCATCTCCAATGTGAAGGTCCGGCTGCATCGCGCGCGGATGATGTTGCAAAAGGAACTGGCGCCTCAACTCAAAAGAATCAATCGAGCGCCGAAGAGGAGGTGGCTCCCATGGTCATAGAGTGCAAACACGTTTGGAACTATATCTCCGAGTATCTGGATGGCACTCTACCCGAGGAGACTCGGAACACGGTACAGAGACATCTGGAGCACTGCGAGATTTGCTCTGCGATCCTGGACTCGACGCGCAACATCATCATCCTCACGGCAGACGACCATGTCTTCGAGTTGCCCGTTGGCTTTAGCGAACGTCTCCATGCACGGATCGACCTGGAGTTGATGGCGACCTAGCGATAACGAGGCGGATTGCAGTGTTGTGTTCGGATTCGATTGGAAGGGGTTCGGACCCTCGCAGCGTTGCATTTCGAGCGCGTTGATCTGCTTGTTCAAATCGACGGGGGTAGAGTTCAGCCTCCGCAATGCTCCCGGATGATTTAGTCCGTTAGCAAGGACGATGGCAACTCGTTTCAATCTCCTTCGTAATGACGGGTAGTGCGTCGAGGACGCCGACGATATTGAAGGAGGCAATTGCCTTCGGGATTGGAAGCGGCACGAGAGCACACCCTATTAGGTTTGAAGTGCGCAGAGGAGACGCTTCCCGCGTCAAGAAGTGAGCAGCTTTCTGGAAATATTCTTCGCCTCCCAACATAAGAGTTCGTGCATGTTTTTTGTAACCTTTGCGGTGCTCGTAGTTCCTACACTCGCGCAACGATTCATGGAACGCTTTCGATGCTTGTCATAGCTGCAACCGCCGAAGACTCCATTGCGCAACAGGTATTCCTCAAAGGAGACAACACAATGCTCAAGTCGGTTCCCGGTCTTTTGACCATCGCGCTCTCTATCGGAGCAATCGCCACCCCCACCTATGCAGCCGAAAACTTCCAGGGTAACGGAAGCTCGGTGTTCGTCATGACCAATGACAATACCAGGAACGAAGTACTGACCTATCAGCGTAGTTACAACGGACAGTATGTGCTCAGGACTCGCACGGCTACTGACGGGCGCGGAAGCGGTGGAACGACTGATCCGCTCCAGTCCCAGGGTGCACTAACTCTGAGCGGAGACCACAATCTTCTCTTCGCGGTAAACTCTGCCAGTGGAACCGTCTCAAGCTTTCATCTCCTGGGAGGTCTTCCTGTTCTTGTCGACAAAGAATCTTCCGGAGGCGCTTTCCCGATCGCTGTGACCGAACACAACAATACTGTCTACGTTCTCGATGCTGGCGGAGCAGGTGCGGTGGATGTATTCAAGGCTGACGGACTTGGCAGACTCCACGAAGTTCCCAATGCGAAGGTCTTTCTGACTGGAACGAACTCGGGAGCTTCGTCCATCTCGGTGAGCCCCAATGGCCAATGGCTCGTAGCTATCGAGAAAGCCTCCAACAGCATTGATGTGTTTCCGATTCACCCGAATGGGACACTGGGCACGGTTGTGAACAACAAAAGCGTGACTCCGGGAGTTTTTGCCACTGTGTTTACTCCCCGCGGTCAGCTCATCGTCTCAGAAAATCAACCTAACAGCGGCACCGATACCTCAAGCATCTCCTCGTACACCATCAATTCAAATGGGACACTAACCGCAGTCACTCAAAGTCTTCCCACTTATGGAAATGGCAACTGCTGGAATGCCATCACTCCGAATGGCCACTGGGTGTATATCGACAATTCTGCCACATCGAGTGTCGCTGGCTTCACCGTCGGTGCAAATGGATCGCTGACGCCGATTGCCAGCACGATTCTCAGCACGCTGCGTGAAGGCACTACCAACCTCGACATGACAGTCAGTGGCGACGGTAAATACCTCTTCACTCTCGATTCCGGATCCGGCGCTGTTAGCGTCTTTAGCATCAATTCCGACGGAACCGTGAATCCGCTTGGAGACATTGAAGACCTGCCGAAGACGGTCGGTTTCAATGGCATCGCTGCGCTCTAGTTACCCCCCAACGTTATTCGGGGCGGATCCAATACACCGCCCCGAGTGCACTTCTATTCGCGACATGCTGTATCCGATGAGATGTGAAACGAGCCAGCCCACCCACCGAGGATGCTGGTTAGATGGAATGGTGCAAGTAGATGTGGAACGTCCATTCAATCGCCACCAACAGCAAGGTGACAATGGCAATGGCTATCTGGATTGATTCAGCGCGCCTTTTATCAGCACTCACCGGTGCAACTCGCCACTGAGAAGAGGGCCGGGAGCGCAACGATCGTACCCGCCATATTGCATAAAGGTTTATCACTGACCCGGCAATTGCGAAGATCTCCATAGGGATACGAATTGCCGCACTATGAATGGAGGCGAGTAGATTCGTACCGGCTGTCGCGGCGGCCAAAGAGCCGAGCCCGATGAGAAGTCGAAGACCACTGAGCGCCATGAAGGCCGTACATGCGCTTTGGAGCAAGATAAAAACCAGGCTTGTGAGTCCGATAGTCCAAGACTTGCCCTTCATATCATTCCGTGGGCGACTATCGACCGGCGCGTTCTCCTCGAACAAGTGATTCTTCATCAGCAATTGCTACCTCTTCTTGATCAGCTTCAGGCTTGTTGTCTGGAACCAAACGGGCCGTACGGTGGAAGAGTTCACGCGCTCTGAAAGCTCTTGAGTACTGCCTCAGCGGGCAAGAGAATCGGAATCTTCTTCGAAGTCCCATAGACCATTCGCGTGGAGAGGGCGCCATCGATGACGCTAAGTATCGCCGCGGCCGCCGCCCTTTTGTCGATTGCGAAGGGCTTTAGCAGATCGGTTAGATAGTCAAGAATCTTGTTTTGATGTTTGATCGCCACACGATGGAACGGGTGGGCAGTATCCGGGTATTCGGATGCGATACGAAGGAACGGGCAGCCGATTACTTCGGGCCAGTTTGCCATTTGTTCAAACTTGCTCAGCGCCTCACGCAGATCCTTGGGGGGAGTGGGCTCAGAGAGATAATCCCAAAGAGCTCGATCACGGTTTTCGAGGTACGCGAGCACGAGGGCATCCTTGCTTTCGAAATGCCGATAAAACGTCGCCTTTGCGACCTCAGCGATGGACATGATCTTCTCAGTGCCGGTCGCGCGGACCCCTTCCGCATAGAAGAGACGGTTGGCAACCTCCAGAATTCTCTTCCGTGGATCGGGTTGTTTTTGTGTTTTCATCGAGTTCATCTTGACAGAAGACAGACCTGTCTGTCTATACTCATTTGGTGCAGGCAGACAGGTCTGTCTTGCCATCAGTTTTATGGATTCGAAAGATGCCTCGTCGGCTGGTGCCGGGTGTGACCTTCGGAGCTGGCCATCGACATCAGTCTCACACTGCTATAAGCCCCATCAATCCACCCTCAAGCTCAGCCTGAAGGAATATAGTATGCCCACCCTGCTCGCCCTGGATGTAAGCCCTCGTGGAGACCGGTCGATCTCTCGCGCCCTCGGAAAGCGATTCGTGGAGCACTGGCAAAAGCGAAACCCTGACGGCAACGTGATCTATCGCGATCTGAACGTGTCGCGCATCCCGTTTATGGACAACGACTGGATCGCAGGTGTGTATGCTCCCCCTGACATGGAGCGGACCCCCGAGATGCAGAAGGCGCTAGCACTCTCGGCCGAACTGATAGCCGAATTGCAAGCTGCCGACCTGCTCCTCATCAGCACGCCGATGTACAACTTCACGATCCCGGCGGTTCTGAAGTCGTGGATCGACTATGTAGTGCGCCCCGGCTACACATTCCGTCTGGCCCCAGGCTGGCCCGGCATGCTGGAGAACAAGAAAGCGAGGCTGATTGTCGTGTCGCGTGACAGCTACACGTCAGGCGAGCCGAGCGATGCCGCTGACCTGGTTACGCCGGTGTTACGCAAGGTACTGAGCTTCATGGGCATCGACGATGTAGACGTGGTGCGGGCGGGCGGCAGCCTTGCAGTAAACCTTGGCAAGGTGCGAATCGAAGATCACCTGAAGACGTACGAGCCTGAGATTGAGGCGCTGGTAGATCGCTGATTAGGAACTCGCCAAATGCACGACGCGATGAGCCCTGGGATGTCGCCTGAGCGCCAGTGATGAGTAAGGCCAACGCTGGACTACATCGTTGGTTGACATCTAGCGCTCAAAGAATCCCGCCAAAAAGCCCTGAAGATCACAGGCGCTGAGAAGTCGAAGAATTTCGAAAGTGGAGAAAGAAAATGCCTCGTCGCCTAAGCAAGGTTTTGTCGCTGCTCCTGGGAGTTTGGATGTTCATGTTCGGATTTCTGAAGTTCTTCCAGCCAATCCGTGGATGGTTTGATATCCAGATTCAACAAAGTCATTTACCCCACGAGGCTATTCTCGCGGGCAAAGTGGCTGAAATGG
Organism: Occallatibacter sp.; assembly: GCA_036267935.1. Taxonomy (GTDB): domain Bacteria; phylum Acidobacteriota; class Terriglobia; order Terriglobales; family Acidobacteriaceae; genus Telmatobacter. The sequence continues at coordinate 1,858 of DATAVC010000045.1, read as the reverse complement.
CTGTCGGGGTCCTCTTCTTGCTGCCATGGATTTGGAGATCGCTGAGCGCAAAAAGCAAAGATCAAATCCTGCTGATCGCATGTCTGATCCTATTTACCCAGATGGTCGTGGCAATCTATGTCCACCTGCAGCCTGGTGTGCCTGCTAGCGTTCTTCCTCTGGGTATCAAACCGCCTGTGATTCCGGTTACGGTTCTCCTTCTGGGATTGCTCACTGCTTTCGATGTTTGGAAGCAGCTGCGAGCAGAGAAGACCATCGAAACGCCGAGTCAGTAACAGAGTTCGCGCCCAATCATCTTCGGTCGGAGCACGGAGCAGGAGTCCCGGACCTGACGGGAATTCTTCACAGCCGACTTGTCTTAAGCGAACCACTGCGTCGTTGAACAACAGGAGTACGAAAATGGCGAATCTCTTCGAATCTGTTCAGCTCGGATCTTTGGTCCTGGCAAATCGCGTATTCATGGCACCCCTTACGCGCAACCGAGCTGATGCAGATGGCGTTCCGGGCGAACTCGCAGCGACTTATTACTCGCAGCGCGCTTCGGCTGGACTTATCGTGACCGAGGCGACGCAAATCTCGCCCATGGGCAAAGGGTACTTCAATACTCCAGGGATTCATTCCCCCGAACAGGTGCGAGCGTGGAGCCGGATCGTTGAATCCGTTCATAAGAGTGGAGGCCGAATCTTCCTTCAGTTGTGGCATGTCGGACGAATCTCTCATTCGTCCTTATTGCCAAACAGCGCACACCCCATTGCTCCATCTGCAATCCGTGCCGATAGCCAGACGCTAATTGCCACTGGTCTGGCACGGGTTTCCGAGCCAGTTGCCTTGACGGCTAGCGGGATCAGAGAGACCTTGGACGATTATCGGCGGGCAGCAGGCAACGCGAAAGCAGCAGGATTTGACGGTGTCGAGATTCATGCGGCGAATAGATACTTGATCGATCAATTCCTCAAAACAGGATCGAATCGGCGAACTGATGTATATGGCGGCGTTGCGTCGAACCGAGTTCGCTTTCTCACGGAAACGGTTGAACGCGTCCTGGGGGTCTGGGATAGCGGGCATGTGGGTGTGCGAATCTCTCCGACGGGCGGCTTTAATGATATGTCGGACGAAAATCCACTCGAAACCTCCGCCGCCGCGGTCGACGGACTCAACAGCTATGGGCTCGGGTACCTTCATATTGTTGAGACGGCACAGAACAGCAAGGGTAGCAGCGAGGCAGATCTCGCCATGTCGGCTCACCTGAGAACACTTTGGAAAGGTCTCTACGTTGTGAATGGTGGATACGACGGGCCCAGGGGCGAGGAAGCAATACAGACGGGTCATGCCGACGCAGTCGCATATGGCCGCGCCTTTCTATCCAACCCAGACCTACCGCGACGGCTGCAACTCGGAGCCGCCCTAAATCAACCGGACCCAACAACTTTCTACGGAGGAGGGGCTGCCGGCTACACTAGCTATCCCGCGCTCTCCTGAACCGTGCAGCACCAGGCTATCGCGAGTGCCTGACGCGTGGAGCAAAGATCCGGGATGGGTAGGCCCGGTGAAGTCTTACCGATAGTCCTGTAGTTCGATGCCAGTGCGCATTTGGGCTCTGAACAGCAGCTGAATGAGCCCAAGGCGGTTCGCGGCGTTGATGGTCGCGTTGCGCAGCCACAGCCTGTAAGCACTCCTGGGGACGAAGCTCGCAGCGAAATCGCGCGCCCCCTTCTGTTTGCGCTCCACATAGGGCCGCAGGCGCTGTTCATAGATTTCGAATGCGGACGCGTGGCCTCCCTGCGCGACAACCAATTCCCCAGCGAGCGTGTAGGCTTCGGCCATCGCCATCGCTGACCCTTCGCCGGCGAGCAGGCTC